>NZ_PQSR01000011.1 GCF_002920635.1 Streptomyces sp. Ru72 | reverse complement strand
GGCAGCACAAGACCACCGCCTGGGCAGCGCGAACCACGATCGCCCGGCAGCACAAGACCACCGCCTGGGCAGCGCGAACCACCACCGTCCGGCGGCACAACAGCACCATCGCCGCTGCGCAGAGCCACCGCCGCCCGCGCCCACGGCCCCCGGGCGGCGGTGAAGGCGGGACGCAGCCCGGCGTCCTAGAACACCGACTCCGCCTCGTCCATCCGGTCCTTCGGCACCGTCTTCAGCTCGGTCACCGCCTCCGCCAGCGGCACCATCACCACGTCGGTGCCGCGCAGCGCCGTCATCCTGCCGAACTCGCCGCGGTGCGCCGCCTCGACCGCGTGCCAGCCGAAGCGGGTGGCGAGCACCCGGTCGTAGGCGGTCGGTACGCCACCGCGCTGGACGTGGCCGAGGATGACCGGCTTGGCCTCCTTGCCGAGCCGCCGCTCCAGTTCGTACGCGAGGGCCGTGCCGATGCCCTGGAAGCGCTCGTGGCCGTACTGGTCGATCTCGCCCTTGCCGTAGTCCATCGTGCCCTCGGCGGGGTGCGCGCCCTCGGCGACGCAGACCACCGCGAACTTCTTGCCGCGGGCGAAGCGCTCCTCGACCATCTTGACCAGGTCGGCCGGGTCGAAGGGGCGCTCGGGGAGGCAGATGCCGTGGGCGCCGGCCGCCATGCCCGACTCCAGCGCGATCCAGCCGGCGTGGCGGCCCATGACCTCCACGACCATCACACGCTGGTGGGACTCGGCCGTCGTCTTCAGGCGGTCCATCGCCTCGGCGGCCACGGTGACCGCGGTGTCGAAGCCGAAGGTGCGGTCCGTGGAGGAGATGTCGTTGTCGATCGTCTTGGGGACGCCGACGACCGGCAGGCCCGCGTCCGAGAGCATGCGCGCCGCGGTCAGGGTGCCCTCCCCGCCGATCGGGATCAGGGCGTCGATGCCGAAGTCGCGGATCATGTCCGAGGCGTTGTCGCAGGCTTCGCGCAGACGGTCGCGCTCCAGCCGGGAGGAGCCGAGGATGGTGCCGCCCCGGGCCAGGATGCCGCTCACGGCGTCGAGGTCGAGGGTGCGGTAATGACCGTCCAGAAGGCCCCGGTAGCCGTCCTCGAACCCGATGACCTCGTCGCCGTACTGCGCTACCGCTCGGTGCACGACCGACCGGATCACTGCGTTCAGGCCCGGGCAGTCGCCGCCTGCGGTGAGTACTCCGATGCGCATCGTGCTGTGTCTCCTGCTCGCTGTCGATACCGGTGAGCCAGTCCGATTGTTTCACGGCTCACAGGCCGGTGCCGATCGCGCATATCCGGCCTTGATCCCTGGTACCTGATGGGCGCCTTATCCGCGCCCAGGGGTATTGTCAAGAGGGTTCTGCTCACCCACGTGGAGGATTTTCAGCCTCCGCAGAACTCCACAAAAGCATTCGGATTCGGTCAAGACCACCCCCTCGAGAGACGAAACGGAGAGCACGCGTGACGCGCTGCGTGTACGTGACCGGGATCGACCGCGGCGACGGCCGCCAGGTCGTCGAGCTGGGAGTCATGGAGCTCCTGACCCGGCAGGTCGACCGGGTCGGCGTCTTCCGTCCGCTCGTCCACGACGGCCCCGACCGCCTCTTCGAGCTGCTGCGCGCCCGGTACCGGCTGTCCCAGGACCCGGCGACGGTGTACGGCATGGGCTACCAGGAGGCGTCCGCGCTCCAGGCCGAGCGCGGCACGGACGAGCTGGTGTCCACGCTGGTCGACCGGTTCCACGCGGTGGCCCGCGACTACGAGTTCGTCCTCGTCCTCGGCACCGACTTCGCCGACACCCAGCTCCCGGACGAGCTGTCCCTGAACGCCCGCCTCGCCAACGAGTTCGGGGCGTCGGTGATCCCGGTCGTGGGCGGGCGCCGGCAGACCGCGGAGTCGGTGCGCGCCGAGACGGCGAACGCCTACCGCGCCTACGAGGGGCTGGGCTGCGACGTTCTCGCCATGGTCGTCAACCGGGTGGCCCGCGAGGACCGCGACGAGATCGCCGAGGGGCTCGGCTCCCGGCTGCCCGTGCCCTGTTACGTACTCCCCGACGACTCCGCCCTCTCGGCGCCGACCGTGGCCCAGATCGCGCACGCGCTCGGCGCCAAGGTGCTGCTCGGCGACGACTCGGGCCTCGCGCGCGACGCCCTCGACTTCGTCTTCGGCGGTGCCATGCTGCCGAACTTCCTCGCCGCCCTGACCCCCGGCTGCCTGGTGGTCACCCCGGGCGACCGCGCCGACCTCGTCGTGGGCTCGCTGGCCGCGCACAGCGCCGGGACCCCGCCGATCGCGGGTGTGCTGCTCACGCTGAACGAGGTGCCCCGCGACGAGGTCCTCGCCCTGGCCGAGCGCCTCGCCCCGGGCACTCCCGTGCTGTCGGTGTCCGGCACCAGCTTCCCCACCGCCGAGCAGCTCTTCTCCATGGAGGGGAAGCTGAACGCGGCCACCCCGCGCAAGGCGGAGCGGGCGCTCGGGCTCTTCGAGCGGTACGTCGACACCGCGGATCTGAACAAGCGTGTGTCCGCGCCGAGCAGCGACCGGCTCACGCCGATGATGTTCGAGCACAAGCTGCTGGAGCAGGCCCGCGCCGACAAGCGCCGGGTGGTGCTCCCGGAGGGTACCGAGGAGCGGGTGCTGCACGCCGCGGAGGTGCTGCTGCGCCGCGGGGTGTGCGACCTCACGCTGCTCGGGCCCGTCGACCAGATCCGCAAGAAGGCCGCCGACCTCGGCGTCGACCTCGGCGACTCCCAGCTGATCGACCCGGCCACCTCTCAGCTGCGCGACGCCTTCGCCGAGAAGTACGCGGCGCTGCGCGCCCACAAGGGGGTCACGGTCGAGCTGGCGTACGACGTCGTCTCCGACGTGAACTACTTCGGCACCCTGATGGTCCAGGAGGGGCTCGCCGACGGCATGGTGTCCGGGTCCGTGCACTCCACGGCCGCCACCATCCGGCCCGCCTTCGAGATCATCAAGACCAAGCCGGACGCGAAGATCGTCAGCTCGGTCTTCTTCATGTGCCTCGCCGACAAGGTCCTCGTCTACGGCGACTGCGCCGTGAACCCGGACCCGAACGCCGAGCAGCTCGCCGACATCGCCATCCAGTCGGCCGCCACCGCCGAGCAGTTCGGGGTGGAGCCGCGGATCGCGATGCTGTCGTACTCCACCGGAAGCTCCGGCTTCGGCGCCGACGTCGACAAGGTCCGCGAGGCCACCGAGCTGGTGCGGCAGCGCCGCGGCGATCTGAAGATCGAGGGTCCGATCCAGTACGACGCCGCCGTCGAGCCCAGCGTCGCCGCCACCAAGCTGCCGGGCTCGGAGGTCGCCGGGCAGGCGTCGGTGCTGATCTTCCCGGACCTGAACACCGGCAACAACACCTACAAGGCCGTGCAGCGCTCGGCCGGCGCGATCGCCGTCGGCCCCGTCCTGCAGGGCCTGCGCAAGCCCGTCAACGACCTGTCCCGGGGCGCCCTCGTCTCCGACATCGTCAACACCGTCGCCATCACGGCGATCCAGGCCCAGATCCCCGAGCAGAAGGCAACCGCCCCGTGAGCCCGACCCGTGTCCTCGTCCTGAACTCCGGCTCCTCCTCCGTGAAGTACCAGCTGCTGGACATGCGTGACGGCAGCAGGCTGGCCGTGGGCCTCGTCGAGCGCATCGGCGAGCAGACCTCGCGGATCAAGCACACGGCGCTCACCACGGGCGACACCCGGGAGCAGAACGGTCCGATCGCCGACCACGAGGCAGCCCTGAAGGCGGTCGCCGAGGAGCTGGGCAGGGACGGGCTGGGCGTCGACTCGCCGGAGCTGGCCGCCATCGGCCACCGCGTGGTGCACGGCGGCATGTTCTTCACCGAGCCCACCGTCATCGACGACGCCGTGCTCACCGAGATCGAGCGGCTGATCCCGGTCGCGCCGCTGCACAACCCGGCCAACCTCACCGGCATCCGCACGGCCATGGCGCTGCGCCCGGACCTGCCGCAGGTCGCCGTCTTCGACACGGCGTTCCACACGACGATGCCGGAGTCCGCCGCGCGCTACGCGATCGATCCCAAGATCGCGGACCGGTACCGGATCCGGCGCTACGGGTTCCACGGGACCTCGCACGCGTATGTGTCCCGGGCGACCGCGAAGCTGCTGGGCAAGGAGCCCGAGGACGTCAACGTCATCGTGCTGCACCTGGGCAACGGGGCGTCCGCCTCGGCGGTCAGGGGCGGCACGTGCGTGGACACCTCCATGGGGCTCACCCCCCTCGAGGGTCTGGTGATGGGGACACGCTCCGGTGACCTGGACCCGGCCGTCATCTTCCATTTGCAGCGTGTTGGCGGAATGTCCATGGAGGAGATCGACACTCTTCTCAACAAGAGGAGCGGTCTGTTCGGTCTGTGCGGCGACAACGACATGCGGGAGATCGGCCGGCGGATCGACGAGGGCGACGAGGAGGCGCGGCTCGCCTTCGACATCTACATCCATCGACTGAGGAAGTACATCGGCGCCTATTACGCGGTACTCGGCCGGGTGGACGCGATCGCCTTCACGGCCGGTGTGGGCGAGAACGCCGCCGCGGTGCGCGAGGCCGCCGTCGCGGGCCTGGAGGAGCTGGGCCTGGCGGTGGACGGCGACCTCAACGCCGTGCGCGGCGACCAGCCGCGGCTGATCTCGCCCGCGTCGGCGCGGGTGGCGGTCGCGGTGGTGCCGACCGACGAGGAACTGGAGATCGCCACGCAGACCTACGCACTGGTCGGCAAGGGCACCGGAAAGGGCGAGTGAAGGAATTCGACGGCTCTCGCCTGAGCGCGAACCCGCCCATTTGTATTTTCCGCCAGACGGAATATTCCGTAGCGAAACAAACCGATAGGATCGCCCCCATGCGCCGTTCGAAAATCGTCTGTACTCTCGGCCCCGCGGTCGACTCCCACGAGATGCTCGTCTCGCTGATCGAAGCCGGCATGAATGTGGCCCGCTTCAACTTCAGCCATGGCACGCACGAAGAGCACGAGGGCCGGTACGTCCGGGTCCGTGCCGCGTCCGCCGAGACCGGCAAGGCCATCGGCGTCCTCGCCGACCTCCAGGGCCCGAAGATCCGCCTGGAGACCTTCGCCGAGGGTCCGGTCGAGCTGGTGCGCGGTGACGAGTTCACCATCACCACCGAGGACGTGCCGGGTGACAAGTCGATCTGCGGCACGACGTACAAGGGCCTGCCGGGGGACGTCTCCAAGGGCGACCAGATCCTGATCAACGACGGCAACGTCGAGCTGAAGGTCCTGGACGTCGAGGGTCCCCGGGTCAGGACGATCGTCATCGAGGGCGGCGTCATCTCCGACCACAAGGGCATCAACCTGCCCGGCGCCGCGGTGAACGTGCCGGCGCTGTCCGAGAAGGACGTCGAGGACCTGCGGTTCGCGCTGCGCATGGGCTGCGACATGGTCGCGCTGTCCTTCGTGCGGGACGCCAACGACGTCAAGGACGTCCACCGCGTCATGGACGAGGAGGGCCGCCGCGTCCCGGTCATCGCCAAGGTGGAGAAGCCGCAGGCGGTGGCGAACATGGAGGACGTCGTGATGGCGTTCGACGGCGTGATGGTCGCCCGCGGCGACCTGGCCGTCGAGTACCCGCTCGAGAAGGTCCCGATGGTGCAGAAGCGACTCATCGAGCTGTGCCGTCGCAACGCCAAGCCGGTGATCGTGGCCACCCAGATGATGGAGTCGATGATCACCAACTCCCGCCCGACCCGCGCCGAGGCCTCCGACGTCGCCAACGCCATCCTGGACGGCGCCGACGCGGTCATGCTCTCCGCCGAGTCCAGCGTGGGCGCGTACCCGATCGAGACGGTCAAGACGATGTCGAAGATCGTCCAGGCGGCCGAGGAGGAGCTGCTCTCCAAGGGCCTTCAGCCGCTCGTCCCGGGCAAGAAGCCGCGCACGCAGGGCGGTTCGGTGGCGCGCGCCGCAGCCGAGATCGCGGACTTCCTCGGCGGCAAGGGACTGGTGGCCTTCACCCAGTCCGGTGACACCGCACGCCGGCTGTCCCGCTACCGCGCGGCCCAGCCGATCCTGGCGTTCACCACGGACGAGTCCACCCGCAACCAGCTGTCGCTGAGCTGGGGCGTGGAGTCGCACATCGTGCCGTTCGTGAACAGCACCGACGCGATGGTGGAGCTGGTCGACCAGGAGATGGTCAAGCTCAACCGGTTCAACGAGGGCGACATCGTGGTGATCACCGCCGGCTCCCCGCCCGGCGTCCCCGGCACCACGAACATGGTCCGCGTCCACCACCTGGGCGAGGGCGGACGCAACTGACACACGCGAGGGCGCCCCCTGCCGTACGGCGAGGGGCGCCCTCTGTGTGCGGCTCCCGAACGGGTCTTCAGGGGCGCTCAGTTCGCGCCGGTGATGTACTGACGCATACCCGGGATGGTCAGCGTTCCACCGAACTGGCCGGCCTGGGTCACCTTCACGTTGGTGAAGTAGATCAGCGGGATGTTCAGCGGCGGCGGGCTGTCCGGGCTGAACGTGACGGGGATCAGACCGAGCAGGTTGCCGGAGATGCTCTCCGTGTACATCACCGTCTTGCCGCCGGTGATGGTGGACTTCGATCCCTTGGCGCCCTGGACGTGGTACGTCACGCCGTTGGGGCCGTCGACCAGCTGGTGCAGGTCGCCGATCTCGGTGCCGTCGGAGATGACGTACTTCAGGACCCTCTTGACGGTGCCGTTCGCGGTGCGCACCTTGACGACGCCCTGGTAGTCGGCGCCCTTGAGCAGCAGCGAGCTGGCTTGCAGGTGCCACGGCTTGTCGGGCAGGGACAAGATCTTCTCGACGCCGCCCTCGTCGTCGGTCGCCGCCGGGCAGTCCTCCGCGGACGTGCTGGAGCTCGGGGACGGGCTCGCGGCCGCGGACTCGGCCGCCTTGACGGTGTCACCCGCCGCCTTGGTCGCCTCGGAGGCCGCCTTCGTCGCCGTGTCCGTCGCGCCCTTCGCGGTGTCCTTGACGGTGCCCGTGACCTTCCCCGTCGTGTCCTTGACGGTGTCGGACAGGTCCTTCGGCGCGTCGGTGCCCTTCGTGGCGGGCGCCGAGGCCGAGGGGGACGGCGTGGCGGAGGGGGCCGCGGACGAGCCGGAACCTGATCCGGAGCCGCCGGTGAGGACGCCCGTGATGGCGTCGCCGATCGTCTCCAGCAGGTTTCCGCCGCTCGGGGAGGCCGACGGGCCGGGCGTCGACGCACCGCTGCCCGAGGAGGTGCCCGACGTGCTCTTCGACGGCGTGGGCCCGGCCTTGTCGTCGGAACCTGAATCCGACGAAGAGGTCTTGCCCGGCGTGGTGCCCGACGCCTTCCCCGAATGCGCCTCCGGGGACGCCGAGGACGTCGGCTGCGGCGTGTCGGCGGACTTCGAGGGACTCGCCGAAGCGGATGGCGACGGCGAGGACGAGGCGTCCTTGGAGTCGTCCAGGGCCTCCACGCACTTCTGGTACTCGTCGACCGTCAGGCTCTTGGACGACGGCGTGTGGTCGGCGGCGCGGGCGAGCGTCGGCGTGAGCCCCATCCCCATCAGGACCGCAGTCGGCATCGCCGCCAGGGCTATCGCCTTTCCGGCCGGCATGTGGAACCTGGTGAACAACGGCTTCCTGGGGGCCGCGTGGCGCGGCCCGGTTCTCACACGGGACGCGTCCGCGTCAGCCCCGTGAGTCACCTCGTCAGCCGGCACTGTGCCTCCCGTTCGCCCCGTTGGCCGGGCTCGTTCCAGACAGATCGTTCGGCAGCCCCGCACCGTCCACGGCCCCGGGGGCGCCGCCCTCGCCCGTGCCCGCCTCCTGCGCCGCCTGCGGCTCGGGCGGCGTGCCCGGTGCCCACGACACGGCCATCGCCCCGCCGATGAGCGCGAACAGGAACCCGACGACGAAGCCGCCGAAGTTGGACACCGGGATGGACACCAGCGCCAGCAGGATCGCCGCGACGCCCGCGAAGACCCGTACGTGCTGCTGGAACCACAGCGTCAGGCCCAGGACGACCAGGAGCACGCCGATGATCAGGGACCCGGCTCCCGCGGTGGTCGCCATCGCCACCGTGAGCGCACCGATCTTTATGTGCGCGTACGGGAAGTACATGATCGGGAAGCCGCCGAACAGGACGAACAGTCCGGCCCAGAACGGACGGGCGCCCCGCCAGTCACGGAAGCGCCGCCGGAAGACGCGGAGATAGTGCTCGTTCTGCGCGGGCGACTCGGCGTTCATCGAATAGCTCCCTGGAGCGGTGTTGCTGTGGTGAGGGGAGGTGCTGCGGTGGGGGTGGGTCGGGGGATGGGGCGAGAGACGACGGGCGGGGAGACCGGTGGCTCCCTCGCCCGTCACCGAGTGCCTAGTAGCACTCGATTCCCGCGCCGCTGCCCCACTGCAGTCCCATGTGCAGGTTGGCGAGCTTGAAGGTGCCGGCGGTGGTCGCCCACGCCGTCTGCTTCACATCGGTCAGCACGGCCTTGTCGGCCTGCTGGGCGAACCCGTAGGGGCTCGTCTTCTGCTGCTGGATCTCGTCGGCCTTGGGCTTCGGGCCCTTGGTGACGCTCCCGGCCGCGACGCCGATGTCGATGTTGCTGAACTCGGCCTGAGTCGAGTCGAGATCGGCGACGTCGATGAAGAGCTGTTCCGCCTCGACGTCCTTGCCCTTGTCACCCGCGGTCAGCTTGAAGGTGACGTTCTTGTTCAGGAACGGGATCGGCGTGACCACGGACTGGCACATCTTGGTGATGGTGGCGTGGTTGAACGCCGAGACCGCCACCGGGTGCGCCTGGTCCTTGCCGTCGAGGCCCTTGCCGGTGTCGAGCGCGCCGTACTGGGTGAAGCCGGTGCCGACCAACTGGCCCGCGGTCACCTTGAAATCCTGCCCCGACACGCTGAACGACGCGGCGAGAGCGCCCTGCGCGAGGGCGACACCTATTGCTGCTGTCGCGGCCACGCTGGGCACCATGACCACAGCGAACCGCTTCCATCTGGTCCCGCCACGCACCTGGGACTCCATATTTCCTCCTTCTCGGACGTACATCTCCTGATCCCGGCTCGCCGCCGGTCGGCGGCTCGGCCGGGCAGGGATGGGAGAAGTGCTACGTCCTCGGGAAGGAGAGCGCCCGCGCTCGGAGGCGCGATATGCGCCCCAATCACCGGCGATCACCCCCGAGCGACAACCACTGGTCGCGCCTGACACGCATCACGCACAACCTCCGGACAGGCTCCGCCGCGGCGGAGACCCCCCTGTCCAGGAGCCGACGCCACTGCCGCCGGCTCCTGCTCGGTGGGGACCCACGAAATCCGTTGCCCCGGCTGGGCGTCGGGTACGGCGATGGACCGAGCGTGGCCGATCGTGGTGCATTCTCGCCGCCCCCGCAAGGGGGTTCGTTACTCACTAGTAACGGCCGGATAACCGCCCGACGACCGCCCGGCATCACCCGGCAACTCTTCGTGGCACAAGGGCAGATGGCGAAACGGTTGAAGAGCGGACAGAACCCGACAGAACAACCGGCCAGTCTTACTCGCAGTAACAGCGGCCGCGATTACCAAGATTTGGTAAAGCGCGACCGCCGTCAACCTCTGTCGGCAAATCTTTCACCCGGGCATCACAACCCCGGGTGTTTAGCGACTGGTCAGAACAAAGCCCTCGCGAGCGCCCTCCGCGCGGCCGTCACACGCGGGTCGTCGGCGCCCACCACCTCGAAGAGTTCCAGCAGCCGCAGCCGTGCGGCGTCCCGGTCGTCCCCCGCCGTGCGCCGCACCGTCTCGATGAGCCGCCCGAACGCGTCCTCGACGTGGCCGCCCACCAGATCCAGGTCGGCGGCGGCGATCTGTGCCGCCACGTCGCCGGGCTTCTCCGCGGCCTCCTTGCGCACCTGCTGCGGGTCGGCCCCCTGCACCCGCTGCAGCAACTCGGCCTGGGCGAGGCCCAGTTTGGCCTCGGTGTTGCCCGGGTCGTCGCTCAGCACGTTCTTGTACGCCTGGATCGCACCGCCCAAGTCGCCCGCGTCCAGGGCCTCCACGGCCGCTTCCAGAGCCGCGTCGTAAGGGCCCGCCGGGGTCTGAGGGGCCTGCTGGGCGCCGCCCGGCTCGGCGTCGGGGTCGACGGTCAGACCGGTCAGGCCGAAGCGCTGCTCGGCGACCTGGACGAGCTGGTCGAGGGTCGCGCGGATCTGCTGTTCGGGGGCGGCGCCCTGGAAGAGGGGCAGTGCCTGCCCTGCGACGACGGCGAAGACGGCCGGGATCCCCTGGATGCCGAACTGCTGCATCAGCATCTGGTTGGCGTCGACGTCGATCTTGGCGAGCACGAACCGGCCGTTGTACTCGACGGCCAGCCGCTCCAGGACCGGGCTCAGCTGCTTGCATGGCTGGCACCACTCGGCCCAGAAGTCGATGACGACGGGCACCTCGGTGGACCGCTGCAGGACGTCGCGCTCGAACCCCGCCTCGTCGACGTCGATGACGAGGTCGGCCGGGGAGACCGCCCCTCCCCCGCCCTGCCGCGCCGCTTCGGCGCGCGCCTGCTCCGCCTTCGCCTTCGCCTCCTGGGCTGCCTTCACCGCGGCGAGGTCGACGACTCCGCTCATGGACATGTTCCGTGGCTGCATGAGTACATCCTCCCCCTTCCGTACGCCGCTGTGAAAAGCGTGGTCAAAGCCGTGCCCGCTACCGCCCCCGGCGGGTCCTGCTCCGTGGCCGGGTCCCCACCCGGCGCCCGTGGTCGTCGCTCGCGAACACGGCACACGCGGTGCGCGCGCACGCTTTCGCTACGAGTCGTAGCGTAACTGTCTCCGGAGGTGGCTGTGACCAGTCCGCCGGTGATCTCCCTCACGACTTCGCAGGACGGACGGATATCGCCGTCCACGGGGCCGGATATCGTCATTGCCATGGAGAGCAGCCCGTCCGCCGTCCGCCCGGGGCGCCCGCGCAGCGCCGCCGCGGACGCCGCGATCCTGGAGGCGACACGCGAGGCGCTGGTGGAGCTGGGCTGGTCGAAGCTCACGCTGGGAGACGTGGCGACACGGGCGGGGGTCGCCAAGACGACCCTCTACCGCCGCTGGGCGGGCAAGAACGAGCTCGTGGTCGACGCGGTGGCCGAACTCTTCGACGAGCTCGAGCTGCCGGACCGGGGCAGCCTGGCGGCGGACGTCGAAGGCGTCGTACTGCAGTTCGCGGCGATCCTGGACCGCCCGGAGGCCAAGAGCGGCCTGATGGCGGTGGTGGCGGAGTCCACCCGGGACGACGCCCTGCGCGAACGCATCCGCGCCTCCATCGTCGACCGCCAGAAACGCCTGGTTCTGGCGGGCCGCGTCCGCGCGACGGCCCGCGGCGAACTGCCACCCGAGACCGACCCGGGCGAGTCGGCCCGCACGGCCGACCTGATCTTCGACATGGTGGCGGGCGCGGTGGTCCACCGCACCCTGGTGAGCGCCCGCCCGGCGGACGAGGAGTGGGTGCGGAGCTTCACCCGGGTCCTGTTGCTGGGGCTGGCCGCGAACAGCCCGTCCGGGGGTCCCCCCGACCCCCGGAGCACGCACCGGACGCCGCTCCTTGACGGGCAGACGTCGCCTGCCCGGGCTAGAACCCGGCAGGCTCCGTGTACACCCCCCACTCGTCCCGCAGCGTCCCGCAGATCTCGCCGAGCGTCGCCTCCGCGCGTACGGCGTCCAGCATCGGCTCGATCATGTTGGAGCCGTCGCGCGCCGCGGCCAGCATCCCCTCCAGAGCGGAGCGAACCGCCGCCTCGTCCCGCGCCGCCCGCCGGGCGCCCAGCACGCGCACCTGCTCCCGCTCCACCTCGTGGCTGACCCGCAGGATCTCCAGGTCTCCGGTGACCGACCCGGTGTGGACGTTCACGCCCACCACCTTCTTGTCGCCCTTCTCCAGCGCCTTCTGGTACCGGAACGCGGACTCCGCGATCTCCCCGGTGAACCACCCGTCCTCGATGCCCCGCAGGATCCCGGACGTCATCGGGCCGATCGGGTGCTGCCCGTCGGGGTGGGCCCTGAGGCCCCGCTCCTTGATCTGCTCGAAGATCTTCTCCGCGTCCGCCTCGATCCGGTCCGTCAGCTGCTCGACGTACCACGAACCGCCCAGCGGATCGGCCACGTTGGCGACCCCGGTCTCCTCCATCAGCACCTGCTGGGTCCGCAGCGCGATCTCCGCCGCCTGCTCCGACGGCAGCGCCAGCGTCTCGTCCAGGGCGTTGGTGTGCAGCGAGTTGGTGCCGCCGAGCACCGCCGCCAGCGCCTCCACCGCCGTACGCACCACGTTGTTGTACGGCTGCTGCGCGGTCAGCGAGACCCCGGCCGTCTGGGTGTGGAAGCGCAGCCACTGCGCCTTCTCGCTCGTCGCCCCGTACACGTCCCGCATCCAGCGTGCCCAGATGCGCCGTGCCGCGCGGAACTTGGCGATCTCCTCGAAGAAGTCGACGTGCGCGTCGAAGAAGAAGGACAGGCCCGGCGCGAACACGTTCACATCGAGCCCGCGGCTGAGCCCCAGCTCCACGTACCCGAACCCGTCGGCGAGCGTGTACGCCAGCTCCTGCGCGGCCGTGGCGCCCGCCTCCCGGATGTGGTAGCCGGAGACCGACAGTGGCTTGTAGGCGGGGATGCGGGACGCGCAGTACTCCATCAGATCGCCGATGAGGCGCAGGTGCGGTTCGGGCTGGAAGAGCCACTCCTTCTGGGCGATGTACTCCTTGAAGATGTCGGTCTGGAGGGTGCCGTTGAGCACGGAGGGGTCCACGCCCTGTCGCTCGGCGGCGACGAGGTACATGCAGAAGACGGGGACCGCCGGCCCGCTGATCGTCATCGAGGTGGTGACGTCACCGAGAGGGATGTCCTTGAACAGGACCTCCATGTCCGCGGCCGAGTCGATCGCGACGCCGCAGTGCCCGACCTCGCCGAGCGAACGCGGGTCGTCGGAGTCGCGGCCCATGAGGGTCGGCATGTCGAAGGCGACGCTCAGGCCTCCGCCGCCGGCGTCCAGGATCATCTTGTAGCGCTCGTTCGTCTGTTCGGCGTTGCCGAAACCGGCGAACTGGCGGATGGTCCAGGTCCGCCCCCGGTAACCGGTCGGGTACAGGCCGCGGGTGAAGGGGTACTCACCGGGCCAGCCGATCCGCTCGAAACCCTCGTACGTGTCTGAGGGCCGGGGCCCGTACACCGGCTCCACGGGATCGCCGGAGAGCGTCGTGAAATCGGCCTCGCGCTTGCGTGAGGCGTCGTACCGGGCCTGCCAGCGTCGGCGGCCCTCCTCGATGGCGTCAGCGTCCATACCCTCGAATTTACTAGGACGTCCAAGTAAATGTCGACGGCAGACCGCCGTACGGCTTCCGTACGGCGGTGTCCGCTACGCCTTCGCGACCGCGGGAGCGTCCTCCGCGATCTTCGACTCGAGCTCGTGGGTGACCTTGCGCTCCACGAAGAAGGCGGCCGTCGGGATCGTCCCCGCGAGCAGGACCCACAGCTGCTTGCCGACCGGCCACTTCGCCTTCGAGCCCAGGTCGAAGGCGAAGACCAGGTAGATGACGTACAGCCAGCCGTGGGCGATGCCGATGACGCGGGTGAAGTCGGCGGCGCCGTTCACGTCGAGGATGTACTTGGCGATGACACCGAGGGTCAGCAGGACCAGCAGCACACCGGTGACGTAGGCCATCACGCGGTAGCGGGTCAGCACGCTCTTTTTCATGGCTACGAGCGTAACGGCCGGTTTGCGTCGATCTTCCGGCACCCCCGGCGCCGCACGACCACCGGTCAGTCCTCCTTGAAGTCCCCCGCGGCGATGCGCAGCGGACGCAGCATCGCGAAGATCTCGGCACACTCCTCCGCGTCGTAGCAGCCGAGCCCGAAGTCCATCGCCATCAGGTCCCGGGTGGCCGCGTCGCAGACCTCGCGGCCCTTGTCGGTGATGGAGGCGAGGGTGCCGCGGCCGTCGTTGGGGTTGGGCCGCTTGGCGACCAGGCCGGACCTGACCAGGCGGTCCACGGTGTTGGTGACCGACGTGGGGTGCACCATCAGCCGCTCGCCGATCTTGGACATGGGCAGCTCGCCCGCCTTGGAGAAGGTGAGCAGCACCAGCGCCTCGTACCGCGCGAAGGTCAGTCCGTACGGTTTCACGACCGCGTCGACCTCCGCGAGCAGGATCTGCTGCGCCCGCATGATCGAGGTGATCGCGGTCATGGACGGCACGTTTCCCCACCGCTGCTTCCAGTGCTCGTCGGCGCGGGCGATGGGATCGAAGGACAGACTGAGGGGCTTCGGCACGCCATCGACCTTACCGGCCGGTCACATGCTGGTCAGCCCCGTCTCGCTTTTCGGTCCACGGGCTGTCGCCGGGCGCACACTGGAAGCAGAAGGCAGGAGGGGGGACGAACCGAACCCGGAGGTCAGCCATGAGCACCCTCGAAGAACACGTGGATGTGGGAGTCCCCATCGACACGGCCTGGGAGAGCCTGCACCGGGTGGAGAACTATCCGCGCTTCGTGGACGGACTGCGGGACGCCCGCACGGAGTCGGGCGGCCGGGCGCATCTGGACGTCGAGGCGGGCGGCCGGTCCCGGGAGATCGAGGCGGAGGTCTCCGACCGCGGCGGGGAACGCGTGATGGAGTGGCGCACCACGGGCGAGCCCGAGCTGAAGTGCTCCTTCTCACTGCAGTCGATCGACAGGGACCACACCCGGGTACAGGCGCGGCTCGCATACGACCCCGGTGCGGTCAGGGAGACGTTCGGCGGCCCGAAGGGCTTCGCCCAGGCGAGCGCCATCGAACGACTGGTGCGCAGCGATCTGGAGCACTTCAAGGAGTACGTCGAGCAGGGGAGCTGAGCGAGGACCCCTCGGGGCGGGAGCCCCGGGTGCGCGACGCCCGGCGCAGCGTGTGGCGGACCGCCCGCTGAGCCACCGGGCCCAGATCCTCCAGCGCCGCCACGACAAGGGCCAGCTGGTCCAGGGCGCCGAGCGCCGCGCTCGCCCCTTCCGCGTCCACGCCCTCGTACAGCTCGATCCCCACGAAGGACGCCGACACGGCCCGCGCGAGCCCCTTGGCGTCGGCGAACTCGCCGAGCGGTGTCCCCCCGAGCACCCGTTCCAGCACCCGCTCGATCTCCACGATCCACAGGTCGAGTCCCGCGGCCGTCGCCGGCGCGAGGCGGGGATGCGTCTGCGCCCCCGCCAGCAGCTGGCCGAGCACCGCCACGTACCCGGCCGTCTTCTCCTCCTCGTGCATCTCCCGGCCGAACGCGAGGAGCTCACCGAGCGAGCCGATACCGTCGAGGCGTTCCCGGTAGCGCGCCACCCGCTGTTCCGTGCCGTACCGGCACGCGGCCGCGAGCAGCTCGTCCACCGAGCCGAAGTGATAGAAGACGAGGGCCTGGTTGACACCGGCGGCCGCCGCGATCGTCCGCGCTGACGTCTTCGCGATCCCCTGCTCCGTGAGCGTGCGCAGTGCCCCCTGGAGCAGCTTGATCTTCGTCGCCTCGCTCACGCCCGCGCCTCCTCCCGCGCCGGCCGCAGCCCCGGCCGCACCCCGCACGCACCGACGTCCGCGTACGACACCGTGAACGACCCCTCATAGCCGAACAACGGGCCGACGTACCGGTTCGCCACCCGCACCCGGATCCGGAACCGTCCGGTCGACTCGTCGAACGACTCCCGGACCTCCGCCTGCCCGCCGATGACGTCCGGCACGCGCACGTCCACCGGCCCCTCCCGGAAGCGGTGCTCGCCGGAGCGGATCAGCAGTGACCCATCCGGCTCCGCCGAGAAGTGCAACTCGCTCGCCAGATGCTGATGGGTGCCGAGATAGTCCAGAACACGGTCGCCCTTCGGGCTCAGCACCATCTGCGCGTCGAAGCGGCGGGCCCGGCCCGGGAGGTCGAAGGTACGCACGAACGACACCGTCTCACGGCCGAAGGTGTCGGTGTACGGGACGTTCTCGATGACGAAGGGAACGTTCTGCCCCTGGCGCGGGACGAGGATGTTCCGCGTGCCGCCCAGCACGAGGAACGGCTTCACCAGACCCCTGTCGTGCCAGACGCGGTCCATGACACCGCGCCCCGTGCACGCCTCGCCGTTCACCAGCCCCACGGAGAAGCGGCGCCGCAGCTCCGGGTGCAGCCGCCCGAAGTCCGCGCCCATCGCCGTCTGGAAGATCGAGGTCGTCACGGCCGTTCCAGGGTGGTGAGGAGGCGGGGTGCGCTCACGCGCGTGGGCGGGGTGCGCAGACAGCGACGGGCGGCCGGGGTGCGGGGCAGGGGCGCCTTGAACAGGGCCAGCGAGATGGCGACCACCAGCAGCAGTGGGCACAGAAAGGCAGTCGCCGACGTGAAGGGGCCGAACAGGTCGGAGGAGGAGCCCAGGGCGAGGCCCGTGCCGGCGGCCGTGACGATCAGCGCGCGGGCCGCCAGTTCCACCAGCCAGTTCACGAGCGCGCGCTCCGGTGCGACCCCCCGCTCCAGCCACAGGCGCAGGCGGTCGAACGACCAGGCCGTCGCCCACCCCATCAGGGGCCGGAAGACCAGCCGGTCGGCCAGGGAGCCGAAGGCACCCCAGCGCGGCCGGTAGTCGTACCCGGTCAGGAAGCGGACGCCGTCGCCGTCGGGGACGTATCGCCAGTAGCCGCTCCCCTCGGCGATCAGCGACAGCGGGTGCGGCGAGGAGAACCGCAGCGCGGAGGTGCGGGTGCCGTCCGGTCGCGTCTTCTCCCCCGCCGACACGCCGGTGGCGGACACCGTCAGGAAGGGCAGGACCCGCGTGGCGTACCGGAAGCGCCGGGGTTCGCCCTCCGCGCAGGGCAGGTGGTCGATCTCGGTGAAACGGAGATCCCAGCGCCGGTGCTGCGCGGGGTCCTGGGTGCGTTCCCACAGGTCGTCGAGGGCGACCCGTATGTGTTCCTCCACGTAGAGCCCCATGCGGATCCCCCTGATCCCCTGGTCGTCGTCCTTTTTGAGCAGTCGCTCAAGCAGGTTGCCTCGACAGTACAGCAGATTTGAGCGACCGCTCAAACGTGCGCGCAAAGAAATGCCCCGGCCCCTGGGGGCCGGGGTTCGGAGTTGCGGGCCCTTACCTCGCCGGGCGGCGCCTCACCCTCCGGTCAGGTGCCTCTCCACCGTCTCCACCTTGGAGGTGAGGCCGTCCGTCACGCCCGGGCGGATGTCCGCCTTGAGGACCAGGGAGACCCGCGGCGCCCGCTCCTCGACCACAGCGACGGCACGCTTCACCACGTCCATCACCTCGTCCCACTCCCCCTCGATCGAGGTGAACATGGCGTCGGTGCGGTTGGGCAGACCGGATTCCCGTACGACCCGGACGGCGTCGGCGACGTACTCCCCCACGTCCTCGCCGACGCCCAGCGGCGTCACGGAGAAGGCGACGATCACGCGTTCACGACCCCTTCCTTGCGGGCGCGAGCCGCGATGACGGCGTCCTCGGCCTCGCGGCGCAGCTTGCGCTCGGCGAAGAAGCCGCCGGTCGGCAGCACGGAGAGGACGAAGTAGACGGCGGCGGTCTTCAACGGCCACTTGGTGCGGTTCCAGGCGTCCGCCCAGAAGATCACGTACAGGATGAACAGGACACCGTGGATCGAGCCCATCACGGGCACGGCGTTGAAGTCGGTGGTGCGCTTCAGTACCGAGCAGACGAGCAGCAGCAGGAACGAGACGGCCTCTGGGGCCGAGACCAGGCGGAGCCGGCGGAGGGCGGTGGCGGTCTTTATGTCCACGGGTCACCTTCGGTGGGAGGTTCGTCCGGAAGGGCGGGCGCTTTGTGAACGCACGCACAAGCGCCCGCCCATTGTGACATCCGGGAAGCGGCGGCCCCGGCACGGGGGTACGGGGTGTCGGCGACACGCCGACTCATCCCTTACCCGACCGCTGGACCCCTCTAAGGGGCGGCTCGGGGTGCGGATCCACCTTCGGGCTCTGTCCGCCGCACCCGCGCGGCCGTTACCTTCGCTCCGTGGCGATGTTCCGACTCCAAGGCAGCAAGGTGCTGGCCGTCGACATGACCGGGGACGGCGTGAAGGCGAAGAACGGCTCCATGGTCGCGTACGACGGCCAGATGACCTTCAAGAAGCTCACCGGCGGCGGTGAGGGGATCCGGGGAATGGTGACCCGGCGGCTCACCGGCGAGCAGATGACCGTGATGGAGGTGAAGGGGCACGGGACGTGCTGGTTCGCGGACCGGGCCTCCGAGATCAACCTCGTCAGCCTCCAGGGGGACAAGCTGTACGTCGAGTCGAGCAACCTCCTCGCGACGGACGCCGGCCTGCGCACGGGCACGACGTTCACCGGCCTGCGGGGCGCCTCGCAGGGCAACGGCCTGTTCACGACGACGGTCGAGGGCCACGGCCAGGCGGCGATCATGTCGGACGGCCCGGCGGTGGTGCTGCGGGTCAGTGCGCAGTACCCGCTGACCGTCGACCCGGGCGCGTACGTGGCGCACCAGGGGAACCTGCGGCAGTCGTTCCAGTCGGGCGTGACGTTCCGCACATTCATGGGCGAGGGCGGCGGCGAGGCCTTCCAGATCCGCTTCGAGGGGGACGGACTGGTGTACGTGCAGCCCAGCGAGCGCAACACGATCGCGGGGGACCTCTGACATGGGCTTCCGAGAAGTGAACTCCAAGATGATCGAGGCGACGGTGATCCCCGGGCAGCGGCTGTTCAGCCAGCGGGGCGCGATGCTCGCCTACAAGGGCGACGTCGCCTTCACCCCCAACATCCAGGGCGGCCAGGGCGGGGTCATGTCGATGATCGGCCGCCGCATCGCGGGCGAGGCGACGCCGCTGATGACGGTCGAGGGCAGCGGCACGGTGCTGTTCGGGCACGGCGGCCACCACATCCAGGTGATCAACCTGACCGGCGACACGCTGTACGTCGAGGCGGACCGGCTGCTCGCCTTCGAGGGCACCCTCCAGCAGGGCACGATGTTCATGGGCTCCCAGGGGGGCGTCATGGGGCTGGTGCGGGGCCAGGTCACCGGCCAGGGCCTGTTCACGACGACCCTGACCGGGCACGGCGCGGTCGCCGTCATGGCGCACGGAGGCGTCTTCGAGGTGCCGATCACCCCGCAGCGCCCGGTCCACGTCGACCCGCAGGCGTATGTCGCCCACCACGGCGACGTGCGCAACAAGCTGTCCACGGCGCTCGGCTGGCGCGACATGGTGGGCCGCGGCTCCGGCGAGGCGTTCCAGCTGGAGCTGAGCGGCAGTGGTGTGGTGTACGTGCAGGCGTCGGAGGAGAAGCTGTGACCACCTACCCGGGCGCGGGGCCCGTCGTGTACGACCCGATGACGCTGCCGGCCGACGACAACGTCGACAAGTACACCTTCTGCGTGGAGCTCAAGGGGAGCCAGTGGTTCCTGCAGAAGGGCAAGATGATCGCCTACTACGGCTCGATGGAGTTCAACGGCATCGGGCACGGCCGTCTGGACCGTCTCGTCCGTACGTCGTTCCATTCGCCACTGCACGCGAGCGACTGGGTGGTGGCGGAGGGCTCCGGCAAGATGCTGCTCGCCGACCGGGCCTTCGACGTGAACTCGTACGACCTCGAGGACGGCAATCTGACCATTCGCTCCGGCAACCTGCTCGCTTTTCAGCCAAGTCTCTCGCTGAAGCAGTCGATCATTCCGGGCTTCCTCACGCTCATCGGAACCGGGAAGTTCGTGGCCGCGTCCAACGGTCCGGTGGTGTTCATGGAACCCCCGATCCGGGTGGACCCGCAGGCACTGGTCGGCTGGGCCGACTGCCCGTCGCCGTGCCACCACTACGACCATGGGTACCTGACGGGCGTATGGGGCGGTCTACGTGCGATGACGGGGCTCGGCGGGGCCTCCGGGGAGGAGCACCAGTTCGAGTTCGTCGGGGCGGGCACGGTGCTGCTGCAGTCCTCGGAGACGCTCATGGCCGAGCAGGACACGGGAGTGGTCCCGCACGAGCCCGGCGTACCCGGCGGCGGTGGGGTACCCGGCCATCAGGGACAGCCGGGGACACCGCGTCTTCCCGGACAGCTGGGGGACCTCCAGCGTCGCTTCGGGCTGTGAGCGGTAGTCTGCGGAGTGTGACGTCGAACGCGTGCGCACAGTCACACCACCCTCACTAGTTCGCCTTTCAACCTTTTAGGTAGACTTCATTCATGGAGATCGAGACGGCCACGCGCTGGCTGACGGATGCGGAACAGTGTGCTTGGCGCACCCACCTGGAGGTCAACAAGCTGCTGACCTACCAGCTGGAAAAGGATCTGCAGCCGTTCGGCCTGACGATGAACGACTACGAGATCCTGGTGAACCTCTCGGAGTCGGAGGGCCTGCGAATGCGGATGAGCGACCTCGCGTCCGCCACCCTCCAGTCCAAGAGCCGCCTCTCGCACCAGATCACTCGTATGGAGAACGCGGACCTGGTACGCCGGGAGAACTGCGAGTCCGACCGCCGGGGTCTGTACGCGGTCCTCACGGACCACGGCCTGGAGACGATGCAGAAGGTCGCGCCGCACCACGTGGCGTCCGTGCGGCGGCACTTCATCGACCTGCTGCCCGCGGACGACCTGGAACACCTCCACAAGTCCCTGCGACCCATCGCGGAACACCTGCGGGGGCAGCGGGGCAAGCCGTAGCACTCCGCCGGCCCCGCGTGGAGCCGTAGGGGGCGCCCGTCAGTGCTCGCCCGCGGGCCCGTTGCGGCCGGTCGCGCAGCTCCCCGCGCCCCTTGGGGCGCGGGGACAGCCACCGGCGGCCAAACCCGCGGCAGCCACTGTGACCGCCCCCGGCACCGCGAAGCACCACCCCAGCGGCAGATGCCCCAACAACGCCCCTACCGCTGCCGAGCCGGCCGAGATGCCGCCGTTCACGGCCATGTTCACCCAGGCACCCGCCTGGGTGCGGAAGTCAGCAGGGGACGACTCGTCCGCGAGCAGGTACGACGTCGTCAGGGCCGGGGCGATGAACAGGCCCGCGCAGATCACCGTCGCCGTGAGGACGCCGAGGCCCGGAGCGAGCCCCGCCGCCGCCACCGCCAGCCCCAGACCCGCGCCCAGCAGCGACAGGCGCACCCGAGCGCTCCCCCGCCACTCCACCGCCCCGTTCAGCAGCCCGCCCACCGCGCTGCCCGCGGACAGTGCCGCGAGCACCCAGGCCACCACGTCGTCGCCGTACCCTCGCTGCTCGGCGAACGCCATGACCAGGAGGTCCAGCGCGCCGACGGCAAGCCCGGCGCCCGCGGCCACGAGCACCGGCTGCGCCAGTCCCCGCACACCCCGCAGCTGCCCGTGCATCAGGCGCGCCGGTGTCCCCGCGGGCGGCCGCACACGCGCCACCCCCGGGGAGGTGACGAAGGCGATCGTCCCGGCCGTCACCAACAGCGCGCTCAGCGCCACTCCGGCCGCCGGTGGCGCATACCGGACCGCCGCGCCGACCAGCAGCGGGCCCGCGACGAACGTCAGCTCCTCGACCACGGCATCCAGGCCGTACGCCCGCTGCACCAGCCGGCGGTCGTCGAACAGGGCGCTCCACACGGCCCGTACGGTGGGCCCGAGCGGCGGCGGAAAGACCCCGGCGGCGGCGCCCAGGGCGCCCAGCAGCAGCGCCGGGGCGCCGGGCCGCCGGGTGACCACCGCGAGCAGGCACAGGACGCAGGCGTAGAGCAGGGCCATCGTCAGGAGCGCCCGCCGGGGCCCGTAGCGGTCGACGAAGGCCGCCCTCAGCGGTGACAGCAGGACCGTCGTGGCCCCGAACAGCGCCAGGACCGTCCCGGCCACGGCGTACGACCCGCTGGCCCTGGTCACGGCGAGCATCACGGAGAGGGGAGCCGTCCCGTACGACAGCCGCGCGACCAGGGAGGCGGCGAGAGTGCGGCGGACGCGCGGGGCACGGAGAACGGCGGCGTAGGAGGGCCGCACGGAAGCAGCGGAAGGAGGCGTGGACACGCGGAGAGTTCCTCGGCTCGAGGCGATGAAGGGACGCCGGAGTGCCGCGACGACCACAGCCACTGCTGCTCGTCGATCGCGGTCCTGGGCGGGCCCTAGGCCAAGAGGCGGAACATGCGGATCAACGTATCAACACACCCGCGTACGGACCACACACTTTCCCGTCAGCCCTGCGTCAGCCCCGCCACCAGTTCGTCCGCCGCCCGGTACGGGTCCAGCTCCCCCGCCACGATCCGCTCCGCCAGGGCGCTCAGGCGGCGGTCCCCGTGGAGGTCGCCGATGCGTTCCCTCAGGGCCGTCACGGCGATCGTCTCGACCTCGTGGGCCGCGCGGGAGAGCCGGCGCTCCGCCAGGACGCCCCGCTCCTCCATCCACGCCCGGTGCTTCTCCAGCGCCTCCACGACCTCGTCGACGCCCTCGGCACGGGCCGCGACCGTCTTCACGATCGGCGGGCGCCAGTCGCCGGGAGCCCGCGACTCGCCCAGGCCCAGCATGTGGTTCAGCTCACGCGCGGTGGCGTCCGCGCCGTCCCGGTCGGCCTTGTTGACGACGTACACGTCGCCGATCTCGAGGATGCCCGCCTTCGCGGCCTGGATGCCGTCGCCCATACCCGGGGCCAGCAGGACGACCGAGGTGTCCGCCTGGGAGGCGATCTCCACCTCCGACTGGCCTACGCCGACCGTCTCCACCAGGATCACGTCGCAGCCCGCCGCGTCCAGGACCCGGATCGCCTGCGGAGCCGCCCACGCCAGACCCCCCAGGTGGCCGCGGGTGGCCATCGAGCGGATGTAGACGCCGGGGTCCGAGGCGTGCTCCGACATCCGCACCCGGTCGCCGAGCAGGGCGCCGCCCGAGAAGGGCGAGGACGGGTCGACGGCGAGCACGCCGACCCGCTTGCCCTGCTTGCGGTACGCGGTCACCAGCGCCGACGTGGACGTGGACTTGCCGACGCCCGGCGACCCCGTGAGGCCCACCACGTATGCGTTGCCGGTCAGCGGGGCCAGCGCCGCCATGACCTCCCTGAGCTGCGGGGACGCCCCCTCCACCAGGGAGATCAGCCGGGCCACGGCCCGCGGCCGGCCTTCCCTGGCCTGGGCCACCAGCGAGGAGACGTCCTGCATCACAGCTCCGTTCACGTGTTCACGCAAAGAGGTCGGTTCGAGAGTGCTCAGGCCTTGGGTACCCGCACGATCAGCGCGTCACCCTGGCCGCCGCCCCCGCACAGCGCCGCCGCGCCCACGCCGCCGCCGCGCCGCTTCAGCTCCAGGGCGAGGTGCAGGACGAGCCGGGCGCCGGACATCCCGATCGGGTGACCCAGAGCAATGGCACCGCCATTGACATTCACCTTTTCGGAGGAAACCCCAAGGTCCTTCATTGACTGCACGGCGACCGCCGCGAAGGCCTCGTTGATCTCGATCAGGTCGAGGTCGGCGACCTCCAGGCCCTCCTTCTTCAGGGCGTGCAGGATCGCGTTCGACGGCTGCGACTGCAGGGAGTTGTCCGGCCCCGCCACGTTGCCGTGGGCGCCGATCTCCGCGATCCAGTCCAGGCCCAGCTCCTGAGCCTTGGCCTTGCTCATCACGACCACGGCCGCCGCACCGTCCGAGATCTGCGAGGAGGAACCGGCCGTGATCGTGCCGTCCTTGCTGAACGCCGGCCGCAGCTTGCCCAGCGACTCCGCCGTGGTGTCGCCGCGGATGCCCTCGTCCTTGGCGAAGAGGACCGGCTCGCCCTTGCGCTGCGGGATCTCCACGGGGGTGATCTCCGCCTCGAAGACGCCGTTCTTCTGGGCGGCGGCGGCCCGCTGGTGGGACAGGGCGGCGATCTCGTCCTGCTCCTGGCGGCCGATGCCGAGGCGGGTGTTGTGCTTCTCGGTGGACTCGCCCATGGCGATGCCGTCGAAGGAGTCGGTCAGCCCGTCGTACGCCATCGCGTCCAGCATCTGGACCGCGCCGTACTTGAAGCCCTCCCGGGACTTCGGCAGCAGGTGGGGGGCGTTGGTCATGGACTCCTGGCCGCCCGCGACGATCACGTCGAACTCACCCGCACGGATCAGCTGGTCCGCGAGCGCGATCGCGTCGAGGCCCGACAGACACACCTTGTTGATCGTCAGGGCCGGGACGCTCATCGGGATGCCCGCCTTGACCGCGGCCTGACGTGCCGGGATCTGACCGGCCCCGGCCTGGAGCACCTGGCCCATGATGACGTACTGCACCTGGTCGCCACCGATCCCCGCACGGTCGAGGGCGGCCTTGATCGCGAAGCCGCCGAGGTCGGCTCCGGAGAAGGACTTCAGCGAGCCGAGCAGCCGTCCCATCGGGGTGCGCGCACCCGCGACGATGACGCTGGTCGTGCTGTTCGTTCCAGACATGAGCTGCGATCCCCTTCCGGCCTGCACAGCCGAGGAGTGAACGAGGGTTTACTTCGAATGTACTGAGCGGTAGGGCAAGCCGTCACCGGGCTGTCAGTGTGATCGCGCGCACGTTGCGTAACCACACGAGGAGCGCTGCACTGAATCCATGCTGACGCGAATCGACCACATCGGAATCGCCTGTTTCGACCTCGAGAAGACCGTCGAGTTCTACACCTCGACGTACGGCTTCTCCGTGTTCCACACCGAGGTCAACGAGGAACAGGGTGTCCGCGAGGCCATGCTGAAGATCAACGACACGGGCGACGGCGGCGCCTCCTACCTGCAACTGCTGGAACCCATCCGCGAGGACTCCACCGTCGCCAAGTGGCTCGCGAAGAACGGCGAGGGCGTGCACCACATCGCCTTCGGCACGGCGGACGTGGACGGCGACTCCGCCGAGATCAGGGACAAGGGCGTGCGGGTGCTGTACGACGAGCCGCGGCGCGGCTCCATGGGCTCGCGGATCACCTTCCTGCACCCCAAGGACTGCCACGGCGTTCTCACAGAACTGGTCACATCGGCGGCCGTTGAGACACCTGAGCACTGACTCCCGTACATAGGGGCCGGTAGGGTTGGGGGCGGTCGCCGCTCCACCAGGGCGACCGGGTCCCGCCGTGACACCGGCGGGACGTGCCGGGGTCCGGGTTTCGGGGGACGAGCGCCGGGGCAGCAGCCCATGCTCCGCCGTTGATCTGACACCATTCCCCGGGGGCCCCGTTCGGCGGATGGACGGAGCTCGTTTGGAGAGACTTGCGACCAGGGGACGGATGGGACCGCGCAGTGCGGGGCTACGAACGCCAGGAGCGAGAGCCGGCGGCTGACGTCGACCACCTCTCTCGGTTCGAGGCCGAGATGGAGCGGCTGAAGACCGAGCGGGAAAAGGCGATCCAGCACGCCGAGGACCTCGGCTACCAGGTCGAGGTGCTGCGCGCCAAGCTGCACGAGGCGCGCCGCACCATCATGTCCCGTCCCGCGTACGACGGGGCCGACATCGGCTACCAGGCCGAGCAGATGCTGCGCACCGCCCAGATGCAGGCGGACCAGCTGCGGGCGGAGGCCGAGCGGGAGCTGAGCCAGGCCCGCGCGCAGACCCAGCGCATCCTCCAGGAGCACGCCGAGCAGGCCGCCCGCCTCCAGGCGGAGCTGCACGCGGAGGCGGTCGCCCGCCGCCAGCAGCTCGACCAGGAGCTGGCCGAGCGCCGGGCGACCGTCGAGTCGCACGTCAACGAGAACGTGGCCTGGGCGGAGCAGCTGCGCGCCCGCTCCGAGGCACAGGCCCGCCGCCTGGTCGAGGAGTCCCGCACCGAGGCCGAGCAGGCCCTCGCCGCCGCCCGCGCCGAGGCCGAGCGGCTGGTCGCCGAGGCCCGGCAGCGGCTGCAGAGCGACGCCGAGTCCGCCCGTGCGGAGGCCGACCAGATCCTGCGCCGCGCCCGCGCGGACGCCGAGCGGCTGCTGAACGCCGCCTCCACCCAGGCCCAGGAGGCCACCGACCACGCCGAGCAGCTGCGCTCCTCCTCCGCCAGCGAGTCGGAGGCCGCCCGCCGGCAGGCGTCCGAGCTGAGCCGGGCCGCCGAGCAGCGGATGGCCGAGGCGGAGGCCGCGCTGCGCGAGGCGCGTGCCCAGGCCGACAAGGTCGTCGCGGAGGCCAAGGAGGCCGCCGCCAAGGCCCTTTCGACCGCCGAGACGGAGGGCGAGCAGCGCACCCGTACCGCCAAGGAGCAGGTCGCCCGGCTGGTCAGCGAGGCCACCAAGGAGGCGGAGGCCACCAAGGCCGAGGCCGAGCAGGTCGTCGCGGACGCGCGCGCCGAGGCCGAGAAGATCGTCGCGGAGGCCGCCGAGAAGGCCCGCACGATCACGGCCGAGGAGACCGCCTCCCAGCTCGGCAAGGCGGCCCGTACGGCCGAGGAGGTCCTCAACAAGGCGTCTCAGGACGCCGCGGCGACCACGAAGGCCGCCGCCGAGGAGGCCGACCGGATCCGCAAGGAGGCCGAGGCCGAGGCGGACCGGCTGCGCGCCGAGGCGCACGACATCGCCGAGCAGCTCAAGGGCGCCGCCAAGGACGACACCAAGGAGTACCGCGCCAAGACGGTCGAGCTGCAGGAGGAGGCCCGCCGGCTGCGCGGCGAGGCCGAGCAGTTGCGCGCCGAGGCGGTCGCCGAGGGCGAGAAGATCCGCGCCGAGGCGCGCCGAGAGGCCGTCCAGCAGATCGAGGAGGCGGCCAAGACCGCCGAGGAGCTGCTCTCCAAGGCGAAGGCCGACGCGGACGAGCTGCGCACCACCGCCACCGCCGACAGCGAGAAGGTCCGCACCGAGGCCATCGAACGCGCCTCGATGCTGCGCCGCCAGGCCGAGGAAGCCCTGGAGCGCACCCGCAAGGAGGCCGAGACCCAGCGCGCCGAGGCCGTCGAGCTGGCGGAGGCGATCAAGGAGGAGGCCGAGAAGGTCGCGCGCGCCCTGCGCGAGGAGAGCGAGCGGGCCGTGGAGGCCCGCCGCGCGGAGGCCGCCGAGGAACTGGCCCGCCTGCAGTCGGAGGCCGAGCAGCGGCTCGCCTCCGCCGAGCAGGCCCTCTCCGACGCCCGTGCGGAGGCGGAGCGGATCCGTCGGGAGGCCGTCGAGGAGACCGACCGGCTGCGCACGGAGTCCTCCGAGCGCATTCGTACGCTGCAGGCGCAGGCCGAGGCCGAGGCCGAGCGGCTGCGCACGGAGGCCGCCTCGGACGCGTCGGCCTCGCGCGCGGAGGGCGAGGCCATCGCCGTCCGCCTGCGCTCGGAGGCGGCGGCCGAGGCCGAGCGGCTGAAGTCGGAGGCGCAGGACACCGCCGACCGGGTCCGCGCGGAGGCGCAGGCCGCGGCCGAGCGGCTGAGCACGGAGGCCTCCGAGACGCTGGCCGCCGCTCAGGAGGAGGCCGCCCGGCGCCGCAGGGAGGCCGAGGAACTCCTCGGTGCCGCCCGCCAGGAGGCCGACCAGGAGCGCGAGCGCGCCCGGGAGCAGAGCGAGGAGCTGCTGGCAGTCGCGCGCGCCCGGGTCGAGGAGGCCCAGGCGGAGGCCGTACGGCTGGTGGAGGAGGCCGACCGGCGCGCCACCGAGATGGTGTCGGCGGCCGAACAGCACGCCCAGCAGGTGCGGGACTCCGTGGCCGGGCTGCACGAGCAGGCGCAGGAGGAGATCACCGGCCTGCGCTCGGCCGCCGAGCACGCGGCGGAGCGTACGCGCACCGAGGCGCAGGAGGAGGCCGACCGGGTCCGCTCCGACGCCTACGCGGAGCGCGAGCGGGCCACCGAGGACGCGAACCGCATCCGGCGGCAGGCCGCCGAGGAGTCGGAGGCCGCCAAGTCGCTGGCGGAGCGGACGGTTTCGGAGGCGATCGCCGAGGCGGAGCGGCTCCGTACGGACGCCACCGAGCACGCGCAGCGGGTGCGGACCGAGGCGTCGGACGCTCTCGCCGAGGCCGACCATGCTGCGGCGCGCACCCGTGCGGAGGCGCGCGAGGACGCCAACCGGATCCGGTCGGACGCGGCCACGCAGGCGGACACCCTCATCACCGAGGCGCGCGCGGAGGCCGAGCGGCTCACCACGGAGACCGCCGCCGAGGCCGAGCGGGTGCGCGCGGAGTCCGTGGCCAAGGCGGAGAAGCTGCTGTCGGACGCCACCGACGAGGCGGAGCGGCTGCGCGCCGAGGCCGCCGAGACGGTGGGCTCCGCGCAGGCGCACGCCGAGCGGATCCGCACCGAGTCGGAGAGGGTCAAGGCGGACGCGGAAGCGGAGGCCGAGCGGATCACGACGGCGGCCCGCGAGGAGGCCGAGCGCACCCTGGACGAGGCCCGCAAGGACGCCAACAAGCGGCGTTCCGAGGCGGCCGAGCAGGTGGACAAGCTCATCACGGAGACCGCCGCCGAGGCCGACAAGCTCCTCACGGAGGCCCAGCAGACGGCCCACAAGACGACCGCGGACGCCGAGGCGCAGGCCGACACGATGGTGGGTGCCGCCCGCGCGGAGGCCGACCGTCTGGTCTCCGAGGCGACGGTCGAGGGCAACACCCTGGTGGAGCGGGCCCGGGCGGACGCGGACGAACTCCTCGTCGGCGCGCGTCGGGACGCCACCCAGATCCGGGAGCGCGCTCAGGAGCTGCGCGAGCGCATCACCGCCGAGATCGAGGAGCTGCACGAGCGGGCGCGGCGCGAGTCGGCCGAGGCGATGAAGTCGGCGGGCGAGCGGTGCGACGCACTGGTCAAGGCCGCCGAGGAGCAGCTCGAGAAGGCCAAGGCGCAGGCGAAGGAGCTGCTGTCGGAGGCCAACTCCGAAGCGGGCAAGGTCCGTATCGCCGCCGTCAAGAAGGCCGAGGGGCTGCTGAAGGAGGCCGAGCAGAAGAAGGCCACGCTGGTCGCCGAGGCCGAGCAGATCAAGGCGGAGGCGATCCGTGAGGCCCGCAAGGCCGTCGAGGAGGGCAAGCGGGAGCTGGAGATTTTGGTGCGCCGGCGGGAGGACATCAACGCGGAGATCTCCCGTGTGCAGGACGTCCTGGAGGCGCTCGAGTCCTTCGAGGCGCCGTCCGCCGGCAAGGACTCCGGTGTCAAGGCGGGTGCCACCGTGGGTGCACCTCGTTCGGGTGGCAAGGCGTCAGAAGGCTAGCCAGAAGCGGGGTTCTATGCTTGCCGGGGCGCCGTGCACAGGTCCTGGCAAGCCCCCCGGCGGCTCAGCCACCCAAAAGGAGTGTCATTCTCCAGATCAAACACGCATCCGCTCGATGACACGCCGCTTTGCGCCCTAGGATTCCCCTATCACCTCACCGGTCTCATTCGACAGGAACCCCATGAGCGACACTTCCCCCTACGGCTTCGAGCTTGTGCGGCGTGGGTACGACCGCGCTCAGGTGGACGAACGGATCTCCAAGCTCGTCTCCGACCGTGACAGTGCTCTCGCGCGCATCACCGCCCTGGAGAAGCGCATCGAGGAGCTCCACCTCGAGACGCAGAACGCCCAGGCCGCCGTCAGCGACGCGGAGCCGTCCTACGCGGGTCTCGGCGCGCGCGTCGAGAAGATCCTCCGCCTCGCCGAGGAAGAGGCCAAGGACCTGCGCGAGGAGGCCCGTCGCGCCGCCGAGCAGCACCGCGAACTCGCCGAGTCGGCCGCCCAGCAGGTGCGCAACGACGCGGAGTCGTTCGCCGCCGACCGCAAGGCGAAGGCGGAGGACGAGGGCCTCCGGATCGTCGAGAAGGCCAAGAGCGACGCGGCCCAGCTGCGCGCCGAGGCGCAGAAGGACGCCCAGTCCAAGCGCGAGGAGGCGGACGCCCTCTTCGAGGAGACCCGCGCCAAGGCCGCTCAGGCCGCCGCCGACTTCGAGACGAACCTCGCCAAGCGGCGTGAGCAGTCCGAGCGCGACCTCGCCTCGCGTCAGGCCAAGGCGGAGAAGCGCCTCGCGGAGATCGAGCACCGCGCCGAGCAGCTGCGCCTGGAGGCGGAGAAGCTGCGTACGGACGCCGACCGTCGTGCCCGCCAGACGGTGGAGACGGCCCAGCGCCAGGCCGAGGACATCGTCGCGGACGCGAACGCCAAGGCCGACCGCATCCGCTCCGAATCCGAGCGCGAGCTCGCGGCCCTGACGAACCGTCGCGACTCGATCAACGCCCAGCTCACCAACGTCCGCGAGATGCTGGCGACGCTCACGGGCGCCGCGGTCGCCGCGACCGGCACGCCGGCCGAGGACGAGCCGATCTCGCGCGGGGTCCCGGCGCAGCAGTCCCGGTAACACCGGGCCGTACGGCGTCTGAACATCCGCGAAGCCCCCCGCCACTCAAGTGGCGGGGGGCTTTGCGCCGTTCTGGCGCGGGCGGCATGATCGAGCTCGAGGCCGGGAGTCCACCGGTGGAACGAGTACAGCACCGGCATGATCCGCACCTCGCTGCCGGCAGCAGGATGGTGCGGGTCGTCGTCACGGCCGGCGACGACCTCCCGTACGGGCCCTCGCGTGCGGGCCCTCGCGTACGGGCCCTGGGGCGGCCTCGGGATCGTGGCGGTGTGGTGATCGCGGCGCTCGCCGGCGGCCATGTCGTGCCGAAAGGCCGCGACGCCTGACCACGGGTCGTTTTACCCGCCCTTGAGCGGAACCGTCAGCGCCCCGATATCCTCCTAACCCTTACGGGGGGCGTGCGCCCCGCTGTCCTGAACCTTGCGATGGGTGCGGAGCATGATCGAGGCAGTCGGCCTGACGAAGCGCTACGGCGACAAGACCGCTGTGTACAACCTCTCCTTCCAGGTGCGGCCGGGAGCCGTGACCGGCTTCCTCGGGCCGAACGGCTCGGGCAAGTCGACAACCATGCGGATGATCCTCGGCCTGGACAACCCGACGTCGGGGACGGTGACGATCGGCGGCTACCCGTACCGCAAGCTGCCCAACGCCCCCCGCCAGGTCGGCGCCCTGCTCGATGCCAAGGCCGTGCACGGGGGCCGGGCCGCCCGCAACCATCTGCTGTCCCTCGCCCAGCTCTCCGGCATCCCGGCCCGCCGCGTGGACGAGGTGCTGGCCGTCGTGGGCCTGCAGGAGGTGGCCGGGAAGCGGTCCAAGGGCTTCTCGCTCGGCATGGGCCAGCGGCTCGGCATCGCCGCCGCGCTCCTCGGCGACCCTCAGGTGCTGCTGTTCGACGAACCGGTCAACGGCCTCGACCCCGAGGGCATCCTGTGGGTCCGCAACCTGATGAAGTCCCTCGCGGCGGAGGGCCGTACGGTCTTCGTCTCCTCCCACCTGATGAGCGAGATGGCGCTGACCGCCGACCACCTGATCGTGATCGGGCGCGGGCAGCTGCTCGCCGACATGAGCGTCAAGGACTTCATCTCCGCGAACTCCGCCGACTTCGCCCGCGTACGCACCCCCGACACCGAGCCGCAGCAGCGGGAGAAGCTGACGGCCGCGCTCACCGAGGCGGGCGGGCACGTGCTGCCCGAGCAGGACGGCGCGCTGCGCGTCACCGGGCTGCCGCTGCCCCGCATCAGCGGCATCGCGCACGACACCGACGTACGCCTGTGGGAACTGTCGCCGCACCAGGCCTCGCTGGAGGAGGCGTACATGCGGATGACGCAGGCGGCCGTCGACTACCGCTCGAGCATCGACCAGAAGGCGGGCCTGATGCAGCCGCTGCCGCCCGGCGTCCAGCCGCCGGTCCCGGTGCCGGGCCAGGGCCAGCCGGGCTGGTACGCCCCACCGCCGCCGCAGCAGGGCGGACAGCCGTTCTCCCCGCAGGGGCAGCCCGGGCAGCCGCCCACGGGGCCGTACACCGCCCCGGCCGCACCGCCCGCCGGGCAGCAGCCGAACCCCTATGCGCAGCCGGTGCCCCAGGAGCAGGCACCGGCCCCCGCCGCCGCGTCCGCGCAGGCACCCGCCGCCGACGCCCCCGCCGCTGCCGACCCGACCAAGTCCGAGGACGCCCGATGAGCACGCCCCAGCCCCCCATGCCGCAGGCCGCGCCCACCTGGCAGGCGGCGCCCGGTTCCGCGTACCCCTCCTACACCTCGCCGATCCCGGTCGTGCGCACCCACCTCGGACACGCCATCGCCTCGGAGTGGACGAAGATCAGGTCGGTGCGCTCGACGATGTGGACGCTGGGTGTCTTCCTGGTCCTCATGATCGGGATCGGGACGCTGTTCGCCGCCATCGCCGCCGCGTCGGACGCCCGCCTCGAGGGCAACTCACCGCTGGGCCTCGGGATCGGCGGAGTCCTGACCGGCAGCATCTGCATCATCACGCTCGGCGTGCTGACCACCGCCTCCGAGTACGGCACCGGGATGATCCGGACGACCATGACCGCATGCCCGAGCCGGACCAGGGTGCTGCTGGCGAAGGCGATCGTCTTCTTCGCCGTGGCGTTCGTGATCACGACGGTGTCCGCGCTGCTCGTCGGCATCCTCCAGACCGCCATGCTGAGGAGCTACGGCCTGGCCCAGCCCACCGGCATGGAGTGGCTGAAGGGAACGGTCGGCATCGGCCTGTACGTGGCGCTGCTCGGCCTGCTCTCGCTGTTCGTGGGCTCCGTCATCCGGCACTCGGCGGGGGCCATCACCATCATGATCGGCCTGGTGCTCGCCCCGCTGGTCATCGCGATGTTCCTGTTCTCGGAGTCGATGCGGGGCCTGCAGAGGTTCCTGCTGGAGTACTCGATCCCGAGCCAGCTCAGCGCCCTGTACGGGGACTCCCTGGGCGGCTCGGGCCCCACGGGCTGGGAGCCGGTGTGGATCGTCCTCGGCCTCGCGGCCGTCGCCTTCGCCGGCGCCTGGCTGCTGCTGGAGCGACGGGACGTGTAGGCCCCGGGCTCAGAACTTCGGCGCGTTTCGGGACCGCTGCACCCGCGTGGTGCGGCGGTCCTTCGCGTTCCAGCAGGACTTGTGCCAGTGCCGGCGTTCGTCCACCCCCGCGAACTCGGGCCAGGCCACCACGTGCGGGACGCCGGAGGAGATCACCTGGTCGCAGCCGGGGCACCGGTAGGTCTTGCCCTCGGCGCTCGCGCCCGCCACATGGCGCACGCTCCACTCCTCGCCCTGCCAGCTCTCGGTGGACTGCCAGCCGCCGTACCGCTCCCTGTCGTCGTCCGCGCTCCGGCCGGACGAGCCTGGGCCCTTGGGTCGGTTGCGACGCGGAGACACAGGACACCTCACAGGGCTATACAGGGAGCAGCGGCCGTATCCAGCCTACGCGGCGCCGACACGGGTACGCGTACGTCACCAACTCCACGGATCCCCCTCCCACCGGCCGATTCGGCAGACAATCCGCAAATCTCTCCGCAACCCGTGACTTGGGCACATGTCAGGCAGTTATGCCGCGTGGGGGCGCTCCGCGTCGGAGCCAGGAAAGCAGGAAGTGCGATGCGCGTTGGAAGTTTTGTACTGGCGGCCCAGTTTCCGGGACAGGGCCAGGGTGAGGCGCTGCACCGCGCGGTGCGGTCGGCCGAGGCCGCCGAGGAGGCGGGCCTGGACACGGTGTGGCTGGCCGAGCACCACTTCGTGCCGTACGGGACCTGCCCGTCGGCGATCACGCTGGCGGCCCTCCTGCTGGGCCGCACCCACCGGATCCGGGTCGGCACGGCGGTGAGCGTCCTGCCCACCGCGCACCCGGTCGCACTCGGCGAGCAGGCCGCGCTCCTCCACATCACCTCCGGCGGGCGGTTCTCGCTCGGCGTGGGGCGCGGCGGACCGTGGGTGGACCTGGAGGTGTTCGGCACGGGGCTGAAGGCGTACGAGACGGGCTTCCCGGAATCACTCGATCTGTTGGTGCGCTGGCTGCGCGAACCGTCCGTGGCCGCTGCGGGGGAACGATTCACCTTCCGTGAAGTCCCGGTCGTCCCGCGCCCGTCGGAGTCGCTCACGGACACCGAGGGCCCGGAGGTCGTCGTCGCCTGCACCTCGCCGGCGAGCGTACGGCTGGCGGCCGAGCGGGGTCTGCCGATGCTGCTCGGCATGCACGTGGGGGACGAGGAGAAGGCGGACATGGTCGCCCTGTGGCGGAGCCACGCGCAGGCGGCCGGAGTCGACGGCGACGCGATCGCCGGCGCCGCCCATGTCTCGGCCGGTGTCTGCCAGATCGCCGACCGGCGCACCGACGCCGTCGAGGCGCTGACGAAGGCGATGCCAGGCTGGCTGAAACAGGGGCTCGACGCGCATGTGACGGTGGACGGGCGGGCCCGCGCCATGCGGGACCCGCTCGCGTACACCGAACTGCTCTGCGGGCTGCACCCGGTGGGCACCCCGCGGCTGTGTGCCGACCGGCTCGCGGCGACCTCCGAGCGGACCGGCATCACACGCTTCGCGCTGCTCGTCGAGGGCTCCGGCGACCTTGCGGCGACGGTGGAGAACGTCCGCAGGCTGGGCGCCGAGGTACTCCCCCACGTCCGCTGAACCCACCGGGCGGGTCACGGACGCGGGAGCCTGCCGCTTCGGCACACACTCAGGAGCCTGCCGCTCCGGAACCGCTGTACTTCCCGCGTACGGAGCGGCAAGCCGTACGACTTGGCGGGTCTCAGCAGTCGCGCAGCTCCGGTGACTGGTTGAGGAGCTGACTGCGGACCGAGGTGAAGCGGGCCAGCGTGTCGTCCACCGTGGAGTCCAGCGGGAACACCGCCACTCGGTGGCAGTTCTGGAATGCCAGGCGCACTCCGAAGTGCCGCTGCAACGCGCCGCGTATCGCGTCGCTCGCGAGTGCGCGCAGCAGCTGTCCACGTGCCTGCTCGTCCGGCGGGGGCGTCTGGTTGTCGGCGAAATCACCGCCGTCCACCTTCAGCTGGGCCACCAGGGAGCTGATCATCTCCCACGCGTAGGGCAGGGAGGTCCGGACGCAGTCGACGAAGTCCGCTTCATCGACCTCGCCTCGCTCGGCCTGTTCGAGTAGGGCCGGTGAGACGTCGAGCGACATGGGTTCTCCTCTCGCACCCCGAGACAACAGGGGTTGATGGACAGGTAAGGGAGTTCGCGATATCGAACACGCTGAGTACATACGCCGCGACCTCCCGTTTACTACGGTAGGCAACCGCCGATGGCGGCACCAGGAAAATGCGAACACAGCGAAATCCCACTGGGCACACAACCAGCCATTGCCGAACGGGGGCATCTCGGGAAAAACGGAGAAGCCCCGGGGGCGGCTCGCTCAAGGCCGAATCGCGTGCGGACGGGGGCGTCGAGTAGCGTTGCCGACCATGCGTCTCGTCATTGCCCGGTGCTCCGTCGACTACGCGGGCCGTCTCACCGCCCACCTCCCCTCCGCTCCCCGCCTGATCCTGGTGAAGGCGGACGGAAGCGTCTCGATCCACGCGGACGACCGTGCCTACAAGCCCCTCAACTGGATGTCGCCGCCCTGCACGCTGAAGGAGGGTTCGGGCGACGAGGAGGGCGTGTGGACCGTGATCAACAAGACGGGCGAGAAACTGATCATCACGATGGAGGAGATCCTCCACGACTCCTCGCACGAACTCGGCGTCGACCCGGGGCTGATCAAGGACGGCGTGGAAGCGCACCTCCAGGAACTGCTCGCCGACCGCATCGAGACCCTCGGCGAGGGCTACACGCTGATCCGCCGCGAATACATGACGGCGATCGGGCCGGTGGACATCCTGTGCCGGGACGCCGAGGGGCAGACCGTGGCGGTGGAGATCAAACGGCGCGGCGAGATCGACGGCGTGGAACAGCTCACGCGCTACCTGGAGCTCCTGAACCGCGACCCGCACCTCGCACCGGTGCGCGGCATCTTCGCGGCCCAGGAGATCAAGCCGCAGGCCCGCGTGCTGGCCACGGACCGCGGGATCAGCTGCGCGGTACTGGACTACGACGCCCTGAGGGGCATCGAGGACGACAAGCTCCGCTTGTTCTGACGGGCGGTACGACGACGCGGGGCCGGGTCCGGGAGGCGGACTCGGCCCTCTGGTGTGGACAGGGCTTTACATCACCGGGCCTGTGCTGCTCGGGGTGCTGGAGCCGGTGGGGGCGCTGGCCGAGCTGCTCGTTGTGGACGGGGTGCTAGAAGTCGGGCCACTCGCGGTCGTCGTGTTCGCGGGGGGCGTGGTCGTGGGCGTGTTGGTCGGAGGCGTCGTGGTCGGAGTCGTCGGAGGCGTCGTGGTCGGAGTCGTCGGAGGCGTCGTGGTCGAAGACGTCGGCGGCTTGGTCGTGGGCGACTTCGACGGCGGCTTCGAGGTCGACTTCGAAGGAGTCGCCCCCTGCGTCCCCGTCGGGTCGCCCGACGGCACGTCACCGGTGCTGCCCGGCGTCGGGCCGCCCGTAGTACCGGGCGTGCCGGTCCCGCCGGGAGCCTTCGCCGTCGCCGCGCCCACCGAGCCCGAACCGACCTTGCCGCCCGAACCGCTGTCGCCCGCCTTGTCCGCGCCCAGGCCGCCGCCGTCCGTGCCCTGGCTGGCCGAAGGGCCCACGCGGACCTGGTCCGCCGGGGCGTTGCCGTCGTTGTTCGACGTCATGCCGAGCGTCACCACCGTGCCGAGCACCGCGACCAGCGCCGCGCCCGCGCCCGCGGCCACCAGGTTGCGCCGGGTGCCCTTGGCCACGCCGCGCAGGCCGCCGGACGGGCGGGCCGGCGCCTGCCGGGTGAGCAGTGTCCCCATGTCGTCGGAGGGGGTGGGCACCAGGAAGCCGGTCGGCGGCGTCGGTTCCGCGGGCAGCTCCACACCGGGCGGCGTCTCACCGGACCGGTCGGCGACCAGGGCGAGGGCGCGCCGCCCCGCGACCGTGCCGCGCTTGTCGGCGAGGGCACCGCGCAGCCCGATGGACGCCTCGAGCTCGGCCCGGGCCCGGTCGAGCTGTCCGCCGCAGAGCGCGAGGACGCCCAGCTCGTGGTGGAAGTAGGCCTGCTCCCCGACCTCGCCCGCCAGCCGGGACGCCTCAGCGCCGGAGCGCAGTGCCCGCTCCCAGGCACCCCAGTGCAGCCCCGCGGCCAGCGCGGGCGCCGCCTGCCGGGCCAGCAGCACCGCCGGGCTGTCCTCGCCCTCGGCGGGCGAGGAGGATCCTCCATGATCGAGCGAAGTCGGGAGCTTGGGGGAAGTGACCGGAACGAGCGCGGTCAGCGCGGCCAGTACGGCGTCGGCCTCCGCGGCGACCCTCTCGGGTGTGACCGAGGGGTGCCCGGCCCACCAGGAGTAGTGCCGGGCGGCCTTGAGCGCGTACTCCTCCGCGCCGGTCGCGTATCCGGCGGCCTCCAGCTGGGCCAGCACTCCGGCCGCGAGCCGGTAGCGGGAGCCGACCGGGGAGACCAGGGCGCAGCCGACGAGCTCTGCGAGCGCCGCGTCCGCGTGGGTGTCGTCGACGAGGGCCGGCAGATGCGTCTGGTGCGGCACCTCCCCTCCGAGCGCGACCGCGAACTTCAGCGTCTCGCGCGCCGAGGCGCTGAGCCGGGAGGCGAGCAGCGGGGCGGGAGCGGCGGCCTCTGCGAGCGACGGCAGCGGCACGTCACGGCCGTCCCCGGCGTCGAAGGGCGCGTCGATGGGGACGTCGACGTCCTGGAAGACGCCGAACTCGTCGACGGCGCCCTCGTCGGCCCGCTGCCGGTCGCGCTGCCTGAGCAGCGCCGCGGCCTGCACGAAGCGCAGCGGCAGTCCTTCGGACTCGAACCACAGGTCGCCCGCCCAGTTGGCCTCTTCCTCGGTGAGGTCGCGGCCGACGGCGTGTTCGAGGAGTTCCAGGCCTCCGGCGCGGGCGAGCCCACCGAGGAAGACCTCCTCCACATGCGAGTCGGCGGAGGGCGCGGGCACGTCGGGCGTGGCGGAGAGCAGGAACGCACACTCGGGTGTGGCGTCCAGCAGCTCGTCGAGCGCGCTGCCGCCGAACTCCAGGTCGTCCAGGACGACCACGGCGCCGATCTCGCGGACGCACTCGAGCAGCTCCTCCCGGTCGGGCCGGTGCCGAGGCGCCTTGTGGACGGCGGCGAAGAGGTCGTACAGCAGGTCCCCGGTGGTGCGCCGATAGCCGGTCAGGCGTACGACGCCGTCGGGCGCGAGATCCGCGCAGTCCTCGGCGACGACGTCGAGGAGCGTGGTGCGGCCGGAGCCGGAGGGTCCGGTGAGCCGGACCGAGCGGCCGCGGGCGAGCAGCCGCACCAGCCGCTCGCGCTCCTCCTGGCGCTCGAGCAGCGGCAGCCGTGCCTGCGAGGGCCCGGGCGGTACGGGCGGCCTGGCGGCGCGGTCGCGGTCGCTGCGCTCGTCAGCGGTGTACTTGGCCGGGCGCGCGGGGCGCTCCCCGGGCGGGCAGACCTCGATCTCGCTGCCGTCGACGGGGTTGACGGTGAGCAGGAAGTCGCCCGTCACGAGCTGGACGGTACGGGCGAGTGCCGGTGCCGGCTGTCCGAAGTCGGGTGTGATGGGGTCCCGCGGCGGTCGCCGGCCGGGCGCGTCACCAGCGCCGTCCCGGCCGTACTGCTCGGGTCCCGGGTTGTTCGGGTCCATAGGTCCAAGCCCCCCAAAAGCGTCGTGTGCCTGAGCCCCTCCCGGCCTTGCCGCACACTGCGCTGTCGCTTCTGGTCCGGTGCCCGCTCGAGGGCCTGAGGGCGGCGGGCAGCCGAACCCTAAACCTTTGGTCAGTATCTCCGACAGGCCGGGGTACCACGCCGTCCGAGACATCACAGTCTCGTGAGGATTGCGCGCGACGCACGTTTCGTCGGCGTTCACCCCTGCGGGCCGATCTCCGGGTCACCTGCGTCGCGCCGCCGAAACCCGTGCCGTCCGGTCACCGCCCGGTCAGACCCGGGGCAGTGACTCCACCCCGATGCCGCCCTCGATGGCCAGGATCCGGTGCAGCCGGGTGGCCACCAGCAGGCGCTGCATCTGCGGCGGTACACCGCGCAGCACCAGCCGCCGGCCGCACCGCCCGGCCCGCCTGTGGGCCCCCATGATCACCCCGAGCCCGGTGGCGTCCCAGGAGTCCAGTTCGGACAGGTCGAGCACCAGGTCGCCGACGCCGTCGTCGACGGCCGAGTGCAGGACCGTACGGGCGTCCGCCGCGCTGTGGACGTCGAGGCGGCCCCCGACGACCAGCTCGGCGTGGTCGCCCCTGATGTGCATATGCGCTCCCCGAGAGTGCGTCGCTGTGTACTCCGCGTTGTGGTTGTGCAACGTCTGACTGCCTGGAGAGCGGCCAGGTTGCCGATCGTTGGCGAACCGATACCGAATTCACCCGGGAGGGTGATCCCCGAGAGGGCCCGCGGTGTCAGTACGTGTAGAAGCCCTGCCCGCTCTTGCGGCCGATGTCACCCGCGTCAACCATCCGGCGCATCAGCTCGGGCGGAGCGAACTTCTCGTCCTGGGTCTCGGTGTAGATGTTGCTGGTGGCGTGCAGCAGGATGTCGACGCCGGTGAGGTCGGCGGTGGCCAGGGGTCCCATGGCGTGGCCGAAGCCCAGCTTGCAGGCGAGGTCGATGTCCTCGGCGGTGGCCACGCCCGATTCGTACAGCTTGGTGGCCTCGACGACGAGTGCCGAGATGAGACGGGTCGTCACGAAACCGGCGACGTCGCGGTTGACGACGATACAGGTCTTGCCGACGGACTCGGCGAACTCACGGGCGGTGGCCAGGGTTTGGTCGCTCGTCTTGTAGCCGCGGACGAGCTCGACGAGCTGCATCATCGGCACCGGCGAGAAGAAGTGCACGCCGACGACGCGCTCCGGGTGCTCGGTGGCCGCCGCGATCTTGGTGATCGGGATGGCGGAGGTGTTGGACGCGAGCACGGTGTCCTCGCGTACGAGCTTGTCGAGCGCCCGGAAGATCTCGTGCTTGACCTCGAGCTTCTCGAAGACGGCCTCGATGACGACGTCCGCGTCGGCGGCGGCGTCGAGGTCGGTGGTCGCTGTGATGCGGGCGAGCGCCGCGTCGGCGTCACGCGCCTCCAGCCTGCCCTTGCTCACGAACTTCTCGTACGACGCCTTGATGGCGTCCGTGCCACGGTTCAGCGCGTCGTCCGTGACGTCCCTGAGGACGACGTCCCAGCCGGCCTGGGCCGATACCTGGGCAATACCGGAACCCATGAGTCCGGCCCCGATGACGGCAAGCTTCCGTGTCACTGTGCGACTCCCCTGACGCGCTCTCCGTGTATGCCTCTCGGGCGGACACTAGCGCTCGTGAGGGCCGGTGTGACCGGTTAGTAACGCGCGTCACGTCTCAAATGACGGACGTCACACCGGCACAGGTCATTCCGGGGCACGGACGGCGTACTTGAGCACCTTCTCGCTCAACAGCTCCTCGATGTCATGTAAAAGTTCCAGGACCTCACGGGACACTTCGCGCGGATCGAGCCCCTTGACCATCTCGCGTCCGGTGACGGCCACGGCGGTGCTGCACATCCAGCCGACCTGACGCACCATCAGCTGTGCAGCGGATCGCCCTCGGCCGGGCCGGTCTCCTCCCGCAGCGCCTACTCCAGGTCGGCCTGCCCCTCCTGGCTGATGCCCACAGCCGTGAGCGCAGTGCGGGAGCCTGACCATGGAGAACGCTCAGCGGATGGTGGAGCGGACGCGGGGTGACTCCGGTCAGCCGCCTGCCCCTTGTCGTCCCCGTTCCGCTATCTGTTGACGCTTTGTGCTCCGTGCGCCGCCGGAGCAGACCCCAGCCTTGGGCAAGTACCGCCCGGTTCAGGCCGGCCTTCTGCGCCACGTTCTTGCCGGACTGCTCCACGGTTCCCTTCGCAGAGCGGGTCATGTTCTTGATGTGCAGCTTCTCGAACCGGACCAGGCCATAGGAGCGGGCGAGCATGGTGCTGGTCTTCTCGCACCAGTCCTTGCGCCGGTTCGCCTCCCGCGCCTTGAGCTTGGCGACCTTCGCGTACGCGGCCGCCTTCTCGGGGCTGTCCTTCTTCGCTCTGGCCGCCCGCCGCTCATACTTTCGGATCCGGGCGCGTTCCTTGACAGTCAGCTGTGGGCAGTTCAGCTTCCGGCCGTCCGACAGGGCAGCGGTGATCGTGACACCGCGGTCGATGCCGATAACCTCACCCGTGCCGGGCGCCGGGGTCGGCTCAGGCATGACTGCGAACGCAATGTGCCACTGCCCGTTACGGAAGGTGACCCGGAACGTCTTCGCGTCGGGCAGCTGTGCGCCCTTGCCCTCGGCGCTGAGGCGGAACCTGACCCAGCCGCAGCCGGGCACCTTGACCCGAGCACGCCTCCGCTCAAGATCACCCGCGAGAGTGACCGGCACAACGGCGATTCCTCCACCTTGCCCGCTACGCGGGCAAGTGCACTCACCCCCGTCCTGAAGACCGGGGCGCCCGCCTGGAAAGAGAGGTGGACGCGGTGCGCGACGCCTACGTCGGCCGGTACACGAGCGCGCACATGCTCTACGGCGTTGTCGTCGCCGTCGGCCTCACGGCGCTCGCCGTGACGGTGGGCACACGGGTGTTCCGGACGGCCGGAGCGTAACTACGCTGGTCGCATGGTCAATCTCACGCGCATCTACACGCGGACCGGCGACAAGGGCACGACGCATCTCGGGGACATGAGCCGGGTGCCGAAGACCGACCTGCGGATCGCCGCCTACGCGGACGCCAACGAGGCGAACGCGGTGATCGGCACCGCGATCGCGCTGGGCGGGTTGGGCGACGCACTTGTCAAGGTCCTCACCCGCGTGCAGAACGACCTGTTCGACGTGGGCGCGGACCTGTCGACGCCGGTGGTCGAGAACCCGGAGTTCGCGCCGCTGAGGGTGGAGCAGTTCTACATCGACCGGCTGGAGGAGGACTGCGACCGCTTCCTGGCCGACCTGGAGAAGCTGCGCTCGTTCATCCTGCCCGGCGGCACCCCCGGCGCCGCCCTGCTGCACCAGGCGTGCACGGTCGTACGGCGGGCCGAGCGCTCCACGTGGGCGGCGCTGGAGGTCCACGGCGAGGTGATGAACCCCCTGACGGCCACGTATCTCAACCGGCTCTCGGACCTGCTGTTCATTCTCGCCCGGTACGCGAACAAGGAGACCGGGGACGTGCTGTGGGTGCCCGGCGGCGAACGCTGACCCTGACGCCCGTCGGCCGGGCCGGGTGGGAGCGCCGAGCCTGCGCCCCCACCCGGTCAGCGGCCGGTGCCGTCCTGGGCCGCGTCCCGGTCCGCCTGCGTGAGCGCGGACTCCGCGGCGGCCACCTTCTTCTGCATGTCCGCCAACCCGGACGGGGCCGCGGAGGAGGCAGCGGACGGCGCCGCTGACGGGCCACCGGACTTCACCGGCGTGGCCGCCGTCCCGTGGTCCCGTGCGCAGCCCGCGGTGAGGCCCACGAGCAGGGCCACCACGGGGGCGGCCGCCCGCAGCGCTCGCATCAGCTCGCCGCCTTGCCGTTGTCGTTGTCCGCGCACCACGTCTTGACCCCGGCCAGGTCCTTCTGCCGCTGCTGCAGCGTGGTCACCAGCGACTTGCGGAAGGTGAGCCGGTCCTGGAGATAGGTCGCGATCTCCTCGTGCCCCGCCTTCTTCGCGTTGTCCACGCGCTGCTGCAGCCGGGCGATGGAACCGCGCACGTCGGCGCCGCCCTCCAGCCGCTTCAGCGCGCGGTCGATGCGCCGGTCGATCTTCGGCACCCGCTTGCACAGCGCCTTCGCCCCGTCGCCCTTGGGCGCCGCCTCGGCCGTGTGCGCGGACGCGGGCGCGGGTGACGTCTCCGCCACGGCCGCCCCGGCCCCGCTCACCAGCAGTACGGCCGTGGCCAGACCCGCGAGCAGGGTGCGCCGTCGTCGTACGTCCATGTCCTCCTCCGTTCCCGGACGGCCCGTCGTCCGTCCGACGCCCCGGAGGCTAGGAGCTGTCTTTGTGGGAACTCTGTGACCGGTTTGCCCCTGCTGTACCGATCAGCCAGTCCCGCCGTTCGGGCAGCGCCCCACCCGCCCTGGGCAGCCGTACCTCGAAGCGCGCCCCCGCCCCGTCCGGGCCGTCCGTCACCATGACGCTCCCCCGGTGCAGCGCCGCCTGCTGCGCGACCAGGGTGAGGCCGAGCCCGGAGCCGGAACTGTCCGGCCCCCGCTGGAACCGTTCGAAGATCCGGGCGCGGGACTCGGCCGGGACCCCGGGCCCCCGGTCGTCCACCGTGATCACCACCTCCTGACCGTCGTCCCGCGCGCCGACCGTCACGGCCGCCCTGCCCTGCCCGTCCCGTCCGTGGGCCAGCGCGTTGGCGAGCAGGTTGTCGAGCAGCAGCCGCAGTCCGGGCTCCCAGCCGTGCACGGTGAGCCCCGGCTGCGCGCTCGAGGTGACGCGGGCGTCCGGGGCACGGCGGCGGGCCTCGGCGACCGCCGCGTCCACGGCTTCCGTCACATCGACCGTGCGGAACGCCTCCGCCTCCACCAGGTCTCCTCGCCCCAGCTCACGCAGCATCACCAGCAGTCCGAGCAGCCTGGCGTGCTCGCGGCGCAGGTCGGTGAGGACCTCCGTGCGGTCCGGCTCGGGCAGGTCCGGGTGGTCGGCGAGGATGTCGAGGTTGGTGCCCATGCTCATCAGCGGGGTGCGCAGTTCGTGCGAGGCGGCGGCGGAGAAGGAACGGGCGGTGTCCAGGGCCTCGGCGGTGCGGGCGGCCTGTTCGTCGTAGCGGGCGAGGACCGTGCGCAGGGTGGCCGCGAGTTCGTCGACCTCCTTCACTCCGGTCGGCTCGTGGCGCAGCCGGGCGGTGCTGGTGCGCGGGTCGAGGCCCGCGGTGCGGCGGCCGAGGCGGCGCAGCGGGCCGGTGGCGCCGGTGGCCAGGCCCCAGGCCAGCAGGCCGGACAGGGGCGCGGCGAGCAGGGCGGTCATGACGACGCGGTGCCGTACGAGGCGGAGTTGGGTGCGGTCGGCGGTGTCGGGCTGGAAGACCCACAGGGTGCCGGAGACCTGGGGGCCCTCGATCGGTTTGGACAGGGCTCGCCAGCTGCGCCCCGCGTCCCGGACGGTGACCGGCGCGGTGGCCTCGGCCGGCAGGGCGACCGAGGTGTCGGGCTGGGGTCCGCCGCTGAAGGTGGCGTCCGGGCCGACGACGCGTACGCCGACGTCGAGGGCGGCGGTGTAGAGCCGGCGTTCCCGGGTGTCGGCGGCCTTGGCCCGGCCGGCGGCGGCCGCGCGCAGCAGGGAGCGCGCGTCCGGGGCGACGGCGGCGGCCCGGCTGCGCAGATGGCGGTCCTCCTCCTGGTGCAGGTCGCGGGCGACCATGCGCAGCAGCAGCCAGCCGGAGGCCAGCACGAGGAGCGGGACGGTGAGTCCCACGGCGAGCCCGATGCGGGTCGAGAGTCTCACGGCTGGTCCCTCAGGACGAAGCCCACCCCGCGCACGGTGTGGATCAACCGGGACTGTCCCTGCGCCTCCAGCTTGCGCCGCAGATAGCTGACGAAGGTGTCGACGGCGTCGGTGCGGACGTCGAAGTCGTAGCCCCATACGCGTTCCAGGAGCTGGTCGCGGGTGAGGACGAGGCCGGTGTTGCGGGCCAGCACCTCGAGGAGTTCGAACTCGCGCCGGGTCAGCTCCAGGGGGCGGCCGTCGCGGTGGGCGGTGCGCGCCGCCGGGTCGATCACCAGGTCCGCCACGCGCAGCACGTCCCGGTCGGCGGGCGGGCGGCGGCGCAGCAGGGCGCGCAGCCTGAGGACGAGTTCCTGGAGGGCGAAGGGTTTGACGAGGTAGTCGTCGCCGCCCGCCTGGAGGCCGGCTATGCGGTCGGCGGTCTCGTCGAGCGCGGAGAGCATGAGCACGGGCAGGTCCTGGCCGTCGTCACGGAGCCGGGTGCACACCTCGATGCCGCTCATACCGGGCATCGACACATCGAGTACCAGAACGTCGGGGGGTGCGTCCCGGATGACGGCGAGCGCCTCGGCCCCGCCTTCGGCGGTCCGCACCCGGAAACCGCTGAGCCTGAGACCGCGCTCCAGCGAACGGCGGATGGCCGCGTCGTCGTCCACGACCAGCACCGCCCCGACCGCGTCACTCATGCGCCCTCCCTGGACCGCCTGTCGCCGGATCAGCGTACGGCGCTCCGGTGAGAGGGCGGCGTCGGCGTCCGGGGCGGCAGGGGTCAAACCGACGGGTCAGAGCTTGTGGACATGTCCGCGGGCACGTCAGCCAGGGTCGCACGCGGCGCGGCGCCTTCCTCGGCGAGTGTCGGCAACGCCCTGCATGCGAGCAATGCGTCCGCCGCCTCGTCCGGGATGCGGAGGAGAAGTCGTCCATGGCCCACGTGCGCCCGTCTCCCGCACCAGCCGGATCAGCGTCCGGTCGCCGTCCGCCTCTCTTGGGCGGGGGCCTTCTTCGGCCACAGCAGGTACGTGACGGCGATCAGCCCGTGGATGCCGAGGGCGCGCAGGGCCGCGTACTGCCAGTCCCTCAGGGACGCGGGAGAGCCCACATACCAGATCGCGCCCTGCAGCAGCGCACAGGCCACGGTCGTTGCGAGCAGCGTGCGCAGCCACAGCCTGCCCTCGTGTGCGGCGCGTGCCAGGCCGTACCTGGGCGGCTTCGGCTGGGGCGGGGCGCCCGCGAGGCGGTGGGCCGCGTGACCGTCCAGCCACCGGATCGTGTGGTGCCCGTAGGCGATGGTGAAGCCGATGTACAGCGCCGCCAGCCCGTGTTCCCAGCTCGGCCTCGCCCCGCTCCTCAGGTCGATCGCGGTCGCGACGAACAGCACGACCTCCAGTAGCGGCTCGCACAGCAGCAACGCCACGCTGGTGCGGCGCCACTTCAGCAGGTACCGGACGGCGAGGCCCGCCGCCAGCAGCACCCAGAAGCCGACCTCGCAGGCAACGACCAATCCGACTATCACGGTTGACTCCCCTCGCTCATCCCACCAGCGTCGGGTGCCGCGGCGTGCTGGTCGTCGTCGGCGGTGACGAGGTCGCGGTACATCGAAAGATGCAGTCCGGGACCGTTCCCGGGGACCACGCGGTCGGCCCGCGACCCGTGTTGGATGGACCCATGTCCGTACGACTCCCCCGCCCGCACCGTGACGACGTGCGGATCGCCGCGGGCGGGTTGCTCGGGGGACTGTTGCTGTGGGGCGTCGGGCTCACTCCCCGCACGGCGCAGGACGGTCTCGTGCTGTGGCCGGCGCTCTGGGCGGTGCTCGTGCCGCTCGTCGTCACGGCCGGCTGCGAGCTGCTGCGCCGTACCCGGCCCAAGGCGGCCCTGCTGATCGGCACCGCCGCGCTGGTCGCCGACACGGTGACCCGGGGCAGCGTGGTCACCGTCGTGATGTTCACGGACCTCATGTACGCGGCCGTCCTCTACGGCACCCCCGCCTCCGCCCGCCGCCTGCCGTGGGTCACCGGGCTCCTCACCGTCATCGGCGCTCTGGTCCCCCTCGCCGTCTGGCGCGTCCCCGAAAGCATGCTGATCGGCGTGGGCGTCGGCATCGTCGCGCTCGCCCCAGCCGCCACCGGCTGGGTCGTCCGCAACCACCGCGACGCCGCCGAAGCGGCCCGGCTGCGTGCCGAACAGACCGCCCTGCTCGCCGAGATGGACCGCGCGCAGGCCGTCACCGCGGAACGGGCACGCATGGCACGGGAGTTGCACGACATGGTGGCCAACCACCTGTCCGCGATCGCCATCCACTCGACGGCCGCGCTGTCCCTGGACGACCCGCAGACCTCCCGGGATGCCCTGGCCGTCATCCGTGAGAACAGCGTGGCCGGTCTGGAGGAGATGCGGCGACTGATCGGCGTCCTGCGGGACGGCGGCGCCGGCCGGGAACCCGCCGCGACCCCCACGCTCGACGGGCTCGCCTCCCTGGTCGACGCCGCCCGCACGAACGGGCTCGACGTCTCGCTCGACTCCGCTCACGAGGAAGTCCCGGCACCTGTGGAGCTGGCCGCGTACCGGATCGTCCAGGAGTCGCTGACCAACGCCCTCAAGCACGCCGGCCCCGGCAGGGTCACCGTGCGTCTCGCCCAGCGCGACGGCGTGCTCGACATCCGCGTGGTCAGCCCTTACGGTCACGCGGACGGCCCGCGCGCCCCCGGTTCCGGTTCCGGGCTCGCCGGGATGCGGGAGCGCGCCGCGTTACTGGGCGGCACGTTCGAGGCGGGTCCCGACGGCTCCTGGTGGACCGTACGTGCCGCTCTCCCCGTCACCGAAGGAGATCCCGCATGATCCGCGTCCTGGTCGCCGAGGACCAGTCCGCCGTACGCGCAGGGCTGGTCCTCATCCTGCGCAGCGCGCCCGACATCGAGGTGGTGGGGGAGGCCGCGGACGGCGAGGCGGCGGTGGCGCTCGCCCGCGAACTACGGCCGGATGTCGTTCTGATGGATGTGCAGATGCCGAAACTCGACGGGGTGTCCACGACCCGGCAGGTCGTCCAGGAGCAACTCGCCGACGTTCTCGTCCTGACCACCTTCGACCTGGACGAGTACGTCTTCGGCGCGCTGCGGGCCGGCGCGGCCGGCTTCCTGCTGAAGAACACGGAGGCGAGGGACCTCATCGACGCCGTGCGGACGGTGGCGCGCGGCGAGGGGCTGATCGCTCCTGCGGTGACGCGACGCCTGATCGCGGAGTTCGCCGCCGGGCCGGCCCGGGAGCCCAAAACCGATCCGGGCGTCCTGGACGCCCTCACCCGGCGCGAGCGCGACGTGCTGTCGTGCCTCGGTGAGGGGCTGTCCAACGCCGAGATCGCCGGGCGTCTGAACATGGCCGAGGCCACCGTGAAGACCCACGTCAGTCGTCTCCTCGGCAAGCTGGAGCTGCGCAGCCGGGTCCAAGCGGCCGTCCTGGCGCAGGAATTGGGGATCTAGCACGCCGATCGGCACAGTGGTCCAGACCTATTGACCTCTGGTCCAGACCTTTCTATTCTCGCGGCACCGTGGGCGTGAAGGCTCAGTCATGCCCACCACTCCCCATCCCCAAGACAGGGAGGCGCAGCATGCGCTTCAGACACAGAGCCGCGGCAGGGTTCGCGACCCTGTTGCTCCCGCTGGCCGGTCTCGTCGGACTCGCCGCAGGCCCCGCCCAGGCCGCCTCGACCGCCACCGCCACCTATGCCAAGACGCAGGACTGGGGCACCGGCTTCGAGGGCAAGTGGACGGTGCAGAACACCGGCTCCACGACCATCAACTCCTGGACCGTGGAGTGGGACTTCCCCACCGGCACGTCCGTCACCTCGGCGTGGGACGCGGACGTCACCAGCTCCGGCACCCACTGGACGGCCAGGAACAAGTCCTACAACGGCACCCTCGCCCCCGGCGCCTCCGTCTCCTTCGGCTTCAACGGCAGCGGCTCCGGCTCACCGTCCAACTGCAAGCTCAACGGCGGCAGCTGTGACGGCGGCACGACCGTCCCCGGCGACAACCCGCCCTCCGCGCCCGGCACCCCCACCGCCTCGAGCATCACGGACACCTCGGTGAAGCTCAGCTGGAGCGCCGCCACCGACGACAAGGGCGTCAAGAACTACGACGTCCTGCGCGACGGCAAGACCGTCGCCACCGTGACGGCCACCTCGTACACGGACACCGGCCTGACGGCCGGCACCGACTACTCCTACACCGTCCAGGCCCGTGACACCGCCGGTCAGACGGGTCCGGTCAGCGGCGCGGTCGCCGTGCACACCACCGGGGGCACCACCACACCCCCGACCACCGGCGACACGGTCAAGCTCGGCTACTTCACCGAGTGGGGCATCTACGGCCGCAACTACAACGTCAAGAACCTGGTGACCTCCGGGTCCGCGTCCAAGATCACGCACATCAACTACGCCTTCGGCAACGTCACCGGCGGCAAGTGCGCGATCGGCGACTCCTACGCCGACTACGACAAGGCGTTCACCGCCGACCAGTCCGTCAGCGGTGTCGCCGACACCTGGGACCAGCCGCTGCGCGGCAACTTCAACCAGCTGCGGGAGCTGAAGGCCAAGTACCCGCACCTCAAGGTGCTGTGGTCCTTCGGCGGCTGGACCTGGTCCGGCGGGTTCGCGGACGCCGCCAAGGACCCGGCGGGCTTCGCCCAGTCCTGCTACGCCCTGGTGCACGACCCCCGCTGGGCCGACGTCTTCGACGGCATCGACATCGACTGGGAGTACCCGAACGCCTGCGGCCTGTCCTGCGACACCAGCGGCGCTGCGGCCTTCAGGAACGTGATGGCCGCGCTGCGCGCCAAGTTCGGCTCCTCCGCCCTGGTCACCGCCGCCGTCACGGCCGACGGCTCCGCCGGCGGCAAGATCGATGCCGCCGACTACGCGGGCGCCGCGAGCTATGTGAACTGGTACAACGTGATGACGTACGACTTCTTCGGCGCCTGGGACGCACAGGGCCCCACGGCCCCGCACTCCCCGCTCACGTCGTACAGCGGCATCCCCAAGGCCGGTTTCACCACGGCCGACGCGATCGCCAAGTACAAGGCGATCGGTGTGCCCGCCAAGAAGCTCCTCGTCGGCATCGGCTTCTACGGCCGCGGCTGGACCGGCGTCACCCAGGACGCACCGGGCGGCTCGGCCACGGGCCCGGCGGCCGGCACGTACGAGCAGGGCATCGAGGACTACAAGGTGCTCAAGACGTCCTGCCCGGCCACCGGCACCATCGCGGGGACGGCGTACGCGCACTGCGGCAGCAACTGGTGGTCGTACGACACCCCGGCCACCATCGGGACGAAGATGGCATGGGCCAGGAACCAGGGTCTCGGCGGCGCCTTCTTCTGGGAGTTCAGCGGGGACACCAGCAACGGTGAGCTGGTGAGCGCCCTCAGCAACGGCCTTTCGTAAACCTGACCGAAGGGTCTCGGACGACGTTCGCCCTCCCCCGCAATGCGTTCGGGGGAGGGTGAACGTGGTCACGCCACGTTCACCCGTTGTCCGGGAGGTGCGGCTTCGAGCCACGCCAGGAAACCGGTCAGCGCGTCCTCGCTCATCGCGAGCTCCAGACGGGTGCCCCGGTGGTGACAGGCGAGGACCACCGCGTCGGAGAGCAGCGCCAGCTCCTCCTCGCCCTCGGGATCCCGTCGGCCGGCCACCTCGATCGCCGAGCGCTCCAGGACGCGGCGCGGGCGCGGCGCGTAGGAGAAGACGCGGAACCATTCGATGCGGTCGCCGTTGTAGCGGGCGATGCCGTATCCCCAGCCCTTGCCGCTGGTGTCGGGCTCCTCCGGGACGTTCCACCTCAGGCTGCAGTCGAAGGTGCCGCCGGAGCGCTGGATGAGGCGGCGCCTGAGGCCGAAGACGAACAGCCCCACCAGTACGAGTGCCACGACCACTCCGCACACGCTCAGAGCGAGGACCATCGACACCGACCTCCTCGTCTCCTAGGTAACGGAACGGAAAAAACACCCGGATTTGCCTCAGCCGCGGCCGGCACCGGATCACTCCGGGCCGACCGCGGCTGAGTCACGTCTAGCAAGCGCTCCCCCAGAGCCTAGACGGCCTGGGAGGTACCCCCGGTCAGCGCGCCGCCTGTGCCGCCCGCAGGCGGACATCCGCGCGCCGCTCGGCGACGGCGTCGTCCTCCGCCTTCGCGCGCTCGAGCTCCCGCTCGACGCGCTGGACGTCGATCTCGTCCGACAGCTCGGCGACCTCGGCCAGCAACGACAGCTTGTTGTCCGCGAACGAGATGAAACCGCCGTGCACCGCGGCGACGACCGTTCCACCATCACTCGTACGGATGGTCACCGGGCCCGACTCCAGCACACCGAGAAGCGGCTGGTGACCGGGCATGACGCCGATGTCGCCGGACGTGGTGCGCGCGACGACCAGGGTGGCCTCGCCGGACCAGACCTGGCGGTCGGCAGCGACCAGCTCGACATGCAGCTCAGCAGCCAAGGGTGGCTCCTCGGGTCACCACCCGGCGGTCGCCGGGTGTTGGTCTGAATTCTAGTAGGCGTACGGAGAGGGGCGGACCGCACCCCGCGGGCAAGCCCGCGAGACGCCTCTCCACCCCTCTCACCAAGAGGCGGTACCTGTGCGGGCCCGGTTCGAGCCCGCCACAGGCGACCGTCAGGAGACGCCCAGCTCCTTGGCGTTCTTCTTCAGGTCCTCGATACCACCGCACATGAAGAACGCCTGCTCCGGGAAGTGGTCGTAGTCGCCGTCGATGATCGCGTTGAACGCGGCGATCGACTCGTCCAGCGGCACGTCCGACCCGTCGACGCCGGTGAACTGCTTGGCGACGTGGGTGTTCTGGGACAGGAAGCGCTCCACACGGCGGGCCCGGTGGACGACGAGCTTGTCCTCCTCGCCGAGCTCGTCGATACCGAGGATCGCGATGATGTCCTGGAGGTCCTTGTACTTCTGCAGGACCGTCTTGACGCGCATGGCCGCGTTGTAGTGGTCCGCGGAGATGTAGCGCGGGTCCAGGATGCGGGACGTGGAGTCCAGCGGGTCCACGGCCGGGTAGATGCCCTTCTCCGAGATCGGACGGGACAGAACCGTCGTCGCGTCGAGGTGGGCGAACGTGGTGGCCGGGGCCGGGTCGGTCAGGTCGTCGGCGGGGACGTAGATCGCCTGCATCGAGGTGATCGAGTGACCGCGGGTCGAGGTGATGCGCTCCTGCAGCAGACCCATCTCGTCGGCCAGGTTCGGCTGGTAGCCCACCGCGGACGGCATACGGCCGAGCAGCGTGGAGACCTCGGAACCTGCCTGGGTGAAGCGGAAGATGTTGTCGATGAAGAACAGCACGTCCTGCTTCTGGACGTCGCGGAAGTACTCCGCCATCGTCAGACCCGCGAGGGCCACCCGCAGACGGGTGCCCGGCGGCTCGTCCATCTGACCGAAGACCAGCGCGGTCTTGTCGATGACGCCTGACTCGGACATCTCCTGGATGAGGTCGTTGCCCTCACGGGTGCGCTCACCGACACCGGCGAACACGGAGACACCGTCGTGGTTGTTGGCGACGCGGTAGATCATCTCCTGGATGAGCACCGTCTTGCCGACGCCGGCGCCGCCGAACAGACCGATCTTGCCGCCCTTGACGTACGGGGTCAGCAGGTCGATGACCTTGATGCCGGTCTCGAACATCTCGGTCTTGGACTCGAGCTGGTCGAAGTTCGGCGCCTTGCGGTGGATCGGCCACCGCTCGCCGGCGTACTTCTCGTCCACGTTCAGGACGTCACCGATGGTGTTGAACACCTTGCCCTTGGTGAAGTCGCCGACCGGGACGGAGATGGAGGCGCCGGTGTCGGTCACCGGGGCCTGGCGGACCAGACCGTCGGTGGGCTGCATCGAGATCGTGCGGACCAGGCCGTCGCCCAGGTGCTGGGCGACCTCCAGGGTCAGCGTCTTCTTCTCGCCCGCGTTCGCCGGGTCGGAGACCTCGACGTGGAGGGCGTTGTACATGTCCGGGATCGCGTCGACGGGGAACTCCACGTCGACGACCGGGCCGATGACCCGCGCGACGCGGCCCGTCGCCGTGGCCGTCTCAACAGTGGTGGTCATTAGTAGTCACTCCCCGCGGTCGCGTCGGCCAGGGCGCTCGCGCCACCGACGATCTCGCTGATTTCCTGGGTGATGTCGGCCTGGCGGGCCGCGTTGGCAAGCCGGGTGAGGCTCTCGATGAGGTCCCCGGCGTTGTCGGTGGCCGACTTCATCGCACGCCGCGTGGCGGCGTGCTTGGAGGCGGCCGACTGGAGCAGCGCGTTGTAGATACGGCTCTCCACGTAGCGCGGCAGCAGGGCGTCGAGGACGTCCTCCGCCGAGGGCTCGAAGTCGTACAGCGGCAGGATCTCGTCGCCCTTCGGCGCCGCCTCCTTCGCCACGTCGTCGAGGCTGAGCGGCAGCAGACGGGCGCCGAGCGCCGTCTGCGTCATCATCGACACGAACTCCGTGTAGATGATGTGCAGCTCGTCCACGCCGCCGTCCGCGGTGTCCTTCTCGATGGCCTCGATCAGGGGGGCCGCGACCTTCTTGGCGTCCGCGTACGAGGGGTCGTCGGTGAAGCCCGTGAACGACTCCGCGATCTTGCGCTCGCGGAAGTTGTAGTGGGCCACACCGCGCCGGCCGACGATGTACGTGTCGACCTGCTTGCCCTCGCGCTCGAGCCGCTCGGTCAGCTGCTCCGCCGTCTTGATGGCGTTGGAGTTGAAGGCGCCGGCCAGGCCGCGGTCGCTCGTGAGGAGCAGGACCGCGGCACGGGTCGGGTTCTCCGACTCCGTCGTCAGCGGGTGCTTGGTGTTCGACCCCGTGGCGACCGCCGATACCGCGCGCGTCAGCTCGGTCGCGTACGGCGTGGAGGCCGCCACCTTGCGCTGCGCCTTGACGACGCGCGAGGCGGCGATCATCTCCATCGCCTTCGTGATCTTCTTGGTCGCGCTGACGGATCGGATGCGACGCTTGTAGACCCGGAGCTGGGCTCCCATGAGTCAGGTCCCTTCCTTACGTCACTTGGCGGCTGCGGCCGGGGTGTCCTCGCCGAGCAGCTTGCCGTCCGAGGTCTCGAACTGCTTCTTGAACTCCGCGACGGCGTCGTCGATCGCCTGGATGGTGTCGTCCGACATCTTGGCGCCCTCCTTGATGGAGGTCATCAGACCCTGCTCCTTGCGGTGCAGGTAGTCGAGGAGCTCCTTCTCGAAGCGGCGGATGTCGGCGACCGGGACGTCGTCCATACGGCCGTTGGTGCCGGCCCAGATGGAGACGACCTGGTCCTCGGTGGCCATCGGCTCGTACTGGTTCTGCTTGAGCAGCTCGACCATGCGCGAACCACGCTCCAGCTGCGCCTTCGACGCGGCGTCCAGGTCGGAACCGAAGGCGGCGAACGCCTCCAGCTCACGGAACTGGGCGAGGTCCACGCGCAGACGGCCGGAGACCTGGCGCATCGCCTTGTGCTGGGCGGAGCCACCGACGCGGGAGACCGAGATACCGACGTTCAGGGCCGGACGCTGACCGGCGTTGAACAGGTCGGACTCCAGGAAGCACTGGCCGTCGGTGATGGAGATGACGTTGGTCGGGATGAACGCCGAGACGTCGTTGGCCTTGGTCTCGACGATCGGCAGACCGGTCATGGAACCGGCACCCATGTCGTCGGAGAGCTTGGCGCAGCGCTCCAGCAGGCGGGAGTGCAGGTAGAAGACGTCGCCCGGGTAGGCCTCACGGCCCGGCGGACGGCGCAGCAGCAGGGACACGGCGCGGTAGGCGTCGGCCTGCTTCGACAGGTCGTCGAAGATGATCAGGACGTGCTTGCCCTGGTACATCCAGTGCTGGCCGATGGCGGAACCGGTGTAGGGCGCCAGGTACTTGAAGCCGGCCGGGTCGGACGCCGGGGCGGCGACGATCGTGGTGTACTCCAGCGCGCCGTTCTCCTCCAGCGCGCGGCGGACGCCGGCGATGGTGGAGCCCTTCTGGCCGATGGCGACGTAGATGCAGCGGACCTGCTTCTTCGGGTCGCCGGTGCGCCAGTTGTCGCGCTGGTTGATGATCGTGTCGATCGCCAGGGCGGTCTTGCCGGTCTGGCGGTCACCGATGATCAGCTGACGCTGGCCACGGCCGATCGGGGTCATCGCGTCGACGGCCTTGTAGCCCGTCTCCATCGGCTCGTGCACCGACTTGCGCTGCATGACCGTGGGGGCCTGCAGCTCGAGGGCGCGGCGGCCCTCGGTCTCGATCTCGCCGAGGCCGTCGATCGGGTTGCCGAGCGGGTCGACGACGCGGCCGAGGTAGCCCTCGCCGACGGCCACGGAGAGCACCTCACCGGTGCGCTGAACCGGCTGGCCCTCCTCGACGCCGCTGAACTCGCCGAGGACGATGGCACCGATCTCCCGCTCCTCGAGGTTGAGGGCGAGGCCGAGGGTGCCGTCCTCGAACTTCAGCAGCTCGTTGGCCATGGTCGAGGGCAGGCCCTCGACCTTCGCAATGCCGTCACCGGCGAACGTGACAGTGCCGACCTCCTCGCGCGAGGCCGCGTCCGGCTTGTACGCCTGGACAAAGTTCTCCAGCGCGTCCCGGATCTCCTCCGGCCGGATCGTGAGCTCCGCCATCTGGGTTCCCTGCTCTCCTTGTTGGGCCCGAAGTTTCTGTGGGGGTTCTGGGGGCGCCCCCCAGAAACTCTGCATCCTCTGCACGGCCCAACCCGGGCCGTAGTACTGCTTGTGGAGTTGTGCTAGCTCGCCATGCGGCGGCCGGCGTCCTCGAGTCGGTCCGCGATCGAACCGTTGATGACCTCGTCACCGACCTGCACCCGGATCCCTCCGACGACCTCGGGGTCGACGTCCAGGTTGAGGTGCATCTGGCGGCCGTAGAGCCCCGCCAGTGCGGCACCGAGGCGCCGCTTCTGGGTGTCGCTCAGCGGGACCGCCGAGGTGACCACGGCGACCAGGCGGTCACGGCGGGCGGCGGCCAGCTTGGACAGGGACTCGATTCCCGATTCCAGGCTACGTCCCCGCGGCGCGGTCACAAGACGCGTGACCAGACGCTCGGTCGCGACGTCGGCGCGACCGCCGAGCAGCCGGTGCAGCAGCTCGATCTTGGCCGGGGTGCCGGCGGCACGGTCCGTGAGCGCGGCGCGCAGCTCGGTGTTCGAGGAGACGATCCGGGCGAACCGGAACAGCTCGTCCTCGACGTCGTCCAGCGCGCCCGCCTTCTCGGCGGCGGTGAGGTCGGCGAGGTTCGCCAGCTCCTCCAGCGCGTCGACCAGGTCGCGCGACTGCGACCAGCGCGAGCGCACCATGCCGGACAGCAGGTCCACGACCGGCCCGCCGACCTGGCCGCCGAGCAGGCTCTGGGCCAGCCCTGCCTTGGCCTCGCCGGCCCGCGCCGGGTCGGTGAGGACCCGGCGCAGCGACGCCTCGCGGTCGAGCAGCGCGGTGACGGCGGCCAGCTCGTCGGCGAGCTGCGCCGCGTCCACGGACGTTGCGTCCGTCAGCGCGTCGAGACGCTCGCGTGCGGCTGCCAGGGCCTCGCGGCTCGCTCCGTTCATCGCGCGGCCTCGGCCTTCTCCTCGAGCTCGTCGAGGAAGCGGTCGATCACGCGGCTCTGCCGGGCGTGGTCCTCGAGGGACTCGCCGACGAGCTTGCCGGCCAGCTCGGTGGCGAGCCTGCCGACGTCCTGCCGCAGGGTCTGCGAGGCGGCCTTGCGGTCGGCCTCGATCTGCGCGTGACCGGCGGCGATGATCTCCTCACGCTGCCGCTGGCCTTCCGCGCGCATCTCGGCGATGAGGGCGGCGCCCTGCTCCTGCGCCTCCTGGCGCAGCCGCGCGGCCTCGTGCCGGGCTTCGGCGAGCTGAGCCTTGTACTGCTCCAGCACGCTCTGGGCCTCGACCTTCATGGCGTCGGCCTCTTCGATGCCGCCTTCGATCGCCGCGCGACGCTCCTCCAGAACCTTGTTGATGTTCGGAAGCAGCTTCTTCCAGAAGAAGAAGAACACGATGGCGAAGGCGATGGTGCCGACGAGCAGCTCGGGACCGGCCGGGAGGAGCGGGTTCTGCTCCGTCTCCTCGGCCGCCAGCTGTACCAGGTTGGCGATCACATCAGTGCCTTTCGTCGGTTCGTGTCAGTAAGAAGGTGATTACTTACCGAACACGAACGGCATAACGATGCCGATGAGGGCGAGCGCCTCACAGAAGGCGAAGCCCAGGATCTGGTTGGCACGGATCAGACCGGCGGCCTCGGGCTGGCGGGCCAGGGCCTGGGTGCCGTTGCCGAAGATGATGCCGACGCCGATGCCGGGGCCGATGGCCGCGAGGCCGTAGCCGATGGAGCCGACGGAACCGTGGACACCAGTGGTGGCGGCGAGGGTCTCAAGAGCGGACATGCCGGTTCTTCCTTCTCTTTCATGGACCGGTGGGGGTTGGCCACCGGACGACCAGGGGGTTGGGTGCGGTGTGGCTCAGTGGTGCTCGGCGAGAGCACCCTGAATGTAGGAGCAGGCCAGGAGGACGAACACGTACGCCTGGACGGCCTGCACGAAGAGCTCGAAGCAGATCATGGCCATCGTCATGATGAACGACACACCGGCGCCCACGACGAGCCAGCTGTTCAGCAGGTACCAGGAGGCCACGGTGAACATGACCAGCATCAGGTGGCCGGCGAACATGTTGGCGAACAGTCGCACGGCGTGCGTGAACGGGCGCACCAGGAGGTTCGAGAAGAACTCGATGACCATGACGAGCGGCAGCACGGCACCGAGCGACTTGTCGTAGCCCGTGACGTTCTTGAAGAAGCCGACGAAGCCGTGCTTCTTGAAGGTGAGCGCGACCCAGGTGATGTAGACGATCGCCGCCAGGACCATCGGGAAGGCGATCACCGAGGAGACCGGGAACTGGGCCAGCGGAATCACGGACCAGACGTTCATGATCCAGATGAAGAAGAACAGCGAGACCATGAAGGGGACGTACTTCTCGCCCTCCCGCTTGCCCAGCGTCTCGTAGACGATGCCGCGGCGGACGAAGTCGTAACCGGCCTCACCGATCATCTGCAGCTTGCCCGGGACGACCTTGGCCTTGCCGAAGGCCGCCGTGAAGAAGACGACGATGAGCAGGGTGGTGACGAGCGCGAGCAGCATCACCTTGTTGAACTCGAAGCCTCCGACCGTGGCAAGCGGCTTGAACAAGAAGGATTGCAGGCCAGGGGCCGGGAAACCGCACCCGTTGTCGGACAGGACCCGACAACTCCAGTCAAAGGCGAGCTGGGTCTGGTCAGCACTCACCGCGGGCTCCTTCGGCATGACGCATGGGTACGGCAACCTCGTTGTGTCGGCGCGGCGCGCAGCCGCGGGTCGGCACCGGACTGGTGTTACGGATGTGGGGGCGGCTGGGGGGCATCGAGCCTCGCGTGTGAGCAGGCGTCAGCTCAGATGCCCGCGCCCGCGATGCCGCAGTTGGCACCGGACGATAGCAGGAGATCTCACAACTCTTTATCCCGGCCCTACCCCTCACGACGCGGGCCCTGTCTTCTCGGGCTTCTCGCTCTTCTGGGAGTCCGGGTCGACGTAGAAGATCTTGGCCTTCATGTGCGCACGCGCCTGCGCGGCCATCCAGACGACCGTGGTGACGACGAGCGTGAGCGCGAACGTCTTGGGGTTGAAGAGAGAAGTGCCCTTGAAGAGGCCCACGAAGATCAGGAGCAGCAGCAGCTGGGCCATGTAGAGCATCAGCCCCATGGCCTGGAACAGGTGCGGGAGGGACTTCGCCGTCCACTGCAGGACGTAGAGCCCGATCCCCATGAAGAGGACGGCGAGCACCGTGCCGACGGCCGCCCCGATCGCTCCCTTGCCGCCCGCGACAACACCGCTGACGACGACGGCGACCGCGCCGGCAGACGCTGTGGGCACAGCGATCTGCAGAAGGTTCCGGGCGTCATTGGACGGCATGGCGGCAACTCCGCTTTCACAGGGGGCAGGGTGTCGTCATGGACGAGCGTAGTCCCGGGCCGAGCGAAGTCCGCACGCCGAGGGGCCGTCGCATCGGGGCCCTCCGGCTCTATCCCGGGGTTCTCGTGAACCGTATCACAAACTATTTGATGCGGTCTTTACCTAGGTGGTGTGCCTACTGTCACACATGAGAGTGAATCTGCCCGTCTGCGCGGACACGGCGGCACCTTGTCTGGTATTGCGATGCTTTGCGCCCCCACGATTGGGCAACGCGCTCGCCAGATTCTTACCTTGCACGTCAGCGTGACGACTCCGCCCGGCTGCGGTCCATCCGCGCACGGGTGCCGATGGCGGTGGCTCCGTTGACGCCCGAGACGCCTGCGACGACAGGGGTGCGGTGCTCCTCCTGCCGCGCCTGCCCACTCCCGGCGTACGCGGCGGCCGGCAGCTGCTTCGCGGCGGTGCCGCGCCGACGGCGGTAGCGCGGAGGCACGAAGGACTCGGCCCACTGCGGGGCGCGCGGCGTGAACCGCGGCAGCAGGAGCAGCACCAGACCGACCGCGCTGAGCACCACGATGCCGAGCACGATCCACATGGACGCGGAGTTCACGGAGTAACCGAGGGCGCCGAAGGCGATGAGCGCCGACCAGAAGTACATGATCAGCACCGCGCGGCTGTGCGAGTGCCCGATCTCCAGCAGCCGGTGGTGCAGATGACCGCGGTCGGCGGCGAACGGGGACTGGCCGCGCCAGGTACGGCGCACGATCGCGAGGAAGAAGTCGGCGACCGGCACGGCGATGATCGTCAGCGGAAGCAGCAGCGGGATGTAGACGGGGACGGTGGCGTGCACCGTGGCGCGCTCGGACCCGGAGAAGAGGTTCATCGCGTCCGGGTCCACCTGCCCGGTGATGGAAATGGCACCGGCGGCCAGCACCAGCCCGATCAGCATCGATCCCGAGTCGCCCATGAAGATCCGCGCCGGGTGCATGTTGTGCGGCAGGAAGCCCAGGCACATGCCCATCAGGACGGCCGCGAAGAGGGTGGCGGGGGCGGCGGCCTCGAGCCCGTAGCCGTACCAGATCCGGTACGCGTACATGAAGAACGCCGCCGACGCGATGCACACCATGCCGGCGGCGAGACCGTCGAGACCGTCGACGAAGTTGACCGCGTTGATCGTGATGACGACCAGCGCCACGGTCAGCAGGGTGCCCTGCCAGGGGGTGAGCGAGACCGTGCCGACGCCCGGGACCGGCAGCCACAGGATGGTCAGACCCTGCATGACCATCACACCCGCCGCGATCATCTGGCCGCCCAGCTTGATCAGGGCGTCGATCTCGAACTTGTCGTCCAGCACACCGATCAGCCAGATGAGGGCCGCTCCGGAGAGCAGCGCCCGGGGCTCGTTGGACTTCGCGAAGACCTCGTTGAGGTTCTTGAGGTGGTCGGCGGCCAGCAGGCCCGCGCACAGACCGAAGAACATGGCGATCCCGCCGAGCCGGGGCGTCGGTTCCCGGTGCACGTCCCGGGCCCGGATCTCCGGCATCGCTCCTGCCACGATCGCGAATTTGCGTACCGGCCCTGTCAGCAGATACGTCACCGCGGCCGTGATGCAGAGCGTCAGCAGGTATTCACGCACGGGCTTCCCCACAGGTCTCGCTGGGCGTCCTCAGCCCCACACCCTAGCTTCGCGTGCATACGGATGAGGACTCACGGGTAGCGAAGATGGTTGCACGTGTGGCTGTGTATAACGCGCGCCTACCCCTCATCGCCCGGGATACGGCGGAAATCCCTCGGTGAGATCCCGCACTTTCTCGCGTGCCGTCCTGGCCTCCGTCTCCTGGCGGATCACGGCCGCGAACAGGGCCGCCACATACGCCATTTCGCCCTCGCCCATGCCCTGGGTCGTCAGCGCGGCGGTGCCCAGGCGCAGGCCACGGGCGTCGCCGTGCGGCAGCGCACAGCAGTCCAGGACCATCCCGGCGGCGGCCAGCAGCCCGCGCGCGCTGCGGCCGTCGACGCCCAGCGGCGCCGGATCGGCGATGATCAGGTGTGTGTCGGTGCCCTCGGTGGTGATGTGCAGCCCCTCGGCGGCCAGTCCCGCCGCGAGCGCCCGTGCATTGGCGACCACCCGGTGGACGTACGCGGCGAAGGCGTCCGTCGCCGCCTCCCCGAACGCGACGGCCTTGGCCGCGATGGTGTGCATCTGCGCGCCGCCCTGGGTGAACGGGAAGACGGCCCGGTCCACGCGCTCGGCCAGTTCGCTTCCGCACAGGATCATGCCGCCGCGCGGACCGCGCAGCACCTTGTGCGTGGTGGCGCAGACGATGTCGGCGTACGGGACCGGACTGGGCGCCGCTCCCCCGGCCACGAGCCCGATCGGGTGCGCGGCGTCGGCGATGAGATACGCGCCCACCTCGTCGGCGACCTCCCGGAAGAAGGCGTAGTCGATGTGGCGCGGGTAGGCGATCGACCCGCACACGATGGCCTTCGGGCGGTGTGCACGAGCCAGGGCGCGCACCTGCGCGTGGTCCATGAGCCCCGACTCCGCCTCGACTCCGTAGCCGACGAAGTCGAACCAGCGGCCGGAGAAGTTGGCGGGTGAGCCGTGCGTGAGATGGCCGCCGTGCGGCAGCCCGAGGGCGAGCACGGTGTCGCCGGGGCGGAGCAGGGCGGCGTACGCGGCGAGCATCGCCGACGACCCCGAGTGGCACTGCACATTCGCGTGCTCGGCACCGAAGAGGGCCTTGGCCCGCTCCACGGCGAGGCGCTCGGCGACGTCGACGATCTCGCACCCGCCGTGGTGCCGGGCGCCGGGGTATCCCTCGGCGTACTTGTTGGCCAGCGGGGACCCCAGGGCGGCGAGCACCGCCGGCGAACTGAAGTTCTCCGCGGCGATCAGTTGCAGGGTCGTCGACTGCCGTGCCAGCTCCCCGAGCAGGAGCTCGGCCATCTCGGGGTCCTGCCGCCGCAGGACGTCGGCCTCGAGCGTGGGGATGACCGCCATGGTGAGCTCCCGGGCGACGACGGGGATGTAGCACCAATGTAGGCCGGGGACGGCTGGGACGCCCGGTATCGGGGGCCCTCAGAGCTCGGGCGTTCCGTGGTCACGGCGACCGGGGCTTCGCCGCGGCCTGTCGCGCGGTTCCCGGCGCCCCCTACGGGGCGCTGTGGCCGCAGCAGCCGCAACGGCGGGCAGCCGTGCCGCCCCGGCGGCACGGGTGAGCACTGGGGTCCCCCTGCTCGAGGAGCTCGGGGAAGGCGCCCCGTGGCACCGGGGCTGCGCGACCTCTCCCCGGGCACCGCGCCCCGGGCACCGCACACGCCGGTGCGCCCGAACGCCACGGCACCCTACGTCCGCGCAGGCACCCCCGTCAGCGCCGTCACCACCGGCTCCAGCGCCTGATGGATCTCGTCCCCGATCGACCGGAAGAAGGGCAGAGGCGCTCCGTACGGGTCGTACACCTCGTCCGCCTCCGCCGTCGGCGCCAGAAGCCACCCGCGTAGAGCCGCCGCAGCACGCACCAGCGCCCGCGCCCGCGCGACCACGCCGTCCTCCAGGGGCGGCAGGGTGGCCGGGTCTATCGCGCGCACCAGCCGGGTGAACTCCTTCAGCGTGAACGTGCGCAGCCCCGCCGAGTGCCCCATCGAGATGACCTGCGCCCGGTGGTCGCGGGTCGCGGTCAGCACCAGGTCGGCCCGGATGACGTGCTCGTCCAGCAGTTCCCGCCCCACGAACCCGGAGGCGTCCGCCCCGAAGTCCGCGAGGACCGCCTCCGCGTTCGCCTCCATGGGCGCGCCCTCATGGCCCCAGGTGCCTGCGCTCTCGACGATGACCCCGCCCCCCAGCGGGTCGCCGAGCCGGTCCGCCAGGGCGTGCCGGGTCAGCCGCTCGGTGATCGGCGAGCGGCACACGTTGCCGGTGCTGACGTGGAGGATGCGGAAGGTGTCGTGGGGCGGACCCGGCTGGGCCGGGTCCCCCGTCTCGTCCCCGTTGCCTATGCCACGCATGGGAGTGCCCCCTGCTCATGGGGGTCCCCCCGCTCGAGCGAAGCCGAGAGTGGGGGAGAAGCCGAGAGCTTGGGGGAGTCAGGGGCCGTCAATTCGCCACCTCGAGGTCGGGTACGACCTTGCGCAGCTCCTCCGGCGACAGGGCGCCCTCGCGCAGCAGCACGGGCACCTTGCCGGTGACGTCGACGATCGACGACGGCACGTTGCCGGGGGTGGGGCCGCCGTCCAGGTAGACGGAGACGGAGTCGCCCAGCATCTCCTGCGCGGCGTCGCACGTCTCCGGCGCCGGGTGGCCGGTGAGGTTCGCGGAGGAGACCGCCATCGGCCCGACCTCCGTCAGCAGCTCGATCGCGACCGGGTGCAGCGGCATCCGCACGGCGACGGTGCCCCGGGTGTCCCCCAGGTCCCACTGCAGCGACGGCTGGTGCCTGGTGACGAGGGTGAGGGCCCCCGGCCAGAACGCGTCCACCAGCTCCCACGCCATCTCGGAGAAGTCCGTGACGAGGCCGTGCAGCGTGTTCGGGGAGCCGATGAGGACGGGCGTGGGCATGTTGCGGCCCCGGCCCTTGGCCTGGAGCAGGTCGGCCACGGCCTCCGCGGAGAACGCGTCGGCGCCGATGCCGTACACCGTGTCGGTCGGCAGCACCACGAGTTCGCCACGGCGGACGGCGGACGCGGCCTCGCGCAGACCCGTCGCGCGGTCGGTCGCGTCGTTGGTGTCGTATCGCCGTGCCATTGTCAGCTGGCCTCCTGGTACACGTACTGCTGCGGGAAATCAGTCTCAGGGATGCTCACGGCAGCGCCTTGCGCGCGGTCGCGAAGCGCGGCCGGTTGTTCAGGTCGGGGTGGTCGGCCGCGTCGGCCCAGCCCCGCTCCTCGGTGAAGATCCACGGCACCTGGCCGCCCTGGGTGTCGGCGTGCTCGATGACGACGACACCGCCGGGGCGCAGCAGCCGGTGCGCGGTGCGCTCGATGCCCCGGATGAGGTCCAGGCCGTCCTCGCCGGAGAACAGGGCCAGCTCCGGGTCGTAGTCCCGGGCCTCCGGGGCCACGTACTCCCACTCGGTGAGCGGGATGTACGGCGGGTTGGAGATCACCAGGTCGACCTGTCCGTTGAGGTCCGGGAAGGCGTCACGGGCGTCTCCCTGACGCAGGTCGACCCTGGAGCCCGCCATGTTCTTGCGGGTCCACTGCAGGGCGTCCTCGGACAGCTCCACGGCGTGCACGCGCGAGCGCGGCACCTCCTGCGCCAGGGCGAGCGCGATGGCGCCGGAGCCGGTGCACAGGTCCACGATGCACGGCTCGACGACGTCCATGGCCCGTACGGCGTCTATGGCCCAGCCGACGACCGACTCGGTCTCCGGGCGCGGTACGAACACCCCGGGTCCGACCTGGAGTTCCAGGTAACGGAAGTAGGCGCGCCCGGTGATGTGCTGGAGCGGCTCGCGCTGCTCCCGGCGCGCGATGACCTCCCAGTAGCGGGCGTCGAAGTCCGAGTCCTTCACGGAGTGCAGCTCGCCCCGCTTGACGCCGTGCACGAACGCGGCGAGCTCCTCCGCGTCGTTGCGCGGCGAGGGCACGCCGGCGTCGGCCAGCCGCTGGGTGGCCTGGGCCACCTCCGCGAGCAGCAGGTTCACGCTGGTCCTCCGGTGCTGTGTACGGGCCGGGTGCGGCTGGTACGGAGCCTTACGCGGCGGCGGCGAGCTTGGCGGCCGAGTCCGCGTCGACGCAGGCCTGGATGACCGCGTCGAGGTCGCCGTCCAGGACCTGGTCCAGGTTGTACGCCTTGAAGCCGACGCGGTGGTCCGAGATGCGGTTCTCCGGGAAGTTGTAGGTGCGGATCTTCTCGGAGCGGTCGACGGTGCGGACCTGGCTGCGGCGGGCGTCGGCGGCCTCCTTCTCCGCCTCCTCCTGCGCCATGGCGAGCAGCCTGGAGCGCAGGATACGCATCGCCTGCTGCTTGTTCTGCAGCTGGCTCTTCTCGTTCTGGCAGGAGGCGACGACGCCGGTCGGGATGTGCGTGATGCGCACCGCGGAGTCGGTGGTGTTGACGGACTGGCCGCCGGGGCCCGAGGACCGGTAGACGTCGATCCGGAGGTCGTTGGGGTTGATCTCCACGTCGACCTCCTCGGCCTCGGGGGTGACGAGGACACCGGCCGCGGAGGTGTGGATGCGGCCCTGGGACTCGGTCGCGGGCACGCGCTGCACGCGGTGCACCCCGCCCTCGTACTTCAGCCGGGCCCACACGCCCTGGCCGGGCTCGATCTGCCCGCGGGCCTTCACCGCGACCTGGACGTCCTTGTAGCCGCCGAGCTCGGACTCGGTGGAGTCGATGATCTCGGTCTTCCAGCCGACGCGCTCGGCGTAGCGCAGGTACATGCGCAGCAGGTCACCGGCGAACAGGGCGGACTCGTCGCCGCCCGCGCCCGCCTTGATCTCGAGGATGACGTCCTTGTCGTCGCTGGGGTCGCGCGGGATCAGCAGCAGGCGCAGCTTCTCGGTCAGCTCCTCGCGCTGCTTCTCCAGCTCCTTGACCTCGGCGGCGAAGTCCGGGTCGTCGGCGGCGAGTTCGCGCGCGGTCTCGATGTCGTCGCCGGTCTGCTTCCAGGAGCGGTACGTGGCGACGATCGGGCCCAGCTCGGCGTAGCGCTTGTTCAGCCTGCGCGCGCCCGCCTGGTCGGCGTGGATCGACGGATCCGCGAGTTTCTTCTCCAGGTCGGCGTGCTCACCGACCAGTTCCTCGACCGCCTCGAACATCTCCGGCTCCCTGAAATGCCCCCTGCCCGGCCGGGGCATGGGGACGTGTGTACGACGAACAATGGCTGCACCGCAAAGCGCCGGCCCCGGTGCCCCCGGCGAAGGGGGCACCGGAGACCGGCGCTGTGGGCTCGCTACTTCTTGGCAGCGGCAGCCTTGCCGAAGCGGGCCTCGAAGCGGGCCACACGGCCACCGGTGTCGAGGATCTTCTGCTTGCCCGTGTAGAACGGGTGGCACTCGGAGCAGACCTCGGCCCGGATGGTGCCGGACTCGATGGTGCTACGGGTGGTGAACGACGCGCCGCAGGTGCAGCTGACCTGCGTCTCGACGTACGCGGGGTGGATGTCGCGCTTCAAGGTGTCTCCTAGTTTTCCGGGAGGGCGCCGGGTCGCAGCCGCGGGATGCGGGTGCGTGAACCGGAGCCGACGTACCAGTCTGCCAGGACTGGCGCCATCCCCCAAAACCGGGGGCCGGGGTCGTGTATTCCCCACGGGGGGAGGGGCGGGTTCGCCTACCGGGGGCCGCCTCGTCGCCCGGGGCGGGTGCGGGATCGATGTGGTTCCCCGCGCCCACGCGGCGCAAGCCGCATACCGGTATGTCCCCGCCCCCTTTACGGGGCGCTGACCACGCCCTTGGCCTCGCCCGTGGCCGTCCCCTCCGTCGCCGACGCCGGGATGGGCCGGTCGTTCTTCAGGGCGGTCCACATCAGCCGGGCCTTGGCCTCGTCCGGCAGGACCCGGTTCGGGTTCGCCGGGTCGTACTGGACCGGCATCGTCACCATGTTCATGTGCGAGGAGCTGATGCCCTTCAGCCCCTCGGCGAACAACGCCAGGTCCTTGACGGAGGCCAGGTCGGAGTCGGTGGTGACGGACTTCGTCGCGGTGTCGGCGAGGTCGTACAGCTTCTGCGGGCTGGTCAGCACGCCGATGTGCGCGACCTGGCTGACCAGGGCCTTGATGAACGCCTGCTGGAGCTGGATGCGCCCGAGGTCGGAGCCGTCGCCCACGCCGTGCCGGGTGCGGACCAGGCCGAGTGCCTGCTGCCCGTTCAGGGTGTGCGTGCCGGCCTTCAGGTCGAGGTGGCTGCTGCCGTCGTGGATGTCCTTGGTGGTGGTCACCTGGACGCCGCCGAGAGTGTCGATCAGTTTCTCGAAGCCGGCGAAGTCGACCTCGATGTAGTGGTCCATACGGATGCCGGTGATCGACTCCACGGTCTTCACGGCGCAGGTGGCGCCGCCGACGGAGTAGGCCTCGTTGAACATGGAGCCGCGGGCCGCTGCGTGGGTGACGCCCTTGGGGTCGGTGCACTCGGGGCGGTCGACGAGGGTGTCGCGCGGGATGGAGACGACGCTGGCCTGCTTGTGGCCCTTGTACAGGTGCACGATCATCGCCGTGTCCGAACGCCCGGTGCCGTCGTCGGTGCCGCCGCCCAGCTTCCTGTTGGCGCCGGAACGGGTGTCCGAGCCGAGGACCAGGATGTTCTCGGAGCCGTTGTCGACCTTCTTGGGCCGGTCGCCGGCGAGCGCCTGGTTGATGTCGACGCTCTTGATGTTGCCGTTGAACTTGAAGTACAGGTAGCCCGCGCCGGTGCCGCCGAGCAGCAGGATGCCCGCCGCACTCCATGCGGTGGCCAGGAGCGCCTTGCGCCCGGCGCTTCGGGGCTTGCGGCGGCGGCCCTTGCCGCCGCGGCGCGGACCCCGCGTCGTGGCCTCGCCGGGTATGCCGGCGTCCGGCGTGCTCTCGGAAGGCATGTGCTCCTCAGTCCTGGCGGCCTCTCATTGGTCCATGGTCGCTCCGTTCGGTCAGACGGAGAAACCGGAGAAAGAGTTGCACAACGCTGAGTGTCCAGGACGTGGCCCCGCAAACACGCACGGTCACCTCGAGGTCGACGGCGCCGCGCTCACCTGCGACTTCGCCCGTACAGGGGCGTAGTGGCCGTACTGCCCGCAACCCGTCCTTGTGGCATAAATCTCGCCGACGCACAGGGCCGCCCCGCCGGGTGCGACGGGACGGCCCTGTGGTGTGACGACTCGATCAGTCCCCGTTGCCGGGCGCGGGGGTCGTCTTCTGGATCTGCATCAGGAACTCGACGTTCGACTTGGTCTGCTTCATCTTGTCGAGGAGCAGCTCGATCGCCTGCTGCTGGTCGAGCGCGTGCAGCACCCGGCGCAGCTTCCAGACGATGCCCAGCTCCTCGGCGCCGAGCAGGATCTCCTCCTTGCGCGTACCGGACGCGTCCACGTCCACCGCGGGGAAGATGCGCTTGTCGGCGAGCTTCCGGTCGAGCTTGAGCTCCATGTTGCCGGTGCCCTTGAACTCCTCGAAGATCACCTCGTCCATGCGGGACCCGGTGTCCACCAGAGCGGTGGCGAGGATGGTCAGCGAGCCGCCGTCCTCGATGTTGCGGGCCGCACCGAAGAAGCGCTTCGGCGGGTACAGGGCGGTGGAGTCGACACCACCGGACAGGATGCGGCCGGAGGCCGGGGCGGCGAGGTTGTACGCACGGCCCAGACGCGTGATCGAGTCGAGCAGCACGACGACGTCGTGGCCCAGCTCCACCAGGCGCTTGGCGCGCTCGATGGCCAGCTCCGCGACCGTGGTGTGGTCCTCGGCCGGGCGGTCGAAGGTCGAGGAGATGACCTCGCCCTTGACCGACCGCTGCATGTCGGTGACCTCTTCCGGACGCTCGTCGACGAGGACGACCATCAGGTGGCACTCGGGGTTGTTGTGGGTGATCGCGTTGGCGATCGCCTGCATGATCATGGTCTTGCCGGTCTTCGGCGGGGCCACGATCAGACCGCGCTGGCCCTTACCGATCGGCGAGACCAGATCGATGATGCGGGTGGTGAGGACACCGGGGTCCGTCTCCAGGCGCAGGCGGTCCTGCGGGTAGAGCGGGGTCAGCTTGTTGAACTCCGGTCGGCCGCGGCCGTGTTCGGGCGCCATGCCGTTGACGGAGTCGAGGCGGACCAGCGCGTTGAACTTCTCGCGGCGCTCGCCCTCCTTCGGCTGGCGGACCGCACCGGTGACGTGGTCACCCTTGCGCAGGCCGTTCTTGCGGACCTGGGCGAGGGAGACGTACACGTCGTTCGGACCGGGGAGGTAGCCCGAGGTACGGATGAACGCGTAGTTGTCGAGGATGTCCAGGATGCCCGCGACGGGGATCAGGACGTCGTCCTCGGCGAGCTGCGGCTCGGCGGCGATGTCGTCGCGGCCACGACGGCCACGGCGGTCGCGGTAGCGGCCGCGACGGCCCCTGCGGCCGCCGTCGAAGTCGTCGTCGTCCTGCGGACCGGTGTTCCGGTCCTGGCGGCCGCCGCCCTGCGGCTGGCCCTGCTGCTGACGGTCCTGACGGCCGCCGCCCTGGCCCTGCTGCTGGTCGTCGCCCTTGCCGCGGCGGTCGCGGTCCCGGCCGCGCTCACGGCGGTCGCGGCGGCGGCCCTCGCCGTCACCGGCGTCGGCCTTGGCGCCGTCACCCTGCGGCTGGGTCTGCTGCGGCTGGGCCGGGGTCTCGGCCTTCGGCTCGCTCTGCGCCTCGGCGGCGACCGTCTCGGGGCTGCCGGCCTCGGCGGTGGCGCGGCGGCGGCGGCGCTCGGCCGGGGCGCCGTCACCGGCTCCCTGTCCGGGGATCTCGATCTGCTGCGGGGCCACGGCCTGCTCGGCCGCCTTGTCGGCCTTGGCCGCCTTCGGCTCGGCCGCGGCGGCCTCGTCGCCGGTGCGGGTCCTGGAGGTGGCCCGGCGCTTGGGCTTGGTCTCGGTGGCGCTGTCGGCCTTGGCGGCCGGGGCGCCGCCTCCCGCCTGCGCCTCCTTGATGACCTCGATCAGCTGGCTCTTGCGCATGCGCGCCGTGCCCCTGATGCCGAGGCCGGATGCGACCTGCTGCAGCTCGGCCAGCACCATGCCCTCGAGGCCGGTACCGCGGCGCCGCCGGGACCCGGCACCGGTGGCAGGCGCGGAGGCGTCCGTGGCGGGCGCTGCAGCGGTGTCCTCGACACGTGCGCCCATCAGATCGGTGGTGTCGCTCACGAAGGGTCCTTCCCTGGAGCGGACGTCGGCCTGTCTGGCTCGGCGACCGGTTGTGCTGTCCGGCTTCGGTCCGGTTTGTGTGGACCGTGCCGGTGCGGTGGTCCGCCAAAGCGGCGGAGGAGATATCTGGTGATTGGCGCTTCCCGAAGCCGTGACACCCGGTTTTGTGTCGCGCGGCTCGGTCACGCCGATTCCGGAGCGTGCTCTGCAATCCGCTCAGTGTCCGCGTACGACGTATAGCTCAGGTACGTGATACGGAACACAGGGCGGCTTGGGAAGCTCCCGGAAGAATGTCGGTCCCGGACGGGGACACGAAGCACCTCGCCATGGCGGGGTCGGGTGCAGACTTGAGGTTAACACTACCGGATCCAACAAACATTCCCCCTCTCGAAATCCGGCAACCGTGTGTCAGGGCGCAAGCGGCAGCACGCTCGCTCCCTGGCTGTCCAGCTCCAGCCGGTTGGCGGCCCAGCCCTCGCCCGCCAGGTCGGCCACCTTGTCGGCGCTCGCGCCGTCGGCGAGCGCCAGGACCGTGGGGCCGGCGCCGGAGATCACCGCGGGGACGCCGTCCGCCCGCAGCCGCTCCACCAGCGCGGCGCTCTCCGGCATGGCCGGGGCGCGGTACTCCTGGTGGAGGCGGTCCTCGGTGGCGGGCAGCAGCAGCTCGGGGCGCCTGGTCAGGGCCTCGACGAGCAGCGCGGCGCGGCCCGCGTTGGCGGCGGCGTCGACGTGCGGCACGGTGCGCGGGAGCAGTCCGCGCGCGGTCGCGGTCAGGACCGGCTTCCCGGGGACGAAAACCACCGGAACGATGGAATCGGCGGGGTCCATGCGGATCGCACGGGCGGCGCCGCGCTCCATCCAGGAGAGGGTGAAGCCGCCGAGGAGGCAGGCCGCGACGTTGTCGGGGTGCCCCTCGATCTCGGTGGCGAGCTCCAGCAGCGCGGTGTCGTCGAGCCGGCTGTCGCCGCCTATGGTCACGGCGCGGGCGGCGACGATGCCGGCGCAGATGGCGGCGGAGGAGGAGCCGAGGCCCCGGCCGTGCGGGATGCGGTTGGCGCAGACGATCTCCAGGCCGCGCGGCTGCCCGCCCAGCGCGTCGAAGGCGGCGCGCAGGGACCGTACGAGGAGGTGGCTCTCGTCCCGCGGGAGGGTCTCGCTGCCCTCGCCCGCGATGTCGATGTGCAGCCCGGAGTCGGCCACCCGGACGACCACGTCGTCGTAGAGCCCCAGCGCGAGTCCGAGGGCGTCGAAGCCCGGACCGAGATTGGCGCTGGTGGCAGGGACGCGCACCCGGACGGCGGCGGCGCGGAACGCTGGACCGGCCATCGCTCGTTGACTCTCCTTGAGCTGCATGATCGTCGAATGACATTCGATGACGTACCGAGGACCCGAAGGCCGCGAAGGCGGCGCGGCACCACGGCACATGCGGCTGCGGCATATGCGGCGGGCGGGTTCGGTACAGCCTATCGAAGGAAGGTTCTGTGGCGACATAGGGCGCACAGGAGGCGCACGATGCGTGTCGTGCCGCCCCTGTGCCCCCTCTGTCGGTGCCGTAAGGGTTATCCCCCGGGAAGGGCCTGGTTACGCGAGGCCGAGCCGCTCGGCGGCGGTCGCCGCGTCGACCGGGACGGTGACCGGCTGCGGGGCGCCCGCGACGGCCCAGTCGGGGTCCTTGAGGCCGTTGCCGGTGACGGTGCACACGATGCGCTGGCCGGGGTCGACCTTGCCCTGCTCGGCGGCCTTCAGCAGACCTGCGACCGACGCGGCGGACGCGGGCTCCACGAAGACGCCCTCCTGAGCGGCCAACAGCCGGTAGGCGCGGAGGATCTCACGGTCGGTCACCTCGTCGATGGCACCGCCCGATTCGTCCCGGGCCTCGAGGGCGTACTTCCAGGACGCCGGGTTGCCGATGCGGATGGCGGTGGCGATGGTCGACGGGTCCTTGACGACCTCCCCGCGCACGATCGGGGCGGAGCCGGACGCCTGGAAGCCCCACATGCGCGGGGTGCGCCTGGCGACGCCGTCGGCGGCGTACTCCTTGTAGCCCTTCCAGTAGGCCGTGATGTTGCCCGCGTTGCCGACCGGCAGGACGTGGATGTCCGGGGCGTCGCCGAGCATGTCCACGATCTCGAAGGACGCCGTCTTCTGACCCTCGATACGTACCGGGTTGACCGAATTGACCAACGCCACGGGGTAGTTGTCGCTGAGCGCCCGGGCGAGGGTGAGGCAGTCGTCGAAGTTGCCGTCGACCTGGAGGATCTTCGCACCGTGCACCAGGGCCTGGCCCATCTTGCCGAGCGCGATCTTGCCCTGCGGCACGAGCACGGCGGAGACCATGCCGGCGCGTACGGCGTAGGCGGCGGCGGAGGCGGACGTGTTGCCCGTGGAGGCGCAGATGACGGCCTTCGCGCCCTCCTCCTTGGCCTTGGAGATGGCCATGGTCATACCGCGGTCCTTGAAGGACCCGGTGGGGTTGGCGCCCTCCACCTTCAGGTGGACCTCACACCCGGTGCGCTCGGAGAGCACCTGCGCGGGCACGAGCGGCGTACCGCCCTCGCGGAGCGTGACGACCGGCGTGCTGTCGGACACCGGCAGCCGATCCCGGTACTCCTCGATGATTCCGCGCCACTGGTGGGTCATTGCTGGTTACTCTCCTTCAACCCGCATGATGCTGGCGACACCCCGCACGGTGTCGAGCTTGCGCAGCGCCTCGACGGTCCCGCTGAGCGAGGCGTCGGACGCTCGGTGGGTGACGACGACGAGGGACGCCTCGCCGCCCTCCCGTCGCCCGCCACCACCCTGATCGATGGCGACTACGTCGCCACTGCCTTGATTTCGCCCCTGCTGGCGAACCGTATCGATCGAGACGTCGTGCTCGGCGAAGACGGTGGCGACCTGGGCGAGAACACCCGGTTTGTCGGCGACGTCGAGGCTGATGTGGTAGCGCGTGACGACGTCGCCCATGGGCGACACGGGCAGGGCCGCGTACGCGGACTCGCCGGGCCCGGTGGCACCGCTGAGGCGGTTGCGGCACACGGCGACGAGATCGCCGAGAACGGCGGAGGCGGTCGGCGCGCCACCGGCGCCGGGACCGTAGAACATGAGCTGACCGGCGGCGTCGGACTCCACGAACACGGCGTTGTACGCGCCGCGCACCGAGGCCAGCGGGTGGGTCAGCGGAATCATGGCGGGGTGCACGCGCGCGGTGACCGAGCCTCCGTCGGCGGCCCGCTCACAGATGGCGAGCAGCTTGATGGTGCAGCCCATCTGCTTGGCGGAGGCGAAGTCGGCCGCGGTGACCTCGGTCATGCCCTCGCGGTAGACGTCGTCGAGACGCACGCGCGTGTGGAAGGCGATCCCGGCCAGGATGGCGGCCTTGGCGGCCGCGTCGAACCCCTCGACGTCGGCGGTGGGGTCGGCCTCCGCGTACCCCAGGGCGGTGGCCTCGTCCAGGGCCTCCTGGTACCCGGCGCCGGTCGAGTCCATCTTGTCGAGGATGAAGTTGGTCGTCCCGTTGACGATGCCGAGCACCCGGTTGACCTTGTCGCCGGCCAGTGACTCGCGCAGCGGCCGGATCAGCGGGATGGCACCGGCGACGGCGGCCTCGTAGTACAGGTCCTTGCCGTGCTCCTCGGCGGCCGCGTGGAGGGCGGCCCCGTCCCTTGCGAGGAGTGCCTTGTTGGCGGACACGACGGACGCCCCGTGCTCGAAGGCGGTGGTGATGAGGCTCCGGGCGGGCTCGATCCCGCCGATGACCTCCACGACCACGTCGATGTCCCCGCGTTTGACGAGGGCGGTGGCGTCGGTGGTGACGAGGGCGGGGTCGATGCCCTCCCGGACCTTGGAGGGCCGCCGCACGGCCACGCCCGCGAGCTCCACGGGCGCGCCGATCCGGGCGGCGAGGTCGTCGGCGTGCGTCGTCATGATGCGCGCCACCTCTGAGCCGACAACCCCACAGCCCAGCAGCGCCACCTTCAGCGGACGCGTACGCATCATCCGACCTCGTTTCCTCATGCGGTCTACGGTTGGACCAGTCTCACTCACCGGACGGGAGTTTCTGCCCTTGGTCCGGATCGTGAGACGTTTATTTCATTTTGTCAGTGGCGGAAGACCGGAAGATCTTCCGCCCTCTGCCTGTCGGCGGTTCACCCGACGTCGAGACGCAGCAGGTCCTCCTCCGTCTCGCGGCGGACGATGACCCGGGCGTCCCCGTCGCCCACGGCGACGACGGGCGGGCGCAGCGCGTGGTTGTAGTTGCTGGCCATGGACCGGCAGTAGGCGCCGGTGGCAGGTACGGCGATGAGGTCACCGGGCGCGAGATCGGCGGGCAGGAAGGCGTCCCGCACCACGATGTCCCCGCTCTCGCAGTGCTTGCCGACGATGCGGACCAGCATCGGTTCCGCGTCCGAGGTGCGCGAGGCGAGAGCGACGCTGTACTCGGCGTCGTAGAGCGCGGTGCGGATGTTGTCGGACATGCCGCCGTCGACGGAGACGTACGTACGCAGCCCCTGGAGCGGCTTGATGGTGCCGACCTCGTAGAGGGTGAAGGCGGTCGGTCCCACGATGGCACGGCCCGGCTCGACGGAGATGCGGGGGGTGCGGAGGCGGGCGCCCTCGCACTCACGCGAAACGATCTCCGTCAGCGCCTTGGCGATCTCGTGGGGCTCACGGGGGTCGTCGTCGCTGGTGTAGGCGATGCCGAGGCCGCCGCCGAGGTCGATCTCGGGCAGCTCGACGCCGTGCTCGTCCCGAATGTCCTTGAGCAGCCCCACCACCCGGTGGGCGGCGACCTCGAACCCGGACATGTCGAAGATCTGGGACCCGATGTGGGAGTGGATCCCGATGAGTTCGAGCCCGTCGAGCTGAAGGGCACGGCGTACGGCTTCGGCGGCCTGCCCGTCGGCGAGCGGGATGCCGAACTTCTGGTCCTCGTGGGCGGTGGCGATGAACTCGTGGGTGTGCGCCTCGACACCGACGGTCACGCGGATCTGCACGCGCTGCCGCTTGCCCATGGAGGAGGCGATGTGCGCGACCCGCACGATCTCCTGGAAGGAGTCGAGGACGATCCGCCCGACACCGGCTTCGACGGCCTTGGTGATCTCCTCGACCGACTTGTTGTTGCCGTGGAAGGCGATGCGGTCGGCGGGCATACCGCCGGCGAGAGCGGTGGCGAGCTCACCACCGGAGCAGACGTCGAGGTTGAGGCCCTCTTCGTGCAGCCAACGCACGACGGCGCGGGACAGGAACGCCTTCCCGGCGTAGAACACGTCGGCGTCCGGCCCGAAGGCGGTCCGCCACGCGCGGGCGCGGGCCCGGAAGTCGGCCTCGTCGATGAAGTAGGCGGGGGTGCCGAACCACTCGGCGAGCGTCTTGACGTCGATGCCGCCGACGGTGACGACACCATGCGCGTCACGGGTGACGGTCTGCGCCCACACCTTGGGGTCGAGGGCGTTGAGGTCGGCGGGCGGGGCGGAGTAGTGCCCTTCGGGCAGGACGTCGGCGTGCCGGGGCCCGGCGGGATGTGCGGAACGGCTCATGACTGGTCTGGGCTTTCTCGGAGGTCTCAGAGGTAGTCGGGTGCGCTGATGCCGAGCAGGGACAGGCCGCCGGCCAGCACCGTCCCGGCGGCTTCGGCGAGAGCGAGCCGGGCGCGGTGGGCGGCCGAGGGTTTCTCCTCGCCGAGCGGAAGAACGGTGTGCTGGAAGCCGAGCAGTCCGTCGGCGACGGCGACGAGGTGCCGGGCGAGCCGGTCGGGCGCACGGTGGGCGGCCGCCTGGGCGAGGGCGGTGGGGTACTCGGCGAGGGCGCGGGTGAGGGGTGCGGCGGTCGCGTCCGGTACGTCGCCGGGGGCGGCCTCGAATCCCAGCCGGGCGGCGTTGCGGACCAGGGCGCGGGCGCGGGAGTGGGCGTAGCGAACGCGGAAGAGGGGGTTGCTCTCGCGCTGGAGCAGGTGGTCGGCGGTGATACGGGGCCGGTCGTGCGCGGCGGGGTGGAGGAGGGCCCAGCGGGCGGCGTCGGGGCCGAGGGGGGTGGGGTCCTCGGGCGCCGGGACGGGCCGGAGATCGACGGGTTCACCGGGACGCGCATGATCGACCTCGGCGCGTCCGCCCTGGGTGGCGATGATCCGCACGAGGGTGTCGGCCACGACTTCGGCGCGGATGTCGTAGGGGATGCGGAGGGGGATGACGGCGCCGTCGAGGGCCTGGCTGTGCCCGTAGTCGTTCCCGAGGTGGTCACCGTGATCGAGGATCTCGCGGACGAGGGCGGCGGTGGCCGCGCCCTGATCGAGGTGGATGTTGAGGAACCCGGGCCCGGTGATCTCGACATCGGCGACGCCGACGGTGTCACGGAGATGGGGCCGGAGAATCTCGGCGACCTGAAGGGCAGGACGCCCGGCGGGCCGGGCCAGCTGCAGGGCGATGTTGGTGGCGTAGTCCCCACGGCCACCGGGCCCCGGCGGAGTGACCACCGCACGTGTGGGCAGCGGCACGCTGAGTTCCCCCACGTCAACGGCACGACGCACCGCGTGCAGCACGGTGCGGGACAGCTCGACGGGGGTCACGGGGACAAGCGTAGGGGAGGAGGGGGGTGGGTAGGCGAGTTGGTTTCCGTGGGGTCCGGGATGTGGACGGGGATGGTGGGGCGAGGGTGGGCCTGGGCGGTTCGGTTGCGCGGCGGGCCTGGGGGCGGTTCGGTTGCCCGGGGGCTTGCGGGGCGGCCCGGTTGCCCGGCGAGGCATGCCTGTGCGGTTGGCGGGGGTCGGGTGCGGGGAGGAGTGGCCTCAACCGCCCGGCTGCCCGGCGTGGGGGGCGTGCCCGGCGGGCTCGACGCGATCTGCGGCACCGGAGTCGGGCGCGCCGTGGAGGTCGCGACCGCTCTGCTGCTGGTGGTGCCGGCCGACCTGAGGACCGCGCTCGAGCAAGTCCTTCACGAGCTGGACGAGTTCGGACGGCTCGAAGGGCTTGGAGAGAAAGGCGTCGACGCCGACATCGAGACCGCTCTCGACCTCGGACTGCGAACAGGCGCTGATGATGGCGAGGGGCAGCTTCCGGGTCCGGGGATCGGCACGAAGCCGCGCCGCCGTGCGCAACCCGTCGAGCCGGGGCATGACGACATCCAGGGTGACGACATCGGGCCGCACCTGATGCACGACGTCCAGACACTCGGCACCGTCGGCGGCGGTCACGACCTCAAGACCCTCCAGCTCGAGGTTGACCCTGATCAGCTGCCGGATGACCTTGTTGTCGTCCACAACAAGCACCCGGCCGGACGCGCCTGGCACAACTCGAGAGTAGGTCGCCCCAGGGGGCCGCGTCCGGGTTTTCCCCACTTCCACCCCGTCCGGGCGAGCCGCGACGGCGGAGCCCCCGGGAAACCGTTCATGACCACCGCGAAGGAGCTGGTAGGGTTCTACCCGTCAGCGCAACAGCGCGGGACACGCCCCCGTAGCTCAGGGGATAGAGCAACGGCCTCCGGAGCCGTGTGCGCAGGTTCGAATCCTGCCGGGGGCACCCAGCATGAGGTGCCCAAAGACCCCGTCACCAGCGGAAACGCTGAGGCCGGGGTCTTCGCGTATGTGCAGGCGTATGCAGCACTGAGCGGCCCTATGTCGGGGTCTGTGGACTATTCGTGGACAGGATCTTGGGGCATTGGCCCTGGTCAGCCCCGGAAACGGCGAAGGCCCCCGGACGGATCCAGGGGCCTGAAGCCTCGTACAGCGCGCGTGGGATTACTCGTACTCGCGCAACAGCTCTTCGATCTTGCGGTTGGCGATCTCCTGCCGACCGTCGATGCACTTCGCGTAGCGGCTCAGCAGGACCTCGACGCTGTTGCCTGCACGCTCGGCGACCTCGGTCGCGTCGACGCCGGAGTTGAGCCAGGTCGACAGCGCCGAGTGCCGCAGGTCGTACGGACGGGCGGCGAGCGGCGAGGCAACAACGGCCGGCGGAAGAGCCAGCGCGCGAGCCTCCTGCCACACGCGGTAGTACGTAGACGAGCCGACCACTCCCCCGCGCTCGTTCGTGAACAGCCGCCCGTCCTTGGCAGTTCCGAACGTGTCGAGGTGATCTCGGAGAATCGCCACGAGCTGCGGCGGGATCGGCACGGGCCGGACCTCTTCGACGGGCCGGTTCTTGAGTCCGCGATCGTCATGCGTCTCGCCAGAGTCGGTCCATCGCTTGCCGACGCTGGGGCGGGTGCGATTCAGCAGAGCCGTTCCCCAGCCCGCTTCAGGCAGTTTCAGGTCTGCCTCTTTGAGGCCGACAGCCTCAGCGGGGCGAAGGGCGCCGTAGTACATGCAGGCGAAGAAGCCGACAAGTCGTCGGCCGCGCGCACGGCCATATCCGCCGACGTACGAGACCGCAGTCAGCAGAGCACGAGCCTGTTCGGGGTTCGCCACTACTCGGGGATCTACTTCCTTGACCACCTTCGGTTTCTTCCAGCGAACCGCAGTGATCGGGTTCTCTTTGAACTCGCCGAGATCCACCGCGTAGTGCATGGCATTGACCAGAGTGCGCCGCTTGCGCCGTACGGTTTCTGCCGCAGCCGCCGTTCCGTCGAGCTTGAGCTTCAGGGAGTCCAGGACGGCCCTGCCGACCGCCGCGTCGGCGAGGTCCGAGAGAGGGCGCGATGCCTTGGCCACCCAATGCAGGGTGTTCGCGATCTCGGTCGGCAACTCACGGTCGTCCGGGCCGGGAAGGACGAAAGCCCAGTTACGAAGCGCCTTCCTGAGGAGGTCATCGGCCGGCCGCCCAGGACGATCGTCGAGGAGCGCCACGGTGACAGCGGTCAACGACTCGTTGATCCCGTCGCGGGTGTTCGGCGCAGCGTGCGGCCATTTCATGGCGAGGTACTTCAAAGCGAAGGCATACCACGTCATCGTGGGCGCCTTTTCGACCATCGAGCCCGGCAGCCCGGTAGCTGCGTCGAACTCCTCGCCGTCGCGCATTGCACGCAGGAGCTTGGAACGGTAGTTGTCCGCGAGTCCCTTGGTGCGGAACTGTTCGGAGAAAACGTTCCCGGAGACGATCCACCTAACGTCATAGGACGGCTTCTTGGTGTTCCTTTTCCGGACTCCCCAGACCTTCACGTCGAGTGACTTCACGCCGCTGCCCTCTCCCGACTGTTCAGCCACGCCGTGAAGTCGCTGCGCCACACCCGCAGTTCGCCATTGGGCAGCTTGAAAGCTCGCGGAGCCTGCCCCAATTCTCGCCAGCGGTAGAAGGTCCGGCGTGATACCCCTTTGAGTTCGGCGAGGATTTCCGGAACGGTCATCAGCTCGTCTTTCACGCCAGTTCTCCTTCCAAGGCTTCGCGTGCGGTTTCGCGGTTGAGTTCGATGTCCCGGCGGATCGAGGCGGCTAGGGCGGATTCGCCGGGGGTGTGGCCGTGGCCGGCGTACTGCCAGTCAGCGAGGACGAGGACGGTGTCAGGCTCGATGTCGTCCAGACCGAGCGCTTCACGTTCCTGCGCGGCACGGAAGTCGGCGCGTGCCTGACGGAGGGCGCCGAGCGTGGTCGAGTAGCGGCGCGACTTGGACGAAAAGTGCCCGCGGAAGCCGAGCATGTGAGCCCAAGCCCACAGGCGCCGGTTCGGGTACAGCTCATCCAGGTCTCGGCACGCGGTGATCAGACGCCGGGCGTGATCGGGGACGCCGTGGCGGTCGAGTTCGGCGAGTTCGCCGATGCGTCGGTCCAGGGTGCCCGTGTTCTCGGCCGCCTTGGTGGCGTACTTGGCCACGTAGGAGGCGACCGCCTGTTCGGTGAGGTCGGAGCCGTCACCGAACGCCTTGATGGGCCGGACGTCGAGCTGTCGGCCCCACTGGAAGGTGCGGGCGGGTTGGTCGCCGGCGGCGGGGACGCTGACGCGGCTGTATGGATGCGCGGCGGCGGCGCGGATGGCGTCAGTGAGCAGGTCGGTGGTGGCCCAGGACGGCGGGGCGGAGTCGGCTCCGTCCGGGCCGTCGAGGCGGATCACGGCATGGAAGTGGACGGCGCCCCGCTTCTGGAACTCGGCAACCTTGCCGTAGGACAGCCGGCAGACCTCGGCGAGTTCGCGCTGTGTCAGCCCGGCCCGCTTGGCGATCTCACGGCGGAGCCGGTTGATGGTGCGCATCCACAGCTCACCCGCGTGGTTGTTGAACAGCACCGCGCCGGCGTAGTCGTACGTGCCCGGATCGAGCGCCGTGCCCAGGGCGGAGTCGTCGGCGGGGTGGCGAGCGCCGCAGCGGCAGGCGCCACGGTCGGGCCGGTTGTGGACCGGGCCGAACGAGGGCGCGGTGAAGGTGGCGAACACCCGCGGGTGATCCCGGACGGTGGCGGGGATGTCCTTGTCTGGGTCGCCGGCGAGCCCGGCGCGGATCAGGTGGTAGGTGTCACCGGCGTAGGTCCAGGCGCAGGCGGGGCAACGGGAGGCCCGGCGGTTGCCGCAGGCGACCCGGAGCCGTCCGCCGGGCTCATTCTCGGTGCTGTAGCGGTGCAGGGTCTCCCCGGTGACCTTGTCCTTGTGGACGACCCAGCCACGCAGGTGGATCGGGTCGGAGCAACCGCCGGTGCGCTTGATCTGGTCCTGCCAGCGGTCGAAGCCGGGGAGCCCGGCCACCCGGAGGAGGTCCCCCAGGGTGACCGGGTCCAGGCCCGCGAAGGTCGCGGTGTCGCTCACGCAGCCACCTCCAGCGCGGCCGGGACGAGGGGCCTCAGGAGCGCGGTGGCGAGCGGCGGGGGGACGGCGTTGCCGATCTGCTCGAACTGCTTGGTGCGTGAGCCGGCCCACGGGTAGGGGGCGGGGAAGCCCTGGAGGACCGCAGCCTCATGGACCGCGAGGCGGCGGATAGGGGTGCCCTCGGAGTCGATCCAGGACACGTCGTTCAGGGCCTTGCCGAACAGCAGCGTCGGGGCGGGCTGGTCGAGGCGGCGGCGGGTGGCGGCCGGGCGGTTGCCGACCTTGAGCAGCCAGGACCGGGCGCGGCCGGTGACCGCCCAGGACGGGCCGGTCGTGGGGAAGGTGCTGCCGCCGGTGGTGTGGTTCCCGCGAGTGACGACGAGAGCGGGCGGGCAGCCCAGGACATCGAGCATGGTCCGCCAGGGCGAGAGCCCGTCACCGAAGAGGTCAGCAGGGGTGCCGCCGTCAGCGTGGGTGGGCTCCGGGGGCGTGGCCGGGCGGGTACGGGAGGCGACCAGGAAGGCGCGGCGGCGGGTCTGGGCAAGGCCGAAGTTAGCAGCGTTGAGAACGCCGGTCCACGTTGAGTAGCCAATGCCCGCCAGGAGGCGGGCGGTGTGCTCGAACAGCGGCAGCACTGCGGGGACTTCCTCCAGGGTGATCCAGTCGGGGCGCAGGTCGAGGGCGTAGCGCAGCGGCTCGACGACCAGCAGGGAGCGCGGGTCGACGCAGGCGGCACGGAGCACGGCGCGGGTGTCCCTCCCGCGGGCGAGGTCGTCAAGGGCCTGGTGGCACAGGGGCAGGTCGGTGTTCCCGGCGCGCAGGCCGGCGGCGCTGAAGGTCTGGCAGGGCGGGGAGCCGATCAGCCCCGTCACCTTCCCGCGGAGAGGAGCGGTGGGGTAGGCGGCGACGTCGGCGCGGATGGTGGTATGTCCGGCGGCGGCGCGGGTGGTGCAGACGGCAGGGTCGATCTCGATACCGATGTCGGTCAGGCCGAGGGCGCGCAGTCCCTCGGACCAGCCGCCGGGGCCGGCGAAGAGGTCGAGGACGGTCACTCGGGTCACCTCCCGACGCGGACGAGGGAGGCGCGGAGGGTGTGGCCAGTGCCCTTGCAGGTCGGGCAGTCGACGCGGAGGGTGACGCGGGTGCCGTCGGCGTGACGGGTGCCGGTGTCGATGGCGACGGAGGCGAAGCCGTCGCAGTCGCGGCAGATCGGCAGGTTCGGGATGCTCTGGGGCATGATGGGCCGTGCCTTTCTGGTCCGTTGGATCGGGAAGGGGAGGCGCCCGGAGCGGCGGAAACTTGGCGGTTGAGGCCGCTCCGGGAGCCGGTCAGCGCCGCTTGGTCTCGGAGGCGAGCAGCGAGCGCAGGACGACGGCGACGACGGCGACCGAGGCGCCGGTGATGGCGACCGCCAGGAGCATGGAGACGAGGACGGCGCCGACGACCAGGACGACGGCGGTGCCGCCGCCGACGAGGGCGAGCACGGTGCCGGGGGTGAGCTGGACCACCGGACGGGACGGCGCCGGGGCCGTGGGGGCGGCCAGCGGGGTCTGGAGGCTGGGAAGGACGGCGGTCGGCTCGACGGGGGCTGGCGGGGTGACGTGCCCGGTCGGGGTGGGCATGGTCGGGATCTTCGGGCGGAGCATGTTGGGACTCCCTTCCGGGGGCGTTACTTGATCAGACCGTTGATGGCCGGGGCCAGGACGCTGTCAGCGAGAAGGAAGCCGCCGAGCAGGAGGACGGCGATGAGCCAGGCCGGCGGGCGGATGAGCTTGACGCCGAGGTAGCCGACGACGAGCAGCGCGAACCAAAGGGGAACCTGCATGGCGGTGGACTCCTAGCGGACGCGGCAGCGGTGGGTGCGGGCGGCGAGCTGGGCGGCGGACTGGCTGGAGTAGTCGGCGGACCAGCCGCAGTCGTCGGAGGTACACACGGCGGCGTGCTTGGTCTGGCCGTGGCGGTCGCGGTGGGTGCCGATCTGGACCGGACCGATCTGCATCACGGAGTGGAAGAAGTCGCGCATGGGCATGGCTGAACTCCTTGTCTGTCAGGCGAGTTGGGCGGCGATGGCGTCGGCCATGGGCGCGGGGACGCCGAGGCGGGCGCGCAGGGTGTCGGTGTCGATCGGGGAGCCGGTACGGGCTTCGTGGTCGGCGGCGACCTTGCGCGCGTGAGCGACCAGCGGAGCCGGGACCGCTACCTCGGGCGCGGGTGCGGGAGCCGAAGCGGGAGCGGGGGCCGGGTCAGCGGCAGGTAGCGCCGGGGTGTCGTCAGCAGCGGTGACCGGCTCCCGAGCGGGCTCCGGTTCAGGGGCGGGCTCGGGGGCCGGACCGGTGGCCGGGGCAGCAGCCGCCGTTACCGCTGCGGGATCGCCAGCCGAGTGGGCGAGCAGGGTGCCACCGAGGAAGGCGAGCGCGGGCCATCCGGCGATGCCGAGGCGGAGCAGCGCGGGCGGGTTGGCCAGGTCGAGGAAGCCGGCGGTGGCGACGTTGGCGCCGAGCGAGGCGAACAGCGCGATCAGGAACCAGCACCAGGCCAGCCGAGACGGGCCGTTGTTGCGCAGCCGACGCCAGGCGGCGACCAGGAGCAGGTCAACCGAGATCGGGTAGGCCCATGCCTTCCAGCCGGACTGTCCGGCGGCGGAGGCCAGGTCGTGAAGGTGGGCGAAGGACAGGGCACCGGCGATAACGGCCTGTACGAGGACGGCGTCCGGGCGGATCGAGCGGGTCATGTCGTCACCTCCCTTTGCGGGTTGGGCCAGGGGTGGGGCGGGGATCGAGGTCCGGCCGCCCCGCCCCGGCGGGTTCAGTCGGTGGGTGCTTCGCCGGATCCCCAGCAGGTCAGGCACAGGCCGGTCTGCCGGTCGTCGGTGGCGCGGCCCTTACGGGCGCCGACCCGGACGGTTTCGGTGATCTCGCCGGTGCCGTTGCAGTCGGGGCACGGCTTCGGCCGGGGCTTGCGGCGAGCGGCGGGCTTCTTCGCGGTCGGCACGGTCACCACCCCTCGCCGGGGTACTCGGGGCCCTCGTTCGGGTCGTAGCCGGGCGGGAAGGTGCCGGGTGGGGGCTCGGGCAGCGATGCGGCCAGGCACGGGCCCACGGTGTCGATGAAGTCCTGGTCAGCGCCGGTCCTGTCGGCGTACAGGGCCAGGTCGCCGAGCATCACCACGGTGCGGGTGAAGTCCTCGCAGTCGGGGCACATGGCGGGCGATCTCCCTTCTTCGGGCATGGCTCGGGTAGGGACCTGACGCGATGCGGTCGCGCCAGCCGTGGAGCGGGAGGGATCAGGCGGTAGCCGGGATGGACTCGACGGCCGGGGCGTCAACCGGCGTCGGCATCGCGAGCGCCGGCCGGAAGGGGGCCAGGGCGGGCAGGTCCGGGGCCAGGGCGGCGTACCGGTTGCAGGTGTTCACGGCTTGGCGCAGGGAGGTGTGCGGGGCACGGATACGGGCCCAGCCGCCGGTCGAGTCGCCGGTGATGGCGACGCCGGGCATGTCGGTGGGGATCTGGATCGCGGCGAGGACAGCGTCCGGGGCGATGTCGCCGAAGGCCATGTTCGCCGAGGACTCGTCGTTGACGCGGTGGGCGGTACGGCCGGTGAGCTGGGCGCGGAGCATGGTGATGCCCTTGCCGAGTTCGGAGCCGAAGCGCTGCCCGCAGATCTCCAGGTAGATGCCGGCGGCGCGGCCGAGTTGGGCGAGCCGGGCGAGGGCGGTGATGATCCGGTCCCGGCGCTTCTCTTCCTCCTTGGTGGCGAACAGGGCGAGTTCGGCAACCTCATCGACCAGGACCACGATGGGCACCGGGCGGAGGTCTTCCGGCAGGTCCCAGATGTCGGCGGCTATCTCCGCATCCGGCACGTCAGCGGTGATCCGCTGTTCGGCGCGGATGAGCTGGTAGACGTCCTCCATGTGGGACACCAGGGCGTCGAGGAGTTCGGCGGCGGAGTCCTGGTTGTCGGCCAGCGCGGAGAACCGGCGAGCCAGCGGGAACAGCTCCACACCCTGCTTGCAGTCGATCCCGACCAGGGCAACCCGCTGCGGGGCGAGTGCTGCCACGAGGTTGCGCTGATAGACGGACTTGCCGGACTCTGTGGCGCCGAGCGTCAGCGCGTGCGGCACGGCTCGGTAGTCGCGGTAGTGGATCGCACCGTCTTCCCTCAGCGCGACCGGGACCCGCATCGGACGGGTGTCGACCTTGGCCGGCATCTGCACCCGCTTGAGCACGTCGTAGCCGGTCATCCGCACTTCCACGACGCCGGAACGCAGTTCCCGCGAGGTGACGCCGTACATGGCGAACGAGTGCCGCAGCCGGTCACACGAGGCGGCCACGTCGAAGGCGTCCTGACCGGGACGGAGCTTGAGCCGCAGCACCAGCCCGGTTCGGGTCGGTCGCAGACGCAGGATGCGCGGGGCGCGGGGACCGGGGACCGGTCGGTTCGTGGCCCGAGCCAGGGTGAGGCGCCAGCGCGAGGGCGGGACCGTCAGCCCGCAGGCGTCCATGACGGACGCGTACCGGACGAGGACCCGCACCACGGCGAGGGAGACGCCGAAGGTAAGCCAGTACCAGGCGGGGCGCCGCCACCGCAGGAGACCCGCAGCGGCGACGACCAGCACCAAGGCGACCAGTGACCAGGTCATGGTCAGGCCGCCTTCGGCTTCGCAGCGCCGGCGACCAGCGAGGTGACCGCGACCGCCCGGAACGAGATCCCGTGCCGCTTCTGGCCGTTGAACTCGTTCTCCCACGGCCGCGCGATCAGGCCGGTCAGCCCGACCGGGGTGCCCATGGTGAGCTCACCGGTGATGCCCGACTCACCCACGGACACGGTGATGACCTCGGCGTTGCCGTTCATGACGAACAGCAGGTCCAGCGTCATCAGGAACTCGCCGGTCTGAGTGTCGACGGCGCGCGTCTGGGTCTTCCGGTCGGAGTACTTGGGCTGCGGGGGCTGGGCGACCATCAGGGTCGCGCCGTTCGTGTCGACGGGGATCTGACGCATGAGTGCGCTCCTAGAATCGACTACTTGACGTACTTAGTACGTCGTCTCTGGATAGAGAATGACCTGTACTACTTGGTGTGTCAAGTGGTTGGTCTCGACTCCCGTGCGCGGGATGTGCTGCACTAGGTACGACAACCACTGAGAGGGGCTATGGCCGACTTCACCGCCGGGCGGGCCGCGTACTTGCAGATCGCCGACGAGTTCAAGCGCAAGATCCGAGACGGGGAACTCGCACCGGGCGACAAGCTGCCCTCAGAGGCGGAGCTGATGACCAAGCACGGCGTGTCGCGCACCGTGGCCCGGCAGGCGATCTCTCGGCTCCGTGAGGACGGCTACGCGATCTCTCACCAGGGCAAGGGCAGCTTTGCAGCACTGCCCGGCGAGGGTGCGTCGGCGAAGCGGAGCACCGAGTTCGAGCAGATCACCGAGTACCTGTCGGAGGTCCGTCGGGACGTGCGTCGTCTCGCCGAGCGGATGGACCAACTTGAGGATCTCGTGCGGCAGCAAGGCCAAGCTCGGTGACCAACCTGTCCGCCCGCCGGGCGAGTTGCGTCATCTCTTCGCCAAGCTCCCTTATCTGGTTGAGTAGTTCCAGCCGCTCTACCGGGGTCAGCGCCATGACGGCCCCCTCGTTGCACTCTCGGTCTGACAGCTCCTTGGGTTGTCAGCAACGCTAGGACCGGTCCGGCTCACCACCCCGGAAAATCTCTCCGGGGTCGCGCGAAGAGACAGGGGGACGCTCTTCCCATGCGAGGAATGACGACGAACCTGACGATCGGTGAGCGAGTCGCTTGGTACCGCCGGCGGCGCGGCATGTCCCAGGAAGTCCTGGCCGGACTCGTCGGCCGTACGGTCGACTGGCTGAGCAAGGCCGAGAACAACCGGCTGGAGCTGGACAGGCTCTCGGTCATCAAGTCCCTGGCCGATGCCTTGGACGTGACCCTTGGCGATCTGCTCGCCGAGCCCACGCTGATGGACTGGACGGCGGACAGCGGCACCCGGACCGTGCCGGCGCTGCGGTCAGCGCTTATGAACTACCGGCAGCTCACGCCGCTTCTGGGCGTGACCACCGAGGGAGAACCGACGCCCCTCGATGAGCTGAAGGACAGCGTGGCCGAAGTCTGGGACGCCTACCAGGATTCGCGGTACGGCTTCGCCACCCGACGCCTTCCCTTGGTGCTTGCCGACGCACTCATTGCAGCCCAGGCGTACCAGGGGCGAGAGCGCGAGCGGGCACACGAGCTGATGGCCATGACGTACCAGGGCGCCGCCATGGTGCTGACCAAGGTCGGTGAAACGGATCTCGCGTGGATCGCGGCGGATCGCGGGTTGGCTGCGGCTCAGCAGTCGGACAACGCCGCCGTCACCGGGTCGCTCTTCCGGTCGGTGACGCACTGCCTACTCTCGAACGGCAGGTTCGACGCCGCCGTACAGCTCGTCAGCGCCGCCGCGGACTACCTCCGACCAGGGCTCCGGGAAGCCAGCCCCGAGTTCCTGTCGATCTACGGGACGCTCTTCCTCGCGGGGTCGATGGCAGCCGCACGTGCCGATGATCGCTCTACCACCCGTGACTTCCTCGCCGAGGCGGACCAGGCAGCGCAACGGCTTGGACGAGACGCCAACCACATGTGGACCGCATTCGGGCCGACGAACGTCGCGATCCACCGAGTGGCCACGGCGGCGGAGCTGGGAGACATGCAAGTTGCCGTGGACCTCGGCCCCCAGGTCGACACCAGCGGTCTGCCGATCGAACGGCGGACGCGGCACAACCTGGAGGTGGCCCGTGCACTCAGCGCGCACAACCGGATGGACGATGCCCTGTCCATGATCCTCGAAGCCGAGCAGTGGGCGCCGGAACAGGTGCGCAGCCACTACCTCGCTCGTGAGCTTGTGCTTACGTGGGTGCGCAACCAGCGCGGCCGGCCGAGCCGAACCCTGGCGGAGCTTGCCGATCGGCTGCATGTCGTCTGAGGTGGGTACGCTCGGGGCCATGGCAGCGACCGAGCACGAAGCGAAGATGGCGCATCCGCGCATGGCCGCGGGTGCGCTCTTCTTTGATGCCGACGGGCGTGTCCTCATGGTGGAGCCCACCTACAAGGACTACTGGGACATCCCCGGCGGCTACGTCGAGGTGGGGGAATCTCCGCTCCAGGCAGCCGCCCGCGAGGTGGAGGAAGAGTTGGGGATCACTCCTCCCCTGGGGCGCTTGCTGGCAGTCGACTGGGCTCCCAACGATGCCGAGGGCGACAAGGTGCTGTACCTCTTCGATGGCGGTCAGCTCACCCCGGAGGCTCTGGCCGAAGCGACCTTGCAGGCGGACGAGCTGAAGAGCATCGCGTTCCTGGGCCCCGACGAAGTCGCCGAGCGCACGATCCCGCGCTTGGCCAGGCGGATTCTTGCCGCCATCGACGCCCGATCATCAGGAACGGCGCCGATCTATCTCGAACACGGGCAGCAGCCCGACAGTGATGCCGCATAGCAGCACGGGAGCTTTCCGGCGGCCCCGACGCGGAACGCGGTGGAAGTTTCCCTACATCATCAAGAGCTCGCTTCGCTCGCCGTTGCTCCCGGCCTCCTGAACTGCAAGCAGTCCGATCACAGATCGGAGGTGCCGCGCACAGCGCGGCGGCGCCGGCCGGTCGCCGGCGCGCCGCCCCTCCTTGCCTTCGTCACCGGGGCCGCGCGCCGTCGCCCGTCCGCGCCCACAAGGGGGCGAAGACCAGGCCGGGGTAAGGGTGAGACGGCCCAGTCGAGGTCAGAACACCGTCGTGGCTGGGGCGGCCGGCTCCACGGCTTTAGGCAGCCACTTTGGCGCGAGCCTCGAAGATCAGGGCCCAAAATCGGGCACTAACGGGCAGGTCCACAAGCCTGCCCGATTCGCGGGCTAGCGTAATGGGCCCTGATCACTCGCGCCAAAGCAGCTCCAGCCCAAAGCCGCTCCGCCCGCCTCGGTGCCCCCCTCGCCGAGTATTTTCACCCGGTAAACTCAAGCACCAATTATCCGCCGAACCGCAGTTCCGAGAACTGTTGCCATGCGAACGGGTACGGCATTTCCGATCTGCCGCTCAATGGACCCGTAATCCCCCTGGAAATCATAGCCATGGGGAAAGGTCTGCAAAGTGGCTGCCTCGCGGAGCGTAATACCGCGATGCTCTTCAGGATGCACGAACGTGCCACATGCAGGAGTCGTACAACGAGTCGTCATCGTAGGAGAAGGGGAATCCCACTTGATGCGCCCATAGGAAGCTGTGGCGTTCTTCCTACCAAGTCTCTTGTGGCAGTCAAGCTGATGTTCCTCTGGGAGATCGAAGCGCCCTCCCCCTATCGGAATTGCCTCAATCCGCCGCAAAACCTTGTCTGAGCTTTTACGGGACCGCTCAAGTGGATCATCTTCCCGTCGGCTAGCGCGCAACCCCTGAAACGCCTCTCTAACCGTCATTGTGCCCCGGAAATCCGGTACGACGTCGGCGATATCCTTGGGTAGCTCTGTCCTCTTACCTCTGACAGCCAACATGATTAGGCGACGCCTACGCTGTGGGACTGCATACTCGGATGCTTCAAACTGATAGACCATCGACGCATAACCGAGCCCACTCAATGACTCGCGAACATATTGGAGACGCGCGTCCTTACCTAGCCCAGGGACATTCTCCAAAAGCACTGACTTAGGCATGAAAGCACGAACGAATCTGACGGTATGCACGACAAGGTCATTGCGCTCTTGGTCCGTCAGCCCCTTACCGGACGCAAGGGAAGAGAACCCTTGGCAAGGCGGGCAGGTCTTGAGCAACGTCAGCTCGCCCGGAGCTAGGTTCAACTGCTGCCGCATCCTGGTGGCCGGCAGCGCACGGATGTCCGTTTCCCATAGTTGCGCGGTCGGGTGATTCTTCGCATGCGTTGCAGCAGCATTTGAGTCATTCTCGACTGCGGCGAGAACGGAGAAGCCAGCTCCCATGAGCCCTTGGGTGGCTCCACCAGCTCCCGCAAAGAGATCGATGGCAGATGGCTGTGTCACGGCTGGATGTTAGCCCATCAGGACCGCCTGTGACCATGGTGTGCCTCGATGCAACCGGCATGCGCCCTAGGCAAGCTGACTGCGCGTCATGCAAGATGGCGGGTCCACCATCGTATCCCAGGGGGGACTAGATGTCGGAGTCGTCGGACCGCCATGAGCAGCTGCCCATGGAGACCTCGGGCGAGCCCAATCACCCGCGGACAGAGGGCAACGCCGACGCGTCGCATGTCTACACCATGCGCATCAGCCGGCTGACCATCGACAAGCTCGGCATCAAGCTCTACGACCGCGTAGCGGCAGTACTCGCCGAACTCATCGCGAACTCGTACGACGCGGATGCCGAAAACGTGACCGTCACCCTTCCGTGGGGAGCCTTCCTGTACGACCCCAAGGCCCCCCATCTCTCGGCCGCATACGAAATCACCATCTCCGATGACGGTCACGGCATGACGCCCGCCGAGATAAACCAACACTATCTGACCGTAGGCGCCGATAGGCGTACGCGAACGGGCAGTGACAAGTCTCGCGGAAAGAATCGTCCAGTGATGGGCAGGAAAGGAATCGGAAAGCTCGCCCCGTTCGGCATCTGCAAAACCGTCGAGGTCATTTCATCCGGAGGGGATAAGACGCCCGATGGATACCTCACCTCTCATTTGATTCTACACCTGCCCGACATGCTCGCTGACACCGAGAAGGACTACAACCCGGAAATTGGCGAGCGGGATGGGACCTTTGCCGAGAACCACGGGACCGTCATCAAGCTGCGAGACTTCTCAAGGAAGCGGGTCCCCAGCCAAGAGGAGCTGAATCGGCAACTTGCTGCGCGCTTCGGCCTTGAACGTAGCGACTGGCGCGTTTGCGTCAAGAACGCCTCCTCGCTATCAGAGGAGTTCACTCTAGGGCAGTTGAAGATTGATCTCATGGAGGGTACCCGAATCGATCTCGCCAATCGCCCGGTCCCGTTTGAGTCTTCCTTTCTCCCGGTCACAGGGTACGTCGCCTACAGCGAAAAATCTTACAAGGACGCCAATATGGCTGGCGTTCGGATCTACGCTCGCGGGAAGTTCGTAGCCCAGACCATGGACTTCGGAATCGCCACTGGATTTCATGGCGAATTCAAGCTTCGAAGCTCCATCGTTGGTGAACTCCATGCGGAGTGGCTTGACGAGGACGAAGATCTCATCCGCTCCGACCGACAAGATATCATCTGGTCTTCCGACCTTGGAGAAGCGCTAGCCGCTTGGGGTCAGGACTTGATGCGCGAGCTTGCGAAGCGCAGTGAAGAACACGCACGGAGGGCCAAGACTCGGTTCTTCATGGAAGCTTCTAAACTAGAGGAAAAGCTCGTGGAAGCCGCGCCGGCCGATCCCGTCTATCGGGACAGCGTGAAGGAAGCGGCAGCGCTACTCGTGAGGGACTCAGACCAAGACTCACTCAAGGACCCGGAGCACGTCGAGCGCATCAGCAGACTGGCCATGTCTTTGGGGCCGCATAGAAGCCTACTGCAGACGCTCCGGGAAGTGGCCGACACCACAGAGACCACGGTGGACGCGGTAATGGACCTCTTCCACAAGGCGCATATCGCGGAAATGTATTCCCTCGGCCAAGTGGCAGCTGAGCGCTTGGAGGTAGTGTCCAAACTGGAGGCCCTCATTGCAGACGGAAGAACACTGGAACGGCCGCTACAGGAGCTGATCGAGCAGGCCCCGTGGCTCCTGGCGCCCGAATGGACCCCCCTCGGGATGAACGAGTCACTCAAGCGGGTCAGGGCGAGCTTTGAAGCTTGGTACGCCAAGAAGTTCGGACAAGAGATCAACACCACTGCGATCGACAGAAAAGCGAAGGAACCAGACTTCGTACTGCTCCACGACTCAGGAATCCTCTGGATCGTTGAAATCAAGAGGCTTGGGTACAAGCTGACGGATGCAGAGTTCCTGAACGCTATGAACTACTTGCATTCGCTCCGGAAATTCTTGGACGAGAATCCGGAGCTCGGCCACCAGTTCCCGTACCGCAAGCTGACGTTCGTTGTGGATCACATCGACCGTCTCAACGCGGTCTCCTTGTCCTCCCTGGAAAGCGATCCACACGTCACGCGAAAGACCTGGCACGAGGTTCTCGATTCCACAAAGCGCGCGCACAAGGACTTTTTGGAACGCGTGGAAGCCACGGCCGGCGGCTGGACACCTGTTGCACCTGACCAGGCCCCGCGGGTCATCTCGCCCCGCAGCCCGGACACAACCGAGACGAACGAACCCACTGACACCGGCCAGGGACAGCTTGAGCTGTGACAACCGATCGCGGCGGTCTCCGTGCTCGCCTAAAGCAGGGGACCGCCGCGAGTTGTGCGCCATGGACTATCCATGGACAGGACGTGGGCCTACCGCCGCGTGCCCCGTGCTGACCAGGCACGTTGCCGTTTGCGGGAGCGGCCTCCGGAGCCGTGTGCGCAGGTTCGAATCCTGCCGGCGCACTCGCCTGCGCGGCATAACTGCAGGTCAGTGCACATCTCGAGGTATCCCGAGAGCCTGATGGTCAGTCAGGTTTGCTGGCTGACCATCAGCTGTTTCGTCTTTTGCGCAGGTCAGTACTGGTCCGGTTTGTTGCGAAGTGGGTGCCGCCTGGGGTATCCAGGTCTTGGCGCTCTGTTTTATGTGCTCAAGCCTGAGCGATGGGGCGGCGACTCCCTGTTGTCGTTTGGATCCTTGTCGCGCTGCGCATAGCCGGGGTGTGTCTGGAGCCGTGCGAGGACCTCGGGGATGGCTTCTCTCTGCCTGGTCGCAAGGTGCTCACCTTCGGGCCCGTCCACAAGGACGTACTCGATGACGACCTTGGGCGGTTCTCTGTGGCTCACTCTTCATACTCTGAACCGTGGCGCCGCCCGCTCGCGGGAGTTGGACGTGTCGCGGCGCTTCGGGACGAGGTTGACGCCGACAGGATGGTCTACGGCCTCGGGGTTTCGATAAGCGGCGGGGGCCGAGCCGGTGGCGAGGACAAGGGCGGCGTGGGCCGGTGGGCCTCAGAGACGCGTGCGGGTCACAGACCGTGTTCGTCCATGAGGCGCATCAAGTTCCGCTTGCGTTTCTGGGCGGTGCGCAGGGTGGTGACGTGCAGGGCGAACTCCTCCTCTGTGCCCAGGCGGCGGTGGCAGTCGCGGATGTTCAGCAGCAGGGCGACCAGCTGCTCGTAGACCGTGTTGCCGGTCTGCTTGGTCAGTGGCTCGGCCAGGCGCAGGTAGACGGTGAGCGCGTCGGCGGGACGGGTGGCCCGCGCCTGGTCGGCCAGGGTGTGCCACTGACGGTCATGGGCACCGGTTTGGGTTGCCGCCTGCCAGGCGGCGTCGAAATCCTTGTCGTCGAGCAGGGCGTCGACCAGGACGGGGCCGCCATACCGGCCGCGTTGCCGCCGCTCCGCGTCCGCACGCAGCAGGGCCAGGGCTCCCCCGCGCTCGGCCGGCCAGCAGTCCGCGGTCTGCGCGGCGGCGCGCAGCTGCTGGTATGCAAGCAGGGAGCGGCGGGCGCCGAAGTGGTCGCGGCGCACGGCGACAGCGTCAGCGAGTCGCCCCGCCTGCGCATAGCGTTCGCAGAGATGGTCGACGAGTGCGGTGTCGACGGCAGCAAGGTCCCGGACGTCCCGGATGCCGCGTTCCGCCCAGCTCAGGGCCTCGTCGGAGCGCCCGGCGGCATCCAGCTCGCGGGCAATGACCAGGTGCGTGTGGCCGTTCGGTGAGAGGTCGGCCGCGTGAACGGCGATCAGCGCGTCGATGTCTCCTCCTGCCTTGGCCAGGCGCTCCATCAGGTACTTCTCCGCCCAGCCGCGACGGTTGCCCCGCCACGCCTCGACCGCCAGCTTCCGCAGGGTGGCCATTCCCTCTTCGCCGAGGACATCCTTGTAATCGAGCGGGTCGATGCCGGTCAGGCCGTCGTCCGTGCCGCCGAGAGCATGGCCGACCAGCCAGCGCGCAAGTTCCTCGGGGTCGGGGCGTGCCGCACGGCAAGCGTCGAGGTGGGCCTCGGCCAGGTCTGCACCGGTCTGCCCGATCCATCCGTCGGCGTCGTCAACGCTCTCCATCGCCTCGGCCAGCAGCCGCATCGCCTCCCGCGCCAGGGGGATCGCGTCGGCGGGCCGGCCCGAGCCGGTCAGCGCGCCGATCGCGAACACCGCCTGACCGGCCTGGTCCGCGTAGGCGCGGGCATCGGCGTACTCGACGTATCCGTACTGCGCGAAGGGACCGATGTCGAGCAGTTCGCGGATACGGGACCGGACCGCAGCAAGGTCCCCGCGAGCACTCGCGGCCCGCAGTTCCAGGCGTCGCCGCAACTGCCGGTCCTCGTCGATCTGCTCCCGCAGGAGGGCGAGCAATTCGTCCTTGGAGAGGGCGGACAGCCATCCGTCGAGGTTCTGCGCTCGCTCCCGGGCCGCCTTTCGCTGCTGCGGCAGGCTCTCCCGCTGGGTGAGCACCGTCAGGCCGAGGGCGACCAGGTGCTTGCAGAAGTTGCCCTCCAGGCCGTACGGGCAGTCGCACTCGCCGGCCAATCCTCCGGGTCCGTCCAGGGTCAGCTCAACCTCGTAACGTTCCGTGCCGTGGACGCTCGCGGTGACCCAACCGTCACCGACCTCGACCCCGGACACGGCGTCGAGATACCCGAGGCCGCGTTCGAAGGAACGGGAACCGGCCAGCGTCCTCAGGTTCGCCTCGGTGAGGCCGCGCATGATTCTTTTCCGCCCTGCTGTGGTTGTGCGGTTGATGCTCCGCCAGCCTAGGGAAGGAGGTGGGCGGGCGCCGACGACTTCCGTGGATTGACGCTCGACTGCGCCGATGACGCCCCCGCGTTCTTGCTGTTCCCCGGCCGCCGAGTAGCTTCTTGACCCTCACACCGTGTCAGGTGGTCAGCTCGGAGACATCATGTTCACCATCGGAGACTTCGCCCGGCACGGCCGCGTCTCGGTCCGCATGCTGCGTCACTACGACGCGACCGGACTGCTGCACCCGGCCCACGTCGATCCCGCCAGCGGCTACCGCTACTACACCGCAGCCCAGCTCGCCCGCCTCAACCGGATCATCGCGCTCAAGGACCTCGGCTTCACCCTCCAGCAGGTCCAGGCCATCGTGGACGAGAAGGTCAGCGTCGAGGAACTGCGCGGCATGCTGCGGCTGCGGCGGGCCGAACTGGAGACCGCAATGGCTGCCGCGGGCTCCCGGCTGGTGCAGGTCGAGGCGAGGCTCCGAGCGATCGAGAGCGAGGGGCACATGCCCACGAACGACGTCGTCATCAAGAACGTCCCTGCCGTCCGGGTGGCGGAGCTGACCGCGACCGCCGCGAGTTTCGAGCCCGAGGACATCGGCCCGGTCATCGGACCGCTCTACGACGAGCTCTTCCGCCGCCTGGAGGCGGCGGGCATCACCCCCACGGGCCCCGGCGTCGCCTACTACGAGGACGCCCCGGAGGGTAACGGCAGGATCAGCGTCCACGCCGCCATCCAGGTCTCCGCCCCTCTCCAGGACGGCGCCTTCCGTATCCTCGACCTGCCGCCCCTCGACCAGGCGGCGACCATCGTGCACCGCGGCTCGATGGACACCGTGCTTCCCACCGCCCAGACCCTGGCCCGCTGGATCGACGCCAACGGCTACCAGTCGACCGGATACCCCCGTGAGATCAACCTGGAATGCCCCGAGAACCGCGACGACTGGGTGACGGAGCTACAGGCACCGGTGACCCGTCCCTGATCGATTCGCACCCCATCCTGACCACGGATCGGTTCGGGCAGGGAGAGACCGCATCGGGGCTCCCCCCGCCCGACCACATCTTGTGCTTTTCGCAGCAGGCAGTGCAGCGGCGAGCCCGAGGAAGGCAGCACTGCCAGGACGACGGCAGGCGGCCTAGTTCCCGGCCTTCGGGACCGTCCGCGACGAGGCGCTCATACCGGACCGACAAGCCGCCTGGCGCAGGCACCCCCGTGGCGTGCCCTCGCTCTGATCCGCGCGCCTACCGAATGGGAGCGGAGCCCGCTCGGCGGACGGCCAGGACCCGTAGGAGCATAGTGATCTCGCGCCAGCTCAACTGCGAAACACCGCGCAGAAGCCCAGTATCACCCTCACCACTCCGGCGGCCACGGCGGACACCCACGGCAACGGCTCCGTCGCGACAGCCTGGTACGCGGGAGAAAGCCCTGTGGTTCGTTCGTGAAAACGAGCAGCGCTACGACAACGGCTGCACGATCGCTTCCGAGGGCACACCACGATCAGCGGGGCGGCAGCGGGGCGGCCCGTACGGCAAGAGCCGTCATGCCCGGCACCCCCACTCCGCTTGCCGCGACGGCCCCGGATACGGCCGTCAGCGCCTTCAGCCACCTCCGGGCCGCCCAGGCCGGCGACGACGCTCAAGCCGCCCGCTAGTTCGCCGGCGCGGAGTTCGACCGTGAGCTCCAGACCCTTTGACGGCCCCGGCCCTCAGCGATAGCGGAGGACGTGGAGAGAGCGCACCCCCGTATTGTCCGGTGTGGCAGGGGCGTCACGGGCGGCGTCGATCAGTACGAGGCCCTTGGGAGTGTGGGCGGCGACGACCAGCAAGCCGACGGACTCACGGCCGCGCCGGTCCTCGCGACGGATCCACACCACCGCGCGAGCTCCCTCGGGGGAGGTGGCGAGTTCGGCCAGGACGGTTGCCCATTCCGTGTGGTCCGTCACGGAGATCACGGGCCCCAGTCGGCCCATCGTCTGCGGCATCCATCTCGCCGGCCCCGGCTTCGGCGGCAGATCGAGGCCCTCGGCTCCCGGCTCGGTACCGCCGTCCCAGCGCGCGAGCCAGCCCCATGGATCGGAGTTGGGCAGCCCGAACGGCTCGCCCTCGTCCTTGGGTACGACCAGGGCGGCGTCCAGCATGGCGTCGGCTGGACGCCCGCCGGCCAGGAACGCCTTCGAGTTGCAGGCGAACAACCAGCCGCGCGCGAGTTCGTCGGCGGGCGAGGGATCGACCAGGGCGACCTCACCCCGGTATGTGTCCAGAAGCCATTCCTCGGCCTTCCCCATCGCTGACGCGAGGTCAGGGGCCTGACGGCGCCAGGCAGGTGCCTCTGGCTCGTTTTCCTTGCCGCCGCCACCCGCGAAGCGGGCCAGGGTCAGCCGACGGATCCCGGTGGGCTCAAGACGCGCCAGCCGACCCGCCTGGGGATCGAGAAGCACCACCTGGCCACCGTTGTTGTGTGCATAGACCAGGTGTCCCGTCGCCTCGGCACCGTAGGCTTCGCGGCGGATCCAGACCACGCCGCGGGTGCCCGGCCCCGGCTCCTGCACGGCGGCGATCACCTCGTCCCAGCTCGCACAGGCCGAGACCTCGGCGTCGGGGAAGTGCCAGTGGAGCATGCGGTCCCACCAGCCCGGTGCCTCATGGAAAGGCCGCCACGGCAACGGCGTGGCCCTGCCGCCGTTCAAGGCGGCGTCTGCGGCCAGCAGACAGCCTCGTACGTTGGTGCGAAGCGCCTGCTCGGCGGGGTCGCGGGGCCCGGGAGCACGGTCGAAGGCCTCCAGATCCGCCCAGGGGTCGTCGGTGGCCGGGTGGAACGGACGGCTGCCGGACTTGGGGACCGCGAGCAGCGAGGTCAGCATGGGGGTGGCCGGGTAGCCGGGCACCGGCCGCGCACGGCAACCGAAGACCCATGCCTCAGGCCGCTCGGTGACCGGGCCGGAGCCGGACAGTTCCACCATTCCGCGGTAGGTCTGCCGCAACCATTCCTCAGCCTGCGATGCCGGATCACTCATGGGTTCAGAACGGCTTCCTGGGCTGCTGCCCCGTGGCGAGCCACGTCCTCAACTCCTCAGTGGTGTAGGCGGAGGGAGGGAACCCCACGAACGACCCGTCCTTGAAGACGGCGACGACCCGCACCATCGGCGCCTGGGTGAGGTCCCCGGTGTCGATGTGCTCCTGACTGTCGAAACGTACGGCCCACGCCGCATCGTGCTCGACCGAGAGTTCCGGCTGCATCACGATGGTCGGCGGACCGCCTCCGTAAATGCTCCGCAGGTGGACACGTGCCGCCTCTACGGCTTCGTCTCTCGTCATCGTCAGGACCCGATCGCTCTTTCTGCAGGACTCAATGCTTGAAGGAAACTACTTGTAGGGCAGATAACGAACTTCGGTGACGTTCTTCTCGAGGTTGCCGAGCCTTCCCGTCTGCCCATCCAGGAAAACGACTCCATTACGGTCGCGGATCACGTTGAAGACGTGCGCGGTCCCGTCCGGTCTGGATATGTAGACGACGCCGCGGGAGCCGAGCCCCCGCTTGTCCATGTCCTCGATGATGGAATCGTAGCTTGTGTTGTGCTGCCATTCGGCGTCCGGGTTGCCGAGTTTCTCCTTGCTCGGCCAGGCCGGCTGGTGCAGCGGTTCCGCGACAGAATCGTGGCCGTCCAGACGCCCGTCGATCGCCTCCACGTTCTTCGAGCAGTTCTGGTTGTATCCGGGAACCTTGTCCCAGTAACGGTTGCCGTTGACGTCTTTGAGCCAAGGATACTGATCGTCCAGGAACCTGCGCTGTGTTTCCAGATCCGTGACGTCGTGATGAATGGCCTTCGCGGAGACATGGTCCGTCGGCTGGGCCAGGTGCCCCCAGTCGTGAGCCGCCTCCTTGTCCGCCGTGGTGGGTTCGATGGTCCATCCATCGGGCAGCGCGTGACCGCCTTTCGCTGCCCCTTGCTCGGCCAGGTTCTCGGCTCCGTCCCTGGCGGCGTTCTCGGCCACGCCGACGGCCTCCCGTTCGGCCACCGACTCCCCGGCGCTGCCGCCGTCGGTGAGCACGCCGGCGGCGACGTTGGTGACCAACTTGCCGAACGCCTCGCCCGGGTCCGAGCCCCACCCCGAGCCGACCAGCGCCGAGACCAGCTCGGTGGGGTGGTTGGAGGCGTGGAGCATTCCGGCCGCCGTGGTGCTGACCTGGTCCAGCCACATCGCCGGATGGGTGACGTTGTACGGGTCCATCGGATTCAGGCCGCGGACGAACTTCACCAGGTCCGCGGCACCCTTGACGACACCGCCGGCGACATGGTCCAGGGTGAGCGAGTATCCGGCAGCCAGGTCCTCACCGTCCGCCAGTAGGCGGGAGGCGAAGCTCGGCTCCTTCGGAGCCGTGTTCGTGGCCGCCTCGACCGCCTGGGCAGCGGCTCGCGCCGCGGAGTCACGCTGCGCGCGGGCCTGGTGCAGATCCGTCTCCGCCAGGGCCATCTCCGCCGCGTAGGAGTCGCCGTCGAACGTCCCCGGCCTGGTGGGGGCCTCCCCTGGGTCACGCCCGGCGGACACCGCCTGGTTGTACCGGTCAGCCTGCGCGTTGTACGCGGCCACCTGCGCGTTGTACGCAGCCTGAGCCCGCTGGTAGGCGTCACCGGCCTTCGTGTACTGGTCGAGGCACTGCTTGGCCTGGCCTTGCGCCCACTCCACCACGTGTGCGTAAGTCTCCAGCGCGTCGGCGGCCTTCTGGCAGGCGTCGGCGGCGGTCAGCCACTGCGTGGCGTGCGGAGTGAACTTCGCGCGGAACGCCTCCGCCGCGTCGCCCTGCCAGTGGTCGTGGTCCAGCCGCCGCAGCCCCGACCCGGTCGACTCGAACGCGCCGTGGAAGTTGCGCAGATGACCGGCGGATTCTCGGATCCTCGCCGGGTCTCCGTGGAGCAGTTCCCTGGGGTCGTCGGTGTCGCCCAGTTCCTTCTCCGCGATCGCCACACCGAGGCTGTCGGCCACGCTGTCACCCCAGCCGTCGACCGACTTGGCCGCCCCCTGCAGGCCCACCACGTCCAGCCCGGCCCCGGCCACGTGCGCTGCGCCGTCGACCGTCTCGCCGACCACCTTCTTGCCCGTGTCCCAGGCATCACCCAGCCAGTCCCCGACACCCATCCCAGTCCCCGGCTACTGGCTCTTGCGCTCAGGACCGAACATCTCGTCCTGCGCCCGGTCGTACTCGGCGCCGTATCCGGCTGCGTCCGCCACCTGTTTCCGCCAGCCCATCGGACCGTCCATCATGTCCCGGCCCTCGGCCTTCCACGTCTGCGCCGAGTGCTGGGCCGCCTCCTCCATCGACTTCTCCGACCAGTCCCCGTGCCGGAAGTCGTTGAACGAGTTGTCCGACAGCGTCTTGCCCCAGGACTGGGCCTCCACCTGCTCCTGTGTGAGGTCCGGATTGCCCATGCCCGCGTCGACCACGTCCTTGAGCATCTTCTCCACGTACTGCTCCTGGTCGTGGTACAGCCCGGCCGACAGCCCCAGCCGCAGTGCGATCTCGTTGCCGTCGTGGATGAGCGTGCGCACGCCCCACGACCACCGCTCGCAGAACGCGTCGAAGGCACTTCGGAGCCCGGCGTCGCCCAGTTCCATGCCCTTCAACTCGATGTTCGAAAAGCCCCGGCCGACCTCGCCGCTCTCGTCGATCCCCAGCGACTTCAGCTCGTCGATCGCCTCGTTGATGCCTTTCGCCACCGTCTTCAGCGCGTCCGGATCGACCCGGTAGCCCTCGCTCACGCCGCCACCGCCGTCGGCGGTACGATCCCCGCCACCGGCGGCAGCAACCCCGGCCACGGCCCGGCCACGTCCACCGCGATCCCGGCCGGGACGCCGACCGCGGGCACCGCCACATCCAGCAACCGCGCCCCGTACACCCTCATGTACCGCGCTTCCGCGCCTGGTCCGACGCCCCGCGCGGCCAGGAACCGACCCAGCGACTCCTCACTGGTGAAGGCATACACCCACCTCACGCCTCCGGAATCCGCCGACCACACCGCCTCCTCGATCAGCGGAACGAGCACCAGCGCCCGCCGGAACTCCCCGACCAGCGCTGCTCCGTCCAGCCGCCCCTCATGCGATTCGGCCAGCCGTTCCGCCAGCCCCCGTCCCGTATCGCGCATCCCGCCAGTATCAGGCGTCCTCCACCGCCAACTGATCGTGAAGTCCTGGGCTTTACTGGGTGGTTGCACCGGCTTTACGGTGCCGCCTCGGAGTGTGCTCGCAGGCCACTCAGTCTTCGCGACCTTGCTGTGGCGCTCGGTGCGGGTCGGGGTCCGCCGGGGGCTGTGGTGCGGGCGGCTGGTGCGGTCGGCCATGCCCCTCTCGCCGAGTTGACGGTGGCGCTCCGCCCATCGCCGGGCCGTCGTCGGTGAGAGTTCGGAAGCGTTCGGCGGCCCGGCGAAGACTCCAGCCGTCCTCGTTGACGCAGCGGCCCAGGCGCAGCCGTCCGGTCTCGGTCAGGGGTGCATTACGGTGGGGCACGAGGTCCTTTGTGTTGGTGCAGACGTCGCAATCCACACCGCAGCGAAGGGTCTTCACCCGTTCAGGATCCCTGAGCTGAGACCTGGCTCACCCGTCCACAACCTCCCCGGACAGAACACCTGGGCGTCCTCACCAATCTCGGCCGGCCCCTCGGCACCGCCCTCAGCATCCTGCAGGTCCTCGGCGACAACTCCGTAACGCACTTGCTCATGGCACTCGCACTGTCCGTCGCCGTCACAGCGGCGGCCTTGATAACACCGTACGGTCGCCTGGTCCTGTCCTCGCTCCGGAGCGGGTACGGCAAAGTGTAGGCGGCTGGATAAGCCACCCATGAATAGGATCGCGCCACTTCAGACTCTTTCGCGTTGTGTCTACAACCCGTGATGCGAGAGGATGTTCGACAAGCTGTGAGGTCAGCGCGACGCATGATGCCGCACTGGCGGTAGAGCGGCCTCACGGACAACACGCTTACGGGGATGGCGAATGAAGTTCGACATGGGGTCGACGACCCTGTCGCAGCTCGGCAAGAGCACCATGGGCTCCAGTGAGGACCTGGGCACTCTGATCAAGTTGCTCATCCAGGCGGCGGAGCCGCTGGAAGGAAAGTTCAACGGAGCGGGCAAGGCGGCGTTCGACGCGTTCAAGGCGCACGCCGACGAGATCACCGCCGATCTGAACAGCTCACTGAGCGCGATCCTGGGTGGCCAGTCCGGCATGGACACCGCGTTCGGCACCGGTGACGTGGAGTTGGGTGACAACGCCCGTCAGAACATGGGCGCGGCCAACTTCGACGCGGCCCGCTTCGGCGCGCGATAACAGCCGCATCCGCTGAAGCCGTCCTCACGACCACCGACTTTCTGCTTTCGAGGGGGATCTCGCCCATGGGTCAGAACCAGGACCGTCGCTCGTACGACACCGGCGCCTCGGCCGAGGTGCAACTCGGTCTGGCCGGCGTCATCGGCCAGTTGGAGCGCGTCCTGACGGATCGCGACCGCGCTGTGAAGGCGGCGATGGCCGACTTCACGGCTGACGGCGTGGCCGACGAGTACCACGGCAAGGAGGTCCGCTGGCACCGCGCCGCAAGCGAGGTCCGCGACATCATCCGGCTGGTCCGCACAACGCTGGAGCAGAACGACGGGACCGCGCAGTCGACGCTGGCCAAGGCGAGGGCGGCCGTCGACAACATCGGCTGACCGTGATTTTTTACGGGGGTTGGGCATGACCGCCTGGGACATCTCGACGTCCGGCGTGCAGTTCGTGACCTCGCTGGTCGAGGACGCGATAACCGACATGGAAAAGCACGTCAAGGCCTACGGCAAGGACGTGAAGAGCGCGGCGGGTTCGTCCGGCACCATCGCCGGGGTGTACTGCGGCGCCGTGCCGACCGGCCCCATCGCAGCCGCGCTGAGGCTGTTCGTGGAGAAGACCGCCGGTGACGTGCTCTTCCTCGGCGCCCGGGCAGCGAAGTCGGTGAACGGCGCGCGCGAGGCCACCGCGTACTACGTCCTCGGGGATCTCGACATGGCCACCAGGACGCAGCACCAGACCCTTGCCGTGCCGAAGATCGACATGCCTGGACGAGGTGGCGGCACGGGGCAGGACAAGGAGCACGGGAAGCAGTGATCAGTCCTTCCGGCATACCGCAGTTCACCGGCGACTTCGACCAGTTGGACAAGGATGTCTCCGCGCTGCGCAGCGACGCCGTGGGCATCCGCAACGGCGGCATGGACGTCCACTCCCGCTTCCAGATGCTGCAGGCCTTCTATACCGCGCCCGAGGCCGACGACCTGTTCGCCACCACACAGCCGGTGATGGACAAGGCCGACACCTTCGCCGCCAAGCTGGAGACGGTGGCCGACGCGCTGGACGCCTTCTCCATCGAGGCCCGCCCGCTCGCCAAGCGCCTTGAGCAGCTCAAGGCGGACGCCCTCGCATTCGTGGCGAGCGTCGAGGGCGACGACAAATGGACCGAGGACGAGGACAAGGTCCACCGGAACAAGCAGCTCGTCGACGACGTCACCGCCACCCAGTTCGCCTTCCAAGAGGCGGAGCGCAGGGCGGCCGGCAAGATCTCGAAGATCGTGGGCGGCCCGTCCTTCGTGGCCGACCGCGGCAGCGGGTCCCACGCCCGCAACACGGTGGCGTACGGCTACGACCTCGACCTGCTCGAAGGCGCCGAGGAGTTGCCCTGGGGCAGCGTGGACGAGCAGAGCTACGAGGCGTGGAGCCTCGGCTGGTTCGGGCACGGCGCCAAGAGCTTCGTCTGGGACGGCATCTATCACGACGGCATCGAAGCCGGCGTCAGCGGGCTGTGGACGCTGGTCGGCGGAAACGGCGCGGATGCGGCGGGCGACGCCTGGAGCGGGCTGAAGGACGTCGTCACCGGCATCGGCCTGTACACCATGACGCCGTACGACGCGGCCATGGACTGGGCCTTCGGCCCGGACAAGGAGAGCGCCGACGAGATCAGGGCGAAGAAGGCGGCGAAGGAGTTCGGCAAATCCCTGGTCGCCTGGGACCAGTGGCAGGAGAACCCGGCCCGCGCCGCGGGAACGACCGTTTTCAACGTCCTCACCCTGGGCGCCGGCCCGCTCGCGGTCGTGTCCAGGACGAGCGAGGTCGGCGCGGTCGCCAAGAGTGCGAGCGTCGCCGCCAAGGTCGGCGAATTCATGGACCCGGTCTCGGTGGGCCTCAAGGCGACCGGCAAGGTCGTCGGCACGCTACCCACTCTGTCCGACCTGACCTCCAGGATCTTCACGGGCGCGGATGCCGCCGGAGATGCGGGGCGTGTGCACAGCGTCATCGAGCTCGAGGACGGCTCCAAGGTCGTCGTCGAGAACGGCGAGTTCATCGCCTTGGACAAGCACGGCGATGTCATCCACGACGCCCCGAAGCAGGAACGATCCGCCGTTCCGGAATCCGCCTCCGACCAGCCCCGCGTACCGGAACGGGAACTGACGGGAGTCGGGGCGGCCTCACGGCCGTCCGGCGCCGGTGCGTCCCTGGGCGACGGCGCATCGTCACGCGTCGGGCACGACGCCACTGCCAGCAGCGGTCGTGGGACATCGGGTGCCACAGGGACGGCTGACACGCTTGACTCAGGTGCCCACCCCGTTGGTGCCTCTCATGGCGGCACGTCTTCAAGCGACCACATGGCTTCCGACACGGCAGATGCCACGAGCAACGGCCGTACCGGGAGCCGAAGCGGAGGCGCGGCCGATCCCGAGGCGGTCATGCGCCACCAGGTCTACAGGGCCAACCACGAGCCCGGCTATTTCGAGAAGTACTACCGTAAGAACGGCACTCGGCTGAACACCAAGGTGGCTGACGAGAGCGGGTTGGTTCCGCCCCAGCTCGTGAAGGATCCATCGACAGGGCGGTGGATCGCGGTGAACGACGCCCCATCGCCCCTCCCGCCGAAGTACACCGGGGACGCCGTCAAGGTAGGGCGCGAAACCGCGACGCCGGAAGCCCTCAAGGTTCTCGACAACGCGGCACACACGCGTCATTCCGCGATTGCCGCCGACCAACTGGCCGAGCATCGCCTCAGGGAAGCCAGGCATGCTTTCGACGCGCACCCGACTGACGGGAGCAAAGCAGCGGTTGCCGCGGCAGATGCGGCGCACAAGCCCCTGCACAAGGGCATGTCCGAGGCCAGCGAGGCCTTCGGCGAGGCGGTGGCTGAGCACCATGTGATCCCCGAACACTACCCTCACGCCAAGAGGATGGAACTCGACGGCCCCGCCAACGGCAACGACCAGTTCGACCAGGTCTGGCAACGCGAGGACGGCGGGTTCGTGGTGGTCGAGGCGAAGAGCAGCACGGGCACTCAGCTGGGAGCGCGCAACCTGCCGGACGGTACAAGGGTCTCTCAAGGAACCAGGGAATATTTCAACGATATTCTTCGCGAAATGCGCATCCGGGGCCGTCGAAACCCGAAGGAGCTCAAACTCGCGACAGCGCTCAACAAGGCCCTGAGAGATGGAAAACTGGACTACATCCTCGTCAAGGGGAACCCGAAAGCGGGACGTTATGATGGTTACCTCATGGAGAAATTCGACATAGGGGGCAGGAGCACGCCGTGACGGTGAAGGTGACTCGGCATGGCAGTCCGGGGCCCGACGACGAGGAATACGCCGGCGCACTCGGTGCGGGTCTGGCTGACACCATCGCGAGCCTCGAACAGTCGCCCGACATGTTCGACAGCGCCCTGAGCGAAGCACTCCTGCACATGAACGCACGCCTGGCCGTCAACCCTGACGCCTCCCACATCGACACCTGGGAAGCCGTGGTCACGGCCATGCAGGTGGGCTCCGCCCTGTTCGCGTCGGCCGGCACGACGGAAGGCACCGTCCAGTGCCGCATCGACCACGAACTGCGAACCCTCCCGGCCACGGGACCGCAGTCTTACTCCACTGCGGGCAACTGGCTCACCGCCTTCTGGCTTGCCGTCGTCTGCCGCGATCAGCAGCGCATGAACCAGTTGTGCGAGTTCCCCGTCGAGCTGCTGCGTGCTTCGGCATCGGCTTCGGGTGCACAGGTCGACGCATACGTGTATGACTGGGTGGACTCCCTCCAGTCGTACTGGCTGGAACGGCCGGGGCTGGTGGACAAGCTCGTGGCAGCGATCAACGGCTCGTATCCGGAGGCCGCCCGCATCACGCCCCGGGACCTGCTGGAAAAGATCCTCTACCAGCCGATCAACCTCTTCCACCGTTTCCTGCGCAAGGATCACGAAGGTTTCAACCAGGCCCTCGTCGAAGCGCTCGAGCACCACAAGGCCTACTGGACCGCCGACGAGGACCGGGAGAGCAGTGTCGAGGGATACCTCGCCCTGGGGCCTCTGGCCATCGCGTGCCTGGCCTATGACGCGGGCTTCCCCATCGCGGTCGAGTCCGACTACCTGCCGAGTGAGCTGCTGAACCGCGCCTGGCTCGGCGAGTTTCCGACATAGCCGTGACAGCGCAGGACTACGACAACCAGCTCCTGGAGTCGGTGGCCGTGCGCCGGCGTCGTCTTCGTGACGCGCTGCTGTTCGGTGCGCAGCGGCAGCGGCGGTCGCTGGACGAGCGGGTCGGGAAGGTGTTCGCCGGAGTGGTGATCGCGGCGGTGGTGTGCGCCGGGTGTGTGGGGTGGTCGTTCGTGTCGCACCGGGTGATCGGGAAAGGCCCGTACGCGACGCCCGTCCAGCCCTCGCCGCAGACGTCCTCCACGCCCTCCGTCGCCCCTTCTACCCGGTGATAGGTTCGAACACGTGATAGCCACGGGGTCTTTGAGTCGTTCCACGACCGGTGGTCGTACGGCGCTCAGCCGCATCACGCTGGTCGGTGAACGGCGTCGGGTGGACCTCGTGCTGCCCTCGCGGGAACCGATCGGTGTGCTGCTGCCGGAGATCATGCGGCTTCTCGACGACCGGGTGGGGGCGCGACCGGAGCTGCGGCATCTGGTGACCGCGGACGGATCCGTGCTGGCGCACGACGGCTCGTTGGAGTCGTCCGGAGTCGCCGACGGGGCCGTGCTGCGGTTGGTGCGCGTCGAGGACGCACCGTCGGCTCCGGTGGTACACGACGTCACCGATGTGGTCGCCGAGGACCTCGGTGTGCGGGCGTGGCGGTGGCGGCCTGCGGTGCGGCGCGTGGTGGCCGGGTTGGGCAGCGTGTTCTGGGCGCTGGCGGCCGGTGTGCTGGCCCGGGACGGGTTCGCCCTGTCGGCGGTTGCCGGTGGGCTGGTGGCCGTGGCGGGCGTGTGCGCGATCGCGGGAGTGCTGTGCGGCCGGATGCAGCGAAGTGGGATGGCCGCCACTTTGATCGCTACCGCGGGTGTGCTGGGCGCGCTCGGGGCCTGGACGGCCGCGGACGCCTACGGGTGGTCCGGCGCGGCGCGGCTGGCGGGTGTCACGGTGGCCGGGGCGGTCGCGTTGCTGCTGGCCGGGTGGTGCACTCCACTGGGGCGTGGCGCGCTGATCGGCGCGGGGGCGCTCGGTGGGTGTCTGCTGCTGTGGGAGGCGGCGATCGCCCTGCAGAACGGCGTCGGCGGTGCCACGGAGCAGGCCCGGGTCGGTGCCCTGCTCGCCCTCGTCTCCGTGGTCCTGTTGGGGCTGCTGCCGCGGCTGGCGTTGATGGCGTCGGGACTGACCGGGCTGGACGACCAGCGCACGGGCGGGGTGTCGGTGAGCCGGTACGACGTGAGCACGGCGCTCGCGGCCACGCACCGTGGGCTCGCGCTCGCGACCGCCGTTCTCACCGTCTCCGCGGCCGGGGCCGGTGTTCTCGTGCTGCGTGCGGTGTCCGTGTGGACGGTGCTGTTGAGCGTGGTCGTCGCGGTGGCGCTGGGCCTGCGGGCGCGCGCCTTTCCGCTCGCCGCGGAGGTCGTGGTGCTGCTGCTCGCCGCGGCGGTCGTCGCCGTGCGGCTGGCCGTGGTGTGGCTCGGGCATGCCCCGGCGGCGGGGCCTGTCGCCGTGCTCGCGTTGCTGGCCGCCGTACCTCTCCTGGTGCTGGTCGTGGAGCCGGCCGAGCATGTGCGGGTGCGGCTGCGGCGCGTCGGTGACCTCGTGGAGTCCGTGGCCGTGATCGCGCTGTTCCCGCTGGCCATCGGTGTGTTCGGGGTGTACGGGCGCCTGTTGGGCACCTTCGCGTGAGGACTTGGGGACCGAGGACGTAGGGACCACCATGGCTCAGGAAGGGGACTGGCAGCGGGACGTGTTGCGCGAGCTGGCCGACGGCTCCCAGGGCGGTACGCCGCCGTCACCGCGCCCGGTTGAGTCCGGCGTGATCCCGGCTGCTCCCGTGCGAGCGGGGGCGGATGCGGAGCCGTCCGCCGGGACCTCTCCGGCAGCGCCCCCGGTCCCCCGGCAGGCCCACGATCCGAGTGTCCCCACTCGGGTCCCCGAGTCCCTGCCCACCGTCGACCCACGGCTCGCCATCGCGTTGGGCCGCCCGCAGCACGGCGACTCGGTCGCACGCCGCACCGGCCGGTCGCTGCGCAGGCTCGCCGCCTCTGCCGGGCAGGAGGTCGCCGAGCAGACGCGCCTCGCCCAGGCGGTGCAGCAGCCGGTGACGACCGGTCGGATCATCGCGGTGACGTCGATCCGCGGCGGCGTGGGCAAGTCCACGGTCTCCGCACTTCTGGGCCGTACGTTCAACCACTACCGCCACGACCCCGTGCTCACTCTGGAGGCGGACGCGGCCCTGGGCACCCTGCCGGTGCGGATGGGCGCCGAGTCGGTGCGCTGGTCGTGCAGCGACCTGGCCCGGATTCTCAAGCCCGCCATGCAGCTCACCGACGTCATCGGCTACCTGGTGCCGGTGTCCGACGGCGGCTGGCTGCTGCCCGCCGGCCAGGGCCGCGTGGGCGCCCCCCTGGACGTGCGCACGTACCGCACGGTGACGCTGGCGCTGCGCCGGTACTTCGCGGTGACGGTGGTGGACTGCGAAAGCCTGCCCGGCGAGGTGGCCCGTACGGCGATGGACACCGCCCACGCCCGCGTGGTGGTGGCGCCGATGACCGCCGAGGGCGTCAACGGCACCCGCCAGGTCCTCGACTGGCTGGCGCAACTGCCGCACTCCGCCCTGACCACGACCGTCGTCGCCCTCAGCGCCGGCTCGCCCGACACCACCCTCGATCCCAAGACCGCGGCAGCGCACCTGCGCGAGCCCGGCGTACCTGTGGTGCTGCTCCCCTATGACCGCCATCTCGCCCAAGGAGGCCCCATCCACACCGCCATGCTGGGCCAGGACACTCGCACCGCGGCCGTCCGGCTGGCCGCCGAGGCGATGCAGCGAGCCGTGAGGACGCGATGACCCAGCAGCTCATCCACCGTCCGGCCCGCAGCACCCGCCCTCTCGAGCCCGCACCGCCCCGCACCGTCGAGGCGCCCCCGAACCTGCCCGAGGGCAAGGTCGGCAACGCGGCAACCGCCCTGCTGCCGATGGCCGGTGTCATCAGCTCCGTCGTGATGATGACCGTCATCCGCAACAGCCAGTTCGCCGCGCTCGGTGCGATCGTGCTGGTCGTCGCGCTGTGCGGCGCGGTGGCGCTCTTCCTGTCCCAGCGTGGCAAGGCCCAGCGCACCCGGCGCGTCCAGCGGGAACGGTACCTGGAGTATCTGGAAGAGCTGCGCGAGGAGTTGGGCACCGTCGAACGGGAGCGGCGACGCCTGGCCCGGCTGCTGAACCCGCCGCCGGAGGCCCTGTACGACCTCGTGCGCGACCCGGCCCGGCTGTGGGAGCGCCGCCGCCAGGACGCCGACTTCCTGCAGGTGCGGGCCGGCACTGGCGACATCCCCGTACAGGAGCTGGCCATCGGCCAGAACAGCGCCGGCGGAGTGCTGACCCCGCCGGACCCCTTCATGCTCAACGAGGCCCGCGCCCTGCAGGGCCGCTTCACCGCCGCCTCCGACTTTCCGCTCACCGTGCCTCTGGACCGTGCCGGGAACGTCAGCATCGTCGGTGACCGGGAGGGCGTTCTCCGCGTCGCGCGGGCGCTGCTGCTGCAGACGGCCGTGACGCACGCGCCGGACGACGTGGGCCTCGCCCTGGCCACGGGCGACGAGGCCGCGTGGGAGTGGGCCAAGTGGCTGCCGCACATCCTCGACTCGCAGCCCTACGACGGCCAGGTCGCCTCCCGCCGGATCGCACCCGACCTGCCGCGGCTGTCCCGGCTGTGCATGCCCGACCTGCAACAGCGCGCCGCGTACGCGGCCGAGGTGCGACGCGGGCTGGCCGGGCGGGATGCACTGCGCCTGACGGCCCGGCTCCTGGTCGTCAGCGACACGTACGGAGACACCGCGGCCGAACTCCCGCGTCCGGACTCGGCCGTCGGCCTTACGGACATGGGCGTCACCGTGCTGCACCTGCTGGAGCAGCAGGTCCACGAGCCGGACGAGGTGAGCGTGCGCATCACGGTCGACGGCGACCGGATCGCCGTCGAAGACCTGCGCGGACCCGGCGCCGCCGTCACGCGCGGCACCTCCGACGCCGTGACCGGCCCAGGTGCCGAGGGCATCGCCCGCATGCTGGCCCCGCTGCGGCTGTCCGCGGAGTCGGCCGCCGAGGGCACCCCGGTCGCCGGCCCCGTCGACTTCCCCGCCCTGCTGGGCATCGACGACCCCGCCGACCTCGACCTGCACCGACTGTGGGCACCTCGCGGCGAACGGGACTTCCTGCGCGTACCCATCGGCCTGACAGACCGCCGCGAGCCCGTACTGCTCGACCTGAAGGAGTCCTCGCAGCTGGGCATGGGACCGCACGGGCTGTGCGTGGGCGCGACGGGATCCGGCAAGAGCGAGCTGCTGCGCACCCTCGTCCTGGCCCTGACGGCCACGCACTCCCCCGAGGACCTCGCGCTGGTCCTGGTCGACTACAAGGGCGGCGCCACCTTCGCGCCCTTCGCCGGACTCCCGCACGTGGCCGGCGTGATCACCAATCTGGAGAACCAGGCCGGCCTCGTCGAGCGCGTCCACGCCAGTCTCGCCGGCGAGGTCAGACGCCGCCAGCAGGTCCTCAAGGACGCCGGAAACGTCGCAGACATCGGCCACTACGCCGCCCTGCGCGCCACCCGGCGACCCGACCTGGAGCCCCTCCCCCACCTCTTCGTCGTCATCGACGAGTTCGGCGAACTGATCACCGCCAAGCCGGACTTCATCGACCTGTTCCTGTCCATCGGCCGCATCGGCCGCTCCATCGGCGTCCATCTGCTGCTGTCCAGCCAGCGCATCGAGGGCGGCGGACTCAAGGGGCTGGACACCTATCTGTCGTACCGGCTGGGCCTGCGCACCTTCTCCGCCGACGAGTCCCGCACCGTCCTGGACACCGTCGACGCCTTCCACCTGCCGCCGCTGCCGGGCTTCGGCTATCTGAAGGTCGACACCTCCACCTACGAACGCTTCAAGGCCGGTTACGTCTCCGGGCGCTACCACGGCCCGACCCGGCACGAACAGGCCGACGACGCCCCGCTGGCGTGGCCCGACCCGACATACAACACGGGGCAGGAGAAACCGGAGGCTCCGGAAGAACCCGCCGCCACCCGGCGCGAGACCGGCCCGACCGTCCTGTCCGTCATGGTCGACCAGCTCGCCACCGCTGCACCCCCGGTACGCCGCATCTGGCTGCCCCCGCTGCCGGACGCCGTCACCCTGGACACGGCCGCCGGACCGCTGCAGGCCGGTACCGACGGCCTGCGCCTCACCCACCGCGACGACCCGCTGCGCGTCCCGCTCGGCGTCCTCGACGACCCGGCCCGCCAGTGGCAGCAGCCGTGGATGCTGGACCTGACCGTGGCCGGCGGACACGTCGCGGTGATCGGCGGACCGCAGTCCGGCAAGACCACCCTGCTGCGCACGCTCACCCTCGCCCTGGCCCTCACCCACACCCCGGACGACGTCGCCGTCTACGGCCTCGACCTGGCCGGCGGCGGCCTGTCCGCGCTGGCCGAGCTGCCGCACGTCGGCGGCATCGCGGGGCGCGCCGACCACGAGCGGGCCGCCCGCACCATCGCCGAGATCCGCACCATGCTGGCCGAGCGCGAGGAACTCTTCCGCGAGCTGGGCATCGACTCCGTCGACCGACTGCGCCACCTCAGGGCCGGCGGGCGGCTACCGCAGTCGGGCGCCACCGACATCGTGCTGCTCATCGACGGGTTCGGCGCCCTGCGCGACGAGTTCGCCGACCTCGATGACGCGATCGCCGACCTGCTCAAGCGGGGCGGCGGCTACGGCATCCACGTCGTGGCGGGCATGCTGCGCTGGAACGACGTCCGTATCGCCACCCAGTCGATGTTCGGCACCCGCGTCGAGCTCCGGCTCAACGACCCCGCCGACTCCTCCATCGACCGCAAACTGTCCGAGACCCTCGCCCCCGACACCCCCGGCCGGGCGCTGACCGACGGCAAGCTCTTCGCGCAGGTGGCGCTGCCCCGCATCGACAACCGCCCGGACACAGGCGACCTGGGCCCGGCCCTGGAGCGCACCGCCCGCACGATCCGCGCCTCCTGGCACGGCGAACTCGCGCCGCCCGTACGGGTGCTGCCCACCCGCCTCCCCGCTGCGAACCTGCCATCCCCCGCCGCCGAACCCGCCCGGATCCCCCTCGGCGTCGACCAGGACGCTCTCGCCCCGGTCCTGCTCGACCTGTTCGGCAGCGACCAGCACCTGCTGGTCCTCGGCGACAACGAGTGCGGCAAGACCAATCTGCTCAAACTGATCGCCACCCAGCTCGTCGAGCGGCACACGGACGAGGAACTCGTCTTCGGCATCTTCGACCCGCGCCGCGGCCTGCGCGGCGTCATCCCCGAGCCCTACCGCGGCGGCTACGCCCACAACGTCAAACTCGCCGCCGCCCTGGCCACCGGCATCGCCACCGAACTGGAAAAACGCCTGCCGGAAACCGCAGACCCGGACAGCACCACCACCGAGCCCTCCTTCCGCGGACCGCGCATCGTCATCCTGATCGACGACTACGACATCCTCACCACCGCCGGCCAGCAGCCCCTGGCGCCCTTCCTGCCGTACCTCTCCTCCGCCCAGGACATCGGCCTGCACTTCGTCCTCGCCCGCCGTGCCGCCGGAGCCTCCCGCGCCCTGTACGAACCCCTGCTCACCACCCTGCGCGAGACCGGGACCACGGCCCTGGTCATGACCGGCGACCGCACCGAGGGCCAGCTCTTCCCCGGCCTCTACGCCTCCCACCAGCCGCCCGGCCGCGGCACCCTCGTCCGCCGCGGCCGCCCCCACCAGCTCATCCAGACCGCCCTCATCGCAGAAGAGGCCGAAGAGACCCCGTGACGAAGGACGTCATCGCCCTCACCCCCACGATGCCGGACCTGAACACCGTGCTGGCAGGTCTCTACGCAGGCGGCCCCGACCTCGGTGTGAACACGACGGCCGACGGTGCCGTGGTGCAGCTCTGCGCCCCCGACGGTCGCCCCCTCGTCTCTGTGGAAGCACCGATCCTGGTCCACATCCCCGGTGAAACCACGCGCCTGCTGGACTGTCCCGCACCGGACGGACCGGTGTGGTGGACCGAAGCCCGCGCCTCCACCGCCGTCGCCGAGGCCGGCCGCCTCGCAGGCTCCTTCGCCGGACGCCTGGCCACCGTCCTGGGCGGCACAGTCTGGCCACCCGAGGCCGCCACCACCGACGTCGTGCCCCTCACCACCGACGTAACCGCAGTCCCGGTTCCCACCACCGCCACGCCCGCCGTCGACGTCCTGACCACGACCACGGCCGTAGTCATCCAGGATCGCCCCCTGGTCCCCCTGACCAGCTGGCTCGCCGACGCCCTGCGCACCGCGACCGCCGCCGACCGAGCCCTGCAGATCGTCACCCCGCCCACTGCCCGCCTCACCCTGCCCACCCGCACCGCCCTGCGCGGCCTGCCCAGCCGCTGGGTCGTCCAGCACCCCGAACACGGCTACTACGACGGCCTGTCCGGCGCCATCCTCCACTGGAAGAACGGCACCTTCACCCCCGTACGCGACAACAACGGCACCGCCCAGGCAGCCGAGGCCTTCGAAACCGTCACCGGCACAGGAGAACGCCAGCTCCTGCTCGCCCTGCGCACCCGCCACCCCGCCGACACGGACCTCGTCCTCGGCCGCGCCCTCGAAACCGCCTTCCACCACCTCACCGACGCCCCACCCGCCGGCTGGAGCACCGCGGAACCGGTCAACCTCCCCTGGTCCACCCGCCAGTTGACCGACCTCGCCCGCTCCCGCGCACCACAGCCCACCTGGCTCGTCGCCGTGGGCCGCCCCGACCGCCCCGCCCTCGCCACCGCCCGCGTCACCCGCACCCCGGCAGGCGTCGAGGAGGACATCACCCTCGCCCTCGGCTACGGCACGGACGAAACCCCACCCCTGAACGCGATCGAGCCCCTCGCCACGGCCCTCGCCACCGAGCACGGCCTCGCCACCCTGCTCACCTCACTCCGCACCGCCCGCCGCGACCTCACCGTGCCGCCCCACCTCGAAGCCCCACCCATCCCCGTCGCGCTCACCCTCGGACACAACGAGGTCGAGCACATCGACCGCACCCGAGCCGAACACCCACCCCTCGGGCCCACCCCGACCCGACTCGGCCACCCGGCCAGGCCCGCCCTCCACTACCCCCTGGGGGAGGGAACCGACCCAAGGTCCTGGGTCACGTTTCAGCACCTCACCCGGCACCTGAAGCAAGGGTGACCGCTCAGGACCCAGCTTTGAACCATCCCCTGCGGGAGATCGCCCACTGGACGGTACCGGCCGCCCCAATCCTCGAGTACGACGCTCCGAGAAGCCCACGGTTGCGCCGCTCTCCCAGGGCATCACCCGCGAGCAGAGCGACCGGCCCGCACACCCACAGGGCACCTGCCCCGCTCGATGAAACGCTGCGGCCACCACACGGTCGGTCAGGGGAACACGACGGCGTGACCGCCGAGGATCCTCGACGGCCGCCCGCTCGTCGGACAAGCAGCACCCGGTCGGCGGAGGTCAGGCCGAAGCGCTGGATCATCCAGGCTGCCTCTATTGATCACTCATCCAGGACACCGGCCCTGACCCGCGGGGGTTCGGGTCAGGGCCGCGCTCACGATCGGCGTGTTCTGAGCGGCCGATCGGGCCGGTCCGAACAGGCCGATCCGCTCATCCGAGCTGGTCGGCGGGAACCCGCAGCGGCACCGACTCGGCCACCTCGCCCTCGGCTTCCTTCAGGCCGTAGCGGGCGTGCAGGCGCCGCAGCGGAGCAGGGGCCCACCACGCCGCACGGCCGAGCAGCGCCATGGTGGCCGGCACGAGCAGCATGCGGACGATGGTCGCGTCGAACAGGACGGCGAGGCTGAGGCCCAGGCCGATCTGGAGCACCGGCGAGTACCCGCCGAGCATGAACGCCGCGAACACCACCAGGATCAGCATGGCCGCGCAGCTGACGATCCGCCCGGTGCGCTGAAGGCCGGCCACGACGGCCTCGCGGGGGTCGCCGCTCTCCAGCCATGCTTCGCGGACCCGGGCCAGGATGAAGATCTCGTAGTCCATCGCGAGGCCGAAGGCGATGCCCACGATCAGCGGCGGGGCGACCAGGTTGAGCGCGCCGAGCCCCTCGGCCCTGAACAGCCCTGCCCCGTGGCCGTCCTGGAAGACCCAGGTGACCACGCCGAGCGAGGCACCGCTGAGCGCAGTGGTGAGGATGGTCTTGATCGGGATGAGGAGGGAACCGACGTCTGCCTGGCGCAGACGCCGCCGGCCCGCCGCCCTCCGTTGCCGTACAGAGCCTCTCCGAAATGAGGTCGCAGCCGGGGTGGCGGATGCAGGCGGCGTTCCGCATCGAAGAGAGCCCCGAGCAGGTGTGCCCGAAGACCCCGTCACCAGCGGAATCGCGGAGTACGGGGTCTTCGTGTCGGTGCAGGCAGATGCCCCCGCAAGCCGCGGTCCGCCAGTGATCAAGGTGGAAGTGGCCGGAGCATACGCGCGCCCGATCGGTCGGTGCACTCGCTGTCCTGGCCGGCTGCCGGGGGGCTCAGGTCGTGCCACAACCGTGCCGGATGCAGCGGTCAGCCACTGGCAGCGAGAGGACCCACGGTCGAGTTTTCGCCGCCCTTGGTCTCAAAACCCCAGGTCAGTGGCATGACGCGGTTGCTCCCGTCCGGATCTGTGCCGACGGCCACAGCGAGCGGGATCCGCGTGGGCCCATACTGAGGCATGACGAAGCCCGCTGCACCTAAGCGTCATTTGCCCACCAGCCCCTTCAAGGCCCCGGTCACGCCGGCTCCCAAACACTTCGCCATGGGAGACCAAGTCACCCATGACGTGTACGGCCTCGGCCGGGTGATCGGCATCGAGGACGGAATCGCGGCGCTCGTGGATTTCGGCTCGACGCAAATGCGGATCTTGAGCCCGTACGCCAAGATGACCAAGCTGTAGAACCGCTGTGCCCGGTCAGGGCATACCAGGACCCTCAGGGGTCTGTGATGAAAGAGGAACCTCTCATCGATCTGACGCCGCTGTTCTCCGCCCTGGACGGGCAACCCCGCTGCTCCACTGCAGCATCGCCGCCTCCGACGACGAAGCCCTTCCAGGCCCCTGACTTCGGGCACGACGAGACCTTGCCGCTCGAGGACGCGCAGGAGCCCGCCTCGGGCATGCGTGCGGTGCGACCCAAAGCAGCTCAACTCCACGAATGACGGTGGCTGCGGCCCCCGCACACGGTTGGGCCACCGACCAACAAGAGGTCAGCTGCCATGGCAGACGGCGTCTTCCGAACCGTCTCCCTGGGTGCCGGCCATCAGCCCGGCTTGAGCTGTCCCGTCGCGGTGAGGGTGGCCGACGCCGTCCACCAGTCGCGTGGGCCGCACGGATCGTGCGTGGTGTGGTGCACGAGCCGCACCCGGGTGTCCGTCCGGAGCACCTGCCGTCCGGTCTCGTCCGCGGTGAGGGTGATCGTCACCATACGGTTCGGGCCGGTGCCGGGCGAAGTCGGGACGTGCACGTCTGCTCCGACTTCCCCGGCTGGGTACGACAAGCAGTGAGTGTCGGCGCAGGCTCGCACTGTCGCCTGCGGGTGTGCTCGCATCCAGGCCGAGACGTTGACGTCGACGGAGGGGAGCGCCAGCACCGCCGAGGCCGCGCACACTGTCGGCCGGGTGGTGCACCCGGCAACCGCACCGATCACGACCGTGCCGACCCCGAGCAGGCGGACCATCCTGAATCGTGTCGCACCAGGTGCTGTGAAACGAGGGCTCATGTCCGTGAGACCTCGCTGCACCGCTTTTGGTTGCGGTCGTAGCGGCAAACTCGTGGAGCGCCCTTCCGGGTGTGGAGGATTGCTCGACCGTGACCATGTTGACAGTCGCCGACAGCGCACTGACCGACTGAGGCAGGCGTGCTGTTCAGCAGTTCGTCAGCCGGCTGGATATCCCGTTGATTACCGCACCGTCAACAGGCCGCATGCCAAAGGGCTCCTGCGCGGGAATGCAGGCGTGCCTGGTCACGCGATGTGTGCCCATGGCAGGCATAGTTCCCGAATGGCTCACGTCAGCACCGGCCCCGCCCGCGTCGTCGCACATCTCGGGAACCGCGTCCGTGGCCGTCCTCCCGGGGAAGGGCGACGGCTGAAGATGTCGGCCGTCACCGCGATCGGCCTGTTCGTCGCCGTCCGGCTGTGCGGCGGAATCGTGGTCGCCCTCGCCGCCTCCTCCTCTGGCAGACGGCCGCTGCCTCTGCTCGGGTATTCGTGGGACTCGGTCTGGTACCTGAGAATCGCCGCGCACGGTTACGACCTCCCCAAGAACCTGGCCTTCTTCCCGCTGTATCCGGGACTGGTCCGCGCCGTCACCGCACTCACCCCGCTCGGTGGCATCGCAGCGGGCCTGCTGGTGTCCTGGGCGGCCGCCGCGGTCGCCGCGTACGGCATCCACCGGGTCGGCGTCCTGCTCCACGGCCCCGCCGTGGCCACCGCGCTCGTCGTGCTGTGGGGCGTGCTCCCGCACTCCGTCGTGCTGTCGATGGCGTACACGGAAACCCTGCTGACGGCGTGCGCCGCCTGGTCGTTGTACGCGGTCCTGACCGGGCGGTGGGTGTGGGCGGGAGCGCTTGCGGCGCTCGCGGGCCTTTCCCGGCCCAACGGCTGCGCCGTGACCGCGGCGGTCCTGGCGGGGGCGGCCCACGAGGTGTGGCGCAAGCGCGGGCGCGGAGTCCCCCACCGGTTGTGGATGGGCGCGGCGCTCTCGCCGCTCGGCTGGGCCGGCTATGTGCTGTGGGTGGGCCTGCGCAAGGGTGATCCGCTCGGCGGCTACTTCGCCGTACAGAGGCGGTGGGGTTCACGTTTCGACTTCGGGCGGGGGGCGCTGCGCTTCACCGAGCACATGATGCTGCACGGCGCTCGGCTGATCTTCCCGATGGCGCTGCTGATCGTCGTCGTGAGCACCTTGCTGTTCGTGCTGCTGATCCTGGACCGTGTTCCGCTGCCGTTGGTCGTCTACAGCGGTGTCCTGCTGCTGATCGCGCTCGGCGGCGCCGGCAACGGATACTTCCAGTGCAAGCCGCGCTTTCTGCTGCCGGCCTTCCCGCTGCTGATCGTGGTGGCGCGGGCGCTGGTGAGAACCGCCAGGGCCAGGCCGTGGCACGCCACCGTGGTGGCGAGCGCCCTTGCCGGGTTCTCGTTCGCCTACGGCGCGTTTCTGGTGGTGTTCTCCCGGCCGGCGCTTTGAGTGACCGACAGGCCGCACTCGAAGGCACCGGCGCGTGCGGCCGGACCGGACCGTCGAACGGTCCGGTCCGGTCCGGTCGCCGCCGTAGCACCCAGGCGCAGGGCCGGATGGCCCCCGATGCGCCGTGCGAACCGGGCCCCGCAGGCCGCGGCTTCGAACTGACGGCCCGGTCGCCACGCGGGCGGTCCCCTACGCCTCCTCGTGCCCCAGCGACACGTCCACCTGCCGGCGCCCGCCCCCGTCGATCTTCACCGGCGTGACCACCGGCGGGTAGCCGCTGGCGACCACCGTGTACTCGTCGCCGGACAGGTCGGTGAAGGCGTACGTGCCGTCCGGACCGGTGGAGCGGGCCGCGACGACGTTGCCCTCCGCGTCCAGCAGGGTGACGCGGGCGTCCTCCACCGTGCGGCCGTCCCGGGTGCGTATGGTGCCGCGTACGTCGACGGCGGCGCGGAGTTCGATGTCGTGGTGGATGCCCTCGGTCGTGACCGTCACCAGGGAGGCTGCCGGGCGGCGGCCCGCGGCGGTGACCGTGACCGCGTAGTCGCCGGGGAGGAGGTCGGCGACCCGGTAGGCGCCGTCCGTCCCCGTCGTCGTCGAGGACGCCACGGCGCCCCGCTCGTCGGTGACCACGACCAGGGCTGCGGGCAGCGCCTCTCCGCCCGTGTCGCGCACCGTGCCGGACACTGTGCCCGTGCCGGCGGGCATCACCAGGTCGTAGGCGATCGGTGTGCCGTTCAGGGACAGCGTCGCGACCTGCGGCTGGTGTCCGGCCGCCGAGCCGATGAGTACCAGACTCCCGCGTGCGGAGGTGTCCACGGCGTACGAGCCGTCCTCACGTGAGGTGGCCCGGGCGACCTGGCGGCCCGTCGGGTCCAGGACTGTGATGGCGGCGCGTGCCAGTGGTGTGCCGGCCCCGTCCCGCACCTGGCCGCGGATCACGCCCGGGCCGTCGATCTCGATGTCCGGACGGGCGGTGTCGCGGCCGTCGGTGTCCCCTGCGGTGGCGACGGCCAGGGGCTCAGGGGCGGCTGGTGCGGCCCCCGGGGCCGGGGCGGCAGGCGTGTCCGCGGCCGGCTGAGGCGTCGCCCTGCGGCGGAAGAGCAGCGCCGTCACCAGCACCGCGAAGGCGAAGAAGCCGGCCGACCACCAGTACGCGGTGGAGTAGCTGTGCAGGGCGGCGTTCGCCTTGACCAGCGGGTCGGTCATGTGGTGCTTCGCGTAGTCCGTCGCGGCGCTGGTGGCCAGCGTGTTGAGCAGCGCGGTGCTGACCGAACCGCCCACCTGCTGCGTGGTGTTGACGGCCGCCGAGGCCACGCCCTGGTCGCTCGCCTGGACGCCGAGGGTCGCGTAGCTCATCGCCGCGGGCATCGACAGGCCGAGGCCCGCGCCGATCAGCAGCAGGGGCGGCAGCACATGCGCGGCGTAGCCGCTGTGCAGGCCGAGGCGGGTCAGCCAGACCATGCCGCCGGCGGCCAGCAGCATGCCAATGGGCACGATCACCTTGGGGCCGACCTTCGGCACGAGCACGTTGGTGGACAGCTGGGCCATCACCATCAGCGCGCCCACCATCGGCAGGAAGGCCACGCCGTTCTTCACCGGCGAGTAGCCCAGCGTCGCCTGCAGGTAGTAGGTGAGGAAGAGGAAGACGCCGAACATGCCGGCGGAGGAGATGAGCACGGTGGACAGGGCGGCGCCGCGGTTGCGGTCCGCCAGCACCCGCAGCGGCAGCAGGGGGTGCTTCGCCCGGGCCTGCCAGAGGAAGAACGCAAGCAGGAGCACGCCGCCCGCGACCAGGAAGCCCCAGGTCATCCAGTTGCTCCAGTGGTGCGTCTCCGCGTTGGCGAAGCCGTAGACGACGCCGAAGAGGCCGCCGGAGACCAGGATCACGCCCGGGATGTCCAGCCGGGGCCGCTGGGCCGGGACCGAGCGGCTGATGAAGACGATCGCACCGATCAGCGCGAAGACCGCGATGACGTCGTTGACGTAGAGCGTCCAGCGCCAGTTCAGGTATTCGGTCAGCAGGCCGCCGAGGACCAGGCCGACGGCGGCACCGGAACCGGCGATGGCGCCGAAGACGCCGAACGCCCTCGCGCGTTCCTTGGCGTCCGTGAAGGTCGTGGTCAACAGCGAGAGCGCGGCGGGAGCCAGCAGGGCGCCGAACAGGCCCTGGACGGCGCGCGCGACGACGAGCATGGTGAAGCCGTTCGCCGCGCCGCCGAGTGCGGAGGCCGCCGCGAATCCGACCAGGCCGATGATGAAGGTGGTCTTGCGGCCGAACAGGTCGGCGAGGCGTCCGCCGAGCAGCAGCAGGCTGCCGAAGGCGAGCGAGTAGGCGGTGACGATCCACTGCCGTCCGTTGTTGTCGAAGCCCAGGTCCTGCTGGGCGGACGGCAGTGCGATGTTCACGATCGTGGCGTCGAGCACCACCATGAGTTGGGCGAGGGCGATCACGCCCAGCGCCCACCATCGGTGCTTCGGCTGGGCATGGTGGTGGGCCCGGCCGGAATCTGTGGCCGGGGCGGCTTCGGTCTGGATGAATTCCATGTGATCCCTCTGCGGGGCTCAAGGGCTCCGGGTGGCTCAGTGCCTTCCACCTCGAGGCGGAGCAGGACGACGATGTCCGTCCGGCGCTCGGGGTACGGGTGTGGGCGTCGGTTCGTTCGATGTTCGGCCGGTGTGGGGCCGCTTCGGCCAGCAGGCGGGGGCCCGCTGTCCGAAACGGTTTCGTACACCGTCCCGAGAGTAGGGAACCTCGTAGCGAAACGCAAACGTTTCGATCGTCGCCCTGTTCAGCACCTCAGTCCGCGGTGTAGCCGAGCTGGCGCCTCATGTACGGGGTCAGGAGGGTCTTGGCCTTGGCCAGGGTGCTGGTGCGGCTGCCGAGGACGGCGGTCTCGCCGCCCGGCACGGGCATCACGGTCACTCCGCCGGCCGGGCCGAACGGGACGGTGAGCGGGGTGCGGCGGATCGGCCGGTAGAGGCGGGGCTCCTTGCGGTGCCTGCCGGAACTGCGCAGATACGCGCGGATGTTGTGGGCGGCGATGTCCGTTTGGGCGAGTGCGGCCGGGGTGATCTTGAGCTCGCTGACGTCGTTCACGTCGCCGACGGCGAACACGTCCGTCCACCCCTCGACCCGGAGCGTCCGGTCGACCTTCACATGGCCGGCGCCGTCGAGCCAGTCGCCGTGACCGGCCAGCCGCAACCAGAGCGTGTTGGGGGTGGTGCCGGTCGCCCAGAAGGACAGGTCGGCGTCGACGACGTCGCCGCGAGCGTCGCGATAGGTGCCGAAGGTACTGCCGGGGGACATGAAGGAGTCGAGCCGCACCTCCACGTCGTGGGACTCCGGCCAAGCGCGAGCCTTGCGGCCGGCCCGCGTGCCGCCCGTGGAGTGGGGCAGCTCCGGCCCGGCGTGGGCGAGCGTGACCCGGGCATCCGGCCGGGCCGGGCGGATCTCCGCGCTGAGCTCGACACCGGACGGCCGCCGGCAGGGACTCACGGGACTGTGCCGCCAGGACGTAGCAGGGGCCGTACGCGAACACCTGCCGGAATCCCGTGAAGAACAGGGCGCCGCCCGCGATGAGAGCGGTGAACCATGCCGGAGCATGGAGCCCTGCCGCCACCACCGTGGACGAGGAAGTGGCCAGGGTGCCCAGCTCGGTGACGCGGTACCACTTGCGGGCCGAGTCGCGCACCTCCTCGGAGAAGGCCGGCTCCTCCCGGGCGAGCGCGAGCACCGGGTCCGGGGCTTCGAGCCACGAGCTGCTGTCCGGTCTACGCCGGCGCATGGCTCCCTGGTGTCCTACGGAGCCCCGCCGACGCCGTCCCGTATGCGGGCGAAGTACAGTGGAGTTGACCGACGGACAGCACAACCGGGCCTGGGGGCAGCAGCGTTCGGATCTACGGAAAGCTGCGTGGCACCATGCGCCCCTCCCCCTCCGCCTCGCCCCTCCCCCGACCGCCGCTGCCGGACGCCGGGTCGCCTCAGCCGCCCGAGCAGGAGAAGGCCCGCGGCCACCTCGTACGCCGGAACCCGAGCTCCCGGCGGCCGGCCCTCGGTGCCACACCGCGGCGGGTCCTCGTCACCGGGCTCGGAGCCATCACCCCGCTCGGTGTCGGGGTGGCCGAGTTGTGGCAGGGGCTTCTCGACGGGCGGTGCGGGATATCCGAGTTGACGGGTGACGACTTCGCCGGGTTGCCCGTCCGCACGGCCGGGACCGTGCCCGCCGATCCCGCCGCGCTGCTCCCACGGCCGCGGGCGCGGCGGATGAACCGGGCCGCGCAGTTCGGGGTGCTCGCGGCACGGGAGGCCTGGCGGGACGCCGGGTTCGACCTGGCGGGAGCGGTGGGCAGCGGACTCGAACCGGAGCGCGTCGGCGTGTCCGTGGGGTCCATCCTCGGTGACGCTTCCGTGCTGGTCGGTGGTGACCGGGTGCTGCGGGAGAAGGGGCCCCGCGCGGTCTCGCCCCTCACCACCCCCATGACCGTGCCCTCCCAGGCCGCCTCCCAGATATCGATCGACCTGGGGATCACCGGGGAGGCGCGCACCGTGACGAGCGCCTGTGCGTCGGGGACCGAGGCGATCGGGCAGGCGATCGACCGGATCCGGTACGGGCACGTGGACGTGGCCCTGGCGGGCGGCGCGGAGGCGGTGGTGACGCCGGCGATCATGGCGTCGTTCGCTGCGATGCGGGCCTTGTCCCAGCACGCGGTGGGGGACGTCTCGCCCTCCCGGCCCTTCGCCAAGGACCGCGACGGATTCGTGAACGGCGAGGGCGCCGGGTTCCTGCTGCTGGAGGCGGAGGAGCACGCACGGGCACGCGGGGTACGTGTGTACTGCGAGGCCGCCGGGTGGGGCTTGTCCGCCGACGCGCATCACATGGCCGCGCCGGATCCGTCGGGTGCCGGAATCGTGCTCGCGCTGCGGCGGGCGCTGCGGGACGCGGGTGCGCGCGCCGTGGACGTCGTCCACGTGAACGCGCACGCCACCGCGACGCCCGACGGCGACCTGGCGGAGGGCATCGCGCTACGGGAGGTGCTGGGCGACACCGTGCCGGTCACGGCGCTCAAGGGTCACCTGGGGCATCTGCAGGGCGCGGCGGGCGGTGTGGAGGCCGTGGCCACGGTGCTGACGCTGCACCACGCGCTCATCCCTCCGACGATCGGCGCCGCAGTCCGCCATCCCCAGGACTCCCAGGATCCGGAGATTCCACTGGACGTGGTCCGTGGCCGCCCCCGCCCGCTCCCCGCACGCGGCGACCTGGCCCTGAGCAACTCCTTCGGCTTCGGCGGCCACAACGCCGTACTGGCGCTGCGGCGGGAACACTAGCTAGGCGCCCTTGGCCGTCGCCTTCTTCGGCGCTGTCTTCTTCGCGGCAGTCTTCTTCGCCGCAGTCTGCTTGGCTGCCGTCTTCCTGGTCGAGCTCTGCTTGGCCGGGGTCTGCTTGGCCGAGGTCTGCCTGGTCGCGCTCTGCTTGGCCGCCGTCCTGTTCCCCGTGGTCCCCGACTTGGCCGCCGTCTTCTTCGCCGCCGGCGCCCTCTTCTTCCCGCCGGTCTCCTTCGGCTCCGTACGCGCCGCCTTCCGCTGCGGCAGCCGTCTGACCTCGGCCTTCTGCTCCGCCCCCTGATCGCCCGCCCCCCGCGCCTCCTTGGCCGCACGCACGCTCTTCTCCAGCGCCGCCATGAGGTCGAGCACCTTGCCTCCCTCGGGCGCCGGCGCCGTCGGCGGTTCCTTGCCCTCCGCCTTCGCCGCGATCAGTTCCTCCACCGCCTCGCGGTACTCGTCGTGCAGCTCGTCCAGGTCCACCTCCCCCAGCGTGTCCATCAGGGCGTCCGCCAGGTCCAGCTCCTTGTCCCGGACCGTGATGTTCCCCTCCGGTGCCACGCCCTCAGGTGCGCGGATCTCGTCCGGCCACAGCAAGGCGTGCATGGCGAGGACGTCGCCGACCGCGCGCAGCATCCCGAGCCGTTCCCGGCCCCGCAGCGCGAACTTCGCGATCGCCACCTTCCCCGTGCGTCCCAGCGCCTCGCGCAGCAGCGTGTAGGGCTTGGCGGCCGGAGTGCCGTTCGCGCACAGGTAGTAGGCCGTGTCCATCTGGAGCGGGTCGATCAGGTCCTGCGGGACGAACGCGACGATCTCGATCGTCTTGGTGGTCGGGATGGGCAGCTGCGACAGGTCCTCGTCCGTGATCGGGATGACCGAGCCGTCCGCGTCCTCGTACCCCTTGCCGATCTCCGCCTGCGCCACCTCGCGGTCCTCCAGCTCGCAGAACTTGCGGTACCGGATCCGGCCGCCGTCCTCCAGATGGATCTGGCGGAAGGAGATCGCGTGGTTCTCGGTGGCGTTCATCAGCTTGATGGGGATGCTCACCAGGCCGAACGAGATGGCACCGTTCCAGATGGATCGCACGTTCCGCCCCTTTTCCCGATAGATAGGCCGATTACATGGGGTTCTCGTGGGATTCTCATCGTATGACGCCGATCACAGAGGTGGAGGGCCGACGGCTGGCGCTCAGCAACCTGGAGAAGGTGCTCCATCCCGCCACCGGCTTCACCAAGGGCGAGCTGCTGCACTACTACGCGACCACCGCCGGCGCCCTGCTGCCCCACCTCCGCGACCGCCCGCTGTCCTTCCTGCGCTATCCGGACGGGCCGGACGGACAGCTGTTCTTCGCCAAGAACGTGCCGCCGGGTACGCCCGACTGGGTCACCACGGCCGAGGTGCCGCGTACGGAGGGTGCGGCCCGCATGGTGCTGATCCAGGACCTGGCGAGCCTGATGTGGGCGGCGAACCTCGTCACCGAGTTCCACACCCCGCAGTGGCGCATCGACACGCCGGACATCGCGGACCGGCTGGTCTTCGACCTCGACCCGGGGGCACCGGCCACGATCGTCGAGTGCTGCGAGGTCGCCCTGTGGCTGCGGGAGCGGCTGGCGGCGGACGGGATCGAGGCGTACGCGAAGACGTCCGGCTCCAAGGGGCTGCATCTGCTGGCCATCGTGGAACAGACGCCTTCGCAGCGGACGACGGACTACGCCCGGCAGCTCGCCGTGGAGGCGGAGAAGGCGATGCCCCGCCTCGTCGTCCACCGTATGACCCGCAGTCTGCGGCCCGGGAAGGTCTTCGTGGACTGGAGTCAGAACGCGGCGCGCAAGACCACCGCCACGCCGTACACACTGCGGGCCCGGGCGGAGCCCACCGTGTCGGCGCCGGTGACATGGGAGGAGGTGAGGGACTGCGCCTCGCCCGGCAGTCTCGTCTTCCGCGCGGCGGACATCGCTCCCCGGCTGCAGGCGTACGGGGACCTCATGGCCGAGCTCTGCGATCCGGACCAAGCGGTTCCGCTGCCGTGAGGACAAGCGGTTCCACTGCCGTGAGGACAAGCGGTTCCACCGCCCGGTGAGCAAGCGGCTCCCCTGCCCCGAGCCCTGCGGTGTGGCGTCGTCCTACGGTCACACCCGGGACCACGTGTGCCGGTCCCGTGCCATCGCGTGCAGCGCCTCCACGTCCGCCGGCTTCAGCATGCCTCCCAAGCGGGCCAGGGCGGTCAGGTCCGTGTCCTTCAGGACGCGGACCTTGCGCAGCGGGGTCGTGATCTCCAGGCGGGCGGGCTCGGTGACGATCAGGACCGGGTGGACCTCTGCCGTCAGCGCGTACGACGCCCGGTCCGCGTCGGCGCTCACCCGGCGCAGCAGCGGCCGCGCCTCCTGGCGGCCCACCGTCACCATCGGGTCGGCGATCAGGACCCGCTGCCTGCGGGCGTAGAGGGAGCGCACCGCGAACAGGCCGCCGGGGCCGATCGCCAGGTGGTGGATGCGGTCGCCGCCGGGCAGCGGCACCGAGTGGAGGGTGCGCCAGCCCGCCCCCTCCAGGCCGTCCAGGGCGTCACCGACCGCCTGCTCGGCGGCGAGCGCCCGGCGCCGCGGGTCCGGGCGCAGCCGGTGGGTGGGGCCCGGGTCTCGGTCCAGGGCGATCAGCAGGGCCTCGCCGGGCCGGTTCGGCGCCAGGTCGTCGTCCGGGTGGAGGGAGAGCCGGGCCAGCTCGGCGGGGGTGGGCACGGGGGGCGGCCCGACCGTGACCGGGCCCGTCACGAACGGGCCGAGCGCGTCGAGCACGTCCTCGCGCAGGTCCTCGCTCAGCAGGTTGACCCGCCCGGTATCCCGGTCGTACCAGGCGACGTTCCTCCCGTCGGTGCCGCACACGTACAGGCGCTCCTGTCCGTGCCGCCAGGTCGGTACGACGCGCAGTCCGTCCATGCACCATCACCCCTCGACCATGGGAACAGGCGGGGTGCTCCGGGGGCAAGAACCCGGCTACCTTTGTGAGCAGTTGGGGACTCGGTGGGAGGCGCCGTTGCGGAGCCGCAGAAAGCAACCCGATGTTCCGGCTCCCGACAGCCCGTGGAGCGAGATCGTGCCCGGTCTGTGGATGGGCGGCCACGAGTTCAAGGGGCGCTCCGGGGAGCGGGAGTTCGCCGTCGTACGTGATGAGTTCGATCTGGTGCTGACCTTGTTGCGGCTGCCCGGGCACGGGCCCGACGACGGGGTCGAGCACCATGTGTGGCCGATCCCGGACGGACCGCTGGACGGGACGCAGCTCGCGGGTGTGATGCGGCTGGCGCAGGCCGCCGACGACGCGCTGGAGGACGGGCGCCGGGTGCTCGTCCGGTGCTACCACGGGTACAACCGTTCGGGTCTGGTCGTCGCGCATGCGCTGGTCCGGGCCGGGCACACCCCCGAGGAGGCGATCCGCATGATCCGCGCCCGCCGCGGGCCCTGGGCGCTGCACAACGAGCTGTTCGTGGAGTACCTGCGCGCGGGACTGGACACCGCCCGCCTCCTGGAGGAACTCGCGGAGTAACCTCACTGGCCGGTCGTAGAGTGAACAACCGGTCATCAGGTGAGCAAAAAGGACGGATGCCCCCGTGTTCCCCAGCCGTCGCGCCGGCACGGCGTTCCGCAGTCGCCGTGTCGGCCCGGCACTCCCTGGCCGCCCCGTACGCATGGCCCTCGGCGTCGCCGTGGCCGCCCTGCTGCTGGCGGGCTGCGGCGACTCCGGTGCACTGCGCGGCGCGGGCCCGACCGCCACCGCCGTCGGCCCGGTACGGCTGTGGCCCCAGCTGCCGCCCGCCTCCACGCCCGCCCTGGACTACGGCGAGGCCGACACCGAGACCGTCAAGGGCGTCACCGTTCCCGGTGATGACATCCGCCGGGTGAATCCCCTGAACGTCGTGCGTGCCGAGGTCGCCGCGCATCCGGACGCCTACTCGGGCCCGCACGCCATGTACGCCGAGACGCGCGAGCGGTTGAAGGACTGCGGCGCACCGGGCCCGCAGGGGCGGCAGTGCCCGGTCCTGCGGGCGTACTACCGCGACCTCACCGGCGACGGCAAGGACGACATGGTGCTCGGCATCCGCTTCCCGGACGACCAGCTGGCGGTCCGCGTGTACACCGTCGAGCACCACCGGCTGGTGCAGGTGATGGGCACCTCGGACAGCGTGATCAGCGTGGAGCTGGCGGGCCGAACCGTGATCATCCGCTCGCCGTCGACGCTGCCGGGCTACGAGTTCCGCACGGAGTGGACCTGGGATCCGCACCAGCACGCGATGCTGGCGACCCGGGACGAGATCGTGCGGGTGGGCACCGCGCTCCCGCGCCGCCGGGTCACGCCGGCCCCGTCCGCCTCTCCCCCGGCGCCGCCCGTGCCGCCCGTCACCCCCTCGGCCGCACCGGTCCCCTCGGAGAGCGCCCGATGAGACCCCTCGGCCGCACGCTCAGCCGCACGCTCGGCCGGCTGCCGCGCTGGACCGGCACGCTGACCTGGAAGGCGGCCGCCTTCATCACCGTCATGTGCTGTGGTCTGGCCGCGCTGCTCGGCGTGCTCGTGCACGTCCAGGTCACCGACCGGACCGTCGGCGAGGCCCGCGGCCGGGCGCTGGCCCGGCTGACGGAGGCGGCGCAGGCGTACGAGGCGGGCGACCGACTGCCGCACGATGCGGG
>NZ_PQSR01000010.1 GCF_002920635.1 Streptomyces sp. Ru72 | reverse complement strand
CCGAAGAACTAGGAACTTTTGCCCGGACCCTACGACACGCTGCTGACACCGATCGATACGGTCGACGCCCGCGGCACTGATCACCAGCCGGGAACCCAAACCAAAAGACGTGCCACCAGACCAAAGCAGCCAGTCCCCCTGAGGATCACTGCTCGGTCACAGGTGTACGCCTCTCTGCGGGAACGGTACGAAAGCCACCGCACCCGCTCCCCGGCTGTTCCGGTACCGCCCGGGGGCGCCGCCGCTCAGCTCCGGTCGTTCACCGCCCGCTCGACGGCCGCGGCAACATCGGCGCGCAGCCCGTCGCCGATGCCGATCGTGCTCACGTTCCCGCCGTCGTGACCGCCGCCGACCAGTACGAAGCCGACCTTCCCGTAGTGCGGTGCGGTGTCGGCCGCCGCCGTCACCTCGGGCCGGCCCACGGCCAGCACGACATCGCAGGAACGCTGCAGCATCCCGTTGAGGAACGGACGTGCGTTGCCGGCGCTCTGCTCCCCCGTCACCTGCGTGTAGCTGACCCGGGCATGCGTTTTGAGGGATGCGTCCTGCATCCCCTGCCAGACGGCGGCGGCCGTGTGACCGACGATGCCGTCCTTGCCGGTGAGCAGGCAGGCGTCGGTCTCGGTGTAGTGCCTGGCCCGGGTGTCGGGGATCGGCGGCCGGTCATCGTGCGAGAAGAGCAGGAAGCCGGTCACCAGCAGCGCACCCACGACGGCCACCGCGCCCGCCGCGAGCGCGATGGTGCGCCCGCGCACTGAGCGCAGCCAGATGACGGCGGCCCGCCCCACCACCGCGAGCCAGGCGCCCGCGGCCTGCTGCTTGTCCTGCGCCGGGCGCGCCTGTGACACCTGCCGGACCTGCTTGGTCATGTCCTACCTGCTCTCTTGCCGTACGCCGGCGTCGGACGCCGGTTCTTGCTGTGCCCGGGCTCAGCGGTGGTTCCCACTCCCCCACTCCGCCCCGGGCTCAGCGGTCGTTCTTACCGTGCTCCGGCTCAGCGGTCGTCGGACTGTTGAGCTCGAGTGGTCAGACGTGCGTCAACCCCCCGGTGGACAGCACAATCGTCAGCAAATCAGCCGCGAACTGCAGTCCGTGGGTGTCCTCGGGGGTCCGTGCCAGCTCGGTGACCCAGGCCACGAGCACGGCGCTGAAGACCGCGAAAGCCCACCAGCCGGCGCGTCCGCGTCACCGTAGCGCGATCACCAGGAGGGCACGGGGCGCAGGAAGCCGAGGCTGACGACGGGCAGCGCGGTGAGCGCGGCCCATACGACGTTCGGCCACGCCACGGCCGACCTCCAGATGATAGCGGTCCCCAACCGATACCCCCCATCCCCTCCGGCTTCACAACTCCCCCAGCTCCGCAACTGCGGCATCTCGCAGGTCAGCCGGTGATGGCCACGGGGGCGTCCCACGCGTCGCGGTCGACGGTGAAGGTGACAGCTCCTGCTCATCCTTGCTGTTCACCATGTACCGGCCCAAGTCCCCGCCTTCATGGCCCGCTGGTGGACGAGTACGCCCTCGAACGCGACCCCCGGCTCGAAGCCAGGGTTCACCGCCTGAAGTACGAAGCCTCACAAGAACCCGACCGCGCCCGCCCCAAACCAAAGCCCTCCTCGAGGAGTCCGACCGTATCCGCCGCTCGACTGCGAAGGCGTAACCCGGCCAGTGACAAGCGCATTTGCGGGGTCGCCCTGGCGAGCAGACTGGACTAAGGAAGCGGAGGCCGACACAAGCGTCCTGCCCCCCTTTGTGACACAAAAACAACCTGCCCCTCGCGAAGGAGGGGCAGGTTGATACGCCGAGCGAGTGGTCATCGCTCCGTCTATCGGATCACCTCGGCCGCCCAGGTGGCGACTTCCTCGGCCGACAGACGCAGTTCCTGTGCGCCACAGCTGACGTGCCAGAGCCCGTCCCATCGCACGTACCACTGCTCGTTCCGGTGATTCCACAGCTCGAGGTAGGCATCCTTGATGCCTTCCAGCAGCCGCAGCTCGTGCGCCAGGTAATCCGGGGAGATGAACACCGGCTGTTCACCCATGGTCCCCGCACCTGTCCTCGGATTGTCGAAGCGGACCAGCACGTACGGACTGGGACTGCGGTTCATGTCCGACGCCTTGAACATACGGCCGTACCGCTCGGCGGCCTGATCGACCGACTCGGCACCCGAGATCTCGGCGGAGTATCCAGGGAAGACTCCGAACACCACATCGTGGAGGTCAGGCTCCTCGTGGAACAACCGGTGCGCCTCCGGTCTGACGCGGCCGACGACGTCAAACTCGCGTCCCGGCCAAGAAAAACCGGCCAGCGCGATCAACGGCTCAGGCCGTGCGATGGCCTCGCTCTCCCGCTCTCGGACGAATTCTAGGACAGCGCGACACAATTCCGCGTCGTACGAATCCTTGGTATTCAACCGGAACACATACCGACGGTCGGAGCTGAGTGCCGCCAACAGCACGAACCCAGGGGCCGGGGACCACTCCCAGGCGTCCGAAACGCCCGGGAGCGGCCTGGCATTGGGTAGCGCGGACAGCTTCGCAGCAATGTCCATGACCAACCTTCCCAGCTTCCTTCAGCGACTGTAGTCCGGCCCGGTGTCCTGGCGATACCGCAGGCCACTGCGGGCTCCGAGCGAGGAATTCTTAGGCCTGGACATTGCAGTCATACCGTCTGTCTCGTTGTAGAAGTCGTTGCGCACCGCCCGACTCGAATTGTACCCAGTGCTGTTCCAGTGCTCCACGACCATGGGATTGTGGTCATAGGTGAGGTCCTTGAAATCGATCTTCTCACCAGAATCGTCGCGCCAAGTCAGCGCGGAGCGGGGAAGTCTTTCCCCCTGTGCATCCACTGGCCAGCCTCCGGCGGCCTTACCTTCGTCGGTGAAATTCGTCACCATGTATTCGTGAGTCTCCGGCCGGTAGCTGCTGGGGTACTCCGTGTCGCGTGAGTAGCGGGCGGGGGCATTGGGGTTGCTGCCCATCGTGCCGTCGGCCATGCGCGGCTGACTGCCGTTCGCACAGTCGCAGGTCGCCGAGTGATCGGGGTTGCTGCCTCCGCAGTTGTGAACGAGGATCGGCGTGTCCCCAGCCACCACATAGTACGTGTGGAGAGTGCCGATCGTGAGGTCGTAGGTCGTGGTGTTCGCGTGGTACAGGCGGACACCGGTGACCTGGGCCGTGCCGGTCGGCGTCTGGAGGACGTCGCCCGTCTCGAGGTCCTTGGCCTCGACGAAGGCCGACCGGGTCTCGTCGTAGAACGGGTGGTGGAAGGTCGTCGTCAGGTGTGCGTCCTGCGCACCCTTCGCCGTCCCAGTGACCGCCGCCACCGGCGCCGTCGCCGACTGGTGCGTGCCATCGCGACCGTGGCCGGCCGACAACGCACCCAGGATCGCGGCCGACGCCGCCAGGCCGAACGCCGCCTTACGAGCCGCCTTCTTGGCGACGGACTTGACCGCCGCCTTGGCGCCGGCCTTGGCAGAGCGCATGATCGTCACATCCACGAAGTCGTGGTCCGTGTGCGTCACGATCACCTTGGTGACCTTGTGTGCCTCGGTGCCCTTTGCTCCCGGTACCGAGGTGGCGATGGTGTCGCCAACCTTGACCTGGTCGATGGCCTTCGTCGTGCCGTCGGCCATCAGTACCCGGGTGGTCCCGGTGAAGCTGTGCGGACCGCCGATCCGGCAGCTGGGACCCGCATCGTCGGAATGCGACTGAGCAGAAGTCACAGCCTCATCCGACTCCGCCGCCGAGGCCGCCCCATCCGTGGCATCAGCCGCCGCGGATTCCCCGGCGTCCGTCACACCCTTGCCGAACAGCCCGCCGACGACCTTCATCGCCTTCGGGGCCGCCTTGGCCAGCAGGGAGCCGCCGATCTTGCCGAGGATGCCGCCGGCCGCGCCGGCCACGGCGCCCGTGACCGCCGAGCCCGCGAACGCGCCGACGCTGCAGTCTCCGCCCCCGTTCTCCGCGCACTTGAAGCCCTGTTCGACCAGCGAGCCGGCGGCACCCGCGGCGGCGGCGCAGCCGATCGAGCCGACGCCGCCGGTGAGCGCCTCACAGCCGGCGAACACCGCAGTGGAGACCACGAAGGAGGTGATTGCCGCGGCGTGGTGCTTGACGAACTTCGCCGCCGACTTCGCGGCCTTGACGGTGGCGTGGTACGCCGTCCTCGCCGCGTGGGCGACCGCGTGCGCGACCCTCTTCGCCGCCTTCTTCACCGCGTGCACCACACGGTGCACCGCATGCGAGATCTTGTGGTACGCGGAGTGAACCGCATGGACCACCCGGTGATAGATGCGTCTGACGTGCCTGGCCGCGTAGTGGTACACGCGCCGGACCACTCGCACGGTGGCGCGGTACACGTCCCGCACCCGGTGCGCGATCTTGTGCGCCGCGTGCTTGACCGCGTGGACCACCTTGCGGGCCACGTGCTTGATCGCGTGGTAGGCCTTGTGGACCGCGTGCTTGACGGCGTGCGCCACATGGTGGGCGACCTTCTTGGCCCCGCACACCACGTCGTACCAGGAGCAGTGCCCCGAGTCGTCCGTACCCGCCAGCGGGTTGTCGTCGACGTAGGCGAACGGGTTCGCCGCCACCGAGTTCGGCACCGGGTCCAGCGAGACGCTGTCCTTGTTCAGGAACTCGCCCGTACCCGGGTTGTACCAGCGTGACGCCGTACCGACGTCACCCGTGCCGGGCTCCGTCCAGCCGGACTGGAAGCCAAGGTGGCCGGCGATCGTGTTGGTCGGCGAGACCACCTTTCCGAGCGGGTCGTACGACACCGAGCCGGCCAGCGAGGTGGCACCCGAGGTGAAGGTGCCGACCACGTCGTTGTGCTGGTCCGTCAGAGCCAGGACGCCGGTGCCGCCGGTCGGCTTGATGCCGATCAGGCCGCCCGAGGGGTCGTAGGTGTAGGTGTCGTCGCCGTCCGAGGCGATCGTGTTGTCCGCGCCGGAGTAGGCGAAGGTCCGGGTGGAGCCGGCGCCCGTGTCGCGGTCGGAGATGTTCCGGCCGAGCGCGTCCATGGTGTACGACTGCTGACCGGCGACGACCTGACCGCCGAAGGCGTCCGTCTTGTACGCCACCGTGCCGGAGGCCGACGACTCCTGCGTCATCGTGCCGCGCGCGGAGTAGTCGTAGCTGTGCACGCCGTCCGAGGTCAGCTCGTCCCGTGCGTCGTACGTGTAGACGTTCGAGCCGTTGCGGATACGGTTGCCCGAGGCGTCGTACGCGTACTGCGTGGTCGTCGTGCCGTTGTTCCACGACGTCAGGCGGTTCGCCCAGTCGTAGGTGTAGGTGTTCGACGACGCACCCGACACGCCCGTCGTCGTCTTCGACGTCAGGTTGCCGTTCTTGTCGTAGCCGTAGCCGAAGCCCGCCAGGGTCGTCGCGCCCTGCACCAGGGTGTCGCTGGTCAGCTCGTGCGCGCTGTTGTAGCCGAAGGTGCGGGTCTGCCCCGTCGATCCGTACTTGATCGTCTTCAGCTGGTTCAGGTTGTCGTAGCTGTAGGTCAGTTGCGTGCCCGTCGCGGCGTCGTTCAGGGACGACAGGCGGCCGGCCGTGTCATAGCCGTACGTCGTCGTGCCCGCCGCGTCGGTGCGGGACGTCATCTGGCCGTCGTTGTTGTAGGCGAAGCTGGACGAGCCGCCCGAGCCCGACGCCGTCAGCACATCGCTGCGGTCGTCGTAGGTGAACTGCTCGTGGGTGGCCGCCTGGTGGTCCACCGCGGTGGAGATGCCCGCCTCGTCGGTGTCCGCGGACAGCACCCGGCCGTCGGCGTCGTAGGTGAAGTGCCGTGTCGCGGAGGCCGCGTCGGCGCCCTGGCCGGACATGGACTTCAGCTGACCCAGCGAGTCGTACGTCATCGACGTCGTCACGCCACCCGGCAGCGTCACGTTGGTGAGCTGGCCGTCCGCGTCGTAGGCGAAGGTCGTCGTCGAGTCGGCCGCCGAGGTGTACTTGGCGGTGGTCGGCTCGATCACCTTCTCCTGCTGGCCCCACGGCGTGTACGTGTACCGCCAGGAGTTGCCACGGCCGTCCGTGAAGCGCGTGCGGTTGCCCGCGGCGTCGTAGCCGAACGTCGTGGTGATCGACGTCGAGGCGTCGACCGGCTGGATCTCCTGCGTGACGGTACCGGCCGCGTCGTAGGTGAAGTGGCTGGTGTGGCCGTTCGCGTCGGTGGAGGCGATCAGGTTGCCGACACCGTCGTACTGCTGGTCGGTCTCCCAGAGCTTCGTGCCACTGGCGTCGTACTGCTTCGTCACCACCGGGTCGGCGGAGGCGTCGAAATCAGTCTCGGTGTACGTGCCGTCGGCGAGGATCGTCTTCTGACGGTTGCCCATGAAGTCGTACGTGTACTGGGTCGTGTTGCCCGCCCCGTCCGTGACCGAGGTGATGTCACCGGCACGGTTGTAGCCGTACGACGTCTTCACACCGCCGGGTGTGGTCGTCGAGGCCAGGTGCGCGCCATAGGGGTTGCCGGACGTGACCGCGTACGAGTTGGTGGTCGTCAGCGTCTTCGTCGACGGGTAGCGCTCCAGCGTCGTCTGGGTGAGCTGGCGGCCCAGGAAGTCGTACGTCGCCTGGGTCTGCGCGCCGGTCGGATCCGTAGCGGACAGCCGGTCGCCGTCCGCGTCGTACGTCGCGTGCGTCTTCGTCCCGTCCGGTGCCGTCGTCTGGGCGACGTTGCCCATCTGGTCGTACAGGTAGGACGTGGTCTTTCCGCCCGGCGTGGTGACGGAGGTCTGGTTGCCCTCGCTGTCGTACGTCCACACCGTGGTGCCGGCGTTCGCCGTCGAGCCGCCCGCCGGGGTGTACGGCGGCAGGGTCTCGGAGACCTTGTTGCCCTCGGCGTCGTACGCCGTGGTGGTGACCAGGCCGTTCGGGTCCTGCTCCTCGACGGCCTCACCGAAGGTGTTGAAGCCGCTGGTGGTGACCGGGCGCACGGTGGCGGCCGTGGTGCCGTCCGGCTCCGCCTGGACGGCGGGCGCGGTGGTGACCGCGAGGTTGCCCGCCTCGTCGTAGGAGTAGTTGGTGGTGTTCTGCTCGGCGTCCGTCATGGACGTCTGCAGGCCCCTCTTGTCGTAGGTGTACTTCGTGGTCTGCGCATTCGAGGAACCGACCGTGCCGCCGGTGCGGCCGCTGCCGTACAGCGAGGAGACCTCGGAGGCGGACAGGGCACGCTGGTACACCTGCACGTCGGCGAGTGAGCCGTCGGTGAAGTCGGTGGGGTTGCCCGCGTACTTGGCCCGTCCCATGGTGAGCGAGCCGGAAGCGGACCATGGCGCGGAGTCGGTGTTGCTGCCGGCGAGCGCGCCATTGACATACAGCTTCATCGCACCGGTGGTGGAGTCGTACACGCCCACCACATGCGTCCAGGTTCCGCTGGTCGCGGCGGTACTCGAGTAGGCGCCGGTGAACGACGGTGAAGTCGTGTCGCCGCTGGTCAGGTCGAACGACCACAGCGGCGCGCCGGTGTGGGCGTAGTTGTACTGCAGGTAGAACGGGCTGTTGGTGGTGCCGTCCTGCCCGAGCAAGGTCATGTTGTGGGTCGGCGTCGAGGCCAGGTTCACCCACGCCGAGACCGTGTAGGAGACGGTGGTGTCCAGCACCGGGCCACTGGTGGCGAGGGAGCTGCTGGTGCCGTTCAGGGACGCGGCACCGTCGCTCCAGGTGACGCCGGTGGCCTGCGCGGTGTTACCGCTGCCGGAGGCGTCGGTGACGTTGGTGCCGGAGGTCTGGTTCAGCTTCCACCAGCCCGCGGGGTGACCGGAGGCGTCCCCGTACAGCGTCTCGCTGAGCAGGTTGCCCATGTCGTCGTAGGTGTTGGTGGTGGTGCGGTCGTAGCCCGAGGCGTCGTGGTCGTTCTCGGTGGCGACCTGGTCGTCCGGGGTGTAGGACACGGTGGTCACCCGGTCCACACCGGTCGGGTCGTCCTCGGTGGAGGTGGTCCGGGAGGCGGCGTCGACCGTGTACTTGGTGACGTTCTCGCCGTTGTCCGTGGTCTGCGAGAGCAGGTTGCCGGCCGCGTCGTAGCTGTCCGACTCGAGCACGTAGGTGCTCTGGCCGTCGGCGCTGGTCCGCTTCACCGTCGAGGTCAGACCGTCGTCGGTGTAGGTGTACGACGTCGTGTTGCCCATCGCGTCGGTGATCGACGCCAGGCGCCCGGCCGGGTCGTAGGCCCGGGAGGACTCCACGAGCAGGGTCGGCGTCTGCGGGTTGACCGGGTCGCCCTTGTACATGAGGCCCTGGGTGAGCAGGTTGCCCTCGGCGTCGTACGTGTACTGGGTCTCGTTGCCGGCGCTGGTGACCTCCTTGGTCCTGTTGCCGGACGAGTCATACGTGTACGTCGTGGTGTTGCCGTAGGAGGCGCCCGCGGCCACGTTGGCGTCCGACTCGGTCGCCACGTGGTCGTACTGGTCGTAGGTCCACGTCTGGGTGCGGGAGCGGTCGCCGCCGCTGCCGTCGGCCACGGTCTGCGAGGTCGTGTTGCCGTCCTCGTCGTAGACCGTGGTGGTGACGGCGGAGTGGGTGGCGCCGGTGACGCGGTCGGTGAGCTGCGGGTCGTGCTCCTCGGTGACCTGGCCGGCCGCGTCGTACTTGTACGTCGTGGTCAGGCCGTTCGGGTAGGTGTCGGAGACGACCTTCTGGCTGGTGACCTGGCCGAGGCCGTCGTAGGTGTACTGGGTGACCAGGCCGATGGCGTCGGTGGTGGAGGCCACGTCGCCGTTCTTGAAGTAGGAGACCTGGTTGACCGCGCCGCCGGGGCTGATGGTCTTCACCGGCAGGCCCGCGGGCACCACGCCGCCGTCGGCGGACGGGTAGGCGCTCGTGCCGTCGCTGTAGACGGTCGTCGTGGTACGGCCGTTCGGGAAGCCCGGGACGGCCGGACCGGTGATCGCGGTCTGGTTGCCGGCCGAGTCGTACGTATACGACGTCAGGTAGGTGTTGTCCGTCGCGGACGAGGAACGGCCGTCACGCTCGGTCAGCAGCTGGTCGTTGCGCGGGTCGGCGGTGGTCAGCTGCGCCGTGGTGTCGTCCGGGTAGTACGTGTAGTACTCGGTGTTGCACTTGTTCGCGGCCTGGTCCTGGCAGGACGTCGAGGAGACGATGTTGCCGCGCACGTCGTGACCCGTGACGGTCATCGAACCGTTGGGGTCGGTCACGGTGTGCTCGAAGCCGGCCGTGTCGTAGCCGAAGCTGGTCGTGTTGCCGAGGGCGTCCGTCTCGGTCAGCGCGCGGTTGCCGTGGGTGACGTCGTAGGTGTAGGTGAGCGTCGCGTTGGTCGGCGTCGTCACCGTCACCGTCTTCACCGGCAGCAGGCCGGAAGAGTTCTTCGCCGCTTCGAACTGGGCGTCCACGTCGTCGGAGGACAGCTGCGAGCGGTAGAACGCCGCCTCGGCGATGGAGCCCTTGAAGTAGGTGGCGTAGCCGGTGTTGTTGGTCGAGCTGTTGTGAGCCTCGTCCGGCCAGTTACCGCCGAGGAAGCCCGCGCCGACGTAGGTGTAGTTCTGACCGCTCATGGCGGCGGTGCCGGTCTGGGTGCCGACCAGGTTGCCGTCCAGATACAGGGACTGGCTGGTGGCGGACGTGGAGAGGGCCACGTGGTGCCACTTGTTGTCGGTCACCGCGGACGCGGACCCGAGCGGCTTCGGGGAGCCGCCGGAGAAGTAGAACTCGCCGTACAGCTTGCCGCTGCTGCCCACGTAGAGGATGGGCGTGTACGACGTGGGTGTGGTGCCGCCCGTCAACGGGTCCTTCGACGCGGCGAACAGCACGCCGTTGGCTGTCGAGGTCTTGAACCACATGTCGACCGACTCGGCACCCGAACCCGGAACCGTGCCGCTGGGCAGCGCGACGTCGGAGCTGGTGCCGTTGAACGACGCCGTGGTGTGGTCGCTGAACACACCGCTCGCGCCGAGCGTCACCGCGTTGTACGTTCCTTGCCCACCGTGCACTTCGTCGAGTGCCGTCGAGGCGCCCGCCGACTCGCCGAAGCGGTAGTACTGGTTGGGGGCGTCGCCCAGCACCGCCCCCCGGTAGGTGTTGCTGGAACCGGCGATGGTCGGCGGGTTGAGCTTCCAGACACCGCCGTTCTCGTCGGTCAGCTGGGTGACACGGGCGGCGTTGGTGTCGTAGGTGATGCCGGCGAACGCCTTGCCCGAGGGACGGGTGATGGACGTCAGCAGTGGCGACGCCTTGGTGGCCGCGGTGTGGATCCGGGCGACCTGCTCGGCGGTCAGCGCGCTCGGGTAGAACGCGGCGTCCGCGATGGTGCCGTTGAAGTAGGTCGGGTAGCCGGTGTCGTCCGTGGTCGAGTAGTGCGGCTCGTCCGGCCAGGTGCCGCCGAGGAAGCCGGCGCCGATGTAGGTGTGGTTCTGCAGCGCGCTGTGGTAGCCGTTGCTGTAGGAGATCATGCCGGACAGCGAGCCGACCTTGGCACCGTCGAGGTACAGGGTCTGGCTGGAGCCGGCGCCGGAGAGGACCACCTCGTGCCAGGCGCCGTCGTTGACGGCGGCGGTCGAGACGATCGGCTGGACGGCGTTGCTGTTCCAGAATTCCGCGTTCAGCTTGCCGTCGCTGCCGACGTAGATGCCCGGGGTGTACTGGCCCTGGGTCATGCTGCTGCTGATCGGCAGCGTGGAGTAGGAGAACAGCACACCCGGAGCCGTCGTGGTCTTGAACCACATCGACAGGGTCAGCTGGGTGGAGCTGGAGGCCAGGCTCGGCGGCAGCTCGAGGTAGGAGGAGGAGCCGTTGAACTGGGCCGCCGTCGCGGTGGACCCGGCCAGCGGGCCGGTCTGGCCCAGCGTGACGTTGTTGTACGTCGCGTTGTCCGTGCCCTCGCTGTCACCCACCGAGCTGGCCGCGACGGTGCCGCTGGACTCGTTGAGCTGCCAGAGCGAGGACGCGCCGGCGTTCTCCACCTCGGTGCGGAACTGCGAGCCGTTGGTGTAGCCGTACGCCGTGCACTTGGTGGTGGACAGCGGCGAGCAGACCTGCGTCAGCTTGTCGCCCGTGTAGCCGTAGGTCCAGGTCTGGACGGTGGAGGAGTCGCCGGAGGTGACCGGGTCGGTGACCACGGTGGCCACGTGTGCGGACGTCGCGCCGCTGGGCGTGGACCAGGTGAGGTTCAGGGAGCGGCCGGAGACCGCGGACTTCATCTTGGTGACGTGACCGGAGGCCCAGGTGAAGTCGACCGAACGGTTGTTGGCGTCCTTCACGGACGTGATGCCGTACACGCCCGTGCCCACGGGCTGGGCGAAGGTGTAGACGGTGTCGTCCTTGTCGGTCAGCGTGTAGCCGGTCGGCGAGGTCACCGACCGCAGCATCGCGAACCGGCCCGAGGGCGCGGAGAACGTACCGTCCGAGTTCTTGCCGAACCCGACCTCGGAGCCGTCCGGGTAGGTCATGACGACACCCGTCAGGGTGCCGCTCGCGTTCTTCTGCTCGGTGATCTTGGCGTCGAAGATGCTCGACCAGCCGGCACCGAAGGCTCCGGAGGTGCGGAAGTCACGGGAGTTGTAGTCGCGCTCGACGTCGAGGCTGGGGCCGACGGTCGAGATGGAGGCGTCCGTGTCGGAGGTCGTGTAGTTGCCGATCGTCGCGTCGTAGCCGTGGTCGCTGCTGTTCTGCGACAGCTCCGAGGTGATGAACGGCTGCGGCACCTCGGTGGTCAGCGCCGACATCGGGGACACAGTCGAGTACTTGGTGCCGTCGTAGGCCTGCGCGGTCCAGCTGTACGTCGTGTTCCAGGTCAGCTTGCCCGCCGGAACGGTCCAGTTGGGGGTCGTCACCCAGCCGGAGTCCACGACCAGCGTGCCCGCGGAGTTGTAGACCTTGAAGTCGTACTTCTGCGCGACGGGGTTCTGCTGGAAGTCCGCGAACGCCTGCAGCTCGGGCGTGACCGTGGAGACCGAGGAGTTGTTCGCCGGGAAGGTCGCCTCGACCATCGGCGCGATGTCCCCGGTGTAGTCGTACACGACGTACGGCTCGTCGCCCGGGTTGGCCATCGAGGCGAACTGCTTCCAGTGCAGGCTGTCCGTGGTCGTGGCGTAGATCGCCAGACCGTAGTCCGTGCTGGTGCCGCTGGCCCACTTCTGGATGGACGCCGTGTCCAGCGGCACCGTCACCCAGTCACCGCCGGTCGCACTGCTGGTGTTGTTCGCGCACGCGTGGGGCACCGAGGGCGTCACGCTGCCGATCGACGCGCCGTGCGCAGGACCGGGGTACGTCATCGCGTCCGTGGGGTCCCACGCCGACGACACCTGCGCGACGTTGAACGACTCCGGGGTACACGTCGACGCCCAGATGTCGTACAGGTGCAGGTTCGCCGAGACCATGGTCACGCCGGAGCCGTCGAAGCTGGTCCGCCAGTCCTGCACGAACGAGACCGCGGAGTGCGTACCGGAGTCGTAGGAGCCGACCTTCATGGTCTGCTCCTGCGAACGGTCCGCCGGCGAGTAGCCCGACTCCGTGTATGTGGTGTGGACGTAGTCCCACACCGAGGTGTCCGGGTCCACCGTCACCGGGAACTCACGGGCCTTGGCGTGCAGCCAGGCGCTGTCGAGGGTCATCCGGAGCGCCGGCTTGCCGTGCTCGGAGATCAGCTCGTAGGTCACCGCGTGCGTGGTCGCGCGCTCGCCGGAGACCTTGTTGATCTTCGAGTCGAACGCGTACGCCGACGGGATCGACGCCACGCCCTTGCCCCGGGCGTCGCGGAGGTCCACCCCGCCGGACTTGTTCAGCTCGGCCGTCAGGCCCTTCAGCTGAAGGGGGAAGACCCAGGAGTTGGCGGCCTTCGCCGAGTGCAGCACCAGTTCCTGGCGCATACCGACGGACGTCGAGGTCAACTGGAGGTCGGTGTCGGGGAGGACCTTCGGGTAGGAGACCGTCGAGCCCTTGGCCGTACCGGCGACCGACGCGGCGCCGTCGAGCCCGAACGCGATGCTATTGCCGTCCTTGTCGAACGACGCGAGCTTCTGGTCGGAGGCCTTCGGAGCGAAGGCGACGTCCATGGCGTTGGACTTCTCGTCGAAGCGGCCGTCAGAGCCGCGGGCGACGTCCGTGTCGATCTGCTGCCAGTCGCCCTTGGAGTCCTTGTAGTTCAGCGGGAACGGCGAAACCTTCCGGCTGAACGAGCCGTCGGCGTTGCGGTAGTACGTCGAGTGCGCCGTCGATTTGGCGGACACCCGCTTGCTCGTCCGGGCGTCGAAGCCGCGGAACGAGGCGCTCTTGCCCGCCTTCGCCGTGGACCGGTGCGCCTGGTAGGCGGCCAACTCACCGCGGCCCTTGCCCGGCTTGTGGCCCGCGCCGCGGTGCGCCTGGGTCGCGGCGGCCGACACATGGTGCCGCCGGCCGGCCGCGGTGCCGGACTGCTGGTGCGGCAGCTTGCCCCAGTTCGGGTCGGTGAACCACGACGCCAGCGAGGACATGCTGAGGCTGGGCAGCTGAATACGGCCCAGTTCCATGCCCTCCGCAAGGGCCTGATCGGTGGTCAGCATCAGGGCCAGCGCGGTGAGCACCAGCACGGCTATGGAGCGCCGCGCCCTACGGACACGACGTGCGGGCCGCGCGACGCGGTGGGGGCGTGGACGGCGGCTGGGCGGCCACAGAGGCACGGCAAGGACTCCAGTTGTTAAGAGCGAGATAAAAACGCTCTGAATCTTGCCTTCCGTGAACAACTTGTGGACCGTTCCAAGAGCTGATCTTGTGTAGGCCTTGACTGATCCTTGCCGAACCTGACTGATTTGCGGCCTGACGCCCCTTAGTCCCTTGTCAATCGCTTTGCCTGATCGTCACGCATCCTGGATCTCTTCTTCATTCGTCGGTGATCGATGTGAAGCATGCGGTTCCGTCTCCGCGGCCCGTCTGCTCACAGCGGGTGCCGTATCCAGACGTTCGGCTCGACGTACACGGCGTACCCGCGTTCCGGTCCGCGGTGGACCGCAACAGCGCGCCCGGCACCTCGACTTCGCCACCTCCGCTAGCGAGTCGCCGGCCGGGTCCGGGCTGACGCCCCGGCGCAGATCGGTGAAGACCCGAGGGCGCCGCAGCCGTGCTCGGTGGCGCGCCGACGCGGGCGGGCCTCCCCACAGCGCCGGCCCCGCATCTCACGGAAGCGCTCCTCGCCGGTGGCTTCTGTCCACCGGATGCGTGGACAGAAGCCACCAGCGGTAATCCGCTTGATCCGCAGTCGGATGGACATGGCAGGCTTGCGCAGTGATCGTCGACCTGTCCCCCGGTTATCTGACTTGGGACGACGTGGACCCCGCGCGTCACCCCTTCGACAGCGCTTCGGTGCCGCAGGTGGTGCGGTCCCTCGGGCCCGCCCAGAGGGTGCCCCGCCGCCCCGACCTGCCCCTCGCTGACCCGGCGATGAGCGCATGGAGCTGGGATACGGGCCGGCCCTGGGCCGACGCGATGTCGCACGCCCTTGCCGAGCACTACGGCCGCTGGACCGTTGGCTGGCGCTGGGCACATGACGAAGGCGACTTCGACGGAGGACCAGTGGGGAACTGGTGCTGTCCCAGGGACTCGATCACCACCCCGGAGGAGACCCTCGCCCGTGTCGTCGCTGCGCTCTGCGAGTGGCGCGAGTGGCTGGAGAACCTCGCCAGGTCTTTCGAGGCGTACCCGCTGGATCTGGCCGACATCGAGGTTCAGCGAAACCTGTGGGAACGCGGCGCCCGAAACCTGATCGGGCAGGTGACCGACCGCACCGATTGCGGCAGCGGCTGGTACGGACACTGCCATCAAGTTCTCACCTGGTTCCTCGGCCGCTGGAGCGTCCCGCCCGACCGCGCGGAGAAACTGGTCGAGCAGGCCATCGGCGGACGGTTCCACAGCTGGACCGGCCCCGACCCGGAGCTGGTCGACGACGTCGCCGAGCAACTGGCCTTGTCTCTGCGGCCGGGTGACGCCGCACGATCCACCGAACCCGAGCCGGACCACCTGCGCCGCTGGCTCGCGGTACGCGAGACCGTGCCATGGCACGAAGCCCCCGACGGCGGCGGCGACGAACCGGTGACCCCCTCGCACGACGGCGCGGCGGAGGACATCCGAACCTTCGACCACGCCATAGACCCCACCCGCGCACAAGGACTGCTCGACGCCCTGGAACTACTGCGGGCCGACGCGGCACGCGGCGCCCTGCTCGACTTCCAACTGCTCCAGCGCTGGCAGCACCATGTCCTGGGCACGCCACAGCCACCGCTGTTCCGCAACCGGCCGGCCTTCGCCAAGGGCGGCCGGGAACGCTACGGCATCGGCCCGGACACCCGCACCCGCCTCGACGCCTGCCTGGCCCAGAGCACACAAGACTCCGGAAGGCCCCTTCCCCTGACCGCCCGGGCCGCACGGGCCTGTCTCGACGTCTGCTTCTTCCACCCCTTCGACGACGGCAACGCCCGCTCCGCCTTCCTCACTCTCGTCTTCGTCCTCGCCCGCGAGGGCGTCACGCTCGACGACGTCGGCCTGCTGCGCCGCGTCACATTCCGGTCCGACGACCCCCAGGACGCGCTGACCCTCACCCGGTACATCGACATCTGTCTCAGAGACACCCGACACTGCGCCGCGTCGCTCGACTCCTAGCTGATCGACGGCTTCGAGATCGCCGCCGGGATGCAGCCGGCAGGCGACGCCTACGGGGGCTGATCCCGCAGTTCTTCCGGTTCGGCCCGATGCGGGACCACTTCCTCGGACGGTCCACCGACGCGATGGGGCCGAAGACCCCCATCCCTTCCGGTGCAGCTGGATGCAACGCCGCCGCGAACTCGGAGCGCCACGCGGAAAGTGGCGCAGCCGCCGGGGACGTCGGGGCGCCCCGCCAGGAGGGTGCGCAAGGCCCGCGCATTGCAGGGTGGTGGCAGCGGTGAGTCCGGCATTGCCCGCGCCGATGCCCCCGCGTCGAGGTCCGTCGCCGCGGTCACTGCCCGGCGGCATCCCGGGCGATCTGCTCGAACTGGGCGCCCATGGCCTCGGCCAGTGCCTGGGCGGCGGAGAGCGGGCGCACCATCACCGTGAATTCGTCGATCTTTCCGCTCTCGTCGAAGTGCAGGAAGTCGCAGCCCTGGAGCTTCTTGCCGGCGACGGTGGCGGTGAAGACGAAGGCATGGTCACGGCCGTCGGGGTTGGCGATCTCCCGAACGTAGGTGAAGTCCTCGAAGACGCGGGTGACGCCGCGCAGGATCGCAGTGGTCATCGCCTTGCCGGGGTAGGGCTTGAAGGCGACCGGGCTGGTGAAGACGACGTCGTCGGCCAGCAGGGCGGCCACGGCGTCCATGTCACCGCTCTCGACGGCCTTGCGGAAGGGATGCATGAGTCCGCCTCTTCTCATACTCAACAAATTGAATAGGTGTGTATGGAGACTAGAGGCGGCTACCCTGCCTTGTCCATGTCGTGGAGGGACTGACTCATCACTTCGTTGACTACTCACGAAGCTGTTAGCGTGTGCCCATGGCTTTGCGGAACGCGGTCATGGCCGCGCTGTTGGAGGGTGAGGCGTCGGGTTACGACCTCGCGAAGGGGTTCGACGCGACGGTCGCCAACTTCTGGATGTCGACACCCCAGCAGCTCTACCGGGAGCTGGAGCGCATGGAGGCCGAAGGACTCGTCACAGCCCGCGTCGTCGAGCAGGAGCGCCGGCCCAACAAGCGGCTGTTCTCCTTGACCGAGGCCGGGCGGGCGGCCGTACACGCCTACACCGCCGAGCCGCCCGGCAGACCGGCGGTGATCCGAGACGAGTTGCTGGTCAAGGTGCAGTGTCTGGACGCCGGCGACATCGAGGCGGTCCGAAATGCCATCTCCGAGCGCATGGAGTGGGCCACCGCCAAGCTCGTCCGCTACGAGAGACTCCGGCAGCGCCTCCTCGACGGGCGCTCCGAGGAGGCGTACTTCGCCGAGGCCGAGCGCATCGGCCCCTACCTGACCCTGCTGCGCGGGATGGCCTTCGAGCGGGAGAACCTCCAGTGGGGAGACATGGCACTGCGCAGGCTCGCCCAGCGCACGGCGACGCTTCGGGCCGACCACCGGGCCGGCAACGGCTGACCCACTGACGTGGCCGCGGCCACGGTCACAACCGCCATGGCAAGGAGGTCCGAGCCCGGGGCGGGGTGCCCGTGATCGCGCGGCGCAGCGCCGGGCACGGCTCCGGCCCCCGGGCGTCTAGCGGTGGGTGGTGGGGGTGGTGTGGGTGGTCGAACGCACCTTTTCCGTTGTCACGGCGCGACCAGCCAGGTCCCCTCCAGCGAGCCGGTGGCTGTCGTATTCGATTCACCTTGCGCCGGAAATCGGCGGCACCAGAAAGGCCGCCCCTTCTCTCACACCTGTCATGCGTGGTGCTCTGCGTGTTTCATAGAGGTGTGGTCCGAGGTGCGCGACCATACGGACGCGGCACAGCGCATTTTCCAACCGGTGGGCGCCAGGGCGCGCTGATTGTGGGTCGACGTGCTCCACAACATCAAATCCGACGACGTCAAGAGCGGCAGCCGGCAGAAGGAACACCGAGACAGGAAGAAGGACGGGCATGTCCGGCAGTGAAAGCGAGAACCCAGCAATCCCGTCACCGACACCGACGCCAACTCGGCCCAGGACGAACCGGGACTGGTGGCCGAATCAGCTGGACCTTCAGGTTCTCAACCAGCACTCGCCCCTTTCCAACCCGATGGACGAGGACTACGACTACGCAAAAGAGTTCGCGACCCTCGACGTCGACGCCCTGAAGCGGGACGTCTTCGAGGTGATGACGACATCCCAGGACTGGTGGCCTGCAGACTACGGTCACTACGGGCCGCTCTTCATCCGAATGAGCTGGCATGCCGCGGGAACGTACCGCATCGCGGACGGCCGCGGCGGCGGCGGCAGCGGCGCACAGCGCTTCGCCCCCCTCAACAGCTGGCCGGACAACGCGAGCCTGGACAAGGCGCGCCGCCTGCTGTGGCCGGTCAAACAGAAGTACGGCCGGAAAATCTCCTGGGCCGATCTTCTGGTCTTCGCCGGAAACTGTGCCATGGAATCCATGGGGTTCAAGACGTTCGGTTTCGGTTTCGGACGAGAGGACATCTGGGAACCCGAGGAAATCTTCTGGGGGCCAGAGGACACATGGCTCGGAGATGAGCGTTACAGCGGCGACAGGGAACTCTCCGGTCCTTTCGCCGCCGTGCAGATGGGACTGATCTACGTCAATCCGGAGGGGCCCAACGGAAACCCGGACCCCATGGCTGCCGCCCGGGACGTTCGCGAGACGTTCGGGCGCATGGCGATGAATGACGAGGAGACGGTCGCGCTCATCGTCGGCGGCCACACCTTCGGCAAGTGTCATGGCGCGGTCGACGCCAGTTATATCGGCCCTGAGCCCGAGGCCGCCCCCATCGAGCAGCAGGGCCTCGGCTGGCGGAACACATACGGCAGCGGCACGGGCCCCCACGCGCTCACCAGTGGTCTGGAGGGCGCATGGACCACCGAGCCGACCAAGTGGGACAACGGGTACCTGGACAATCTCTACGGCTACGAGTGGGAGCTGACGAGCAGCCCCGCCGGCGCTCACCAATGGACTCCCACGGATCCCGCGGCCAGGAACGCCGTACGCGACGCCCATGATCCGTCGAAGCGGCACGCCCCCATGATGCTGACGACGGACCTCGCGCTGAAGGTGGACCCGATCTACGGGCCGATCACGAAGAGGTTCCACGAGAACCCGGATGAGCTCGCGGTGGCGTTCGCCAAGGCGTGGTACAAACTGCTGCACCGCGACATGGGACCCCTCTCGCGTTACCTCGGCCCGTGGATTCCCGAGCCGCAGCTTTGGCAGGACCCCGTTCCCGACGTCGATCACGAACTGGTCGGGGACGAGGACATCGCCGCCCTCAAGGGCAGGATCCTCACCTCGGGCCTTTCCGTCTCCCAGCTGGTCACCACCGCCTGGGCGTCGGCGGCGAGCTTCCGCGGCACCGACAAGCGCGGCGGGGCGAACGGGGCACGAATCCGGCTCGCGCCGCAGAAGGACTGGGAGCTCAACAACCTCCCCGAGGTGACCGAGGTACTGCGCACGCTCGAGCAGATCCAGCAGGACTTCAACCTCTCCCAGACCGGCGGAACGCGGGTCTCCCTCGCCGACCTGATCGTCCTCGGCGGGTGTGCGGCCGTCGAGCAGGCCGCGAGGAACGCCGGGTACGACGTCACGGTTCCCTTCGCACCGGGGCGTACGGACGCCTCGCAGGAGCAGACCGACGCGGCGTCGTTCGCCGTGCTGGAGCCCAAGGCGGATGCCTTCCGCAACTACCTTCCGGAAGGCGAGAAGCTGTCGCCGGAGACCCTCATGCTGGACCGCGCCAACCTGCTGACGCTGACCGCTCCCGAGATGACGGTGCTGATCGGCGGCATGCGGGCCCTGAACACCGGCTTCAAGGGATCCCCCCACGGTGTCTTCACCCATCGGCCGGGAACCTTGACCAACGACTTCTTCGTCAACCTGCTCGACATGGGCACGGAGTGGAAGGCGTCGGCTACGGACGCGAACGTGTTCGAAGGCCGGGATCGCGCCACCGGCGAGGTCAAGTGGACCGCCACCGCCGTCGACCTGATCTTCGGTGCGCACTCCCAACTCCGGGCCCTCTCGGAGGTCTACGCGGCCCAGGATGCGGGAGAGAAGTTCGTACGTGACTTCGTGGCAGCGTGGAACAAGGTGATGAATCTCGACCGGTTCGACCTCGCCTGAGCCCGACGTCCCGGTCGGCCTTCATCGGCCACCCGGGACGTGGCGAAGTGCGGCACTCCACGGTGCTGAGCCAGGTGCCTGCGTGAGCGGGCCGGCTCGACGCCGGGGTGAGGAGATGCGTCCACCTCCGCCTCGTCGACGCCGTGCACACCTGGGCGCTCGAGGACGTTCCTGCCCGGAGCCGGTGGTCGGCTCAGAGCCGGGGCGGACCAGGCCGGTCGGTCCTCTTGACCCCGGTCAGGATGGGGGTGACCTCGAGGGTGATGATGTGTTCGAGGGCTCCGACGGTGTCGCTCAGGAAGCGGTAGAGCGCGTTGAGGTCGGCTGCCGCGACGGCTACGAGGAGGCGGGCGGAGCCGGTGGTGGCCGCGGTGAAGCGGACCTGCGGGATGCGGCTGAGGTGTCCACGCCTCGACGCCCCCGAGTTCGGCCTCAGTAATCGCGTGGCGCGACGCGTGGTCCGCCGGGCACGATGTGAAACATGATCCGGATCCGAGACGCGTCCAAGGGTGACGGTCCGCGGCTCGTGGAACTCCACGGCATCGTTCATGGCCTGCACGCGCAGCAGCGCCCTGACGTATTCGTCGCTGAGCCGGAGCAGATGCGACTCGAAGCCTTCTTCGACGACGCCATCGACGATGCTTCTGCGCACGTCCTTGTCGCGGAACTCTCGTCCGGGCGTTCACTCGCCGGGTATGCCATGGCCCGGGTGATGGAGCGCGAGGGCAGTCCGCAGGTCCAAAGGTATTCGGCCGTGATGCTGCAGCAACTGGCCGTGGATCCCACCGCATCGCGTGGCGGGGTCGGGACTGCACTCCTTGAGGCAGTGCGCGAGATCGGCCGTGAAGCCGGCTGCCGGCGGCTGATCACGAACGTGTGGTGCTTCAATACGCCAGCCCGGTCTTTCTACGAGGCATCCGGGCTGGTGCCGATGACGCAGCAGCTTGAGCAGAAGCTGTGAGACTCCTGTTCGCTGAGCTCAGGCGGGGGAACGACTGTAGTCGTCAGCCTGTGATGGCCAGTGCTTCGGTCCTTGTGCCCCGAGCACCGAGGGATCACGCGAGAAGGAACCGTGTTCGCCTTCTCAAGTCTGTCGAGCGATGAGCCGCACGCCTCACGGAGTGTCAAACGGCTGGTGCTGGCCCACAAAGCGTCTGCGCCAGTAGGCCAGCGACGCCGCGCCGACGGACAGAACCGGCATGATCACACCGAAGAGGATCAACGGGGAGAGCACGGTCTCCAGTCCATCGGGCAGATCGACGAAGAGGTCCACGATCAGCCCCAGGATCAGCAGGAAGACGCAGAAGATGGCCGGCACCAGGCCGGCCAGCAGGGCAAGACGGCGGGCCTCGCCGCGTCGGATCCGGTCGGCGAGCCCAGCCACCGGCTCCCAGCCGTCCCCGCGCAATGTGTGCCAAGTGTGGCGCAGAAACGCGATCTCGCTGTCCAGATGCACACGGGCGTCGTCGACGTACATCAACTGCACCCGCCGACCGCCGGGCCCGTACGCATAGGCGAGGCGTTCGGCTCCGTTCTCCTGGAACACCGCACCGGCGCTGACCTCCACCCGGATCTCCTGGATGTCCTTCCAGGCCAGGCGCCGCGTCCCAAGGAAGCCGCGCACCTGCAGTCCACTGTGGTCAACCAGCGTCGCTGCACGCGCCGACGCCGTGATCAGCCAGGCCGCGAAGCCCAGCACGGCCCCGGTGACGAGCGCCTTCACCCAGGCCGGGATGCTGTCATCGGTCCACAACGGAGTCAGGCCGCCGGGAGCAGCAAGAGCCGTCGTGATCACCGCGAATGCGGTCCGCCCCCGTCCCGACCGGTACTCCCGCGGCAACGCCCTCGGCCTCATGCACCACCCCCGGACCACATGCGCTCGTCCTGCCTTCACGGGCAAAGAGAGCTGAAGTGTAGAGGCAGAGGATGGTCCGGGGACAGACACGTGCATGCGGCCGGGAGGGACGCCGGGTTTCACTCGTTGCGTTCGGAGGGTTACGCACGCAAAGGAGGCTGCCGGGCGCCGTCTTGTGGCGCGGCCGTCAGTCACCTTCATCGGTGCGAGCGGATCAGTCCGTTGGACAAGGCGTATTGCCGTGAGGGTGCCGCAGGCAGGGGGACAAACGGATCCCTGTGGGTTCAGTCCGCGTCGGCGACGACGGAGCCGACGTGTTCGGCCAGGGTCGGGTCGCGGCGGACCAGGACCGTCGCGTAGCCGACGGCGGCGAGCAGGGCGGCCAGGGCCGCGTAGGGGAACCAGTTGTACGGCGCCGGCTGGCCGGGCTTGGCGAGGTAGTACAGCGGGACCAGGATGGCCGCCGTGCCGATCGCGGGCAGGAGGAGGTGCCGGACCAGCCGGAACTCCTGGGGGCGGTATCTGCGGTAGTACAGCGGCAGGGCGATGTTGGAGGCGAGGTAGACCAGCAGGATCAGGGTGGCGCCCAGGGTCGAGGACTCGGTGAAGAAGACCACCGGGTTCATCGAGCGGCCATCCGGGCCCAGCAGGTGGACCAGGGCCCAGCCGCCGATGATCAGCAGGGCGGTGGCGGTGAAGGTGACGATCGCGTTGTTCGGCGTGCGGCGGATGGGGTGGACGTAGCCGAGGAAGGACGGGAGCAGACCCTCGCGTCCGGCGTTGAACACCAGGCGGGCCTGGGAGTTGATGCCGGCGATCAGCACGCCCAGGGTGGAGGTGAGACCGCCGAGGTAGGCGAGGAACGCCAGTGCGCCGAGGGTCTGATGGGCGACGTCGATGAAGGGGGTGGCGGAGTCGCCGAGTCGCTCCACGTCGTAGCCGAAGCCGGTCAGGGTGGAGTAGGCGAAGAGGACGTAGCTGACCGTCATGATGGCGACGGAGGAGAACACCGCGCGGCCGACGTTGCGCCGCGGGTTCTCCGTCTCCTCGGCGAGTGCCGCCGAGTTCTCCCAGCCGATGAACGTGTACACCGCAAGGGGGAAGCCCGCCGCCAGCCCCTTGAAGCCGTCGTTGATGTGGCTGGGCAGGAACGGGTCGACGGAGAGCTGGCCGCGGTGTTCGACCAGCGCCGCGACCGACACGACGACCAGCACCAGCATCTCCATGCCGAAGAAGTAGCCGGCCCACTTGGTGGAGACCACCACCCCGCGCAGCATCAGTACCACCGCCAGTCCGGTGAGCAGCAGCGTCCAGATGATCCACGGAAGGTCCACGCCGGTGTAATGGTGCAGGGTGATCTGCACGAACCCGCCGGAGATGGAGATGACACCGGCCATCGCGATGATGTAGCCCAGCGTCGCCAGCAGGGCCGTGGTCACCGCACTCACCGGTCCGAAGGTCTTGCCGACGAAGGTGATGAAGCTGCCTGCCGAGGGGTGCGCCCGCGAGAACTCCGCCAGCGTGTTGCCGAGAAGCCCGACCGCGACACCCGCGGCGAGGATGGTCAGAGGAGACCCCTCACCTGCGGTGGTGGCCAGGAAGGCGAAACTGAAGAAGAAGCTCATAGCCGGGCCGACATTGGCCATCGTGGCGGCGGCGATGTCCGCCATGCCGAGCACGCCGCCGCGCAGCCGCTGCGGCGCGCCGCCGACGGGGCCCGGCGGGGACAGCGAACCGGGTCCGGGGTGGGGCATGAGGCAACTCCTCGTACGGTGTGGCGGCGTGATGGTGCGCGGGTTGTCGACGGTCGGGGCGACCGGGGGGCGTCAGCGGCGCCAGGAACTCTGGTGTGCCTTCACCGCCTGTACGGCCGGATCGGTGGCACCCCGTGCGAGCTCGGCGAGCAGTTCGATGTGACAGCGGTTCTGCGCCCGCACCACCTCGGGCTGCGGTGCGGGCAGCAGCAGGCACAGGCGGCCGAGCAGATCAGCGGCGAACTCGCGGATCCCGGCGCCGCCGAGCGCCTCCGCGAGGTCCAGGTGGAAGCGGGTCTCCAGCTCCGCCATGCGTGCCGGGTCGTCAGCCAGTTCCATCTCCTCGGCCAGCGCACGAAGTCCGTCCAGCCGCTCTTCCGGGACCTCTCCCGAACCGTGCGCCACCAGTCCGCATTCGAGCAGCAGGTGAAAGGCGTCCAGTGAAGCCGCCTCCTCGGCGTCGTGCATCAGGGCTACGACGGTGTCCCAGCCCTGCGCGACGAAGGTTCCGCCGGCCCGTCCGCGTCGGCGGTCGAGCAGGCCGTCCTGGCACATGCCCTCCAGTGCTCGGCGCACGGTGATCTCGCCGATTCCCAGCTCCTCGGCGAGGACCCCGGCGTCCGGCAGCCGATCCCCCGGACGCACGGATCGCAGGCGTACCCGAAGCGCGATCCGCGACCGTACGAGATCGGATCCGCTCTGACCCCCGAGGGGCAGCATGCGGGCGTGCCCCACGCCGGTGATCGAGGTCGTGGGGACCGGGCCCGGCTGGTTGTAGGGCCCGAACTTGCCCGCTGCATTCACCACGGCGCCACCCTAACGGCCCGCTGATCGTGGTCGGGGCCCCCGGCGAACGGGTATCGCGGGCTGGGCATCACGCCGGTCGGCATCCCGTGCCGGCCTCTCGGCGTGTGCCCCGCCGAGGGCACGCTCGTGCGTGGTGGGCGGGACGGGCCTTCGGGGGTTCCCGCGACCATTCGGTGTGGTGCATGGGGGCTCCCGGAGTGAGGGGGACGTGGGGAGGGGGTTCCGCATCAGCCGGAACAGGCGTGAGACGGCAGTGTGCGGCGTCGCGATGGAAGGAGCGAAGCGATGGAAGGAGAAATTAGAGCAAGGTGAACAGTTAAACAAGGCCCCGGCTCGACCGGTCCGGATGGGGGGTGTGAGGGACGGCTCGGCGCACCTCTGGCGGTGGGCCTGAGCAGGGAATTCGCGTCTCTGTGCGCCCGTGGTCGGCGACCCGCGCCGCCTCTCGATACGGCGTGTGCGAGGTGGGTGCTCCCGGCGAGGTGGCGCGCCGGGGCCACGGGCGGACGGGCGGACCCCCTTGTTTTTTCTGATCGCCCTGAACTATTTTCCTGGGCACCGCCGAGGCCGCCGGTCCGCCAGGCAGGGTCCAATGGCCGCGGTCCACCATGCCCGCTCCGCGACCGTGATCGCCACCCGCCTTCCGACCCGGCACGCACCCTCGCACGCTCCACCCTGTGGAATCCACGCGGCCACCCCGCGCGATCCCGCAGGCCCTTCCGCCATCCCCATCTGCCCCTGGATGCCGAGATGTCATCACGCCCCCCTGTATCCGCTTCCGATCCGGTGACCACCACCGAAAGCGCCCCAGAAGGGTCCGGCCTGCAAGCCGGGCTGAAGAACCGCCACCTGTCGATGATCGCGATCGGCGGTGTCATCGGCGCCGGCCTGTTCGTCGGTTCCGGATCCGGCATCGCCGCCGCCGGCCCCGGCATCCTGATCTCCTACCTGCTCGTCGGTGCCCTCGTCGTCCTCGTCATGCGGATGCTCGGCGAGATGGCCGCGGCCAACCCCACCTCCGGATCGTTCTCCGCCTACGCCGACCGTGCGCTGGGCAGCTGGGCCGGCCTCACCATCGGCTGGCTGTACTGGTTCTTCTGGGTCGTGGTGCTCGCGGTCGAGGCGACCGCCGGTGCCAAGATCCTGGCCGGCTGGATCCCCGCGGTCCCGCAGTGGGGCTGGGCCCTGATCGTCATGGTCGTCCTCACCGCCACCAACCTCGCCTCGGTCAGCTCCTACGGCGAGTTCGAGTTCTGGTTCGCCGGCATCAAGGTCGTCGCCATCGCCGCGTTCATCGTGATCGGCGGACTCGCGATCTTCGGCCTGCTGCCCGGCTCCGACCACCCCGCGTCGGGCTTCTCCAACCTCACCGCGCACGGCGGGTTCCTGCCCCACGGCCCGGGCGCGATCCTCACCGGCATCCTGATGGTGGTCTTCTCCTTCATGGGCAGCGAGATCGTCACGCTGGCGGCCGGCGAGTCGGAGGACCCGCGGGGCGCGGTCACCAAGGCCACCAACAGCGTGATCTGGCGGATCGCGGTGTTCTACCTGGGCTCGATCCTGATCGTGGTGTCGCTGCTGCGCTGGGACGACCCGGCGATCCTCAAGGACGGCTCGTACGTCGCCGCGCTGAACTCCATCGGCATCCCGCACGCCGGCGAGATCATGAACGCCATCGTGCTCACCTCCGTGCTGTCCTGCCTCAACTCGGGCCTGTACACCGCGTCCCGGATGGCGTTCTCGCTCGGTCGGCGCAGCGACGCACCGGCCGCCTTCGCCCGCACCACCCGACGCGGAGTCCCGCAGACGGCCATCCTGGCCTCCGTGGTCTTCGGCTTCGTCGCGGTCGCCTTCAACTACCTGTGGCCGGACACGGTCTTCCAGTTCCTGCTCAACTCCTCCGGCGCCATCGCCCTGTTCGTCTGGCTGGTGATCTGCTTCTCCCAGCTGAGGATGCGCAAGATCATCCAGCGGGAGTCGCCGGAGAAGCTGATCGTCAGGATGTGGCTCTACCCGTACCTCACCTGGGCCACCATCGCGATGATCACGTTCGTGCTGGGCTACATGCTGACCGATACGACGGAGGGCGGCGGCCGTGACCAGGTGGTCCTGTCCACCCTGGTGGCCGCGGGTGTGGTGGCCTTCGCGCTGGTCCGCGAACGGCTGGCACGGCAAGCCCGCAAGGACGAGGCCATCCCGTCGTAGGAAGCCTGGTCGGCACACGGCCGCGGCCGCCCCGACCCGCCGGTGACGCGGCTCCCCGCCGCGTCACCGGCGTTGCGGCTGCACCCGTCCTGCGGCTGAACTCGTCCTGCGGGGGCGGCATGTCCTGCAGGTGGTATGTCCTGCGGGGGCGGCATGTCCTGCAGGTGGTATGTCCTGCAGGTGGTATGTCCTGCAGGACGGACCGGCGCTCGACCAGGACGGAGTGCCCATGTAGCCGCAGTCGGGGTTTGGAGGCTCGCCGCGTTCCGATGGACGGAAGCTACTCAGCGCAGCACGGCCGCCAGCAGGTCGGCGCCCAACGCCGCCAGATCGGGCAGGTTGAGGCTGTAACGGACGTAACGACCGTGCCGCCGGGCCGTGAGCAGGCCCGCGCGGCGCAGGACGGCGAGGTGGCGGGACACCTCCGGGGGTGAGAGGTCCCAGAAGTGGGCCAGCTCGCTGGTGGTGTGCGGGCCGCGGGCCAGGGTGCGCAACAGCCGCAGCCGTACCGGATGCGCGAGCGCCTCCAGCCGGAGGGTGACCGTCTCCAGGGAGACGGGCTCCGCCGGACTCGGCTCGGCGACGGGGTACTGCACCACCGGATGCCACCCGGGCGCGTGGACCGCCACCAGGTGCGGGCGGCCGAAGACGCTGGGGATGAAGGTCACGCCGGCGCCACGGGCGGCGGTCGCCTTGTCCTGCACCTTGTCCACGATGATGCAGTCGCCGTCCGGTGCCAGGGTGACCGCGCCGGAGACCGAGGCGAGCGCCGCCCCGAGGCCTTGGCGCCTGAGCAGCTCTCTCTTCAGGCGCAGATCGGTGGCGAGCTGCACCGCGACGCCCGCCCAGGCGCCGTCGAAGAAGGCCTCGGCGCATTCCTCGAGGGTCTGGCGCACCCGCGCCCGCACCGCGGCCGGGTCCGCGAGCAGCCGTTCCGCGAAGGCCTCCTGCAGCGCGCCGCGGGCCTGGGCCACGTCCAGGGCCCGCTCTCGCGCCGTCGTGTCGGTGAGCGGCGACGCCCCGGGGAAATGGACCCGGTTGCTGCCGCAGGTGGTGACGAGCGCGGCGGTCACATACGTCTCGTCGTCCATCCGGTCCACGTCGTCCAGCTCCTCGGCGAGGGTCGGCCGGGGCCGCGCGGGGATCAGGAAGTCGGCCTGTGAGGACCGCCAGAGGAACTCCGCCTCCCTGAGCCGCTCGGCCAGCTGCGGCGGCAGCCCGGCCCAGACGTCCGCGGCCCAGCCGGCGAACTGCGGATGGTGACCGGGTTCGGCCAGCACGTGCAGCATTGCGGTCAGCTCGGCCAACGGGGAGGCAGCGAACCGCACTCGCTCGGACGGCAGACCGCTGATGTCGATCCTCAGCGTCATCCCCCCATCATCACCGCGCGGACAGCCTGGCTACGGCGTCGATTGACGATGTGCGTCAACCGACGTGCCTCGCCCAGCGGCCGAACGCACCGTCTGACGCCATGGCTACCACCACCAGAATCCAGCCCCGCGCCCTCGTCCGCGCCTCCGGAGGCCCCCGCTACGCCGTCGCCCTGGCCGTGGACGCGCTGGGCACCGGGCTGCTGCGGCCCTTTCTGCTGCTCTACGGCGTGACGGTGCTGGGGCTGTCCGCGCCGGTCACCGGTACCGCCATGACGGTCGGCATCGTCGCGGGTCTGGTGTGCATGCCCGCGGTGGGCCGATGGCTGGACAGCGGCGCACGCAGCACGGTCGTGGCGGCGTCCATGCTGGTGCGGGTGCTGGGTGTGGCGCTGCTGCTGGCCGCCCCAGCGGCGCACGTCTGGCTCTTCGCGACGGCGGCACTCTTCCTCGGCATCGGCAACCAGGCATGGCCTGCCGCCCACGCCGCGCTCGTGGCCACGGTCGCCCACGGCCGAGAACGCGACACCGCCCTCGCAGGGGCCCGCGCCCTGCGCAACGCCGCTCTGGGCGTGGGAGCACTCCTCGCCACCGTATGCCTGGCGGGCGGCACCACCGCACTGCGGGCGCTGGCAGCCGTCACTGCGCTCGCCTACCTTGCCGCAGCCGCCTTGGCGTGGTCGGTCCACGTGCACGCGCATCCGGCGGAGACCGTCCCGGCCAGGGACCGGGACGACGAGCCGGCACCCCGGATGCTCGCGCTACTCGCCGCCAACGTGGTCTACGTCTTCTGCCTCAACGTCCCCGAGATCGCGCTCCCCCTGGTCCTGGTGACGCAGCTGCACGCCTCCCCGGTGTGGCCGGCAGCCGTCTTCGTGGCCAACACGGCACTGGTCGTCACCCTGCAAATACCGGTCACCGTCCTCATGTCCCGCTTCTCCCGGCGGACCGCGCTGGCTCTCTCCGGTGTCGTGCTGGCCGCGTCCTACCTCGGCTTCCTCGCGGCCACCTCACTGGGACACGGCTGGGGCGCCCCGGCCGTCGCCACGGTGTCCGTGGTCTGCACGCTCGGCGAGATCATCTACGCCGGCAGCGCCACCGCGCTCGTCACCGCACTCGCCCCGGCCCAGGTCCTGGGACGCGCCCTCGCCCGCTTCCAGCTCTCCACGGGTTTCGGCCTCGCCGTCTCCCCGGGGGTCATCACCGCTCTCGCACGGCTCGGCCCGGCCGCCCTGTGGGGCAGCCTCGCGGCCGCGACACTCCTCTCCGTCTCCGCCGTTGCCACCGAGAAGGATCAAGGAGCAGTCGTGTGAGCTCGACGATCGCCTCTGCCGACGGTTTGAGACAGCGGCGGACCTTCTCCAGCGTTCTGTGTCGGGACTTCGCCATCGGCATCCACAGGGACGCGTCCTCCTCGCCGAGGTGGGTCGGCGAGGAGGGACGGTCCTCGTCCGAACCTTCGCCATGTGCAGCGGACTCGCCGGCAGTGCACACCGCTTCACCACATCGGCCTTGGACATCTCGACGAGGTCCAGCACCTTCGGCACCTTCGCCTGCCCGGCGACGTGCTCACCTCCGCGCTGATCCGCGCTGGTGACCAGGTCGGTCCGTGTGCCATGTGCCGGCGCAAGCCTCGTGAACACGCCTGCGGTGGCGCACCTGTGGGCCAGTGGTGCGCGGCGTGCGCGTCCCGACGCGTAGGCCTGGACGCGAAAGCAGGTGGCGCAGCTCACGCGGAGCAGCGAAACAAACCAGGGTGGTTCGCAGTTCAACTGTGTGCGGGTGTGGAGGGGACAGTGTCCCCGGGCCTCACCTATCGCCCGTGGGGACGATCGTTCGGCTGAAGCCCCACGGAGCCACTCGCCGAGAGGCGACCGCCCTCCGCCCCCGCTCCCTGACCGCTCCGGTCGACCCTCCCCCGAGTCGACCGGGGCTTCTCTGTGCCAGCAGGTCGATCCGCAGAGGGCATGCAAAAGATCAAGCACCGGCGGCGCGGGTCGTGTCACGATGCTCGGCATGACTGGTCGCGCGCTGAGCTTCGGAGTAGTGGCGGAAGCATACGAACGGTTCCGGCCGGGGTACCCGCGGAGCTGTGCGACATGGTGATGGCGTACGCGGGCCGTCCGGTCAGGACTGCCCTCGAGATCGGCGCTGGGACAGGCAAAGCAACTCGCCTGTTCGCTCAACGGGGGGTCACGGTCACCGCGACCGATCCTGACGAGTCCATGCTGGCCGAGCTGCGCAAGCATGTGCCGGCAAACGTCAGGACGGTGCGAGCTGCGTTCGAGGACTTGCGACCGGACGAACGGTACGGCCTGGTCTATGCAGCGGCAGCGCTCCATTGGACGAGGCCGGAGGACCGGTGGTCACGCATGGCCGCGCTGCTGGAGCCGGGTGGCGTGTTCGCCTCGTGCGGCGGGCCGTTCCGACTGGCTGACCCGGCTGTGGAGGAAGCCGTTCGTGCGGCGCGAACGCCGTTTTTGCGGAGCGATGAGATTCCGTCCCCGGACGGGACCCCTCCTGGCCATGACATGCAGTGGCCGGGTACCGAACTCCAACGGTCCGAGTGGTTCACTGATGTTCAACAGTCCGTGATCGGACGTCGCTTGACGATGAGTGCTCCTGACTACGTTGGGCATCTCTCAACCATCTCGGCTTATCTCGTTTTGCCGGCCTCGGAGCGAGAGCAGGTGTTCAGCCGGATCATGCGGGTTCTCCCGGGCAGGGTCGAGGTGGCCGCCGACATCACCGTCCATCTCGCGCGTCGGCGCCACGAGAGTTGAGAGATACACGAAACCTCGTCAGCCGGCCTGGCGGGGCATTGTTCTGCCTTGTCGGCCCCTGAGAACATGCGAACGCTCGAACTGGGTGCGGTGCGCTTGCCGGCCAGGCGATTGGCCCGGGCCCGTGCTCCGGTTCGGCGCCTGCCTGCTACGCGGCTGTCTTCTTCCGACGGCGCCCGGCCCGGGCCGAGGCGTCGACCAGTTCGTCATGGCTCATCTTCAGTTTCGTGGAAGCGGGTGCGATCGGAGACCTGTAGTGATCACCGGCTGTGGTCGCCGGGTTCCTCCATCGTCCCGCTGCGGCCGCCTGAACACCGACTGCCGACAGCCGCTACCGGCGTTCTTGGGACCGGCCCGGGCAGGAAAGGCTGGACCTCGTCGAAGAGGGCGAGGACGGAGGCATCAGGTGGGCGGCGTCGCCCGGTAGCGCCACCCCGGAGACGTGGGCCCAGGTGTGGGACGCGGGAAGGGCGTACAGGGAGCGGTGGACGAAAGAACTGCCGTGGCGCAGGAGGTGGAGGACGGAGCGGCCCAGCCGTCGAACACGGCCAGCAGACTTGATCGCACGGCCTCGACGTCGGACACGTCCAGGCCCGCGCGCTCGTGCAGGCCGCCATGCTGCTCCGGGCTCTGGTGCATGGTCGTACGGGGGCAGCCGAGGAGTGGGAACACGAGGGTGGGGTGGGCGGCGTGGAGAGTTCGGGCGTCCGCGCAGGTTGATGTCGGGTTCGACCGCAGGGGCCCCGTGGCGCGGGCGGCCGGGTTGTGCTCCACGCCCGGCCGCGCATTAAAGTTCAGATGTGCGTTGATCTCCCGGGCGGTTGCCACGTGCAGCCGCGGACGGTGCAGGGCGCCCCTGAACAGGGGCCCCCAGCAGGTGTGCCCGCCAACACCCACGGAGATCCACATCATGACTGCTCAGCAGCCCGTCACATACGATGCGTTTGTCGAACTCGCCGCCGCTGATATGGCCGTCGTCGGCCTCGTCCTCAAAGGTTCCCGGGCTCACGGCGACATGATCACCCGGCACTCCGACCACGATCTGTATGTGGTTCTGGCCGACGATGCCACGACGAATCTGACCCGGTTCGCGGGCCACCGCACCGCCGAGCTCGACCTCGTCGTCGTCACGCTCACCGAGTTCCGTGCTGCCGGGATGCCCGGATTCGAACGTTACGCCCTCGCCCGTGCTCAAGTCGTGCTCGACCGGCTCGACGGAGGCATCGCACGAATCCTCGCCGACAAGGCGCGACTGAGTGCCGATGAGGCCTTCCAAGATGCCGGTGCCTGGCTCGATGCCTATGCCAACTCTCTTTACCGCTCCGTCAAGAACCATCGGGACGGCCAGGCTCTCGCCGCTCGCCTCGACGCAGCCGACAGCGTTCGGTTCCTGCTTGAGCTCCTCTTCGCTCTGGACCGACGCCCCCGCCCCTACAACAAGTATCTGAAATGGGAGCTGGCCCGACACCCACTGCCGGGATGGAACACCGACGTACTACTGCATGCCGTGGACCGCATCTCGGCAACAGGCGACGTACGCCTGCAGCGACACCTCTTCACTCTTGTCGAGGCGGCGGCTCGACAAGCCGGACACAGTGAGGTGCTCGACGCATGGGGCGAGGACCTCGAGCTCATGCGACCGCAATCCGACCAGGCGATCCAGCCGTTGACCGCGCGGCTGCCGGACGCAACATGCAGGCTCTGCGGCAGTTCGTGACCCGGTCGCCGCGGGACCCGCTGCCACGCCATCGCATCCGGTGGTGCTGGCCCTCCGCCGGCCAGTCCGTCATCGCCGCCGCCGACCCCGACGCCGCTTGACAGCCGGGGACCTTCCGCCAACAGCCGTATGACGGCGGGCCGTTCTTCTCGCATCCGCAACTGCGAGAAGCAGATGACCGGCCACACGAACCGGGAGGACCGGTCCGACTGCCGGCACTCCCCCGCAAGCCGGCCGGTCCTCCAGGGGCCGGGATCAGTGGCAAGAGGTGTGAGCGGGCATGGGCCCCTGGGTCCGGTTGCCGCCTCTCGCGATGTCGTGTCGTTGCTCAGAGCGACCTGACCATCAGGCCGGCCACGAGATCGCGGCCTCACGTTCCAGAGCTTGCCCAGCATGGCGTACGGACCCCGGACGTTCGGCTGCTTGCCCTCACGCGCTCTTTCTCAGGCGCTGTCATGCCCGTCGGCGAGGACGGTGGCCCCGGTCCGTGCGGGCCGTCCGCGTCGGATGCGGTGCTCGTGGAACGTGTCCCAGTCGCAGCGGAGCTGGAACACCTTGTGCGGGGCGATCTCAGAAATGTCCGTGGTGGCCGTGAAGTCAGGTCCCTCCAGAAGGAGTAGGACCGCTTGGCGGGCATCGTGCGAATGGCCGTCGATCACCCCTGCCAGGCGGTCGAGACTGGTGGTGATCTCCTGGTGTCGCAGCCCCGTCGGTTCGAACAGGGCGATGATCCGGGACGAGTCGCCCCCATAGGCATGGTGGCGGCGCAGCGCGTGCTGCGCGCTCAACTCCTCGTCGTCCAGGGGAAAGACCTCGTGACGACCTGGCAGCGGAAACGTGGGGTACAGCCGCATCTGACCGTCCGCGTCGGGGATTTCGTGAACGAGCCCCGCAGCGATCATGAGAGCCAGCATGTCGTTGAGCGTGGACAACGGCGGCAATCCGTAGTGCGCCGCGTAGCGGGCCGAAGTGGCCTGAGCGGCCCGCAGATCCGCCAAGTCCTTCCCGGGACGTTCGTCTCTGTCCTCCCAGCAGGAGGCCTGCCAGTCACCGGAGGGATTGACGCTGTTGCGCACGAACGGGCGCAGCTCCCCCCTCGTCAAGGGCCTCCCCCTCCCGGTGAGGGCCGCCAGCAGCAGCCCCAGCATGGGCGGAGGCATGCGAAGCCAGCCGCCGCCGATCACACTGTGGAAGTGCTGCTCTCGGTGGACCTGCGACCAGTCGGTCAATGGCTCCGTCGTCATGGTGGCTTCCCTCCGCGGCATCTCTGTCGGTGGGTGGTTCGGATCTCGGCGGTGCCGATGGCGTGAACGCTCGCCATGCCACCGTGCCGAGGACGGCCGAGGCGGGTGGAGTGGAGCGGGGACCCGCCACGGCTGGACAACGCAGGCGGAATGCCCGGGGTCACCGCCGGTGCCGCCAACCGGGTACTCAGACCGCCGTCCCACACTCGGTCAGCGCCACTCGCGGCGCGCGCTGTAACCAGCTGCGGCATCCGAGCGTCCGGCCTCACATCGCGGGGTGTGAACCGGCCGATGAACAGGCCGGTGAACAGCAGCAGAGCAGGCAGCACGGCCAGCCACCTGCCCCGCACACCAGCGCTGTGCGTGACTCCGCGTTCCTCAGGAGACCTCGCCACCGTGCCGCTCCCAAGGTCACACAGGTCGAGCGGCAGCCCAAGGTACGGAAGCCCGGCTACCGGTTTGCGTGACTTCGTCGTCGTTCGCGCGCAGCGTGAGGACAACCCGGTGGGGGTGGTGACGCACAGGGGTCACGGGGGCACCGTGCCGGTCGGCGACAAGCCTGGACACGCGCTGTCGACTACGGACAACGTCGTCGACGGCCCGCGCACACCCTTTGCCGAGTCCCCAGAAAGCCTTGCGGGGCGGACTCAGTGTCGTGCTCGTGGGATCAGGAGGCTGAGGCCTGTACTCATGGTGAGGCTGTGAGTGAGGCCAGCGCGGTGGGTTGTACTGCGCCGGCAGCGGCCGAGCCGAGTAGGAGGTCGGTCAGGCTGCGGGGCTCTGCCTGTTCACCGGCTGGAGCCGCTGCTGCGATCCGGTCCAGCCGAAAGCCCCGGCCGGCGCGGCGTGTGCGGCACCAGGCGATGAGGTACCAGCGGCCGCCGGCGGTGAGCAGTCCAGCCGGTTCCACGACACGGGTGCTTTCGTGTCCTGCCGCGTCGGTGTAGGTCAGTCGCAGCACCGTGTTGTTCGCGAGAGCCTGCTCCACCGCCGTACGGATCGACAAGTCGCCGTGTGCCGGCAGGGTGACGATCCGTGCGGCGAGTTCTCGGGCCACCGCCGAGGCGGGACCGGCCATGGAGGCCACGATCTTCTGAGCCGCCGTGCGGGCCGCGCCGGCGTAGGGGGTGGTGGCGTCGGCCGCAGCGAGCGCTGCCGTCAGTGCCGAGGCCTCGTCGGGGGTGAGATGGATCGGGGGCAGGGTCATCTCCGGGTCGATCGACCAGCCGCCGCCTCGCCCGGGTGTGGAGTGCACCGGCACACCGGTGTGCATCAGTGCCTCTAGGTCGCGCTGTACCGTGCGTGTGCTGACCTCGAACCGCGTGGCGAGCGCCGCGACTGTCAGTGGCCGCGGCGCCGCCGCGCGCAACTCTTCCACCAACGCGTACAGCCGGGCGGTTCGGTTCATGCCGCCGACGCTACCGTCACGCGGAGGCCAGGAAGTCCCGCTCCCGCCGTAGTTCCCGTTCGGTGATGGTCAGGGGGAACAGGGTGAAGCCGTGCATCGCGCCGGCGACGACACCGAGTTGCACAGGCGCACCTGCGGCCTGCCACCGTGCGGCCAGGAAGAGCGAGTCGTCCAGCAGCGGATCCTCGGTGCCGACGACGATCCGGGCGGGCGGCAGCCCGTCCAGGTCCGCGAACAGGGGCGAGACCTCCGGGCAGCGGCGCTGCTCCTCTGCCATCCCTGGCGTGAACAGCTCATAGCTTCCCCGTAGCGTGTCGGAATTGCTCAGCAGCGGTCGGCGGCCGAACCTCCGCTGGCTCGGTGTCATCGACAGGTCGTAGGGGCCGAAGAGAAGGTGGGCCGCCCGGAACGCGCCGATGATTCCGTGCCGGTCGCGAAGGCGCAGCAGTGTCACGACGCTGAGGTGGGCACCGGCCGATTCACCGCCGATCAGCAGCCGTTCGGTACCGAACTCGGCCGCGGCGTGTTTCACCAGCCATCGGGCCGCCGCTTCGCAGTCGTCGGGCCCGGCAGGGAACGGGTGTTCCGGCGCGAGGCGGTAGTCCACGCTCACCACGGCCAGCCGTGCCTGCTCGGCGAGCCGCCAGAGCCGTTCGTCCTGTCCGTCCGCGGAACCGAACGCCCAGCCGCCTCCGTGGATGTGCAGGTACACGCCGTTGGGGTTGTCCGGCACGAAAACCCGCATCCTCCTTCCGCCCTCGACCACGCGGTCCTGGCCGTGCGGCAGTCTTACCGGTGGCGTGTCGCCGCCGAGGCGGTTGCGCCGCAGGGCCGCCAGTGCGGCTGCGCTCGGTGTCCGTCCGCGAGGGGGACGGCTCGCGGCGGCAGCCTCAAATCGTTCGTTGAACGCCAGGGTCTCGGGGAGGCAGTCCTCATCTGTGATCGTCATGCCGTCGACAGTCGCAGCTGTCCGCGACAACACCCTGTCACCCTTTCCTTGTGATCTGACTCACGGCTCTGGACCAGCACGCCCGGTGGTGGCCGCCGGGCGGGGCCGTGCCGTGTCACCGGATACCTGCTCCCCACGCGGTCCTGGCCTGCCGCACCACGCCGATGACCGCGGCATTCGGGTCCCGGGACGCCCAGCGCGGGCCCAGATCAGATCGGCGGATCGGGCCGGTGTCGTTCATGGGTCCGCAGGTCGCCGACCTCGGTAATCGTGGCGAACGGCGCATGGCGAGGTGCGAACGGGAAACCCGCTCGGGACTGGACCATTCCGTCCGAGGGGATGCTCCGATGCCAGCGACAGGCACCTGCGGGGACAAGGCGCAGGCTCCGGGCACATCACCCGCCGCCAAGCGTCCGGCCGCCCGGGTGCCGGGCTGCGCGGCTCCAAGGCGATGGCGCCGAGCAGGAGCAAGTCCACATGCCCCGACCGGACTGCCGGGCGAGAGCCGCGGCGTGGTGTCCGGCCGGGGACGCGGGCCAGGCCGTCACCCGGCTCGACCGAGGGACGTCCGGAGGCCGCCGAAGGCGCCTCGGGCACTGTGTGGAGAGCGGAGGGGACCGGCATGTGCCGCCTGTTCGGGCTGACCAGTGCGCCCCGGCACACCCACGCGACGTTCTGGCTGCTGGATGCGCCGGACAGCCTCAGTGACCAGAGCCGTCGCGACCCCGATGGCACCGGACTGGGCTACTTCCGGCCCGACGGCAGTCCGCAGGTCCACAAGGCACCGATCGCCGCCTACGCGGACCGGGCCTTCGCGGAGGAGGCCCGGCGGGTCGAATCGGTGACCTTCCTCGCCCACGTGCGCTTCGCCTCCACCGGCGATCTGCAGCTCCGCAACACCCATCCCTTCGAACAAGAAGGACGGCTGTTCGCGCACAACGGAGTCATCGAGGGTCTCGACACACTCGACAACCACCTCGGAAGCGACCGCACGCTGGTCAAGGGCGACACCGACTCGGAACGGTTCTTCGCCCTCATCACGCGGGAGATCGAACACCACGGCGGTGACATCTGCGCCGGCATCCGGCACGCCGCACAATGGGTGGCCCGGAACCTGCCCGTCTACGCCCTCAACGTCGTCCTCACCACCCCCGACGAGCTGTGGGCACTGCGCTACCCCGAGACGCACAAGCTGTACGTACTCCAGCGGCCCGTAGGCGGGCACCACGGCACCCGGCACCTCGACCACAGCGGCAGCCATGGGCACATGCGGGTCCACTCGACAGATCTGGCCTACCACGCCGCTGTCGTCATCGCCAGCGAGCGCATGGACGACAACCCCAATTGGCGCCTCATGGAACCGGGCGAACTGCTCCATGTCGACCGGCGTCGGCACACCACCAGCCACATCGTTCTCCCGGAGCCCCCCGCCCACCGTCTCAGCCTCGACGACCTGCGCCCCGACGCCGCAGCCTCACAGAGGTGATGCCCCTGGGGCACGGGGCCGAGTCGACAAGGCGTCGCTGAGCGCCTTCGTGCATCGCCTGGAGCGGGCAGCCTGACCGGAAGTCACGCAGGTGGGGCCGGCTGTGGCTCACCTCGCCGCACACGTGCCTTCGGCCTTGGGACGGGTGCCGGCGGCCCCGGCTGCCAGGTGGAGGTGGAGCGCGAGGCCGTCGTCGGCGGCGCGCGCGCCTGTCAGGCGGACGCCGACGGGAAGCGCGGGAAAGCGCAGGACGTGCGGCTTCAGACGCTCGGCCAGCGAGGTGTCGCGGACGTTGTCGCGCACGGTGGCCACGGGAAGGGTGCGCCCGAGGACCGTGAGTTCGGTGGGTGTGACGAGCAGTGTGCCGGCGTGCGCTGCGATGTCGGTGTGGACGGTGACCGGCACGCCCAGCGTTCCGGCGGTAACGGTGAGGATCAGGCCTGTGCCGTCGGTGCCGGGAGTCCGCGCAGGGCCGCTGTCCGGGTGAGGCAGGCGCTTGGCCAGCTGCGGGTAGGGGATGGTCACGGTGGCGCTTCCGCCGTGGACGGCACCGCCTGTCGTGACCTGGCGCAGGTGCGCATCGAGGTGCAGAGCCATCCCGTCGCGTCGAAGGCCGTCGGCCCGGAGGTCGACGTCGCCGACGCTTCCGCCCAGCATGGTGACGGCCGCCACCGGGCTGTCGAGGGTCGCGCCGACCTGCGCCACCGGAGCGAGACGGCAAGCGGCGACGCGCTCGATGCGCTGTTCGACCCGATGCGTGAGCACCGCGTTGGCCGACAGGGGCGCCAAGACGGTGAGGGCCACAGAGATGGCGAGCAGCAGGCGTCGGCGGCTCATGGAGCGGCGTTCCCCATCTCCCGCAGCATCTGGAAAGCCTTGGGCAGCATGGCGGTCGGCCGGTGGGTGCCCGCGGCTCGGCGGCTGCGCTGGGTGCGCAGAACAGCGCGGACGGTTGCCAGGGCAGCGCCGGCGACCACGGCGGCCTGCAGATCCGCGTCCGGCGTGTCGGGGGTCAGCCGGTCGAGGACGAGGCGGGTGAGACGGTCCTCGAACTCGGTGAAGGTCTGGATCATCCGCGCCGCGATCAGCTGTTCGGTTCCGTCCAGGGGGTGGGTGAGGGCGGTCAGGCTCGTGCTCTGGAAAGGGGCGGCGGCGGCCAGCAGCGCGTTGCAGACGGCGTCGAAGGGAGGCTCGTCGACGGGGCGCTGCCCAAAGGCGCGTTCGACCGCGGCGAAGAGTTCGACGCCGTCGGGCAGGAGCAGGTCCTCCTTGCTGTCGAAGTAGCGGAAGAACGTGCGGGTGGACACGTCCGCGCAGGCGGCGATGTCGGCGACGGTGGTGTCGGCGAAGCCGCGTTCGGCGAAGAGCCGGGCGGCGCAGGTGCGCAATCGCTGCCGGGTCTGCTCCTTCTTGCGTTCCCGCAGTCCCGGGATCGGTGGCGGCTCAGGCGGAGTGGGCATGACGCCAGCGTATCTTGTCAGGCCTGCCAAATGTCATTCATGACAAAAGTCAGCAGAGACAAATGGCAGTCATGACATTTTTGGTCTAGCGTCGGCGCCGAGCGACCCTCCGACCCTCTGCCGGGAGCCGTCCATGCCTGCTGGATCCGACACCGACGTGCCTGCTCTTTCCGTTTCCCCCGGACCAGCAGGCGGCCTCGCCCGGCTCGGCGGCTGGTGCGCACGCCATCCCGTGCTGATCATGGCCGCCTGGGTGCTGGCCCTGACAGCGGCACTGGCCGGCCGTCACGTCGTGGCCCCTGCGTTCAGCGACCAGGTGAGCCTGTCGGGCACGCAGTCCAGCGCCGGCGCGGATCTGCTCGCCGCTCACTCAGGCACCGCCGGTGGATCCAGCGGACATGTCGTCTTCCACAGCGACAGCGGAGCCGTGACGTCCGATCCTTCAGTGAGCAGCTCGCTGTCGGGCCTTGCCCATCTGCCGCATGTGACCTCCGTGTCGGCTCCGGTGGTCAGCGACGACGGACACACCGCCTACACCACCGTGCGGTTCGACGTGAAGGCCAAGGCTCTCGGCCACGACTACACCCGCCGGCTCGACCGGGCGACACAGCCGGCCCGCGACTCCCGTCTGGAGGTCGCGTACGGCGGGGATCTGGACCAGGTCACCAGGCAGCCCGCCGACGACCGTGCCAGCGAGCTCGTCGGGATCGCCGCCGCCCTGCTCGTGCTGCTCCTGGCCTTCGGCAGCGTCCTCGCCGCGCTACTGCCGCTGGTCTCCGCGCTGATCGCGGTGGGCACCGGGCTCGGACTCGTCGGCATGGTCGCCGGCACCGTGTCCTTCGCCACCTCCGCCCCGACCCTGGCCACCATGATCGGCCTGGGCGTCGGCATCGACTACGGCCTGTTCCTGACCACCCGGTTCCGGCAGGACCTGATCGACGGTCACGACCCGGCGTCGGCCGCCACCCGCACGACGGCGAGCAGTGGCCGCGCCGTCCTGGTCGCCGGGGTGACGGTCATCGTGGCGATGCTCGGCCTCTACGCCTGCGGCCTGAGTTTCATCGGCAAACTGGGCTTCGCCGCCTCTCTCGCCGTCGCGATCACGGCGACCGCCGCCGTGACACTCGTCCCCGCCGCTCTCAGCCTGACCGGTCGTCGCATCGACCGCCTCGCCCTTCGCCGGCCCATAGCCGAATCCTCCGGCGATCGCGACGGATGGCACCGCTACGCAGCCCGCATCGCCCGGCGCCCCTGGCGTTACCTCGCCGCCGGCACAGCGGCTCTGGCCCTGCTCTCCGTCCCCGCCCTGTCCATGCGGCTGGGCCACGTCGACGCGAGCGCGGACCCCACCGGAACGACCAGCCGCACCGCCTACGACCTCATCGCCGAGGCGACCGGCCCCGGTTTCGGCCCCGGCGCCAACAGCCCCCTGACCGTCGTGATCGACCTCGGCACCCACCGCTCCGGAACGTCCGACCTCGCCACGACCCTGCAACGGGCCCTGCGGACCACCCCCGACGTCGCCCAGGTGACCACACCCACGTCCACACCGGACGGCAGGCTGCTGACCACCACCGTCACCCCGGCCCACGGCCCCCAGGACGAGTCCACCACCGCCCTGGTGAACACCCTGGTCGACGACACCCTCCCCGGCGCCCTCCACGGCACGACCGCCCACGGTTACGTCACCGGCACCACGGCCGCCCAGGTCGACTTCCGCGACACCGTCCGGCAGCGCCTGCCCGTCATCATCGCGACCGTCCTGGCCGCAGCCTTCCTCCTGCTGATGACCGTCTTCCGCAGCCTGCTCATCCCGCTCAAGGCCGTCCTGCTCAACCTGGCCACCACCGCGGCCAGTTACGGCGTGCTGACCGCCGTCTTCCAATGGGGCTGGGGCAGCGGCCTGCTCGGCCTCCACGAGCCGGTGCCCATCGAGTCGTACGTTCCGATGATGATGTTCGCCATCGTCTTCGGGCTCTCCATGGACTACGAGATCTTCCTGCTCTCCCGTATCGCCGACATCTGGCACACCAGCGCCGACAACACCCGCTCCGTCGGCACCGGCCTGGCCGCCACCGGCCGTGTCATCTCGAGCGCCGCCCTCATCATGACCGCCGTCTTCCTGTCCTTCACCAGCTCGACCACGGTCGTCGTGAAGATGCTCGCCCTCGGCCTCGCCGTGAGCGTCATCCTCGACGCCACCCTCGTCCGCCTCGTCCTCGTGCCCTCCAGCATGTTTCTCCTCGGCCGCGCCAACTGGTGGCTCCCCGACCGGCTCGACCGCCGCCTTCCCCACCTGCACGCCTGATCCGCACGATGCGGCCGCAGCTGCTCGGCGATGCCCTCCGTGCGCATGGCGGTCCGGTCGTGCATCCGGCCGGGCCGGGCGGCTCCGGACCGAAGCCGCGGGCGGCGAGCAGCGGGCGGCTCTCGTGGATGACGGGTGACGGTGGGGCGGGGTGGGCTGTAGAACTCGGCGAGCGCCGCGTGCGGCAGATGCAGGCGCAGTGGACCACGGTTACCGGGACCCCGTCGGTGAAGACCGGTTGGTGGTCCGGTCCTGCGCCGGCCGCCCGTTGGCCTTCTCCGCCGCAGCGCTCGCGCAGTGCGGACTCGCACCGGGCCGTCCACGGATCGGCCAACTCCTCGTGCGTCACAGCATCACCAACGCGTGCGGTCCGCCTCATGTCACGACGCGCCGGCGGCCCGAGCAGCGTAGGACTTCGCGACCAGTTCCTCCACAAGAGCGCTCTTCGCCGCCGAGTAGGCCGCCCTGCCCTCGCTGTCGGCAGAAAACCGCTTCGCCAGGGCCACCTGCAACACGCTGTAGCGCCGGACCTCATCGGGCCGCTGACGCAGGTAGTCACGGAGTAGGACGTGATCAAGGTGGGGCTTCGAGCCCGCGACCACTGCGTACAGATGATGTCCGGGAGCCGCTGGAGGGGCCTGGAAGGCCTCCCGCCCCCGGATCCCCAGATCGCCTTCGTGCTGGTAGCCCTGCCCGGCGAGCCGGGAGATCAACTCGGGTATGACGGCCTCCTCGGACACCACGACGTCGAGGTCGATGACCGGCTTGGCGGCGCACCCGGGCACGGCCGTACTGCCGACATGCTCGATGGACACAGCCAGATCCACGACGTGAGGTGCCAGTCGCTGCCGCAGATCCTCGAACCGCTCAGGCCATCGGGGGTCGTAGTCGCTGATCACGATCACGTGAGTCATGCCGGCAGTCTGGCAGGATCACCGGGTCCCACCACCCCTCGGAGATCCCTGGCTGTCGAGTACCGAGTCGTGAGCGCACACATGGCGGAGTTGGCCGAGCAGCGCGATGAGCACGGCCGTCGCTCGAACGCACCGATGCGGCTCTGTCCGCGAGGCGGCGTCCCGGAGCGGGCCCGGTGAACGCGGAGGCATCGGTGCCGGTGCCCACCCGGGCGGGTCTGTACAGGCCGTCTGTACAGGTCCCAGTTTGAACAGGGCAGGGCCAGTCCCCGGCGATGGCCTGCTGGGCGGCAGAGAGCAGATGACCCGTCAGTCAGGCGTTCACCCGTCTGGCTAGACTCACGGCGATGATTCAAAAGGCGGGCAGGTCATGGCGATCGGCCTGTTCGGGGAGGGGACGCAATGGCCGGAGTGGTCAGCAGACGCGGATTGCTGGGCGGGGCCGCGCTCGTGGGAGTCGGAGCGCTGGCGGGCGTGGCACAGAGCGCCGGTACGGCTGCGGCCGAGGCGCCGCTGGACACACCTTTCACTCCGGTGTCGGTGCCGCATCTACTGCAGGCCGAGCAAATGGTGCAGTACCAGCGTCTGCTGGCGGCCGGTCACCTGCCGGACGGTCTGGTCGGTCACTGGCCGCTGGACGGCACGGGAGCCGACCGGTCGGGCTACGACCGTCCCGTCACCCTCGGTTCGGGCGCAACGTGGACGACGCTACGGGCCGGCGGCGAGCTGAGCCTGGACGGCACGTCGGGTGCGTACGCGGCCACGGGCTCGGTCCTGGACACGACGGCACCGTTCACGGTCTCGGCGTGGGTGCGCCTGTCGGACACGGCCAGTCTCTCCACCATGTACACCGCAGTGAGCCAGGACGGCTCGATGGCGAGCCGTTTCCTCCTCCAGTACGACGACACAGCCGGCACGTGGGCATTCAAAGTGCGCAGCGCGGACCAGAGCACGAAGGTCTCCGCTCTGGCGGCCAACCCCGCCGCACCGGGCCTCTGGACGCACTTGGCCGGTGTCTGGGACGGCGCGCAGATCCACCTCTACGTCAACGGCACGCTGGAGGGCAGCGCGGACTCCACCCTGTCCTGGGCTGCGACGGAGGGCTTCAACATCGGGCGCGCCACATGGAACAGCGCCCCGGCGAACCGCTTCAACGGCGCCGTCGACGACGTTCGCGCCTACGGCCGCGCACTGACCGCCGACGAGGTGGCCGTCATCAGCGGCCGGACCGCCCGCGCCAACAACGTTTACTTGATCGGCTCACCGTCGTCCGTGACATGGGGCACTCCCGACGACGCGACGACGTGGATCGCCCGCGCCCGCTGCTCGTCCTTCCTCACGCGGGTGCTGAAGCACACCTACGGCTGGGCGACGGACGACTACTTCACGAAGTATTTCCAGGACACCATCCCGGAGGCCGCGGACTATCGCAAAGCCTTCGCCGACGGTACGGCCGGCCCTCGCTTCCGGCGCATCCGCAAGGTGACCGACCTGCGGCCGGGCGACCTGATCGCGATCGACTACAACGGTCAGGTCGATGACAACACCGGCCACATCGTGATGGTCCGCGAGGTGAAGGGCGCCTTCACCGGCACCGCCGACTTCACCGGCGAGACCCAGTACGCCGTCGAGATCATCGACTGCACATCCGACCCGCACGGCGTGTACGGCGTGTCCAACTACCCGGCGTACCCCGACAGCCGCATGGTCAGCAACGTCACCGGCGAGAACTTCCAGGGCGTCGGCATCGGTCACATGATGTTCTACGCCTCCAACGCCACTGGGGAGTTCTCGCGCTATCGGTGGAGCGTCAACACCAGCAAGACCACGGCGGAGAAGCTGACGGTCGCCGACCGGCCGATCGCCGCGGCACGGGTGGTGTGACCTTCGGCGAATCGCCCTCCCAGGACCCCCGCAGCGACGACCGGGGGGCCGGGGCGAGGTGTGGCTGTGTAGGCGAAGCGGCAACCCGGCGCGCCGCGCTGGGCTGCGGCCTACCCGCCTCGGCGCACAGGGGGCCTACCGGGCCGTGCGGGCCTTCTTCCACGCGAGGTGCCTGCGCTAGCCGTCGTGCCCCCGCGAGTGCCCAACCCACCACCCATACCAGCCCCGTGACCAGCGAATTAAAGACGGTGGATCTTCACTGATCCGCATCGTGGACCTGAGCGCGGCCATCGGCCGTGTCCGCTGCGCGTGCTGTGCCGCCGTCCTCTTTCGTGACGGCAGGCACAGCGTGCCCGAGGAACCCACCCTGACACCCTGTCCGCTGGCGCTCATCCGCGGGTTCGCCACGGTCCTCGGGCCGGTCCCCGGATTCGCGCCCCGGCTCGTCGTGTTCATCGTCGGCGGTCAGCCGCGCACGTGCAGTCCGAAACCTGTGCGGCCCGCGGCCTCCAGTCCCTCCTTCAGGTGCAGCGAGGGGATCTCGTAGTCACCGAAGTTCTGCGGCCGGAACGCGATCGGCTCGGTCGACTCCAGGGTGAGCAGGCGCTGCTGCCATGCCTTGGCGACGTCCGGGTAGTCCTCGCGGGTCATACGGTCGGCGCCGTACAGCACGAACGGCGGCAGTACCTCGATGCCCGGGTAGTAGAGGATGCCGTGGTGGATCGGGAACAGCAGATCGTCGATGGGGCCGTTGATCCCGCGAGCGGCGTAATGCGACTCCGGGCCGCCGGCGGTCACTGACAGCAGAGCCTTTTTGCCCGCGAGGGTGCCTTCACCGAAGCGTTCGCCGTACTTGGTGTCGCTGTGCTCGCCGACGCCGTACGCGAAGTGGTAGGTGAACACCCGGTCCACCCAGCCCTTGAGGATCGCGGGCATCGTGTACCACCACAGCGGGAACTGGAAGATGATCGTGTCGGCCCACAGCAGCTTCTCCTGCTCGGCGAGCACGTCCGGGGTGAGCGTGCCTGCGTCGAAGGCCCGGCCCGAGTCCAGGGCGACCTTCAGCGGACTGGAGGCGTGGAGGCCGTAGTCCGTGGCGTCCACGACCGCCTTCCAGTTCATCGCGTACAGATCGCTCACCCGCACCTCGTGCGCGGCGGCCCGCAATGTGGACACCGCGAGGTCCTTCAGCGAGCCGTTGAGCGACTTCGGCTCCGGGTGGGCGTAGACGATCAGCGTCTTCATGGGAACTCCTTCGGATCGGGTGCCATCGATCCTGGGCGCCGCGGCGCCCGGCGTTCAGGGACGCTTCTTCCATCGGACGGGACTTCCTGGTATCGGCAGGGCCACCTTCACGGGCACCGCCGAGGGCATACTGGGCGGCATGGACGATCTTGCGGGGTTCCTTCGGAACCGGCGTTCCCGAATCGACCCGTCGACCGTCGGCATCCCCACCGACAGCCGCCGCCGGGTCGAAGGGCTGCGCCGCGAAGAGGTCGCGCACCTGTCCGGAGTCAGCGTCGACTACTACGTGCGCCTGGAGCAGGGCCGCGCGACCCAGCCCTCCGAGCAGGTCCTCGATGCGCTCGCCCGCGTCCTCGGCCTCGACGAGACCGAACGCGGGCACCTCTACCGGCTCGCCCGGCAGCGCCGCCGCCGCGCGAAGGCGCCGGGCGGGCGGCTCCGGCCGGAGCTGCTGCGCGTCCTCGACCTGGTCACCGACGCACCCGCGCTGATCATGGACCACCGCCTGGACGTGCTCGCCGGGAACCGCCTCGCCGGGCTCCTCTACGGCCGGCCGATGCCGGGCCTGAACACCGCCCGGCACATCTTCCTCGAGGAAGCCGAGCGCGGCCTTTACGCGGACTGGGAGAAGTGCACCCTCGACGTGGTCGGGCACCTGCGCCTGGCCGCGGGCAAATACCCCGAGGACCCCCGACTGGCCTCGCTCATCGGCGAGCTGGCGATGGGCAGCGAGCGCTTCCGCCGCCTCTGGGCCCGCGCGGACGTGCGTGCCCGCACACACGGACGCAAGGCGTACCGGCACCCGCTGGTCGGACTGCTGGAACTGCACCAGGAGAACTTCGCTCTACCGGACGAATCGGGCATGGAGCTGCTGGTGCTGTCCGCGGCTCCCGGCAGCCCCGCCGAGGACGGGCTGCGCTTGCTCGCGGGCCTGGGCGCGGACAGCGGTGACGCGCATCCCGCAGCGGACACTCACGTCCGCGAATAACTCAACGCCGCCGACCCACCGCCGGGACCGCCTCACACAGTGACGGCGTTCACCGACTGGATCGCCGGCAAGACCCGCTACCGCTTGTCCGTCGCCTCCGCGGAGCAGGCCGCGCTCACCGCCGAGCCCCAACACCTGCCCCGACGTCCCGACCGCCGTCCCCCTCGCCCACTGGAAACAGGCCGGGCCGGTCATGAGGAAGGCGACGGGCCCGACCTGCGCGCGCCATGCCACGCTCCCGGCCCCGGCGCAGGATCTCCAAGAAGCCAAGCCTCGGGAGGCAACGTCCGCACCTGAGCGGTTCATGTGGGCACACGCTTCAGCGGACGGCTCGGCGCGCCCTGCCCGCTGCTCGGCCGCGACCACCGGGTGTACGCGCTCGCCCTGAAGGGCTCGGGACACCGCCTTCCCCGAGGATGCCTCCAAGATCCGCACCGGACACGACGCGCAGAGCACGGCCGCCTTCCGCACTTTGCCAGCGACCGACTCCATGCCGTCGGCCGCGGCAACTCTCGCAGCCGGACTCCGCGAAACGTCGCTCCGCCCCTTCGAGCGGTCTGCCCCTCCCCGGCATCGGCCGGCCAGTGCCGCTCGTTCCTTTACCCGCTTCTGCCTCTTCGGTGAGCAGGGTATGTGTGTTATTCAGGAGGTGTGCGGTAAGGGATCTCGGGGCTTGATCGCATGTACTCGGGAATGCTTTCCGGCATGCGCCGGAGTCAGCGAGCTGGGTGAGCTGCATGGACCCCACACCCCCTCCTTCCTGCGGTTCGCCGTTCGACATGGTCAGCGGCGCCCTGGCGAATTACATCCCCAGGGCCGGAACAACGGCGGCCGCAGATCCTGCCGCTTCGCCCGACGACCACCATGCCGGTCGGCCCGCGGGCGCCGACAGGAAGAGCGGGAGTCAGGAGCAGATTCTCGGGGCCGTCAATCTCGACCGGAGTTTGAGGATCACCAGCTGCAATCTGGACGCCGCTCCCTTCGATGGGGTGAGTGCCGCGCCGGGGGCCGCTTTCGCCGATCTGCTGCCGCCCGGGGACGTACCGACGGTCACGCGGCGGTTGCAGAGGGTTCTCGAGACGCGGGAGGCGCATGTCGCCCGGGTCCAACGCCTGCGGCGGGAGGACGGGACGGAGCTGGTGGTCTCGATGAGCATCCTGCCTGCCGCACCACCGCAGGAAGGTCTGACAGTCTCCCTGATCGCCATGGCCAAGCGGCTGCACCTGTACGCCTCCGCGGCCGCGATCGGGACGTCATTGGACATCGGCGAGACCGCGCAGTCCCTGGCCCAGTCCCTGCTGGCGTGGGGGGACGTGGCCGCCGTCGACCTCGATTACGCCGTGTGGACCGGAGAGGCCGTCACCGAGCAGGCGCAGGAGCGCATCCGGCTGCGGCGCGCGGCCCTGGTGCCGGATCGCCCCTGGCCCGAGGGGTACCTGACCCCCGGGGACAACCTTCCCCGCGAAGCAAGCCGTCTCCTGGCCGGCGCGGTCATGCGCGACGACGTGCCGCAGGCCATCGTCATTCCCGACCGTGAGCCGATCGAGCGGGCACTCAACGATCCGAAGCTGGTGCGCGCCTTGGTGCCAGGCGACCGGCCGGTGAGCGTCGCCTGCATACCGCTCGTTGTGGAAGGGCCAGAAGGCACACCAGGGCCGATCGTGCTGGGCGTGACGGAAGTCTGGCGGCGGCCGGAGCGCCTCTTCCGCGACAGTGAGCTGCTCGACTTGCAGGAACTCGTGGCCAAGACCGCCCGTCACGTGGATCTGGCCCGCCAGCACCAGCGTGAGCACGCTCAGGTCCTGGCCCTGCAGCGCCGGCTGCTGCCGCGGGCCGGCAGCGACACCATCGAGGTCGCCAGCGTCTACCAGCCCACCAACCCCGACAGCGCGGGCGTCGGCGGTGACTGGGTGAACAGCTTTCCCCTACCGTGCGACCGTACCGCGCTGGTCGTCGGTGACGTCGTCGGGCATGGACTGGGGGCCGCGGCGGCCATGGGCCAGCTGAGCATGGAGGCCCGCGCGCTGCTGTCGGCCGGGCTGGGCCCCGGAGAGGTGCTGGAGCGCCTGGACGAGACGGTGACGCTCCTGGACGACACGGACGCGGGCCTGGCAGCCGGCTACAGCGCGCTGGGCTCAACGTGCTGCATCGCGGTCTACGATCCGGTCGACAACCGGATGGTGATGTCCAATGCCGGCCACCTGCCCCCGGTCCTCGTCCACCCCGACGGGTCCGCCAAGACCCTCACGGCGCAACCTCACCCGGGCCTGGGAGCCGAATTCGCTGTGCGGGAGCCGTTCGACGTACAGGAGTTCGCCGCGCCGCCCGGCTCGCTCCTCACCCTCTACACCGACGGCCTGGTGGAAGACCCGGCAGCCTCGATCGACGACGGAATCGGTCGGCTGACGGAAGTGGTGCGCGAGGTGCACCCCTGTGACGATCTGCAGTTGGCCGCGCGTCGCGTGGTCGCCGCTCTGGCCCCTCAGGGGCGCCTGCGGGACGACGTCACCCTGCTGCTCGCCCGTATGGCCGGCCGCCGGAGCCGGGACACCGCAAGCTGGCAGCTGCCCGCCCGCGATGACTCGGCTGCCCGCACCCGCGCCCTGGCCTCCCCCCTCCTGCGGCGATGGGACACCAGCGACCAGGCCCGGGACAGCGCGCTGTTGGTGATCAGCGAACTGGTCACCAACGCCGTCCGGTTCGGCACCGGGCCTGTCACGGTGCGGCTGGTGAGGGCCAGAGGCCGCCTGTCGTGCGAGGTCGGCGACGCAGGCAATGGCCGGCCTCGCCTGCGCCGCGGTGAGCTACTTGACGACGGCGGGCGCGGCCTGCACGTTGTCCACAAGCTCACCACGCGCTGGGGGGTGCGGTGGACCAACACCGGCAAAGCCGTCTGGGCCGAACTGGAGGCATGACGTCCCTGCCGGACTGACAGTGGCGAGCTTCGGCTACAGCCACTCGCCCTCCACGGCCGTGGCTGCCGGCCCGGGCGCGGGCGCGTGCAGCACCGTGCGACTGCCTCATTCCCGACCGGCATCGTACGCGCGCCGCCTTCAGAGGCGTGACACGCCACTACTTCGCCGAGCTCGTCTTCAAGCCGGCGCCGCACCGGAGGCGGCGTCCCTGCAGTCCCGTGCCGAGCGGCGGATCCCACGACGGCTACCGGGGCCTTGCGAACGACTCCCCGATCGGTGTCTCGCAGCGTCCGGCGAAGCGCAGGCTGCTTCCTCCTACGCCCGGCGGCACACGGCTCGTTCGGACAGAACCTAGTGGTGCCAGGCATGCCCGCGCGTGTTGTGGATGAATCGCTGCAGCACTTTGAGGGTGGTCAGGTACTCCTCGTCAGAGATGCCCGCATGGCGTTCCGCCCACAGTTCGTCCTGAAGGGCTGCGGCCTTGTCGTAGAACGCCCTCCCCTGGGCCGTGATGCCCAGGCGTCCGTCGGCGTCCTCAGTGATCCAGCCCTGGGCGATGGTCCTGTCGATCTCTGACTCCATGGTTGCCGCACCCGTGTCGAGGTAGTTCCGCAGGAGGCTGGACACCTCGTTACGGGTCCTGACGGTGTCGGCGCGCGCGACCTGCGCGAGGACCCACCACTGTGGTTGAGTGGTGCCGATCTCCGCGAGGGCGGCCCGCGTGCGGGTGACGATGGCCTTGTAGGCCGCCCAAGTCCAGTAGCCGATGGGCTGCTGGATCAGTTCGGCGTCGCTGTGCGAGTACTCCATGGCCAGTCCCTCCGACTGTGCGCCGAGCTGGTTCGACGAGACCGACCGTAAAAGCTCAACTTTACTTGAGGTCAAGGGGGCGGTGCCCGTGGTCGTGGAGCTCTGCCACCAGCCCTAACGCCCTGCGGTGCGTGTGGTGAGGTCCTCGTCCGTGATGGGGCGGACCACCCGGCAGGGCGTACCGACCGCGACGGTCATCGGAGGAATGCTGCGGCTGACGACGCTGCCGGCGCCGATGACCGAGCCGTATCCGATCCGAACGCCGGGCAGGACCACCGCGTTGCTGCCGATCCACACTTTGTCCTCGATCACGATCGGTTCGGAGAAGCGTCCGAAGTCAGCACGCCGTGAGGGATGCACCGGGTGCCCCGTCGTCGTCAGTGTCACGCTGGGTTCGATCATGACACCGTCGCCTATGCGGATGTCGACGTCGTCGACGAACGTGAGATTCACATTCCCGAAGAAGTCGTCTCCGATGTGGACGTTGCTGCCGAAGCCGGCGTGGAACGGAGGCAGCAGCACCGTGCGTTCACCGACCGAGCCGAAAATCGCGACGAGCAGCGATCGACGCTTCTCCGTTTCGCTCGGTGGTGTGTGGTTGTACTCGAAGATCTGCTCGGTGCGGCGCCGAGGGTCCTGGAAGGCCGCTTCCGACTCGGTATAGACCAGCCCCTTGGCGATCCGGGCCAGGACTTCTTCCTCGCGAGCATGAGTCACAGCGGAACCATCCCCTTCGTCCAAACCCTCGCGCAGAGGCCAGGCACGCCCGGTCGACCGCGTGCAACCAAAGCCTACGTGCACCGCGGAGAGGCCGTGATCCCTTTGGGACCGCGGATCATCGGCGTCGCACCGACGCGCCTTCTCACGACCGCGCGCAGCGCAATCGGCGTGTACCGGTGTCGACCAATCCCCCCTCCGCCCGGGCGACTTCTCGGCTACGATCGCGTGGCCCGTCGTCGTCGCGACCAGAGAGGGAGTCATGTTGCGCAGGCTGGTCGGCGCGGTGGCCGGTTTGCTCGTACTGTTCGTCGGCAGTCTCGCCTTCAACGCCGCCTCCGGGCAGAGTCGCTGGCCCGGGCCGCTCGACTTTGTGCGCGTCCACCCCTGGGTGGTGCTGCTGCTCCTGGTCCCGCTCGCACTGGCCGAACTGCGGCCGGAGCCGCGCGGTGACCGCGCACCGCGCCCGACCACGCCCGCGACATACCGGCTGCCGCCGCGCAACTCCCACTTCACCGGTCGCGACGCCACCCTGGGTGAGCTGCGGCGCCGCCTCACCTCGGCGGGCGGCATCGCGGTACAGGTCGTGCATGGGCTGGGCGGCGTGGGCAAGACGCAGCTCGCCGTCGAGTACGCGTACCGCTATCTGTCGAAGTACCGGTTCGTCGCGTTCGTCGACGCGGAAGACCCCGACTTGGTGGCATCGCAGTTCGCGTCGCTGGCCAGGGAGCTGGGGCTGGTGGAGGTCAGCTCGGAACAGGTCGTCTCGGGTGTGTACGCCACGTTGCGGGACCGCAGGCCCTGGCTGATCATCTTCGATAACGCGGAGAAGCCCAGCGCGCTCGTGCACGCGCTGCCATCGGGGGATCTGGCGAGGAACGGCCACGTCGTCGTCACCACCAGGGTGAGCGGATGGTCGGGCACGGCCGACGTGCTGGACCTGCAGGTGTTCACCAGGAAGGAGTCTGTGGAACTGCTGGTCCGGCGGGTGCCCGGTACGACCGCCCGGACGGCGGACCGGATCGCGGAGCAACTGGGGGACCTGCCGCTCGCGTTGGAGCAGGCGGCCGGCTACATGGGTTACAACCAGACGGCGCCCGAGGAGTACCTGGCCCTGCTGACAACGCGGTTGGAGGAAATGATCGCGCGGGGGGAACTGGCCGACCGGCCGGCCGTGGTCGTCGCGACGCTGTGGCAGCTCAGCGTGCGCAAACTGCGGCGAGAACAACCGCAGGCGGTGCCGCTGCTGGAACTGTGCGCCCTGCTGGCCCCCGACCCGATCCCGCTGGAGCTGTTCACCGGCAGCCCGGAGCCGGTGATCACGGCGGCGGCCGACCCGCTGGTATGGGACACGACGGTCGGCACCCTGGCCGGCCTGGGCCTCGCAAGGCGCGAGGACTCCTCCTTGGTGCTGCACCGGCTGGTCCAGGCGGCGATCCGAGCCACGATGCCCGACGGCCTGCTTGTGGCATCCCGGGCCAAACTGTGCCGTGCACTGCTGACCGCCGTGCCGCACGACATCCACGGCGATCCGGACGCGCGGCCACGCTGGCACAGACTGCTCCCGCATGTGCTGGCCGTGACCAAGGCCGACCCACCGGCCCAGTGCGCCGCGGAGACGGCACTGCTGCTGCGGCTGGCTTCGGAGTTCCTCCTGCAGATCGGCGACCGCAGAGTGGCTCTTCCGCTGTGCGAACGCGCCCTCGCCCTCGACGAAGCGCTTGAGGGCCGGGACGCAGAGGTCGGCTTCGACCTGATCACTCTGGCACAGATCCACAAGGACCTCGGCGCACCGCAGACGGCACGCCCGCTGGCGGAGCGTGCGCTACGCCTGCACGAGTCCTGCCTGCCGGCCGGAAGCCCCGCCATCGCAACGGACCTGGCGACACTCGCGCGGACGCTGTCCCTTCTCGGCGACCACCAGGCGGCGCTGCCGCTGGCCGAGCGGGCACTGCAGATCGACGAGGCCGCGCACGGGCCGGACGACCCCTATGTGAGCTTCGACCTTGTCGCCCTGGCGACCGTCCACCTGGACCTCGACGACCCCGCCACAGCCCTGCCGCTCATCTCACGGGCGCTGCGGATCCGCGAGGCCCACTACCCGCCGGACCACCTCTACATCGGCTATGCCCTGCTCCTCAAAGCCCAGGCCCTGCACGCATTGAACGACCCGTCCGCAGTGAACCCCGCACGCCGGGGCGCACATATCCTGCACACCCAACTCGGCAAGACCCACCCCAAAACCCAAGACGCCCTCGCGCTGGCAAACCGCCTGAAGCGATGAGCCGGATCAGCTGCCGGGCGGTGTCCCTGTGGGTGGCGGACCTCGGCGGCGCAGGGCATCGTGTGCAGTACCACTCGTAGCTGGACCGGACTGACGACGCGGCCGGCGGTTGAGCTGTCCCATCGGCTCACGGTGTCGCCGGTGCCGCCGCGCAGCCTTCATCCTGTTCCACCAGCTCCGTGCCGAGGCCGACCTTGCTGTTCCAGCTCGTCGATCGGGCGGGTGAGCGTCTCGATGTCTGCCGGAGCGCCGAGAGGCCGAGGCTTTCCCACAGTGGCCGGTCCGAGCCCCGGACAGACGTCGTTCGAGCCGGATGACGCGTGCGGACGGGCGGCCGTTGCGGGCGGTCCCGGAGGTGTTCGGTAGTCATCTCCCGGCAGGCGGTGACCCAGTCGGCAGCGGTGTCGAAGCCGAAGCGGGCGGCCGGTTGCTCTCCACGTCTTCGCCGAGCGCTCCGAAGAAGCCGTGCAGCTCGGTCAGATCACCGCCACTCCCCCGGTGTCAGGGATCTGGCCATCGGCTCAGCTGCCACCGGCATCGCCGGGCGCGTTGGTCAGGTCGACCGCCTCGGCGGGCGGCTCGCGAAAGCGGCGTAGTAGGCTCGCTGCCTTGACACGACCCAATCGGCTTTTGTGAAGCGTCAGTAGGACCACGCCATGCCATCCCCAATAGCCCGCCGCTACCTGCCGCCTACCCTGCTGGTCGTGGCACTGGTCGCATTCGGCCACTACGCTGTGCAGCCCGTCCGAGAAGCTTGTGCGCTCAACTCCGGGCCCTATGGTTCCACCTTCACCGCGCACAACGCCGACTCTTCTGACGCTGGTCGGTGCGGTGAAGAGCGCGCGCGGTTCCTGACCTGGCTGCCGGCATGATCAAGGCGACCAGTGAACCTGGGCGGCCGGGCCGCACGAAGTACGTCCTGTTCGACGTCGACGGCACGCTGATCGACGCGGTGAGCAACCAGCGCAAGGTCTGGGGAACCTGGGCGGAGCGATACGGGCTGGATGCGGACGAGGTCTGCCAGGTGGCTCTGCGTACGCGACCGATGGAGACCTTCGCCCAGGTCGCCGCGGACCGAGATCCGGGCGAGTGCCTGGCCACGCTGCACGAGCTGGAGGACGAAGACGTCCGATCCGGCGTCTACGCGGCCTTCGACGGCGCGTCGGAGCTGCTGCACGGCCTGCCACCGGGGTCCTGGGCGCTCGTGACCTCGAACTACGAGCACCGCGTGCGCGGCCGCTTCCTGCGGACGGGCTTGCCGGTGCCGGGCGTGATCGTGGACGCGGCCGCTGTCGAGGAGGGCAAGCCCTCTCCCGTCCCGTACCTGGTGGCCGCTGAGCAGCTCGGAGCCGCCCCGGGAGACTGCCTGGTCATCGAGGACGCCCCGTCCGGAGTACGGTCCGGGCTGCGCGCCGGGATGACGGTGTGGGGGGTGAACGCCGCCGTAGCCGTGGAGGGCGTGCACCGTCACTTTGCAAGTCTGCGGGAGGCGGTTCCTCACATCATGGCTTTCGTGTCCGACCCTCACGGGCATGCCGCAGCCTGAGTGTGCCCGCCGGCACCGGGTATCACCGGCGGCCGCCTGCGGCTCTGAGTTCCCCATGCCCCACCAGTCTCAGGAGTGTGATCCGTTGCGGCGTCAGCCGTAAGGACTTGGGGAGCCATCGGCCATGAGAGGCAGCTCAAGGTCGCCTACGGCCGCTGCCGTTGATGTCGGACGCGGATGCCGGATGTCGGATGTCGAACAGATCCGGATATGGGCAGAACTCCAGTGGGTCTTACAGCTGGTCGATCAGGAACGGTTCATACCCCACGTCTGCAGAGCGTAGGGCCGCCCCTTCTCCTCACCCCTGATCAGCGGCACGTCGAGCAGTCTGAAGCCCGCCTTGGTGGCCACGGCGACGCTGGCGGCATTTTCGGCCTCCAGCTCCAGGATCACCTGCTCCGCGCCCAGCTGCTCGAAGGCGTACGCGGCCATCACTCGCACCGCCCGCGCCGCCAGACCCTGACCGCGGTGCGCCGGGCCGACCGCGTAGCCGAGCTCTGGGCCCTCGGGGGTACGCCGCAGCATCACCTCCCCGAGCGGTGCGCCGCCGTCGACGGTGATGGCGAGCAGGATGGTCGTACCCTCGGCTCGCAGTTGGCGGTCCCGGTCCAGTCGTGCGCGGGCGGCCGCTTCGTCGAACGGGGAGACGATCGGTGTCCAGTACGCGATGTCGGGGTGGTCGAACAGCTCTGGCATCGCGGCCAGGTCCGCCTCCGTCCAGTCGCGGAGAACGAGGCCCTCCCCTGAGAGCTCGATCCGTTCGGGAAAGGGCGTGGCGCTGCTCATGACGGGGACCTCCCTGGCCTGTTCAGGACAACGAAGGATAACTGGGGGCGCCAAAGGCTGACCGGCATTTTCCGGGGACTCCCAAACCCCGGCATTGTGCCGGTGCTGTTGATGATCGTGGGCATCCGGTGACGGAGGCGATGACGGCAGGGATGTCCGGGTCAACGTCTGCTGACCGTGGAGCCGTCTCGGGTGCTGTCGCAGTAGGGGAATCGTCACACGGTCACAGCAGCCATACGCCAAGGGCGGCGATGACAAGGCCGATGGCTTGGATCAGCGGCCCAACCGCTTGATCGCCCCGCTTCCTTCGGCCTTCGAGGTGCCGCATGCCGATGGACACAACCCCACCTGCGATGACGATCGCGCACCCGGCGATCACGACGAGCGCAGAGAAGAACGGACCCCATCCTGGGTCGTAGTTCGGGTTGTTGTGCGCGACCCCTGCCAGGATCGCCTCCTCGAGCTCACTGTGCACGAATCACTCGCCTACGTCCTCGGCCAGGTTGTGCCAGCCGAGGAATCGCCAACCGCGCCCGTCAGGTCGACGCCCTCGGCGTGCGCTCCAGATGTGGCGCCGGGACCCGGCGGGCAGCCGCTCACCCGCCCGACAGACGGACCCACGGCCGTCGCCCTGAGCTTGTTCTGTATGGTCTGAGTCGGTTTCGTTCGAAGGGCGGGAGTTGATGGCTTTGGCGCGCGAGCCGGACAGTGCAGGTGCGGGCGGAGGTTCCGAAACCCCCGGCGGACTCGGGCCGGGGTGAGCCGGCCAAGCTCGGCGGGCTTCTCCCACGGCCGCCGCAAGTCGGCGGCGGCCCCGCGCAGAAGGCGGATCTGGGTGTGCGCGGCGATGATCAGCCAGGTCCATCGCTCGCCGGCCTCGGGGGGTCCGCAGCTTCGGACGGGTCCAGCCGAGGGTCTGTTTCATCAGCCTGAAGAGGTGCTCGATGTCGAAGCGCCTCAGGAACGCCTGCCAGCGCACGTCGACGTCCTCGCTGTTCAGGCCGGTGGCGGACGACCAGAGCCAGAGCGGGAGCGGGTCGCCTCCGCCGGGCAGGCGGTCGACCTGGAGGCGGATCAGCGTGCCTTCGATGATGGGGAGTTCGCCGGTGTGGTCGATCCAGGCGGAGCGGGTGGTCAGGCGGGGGTGGATGCGGTCCCAGGCCATCGCGCGGGCGGTGCCGTACCGGTCGGTGACCTGCGTCGTGGCCGCGTCCGGCTCGCCCCAGGTGTCCGGCTTGGCGAAGCGGAACTCCTTGCCGTGTTTCGGCGGTCGCCCGCCCTGGGGGTAGGACAGGGCGTACTCCTTGAGCGTGGGTGTCGGCCGTCGCATGACGCGGTCGGAGCGCATCCGTCCCAGCACCTCGACCGGGAGGCCGTCGAGGAGGTGGGCCATGCGCGGGGCGTCGTAGCCGGCGTCGAAGAGGATGAGGATGTCGCGGTCGCCGTAAGTGCCAGCGGCCCATCTCGATCAGGTCCGTGACCACACGGCGGAGCTGGGCGGCGGTGATCTCGGTGACGTCGTCATCGGGTCCGAGATGGACGGCGTCCAGGAGCTGGCACCAGGACGTCCGGCCCGATTCCAGGGCGGCGACGAAGGAGTACGGCCAGCCGGGGATGAACTGGTCCGAGGACCGGCCGCTGCGGCCGTAGACGTGGCAGAACAGGCGGTCCGCGCTGGTCGGGGCGTCGGGGCGGAGCCAGTTGCTGACGTCGATCGCCAGGACCAGGCGTCCGTCGGCGGCCTGCGGCATCGGCAGCCCGGCCAGCACCCGCCGAAGCCGGGGAACGTCCACGTTCCCGTGGTTCGATGCCTCGTACATGGCGCCGTGCCCACGCCGGTGCTCGGCCACCAGCGTCAGATCCACCGGCGACGTCACCGGACCGTCCGCGCACAGCAATGCGTCCACAAGCTCGAACAGTTCGTCCCTGCGCGCGGCCAGGCAGTCGAAAGAGTTCTCTCGGAAGCGTGACGCTTGCGCGAACGCTTCCCCGGGACCGGCGTCAGGCAGCAGACTCACCCTCACGGCCTTCGTCTCGATCGGTGCACCTTGGTCGGAGCACATGATCAGACAAAGGCCGCCCCAGCGTCCGGCGACGACCCAAATGAGCGGCCTAGGTCGAGGCCCATTTCGACACCGAACCCTCCGCCGTGCCGGCAGCTGGGGATGACGTCAGCCAGCAAACCGGAACCCTATGCGCCCATCGCGCCTTGCACGAATCGCCGAAGGTGCGCACGCACGGCGTCAGGCTGCTCCAGCCAGGGCTCGTGCCCAGCGCCCTCGATCCGCGTCAGTGGAAGATCGAGCCGGAGCGCAAGTGATTCAAGAGCCGACACCGGGCGGGGATCGTCAGCCCCACCGAGGAGTTCCGTTCGCGCGGGCAGGCACGCGCGCAGCTCGGCCAGATGCGCATCGAGCGGGTCCGCGCGTCCTTCCCTGCCAAGTTCACCATTCATAGTCCAGTTGACGGGGCGACGCCGCCGGGCACCCTGTGCTGCCCAGTCCCACCCGCGTTCGGGATCGGCGTGGTCGGTGAACCAGGCCAGCGTGAGCAGTTCGACTTCCTGTTCCTCCGTGCGGTCCGGCAACTCCTCCAATGCGCGGAGCCGTTCCTGCTGTGCTGCGGACATGCGGCGATCGCGCTCCGCTTGGCTTCTGGAGCGCCAATCACCGACGAACGGCCCGCACATCAGCAGCATCGCGGCAACCCGGTCAGAGTGTGCCAGGCAGAACCGGCTCGCCAGGTTAGTGCCGTAGGAATGCCCAATCAGCACGGCCTTGGATACGTCCCATGCGTCGAGCAGCTCAGCAAGATCGTCGACATGCCGGGCGAGGGAATGGCGCCCCCGCCAGGGCGACCGGCCCAGCTGTATTTGAGCTCTACACGGCAAGTTGAGGAGGGCTGTAGTGCAGGTCAGCCGCTGGCCTTGGCCCCGCGCGGCAACGGTCGTCGCGGCGAACACCTTGCTATGCAGTTCAAGATGATCTGTGGATACCCCGGATGCCTCCACCGACCATGTCTGATCTGGTGAACTACCTGCGAGATTAGCTAGGTTGCCATCACTTCAACAGACATCCACAAGGGAACGGCAGCCATGAGCCAACAGCAGAAGACCTTCCGTGCTATCGAGATCGGTGACGGAAGCGACGGGCGATGGGCCACCCATACACAGGCTCTGTGGCCGCTCGCGGAGGGGTGGATGACCGAGGAAAGCCGGACCGTAGAGGGCGCGGACCGTGCTCGGAGGCTGTTCGAGGCGCACATGCCGGAGCTGGTCCCCGTACTCGATCGCCTCGCCGGTCAGCTCGACCGGCCCGAAGGGGAGACCTTCCTCACCCTCGCGGCCTTGCGACCGTTCTTCTCGGGTTGCACCCAGATCGGTGGCAGTGGCACTCTGCTGCGCAACTACGACTTCAGCCCCGATGAGTGCGAGGGCACTATTGTCTCCTCCCACTTCCTGCGGCCGGTGATCGGAATGCAGGATGCCGCCTGGGGCTTGCTGGACGGGATGAACGACGCCGGGCTCGCTGTCTCACTCACCTTCGGTGGGCGATTCGTCCACGGCCCGGGCTTCGCCATCCTCATTGTCCTGCGCTACCTATTGGAGACGTGTACCACCGTTGACGAGGCAGTCGGCAAGCTGAAGTCCATACCGATCGCAATCCCGCAGAACGTCACTCTCGTAGACTCCGAGCAGGCACGGACGGTGTTCGTGGGGCCGGACATCTCACTGACTGAGGCACCGGACGCCTGCGCTGCCAACCATCAGCACATGCCGGTGCCTGACGATCAGGAGCAGTCCTCCAGGACGCAGGAGCGGTTGAGCGCCATTCGCGCAGCCGGCATGGATGTGGCGGCGATGTTGAAGCCGCCCCTGTATCAATCCGCGTACGAGGAGTGGCTGGGAACCGTCTACACCGCCCATTACCGGCCCTCCGAGGGCCGTGTGACCTACTACTGGCCGGGCGAGTCCTGGGAACAGTCCTTCGATGACTTCGCTCCGGGATTCCGCACCGTGACCATCGGCCAGGCCGGCTGAGAGATCCTTCCGGCCTTCAGCCGAGGAACGCCACGCCGGCGGCGCACCGACACTTCAGGCGCCCCGACATCGGACGTTGCTCAGTGGCCGACGGGACTACCGGCGGCCACTTTCGCTTCGTACGGTGGCCGCATGGGCAGGGACAGGGTGCCCCGGCTGAGGCTGGTCGCGGTCACGGATGACGACACCGGGCCGAGGCTGTGCCGGGGGTGCGGCGGTCCGTTGATGCCCGCGGCGAAGGCCACGGCGGTGTTCTGCTCGTCGGTGTGCCGGTCACGGCACTGGCGGCGGATGCGGCAAGCGGGGGCGAGGACCGAGGGTCCAGGTCGGTGTAACGTCCAGTTGCCCGGAGTGCGGGGCGTCGCGGATGGTTGGGGTCGAACGTCCTGCCTCGGCAACGTGCTGCTCTCCCCGTTGTCGCAAACGGGCCTGGCATAGGCGGCGCGCGGCGGACGCCGGGTTGTGGGACCGCGCATTCGAGGGCTGCCATAGTGCTTCACTGGGTGGCCGTGCGCCCTGGCGGGTTCCTGCTACCGGTCGCATGGTGCGAAGCGACGGCCCGCCGGGGCGAGTTGACGGCAGAGATAAGGTACCGCACCCGGGTCCGCCGGGGGTGATGTCCGGATGCCCGCGATGATCGGGAGTGTGACCCGGGAACGTTACGACGAGCTGGTCAAGCTGGGGCGGGACTGGGTCACGGCGATGAGCAGTGCCCAGTGGCGGCTCGGGGATGCGTCTGTGGAGACCGAGCCGATGCGTTCGTATGGGGGTGCGAATCCGTCCGGGAAGGACGACCTGTTCACGGTTCAGCGAGGCCATCCGGATGTTCGCCGAAGACGTCGGCCTGGCTTACACCACTGTTCGCAGACACCGATGGGTGTCCTCGCGCTGGCCGAAGGAGCCTCGGCGGTCGGACGTCTCACACACGATCCACAAGATCCTCGCCAGCATTCCCGACGAACAGGTCCGGTTCGAGGCGGTCACCCCCCGGCCCAGCTCGCGCGGTGGTCCGCCGAGGTGGACGCACGACAGCGCGAACCAGGTCGTGGGCTGGAAGGTCGACTCCCCGGAAAGCATCGAGGAGAAGGTGGAAGCGATCCACGATCTGGCCGCTGACGACGCGGTGGCGGCGGTGGTGACCACCGACTTCCTGCGCCGTCCGGCAGTCGCCAACAAGGCCATGGCCGACGACACTGCCCGGCATGCGGTCAACGAAGCCCAGTTCGACCGGTTCCGCCAGCAGGCCCAGTTCGTGACCAGGAGGCCGCTCCGCAGCTTCAGCGCATGGAGCACAGCGCCCAGTTCATGGCCCCGGTCGCGGCCTGCGCGCAGTTCGTCACCACTGCCGACAGGATCGTGCCGAACCTGCGCGGCGAGCACTACGACGATGCCCAACGCGTCACCATCAGTCGGGGACTTTCACGCGTACGCGCTGCGGCCGACTGGATCGATATCGCCGTCAACCGCGGCGAAGTAGACCTGGACGAGCGGCTCCAGAAGCTGCTGAAAGGCTCGGGTGAGTAGGCGATGGGGCGGGGCGTCCCCGCTCACGTCCACGCCGAAGCGATCCTCAGCGCCCTGCAGGAGGCCCGCCCCGCCGGCTTGAGCGTCACCCAGCTCATGGCCGCCACTGAACGCACCCGCGCGCAGATCCACACCGGGCTCGCGCACCTGCGTCAGGTCGCCGCCGCACGCGGTCTGCCGCCCGTGACCTGGGACAGAAAATGGGGATACCGGCTGCTGGACGACGCGCCGGACGTGTGGATCGGCTACGAGCGGGCCTTCTTCGACACCGTGCACCACCGCGTCGCCAACTTCATCGCCGGGACCCTCCTCCCACACCAGACCAAGCCCCCCGACGACCCCTATCTCCGCACCGTCATGGCCCAGATGGGCGCGATCGAGTCCACCCTTCAGCTGCTGGCCAAAGCGGTAGTGCGGCGGCATCACGAGACCCTGGCCGCAAGCTGGGTGTCAGGAGCCAACTGCGGTGTGTTCGCGGCCCGTTGCCTGCCTTCCTGCTCTGCTTCACTCGAGGTAGGGCGCTGCCCGCCAACTTCGGCATCCCCTGGCGTACCGTTTTCGGCTACTTCGCCCGCTGGGCGAAGGCCGGTGTACTCAAACGGATCCTTGACTATCAGAGACGGCAACTGCTCCCGGAGAAGAGGGAACTGCGCGGTGCGCTGAGAGCCCCGCTACGGCCCTGGGCGCCGCAGCACCCGGGGCCGTAGCGGGAGGCGCGTCAGCCGTTGCGAGCGGCTTCGGGGCCGGTGATGCGTCTGAGCAGGGGGAGGGTCGAGGCGATGATCCCGAGCGCGGCGGCCAGTCCGCCCGCGACAAGCGCGTAGTACACCGCGTCCGGCGAGATCAGGTCGTAGTGCATCTGCGACCTCAGGAACATGGCCGACGCGGCGAAGGCGGTGCTGATCGCGATCGCGGAGACCGCCAGCAACGGCAGCGCGCTCTCCAGTCCGACCACGCGCCGCAGCAGCCGCAGCGGCGCGCCGGTGAGCCGCAGGATCGCGAACGGGCGCCTGCGGTCCGACAGGCCCGCGACGACGCTCACCGCCAGGCTGCAGCCCGCGATCGGCAGCGTGGTCAACAGCACCACGTTGGCCAATTGCCGCCAACCGGCCAGCTCCTGCTGCAGGGTGGTGCCCCAGTCGCCGACCGTGCGGGCCTGCTGCCGCGGATAGGCGATGGTGAGCAGGGTCCGCACGCGCTCCTTGGCCGCCGTCGACCCGTCGGTGGCCACGTAGACCAGTTGCACGGGCAGTCTTGCGACGGCGGCCGTGCTGATCGCGGCGGCAGGCCACTGGCGGCCCGGCTGCGAGACCAGGCTGCCGAAGGTGAAGAAGTCGACGGCCGCGACGCTCGCCCCGGCCGTGCAGCGGCCGACCATCGGGGTCTGCGCCAGATCGGAGCACGAAACCAACACCGGTACCAACGGGGGGTGATCGCCCGGGACCGGGACCTTGCCGATGCCGCCGGGGTTCGCGTGCACGGTGGCCAGGCCGCGGACGCCCGGAATCGTCCGGATCTCGGTGAGCAGCCGTGTCGGGATGGTCCCGGCCAGCGGCGCCCCGCCGGGGTCGCCGTCCTCCACCACCGTCCGGGTCTGCCGGTCGCCGCCGAGCATGTCGCGGTGGTGGTTGATGGTGCCGATGATGCTGACCGTGGCGGTGGTCACGAACAGGGCCAGGACAAGGCCGCTGACCGCGCGGAAACCGGCCTTCGGGTCGTCGGCGAGCCGGCGCACCGCTATCAGCATGGCCGGGCGTCGGGTCCGCCGGGCCACCGCCCGGGCGGCGGTCATGGTCAGCCACGGCCCGGCGATCACCAGGCCCAGCATCGCCACCAGGAAGCCGGGGAGGTAGGCCGCCGCCTGGCCGTTCCCGGTCACCGGGCGACGGTTGATGAAGTACGCCAGCTCGGCCAGGCCCGCCAAGAGCGGGATCAGCCGCCAGGCGCGCGGTGGGCGCGGGGTCACTCGGCGGGTCACTCCGAGCGGGGAGATGGTGACCCGGCGCAGCGCCAGCCGCGCCGCGATCGCCGCCGCCATCGGCACGCCGACGGCGACGCCGAGGGCCTGCGGGGCGCTGAGTGTCAGATCCTCGAGGAAGAATCGCTGCTGCCCGGTGAACGAGATGGTGGCGACCAGCGGGCGCAGCGCGGCGTAGAGCCCGAAACCGACCACTGTCCCGGCGGCCGCCGCCAGCGTCGACTCCACCGCCGAGATCACCGCCACCTGCCGGGGAGTGGCACCGACCAGCCGCATCGCCGCGTAGCGCTGCTCGCGGGTGGCGGCGGACAGACGCGTCGCGGTGCCGATGAAGATCAGTACCGGGAAGATCAGCGCGCCTGCCACCACGGAGAAGATGAGCGTCATGGCGTCACCGCGCACGGCGTTGTCCCAGCACTGGTTGTCGCAGGAGAGCGGCCGGGTACTGGCGATGGCGGTGACCTCTCTCGCCCCCGGTGCACTCTTGATCTGCGCGGGGGTACGGCCGATCACGGCGATCAGCGAGTCCGGGGAGGGCAGAGCGGCCTCGCCGATCGGGCCGGCGAGCCGGCCCGGGAAGCGGTCGCCCAGTTGGTCGGCCGGGGTGTCGCGGATCAGTTCGGCCAGCGCGGGAGAGGCGTAGTACTCGCCGGGCGCCGGCAGGTGCGTCAGACCAGGGGGGACGGGAGAAGTCGGGCCGGTCGCGGCGACGTCGACCTCGGTGATGGAATTGCCGTCGTAGTAGTCACCGTGCGGCCACCACCACAGCGGGTCCGCCGACGTCGTACGGCTCACGGCGCCGGTGTCGAGCCACACCTGCCTCTGGTTCGACCGGTCGACAGCGTGCATGCCGGCGAAGGTCGACAGCAGCAGCCCTACCCCGATGGCCACCGCGGCGGCGATCATGACCAGCCGGGCGACCGCCTCCCGGCCTCCGCTGACCGCCAAGCGGACGGCGAAGGCGATCACGAGGCGATCCGTCCGGTCGTGAGCAGCCTGGCCTTGCCGTCCCGGACCATTGCTTCCCGGTCGGCGTGCGCGGCGACCCGGGGCTCGTGGGTCACCAGGACGACGGTGGTGCCCTCCTCGTGGGCCGCGTCCACCATCAGGTCCATCACCTGTTCGCCGGTCAGCGAGTCCAGCGCCCCGGTCGGCTCGTCGGCGAACAGCACCTTGGGCCGGGCCACCAGACCCCGGGCCAGCGCCACCCGCTGCGCTTGACCGCCCGACAACTCCCCGGAGCGGCGCCGCTCCAGGCCGTCCAGCCCCAGCCGGGCGAACCAGGGCCGGGCCTCGGCGAGCGCTGCCGCCCGGCGTACGCCGGAGAACAGCAGCGGCAGGGCGACGTTCTCCTCGGCGGTCAACTCCGGGACGAGCTGGCCGAACTGGAAGACGAAGCCGAAGGTGTCGCGGCGCAGGGCGCTGCGGTCCGCCTCGTTCATGGTGTCGATGCGGCGTCCGTCGAAGTGCACCTCGCCCGAGTCGGGGGTGAGGATGCCGGCCAGGCAGTGCAGCAGGGTGGACTTGCCCGAGCCGCTCGGGCCCATGACGGCGAGCACCTCGCCGGCCTCGATGGCCAGGCTGGCGCCGCGCAGGGCGGAGGTCTCGCCGAAGGAGAGGGTGAGGTCGCGGGCCTCGATGAGGGCGGTCATGCGCGCACCGCCGCTGCGAGCGCATCCAGCCGGTCCGTGGTCAGCTCGATCCACCGTAGGTCGGCCTCCAGGTGGAACAGCCCGTGGTCGGCGAGCAGGGCGTCCACGAGCGGGCCGGTGCGGCGCAGCCGGGTCAGCTCGTGCATCCGCTGAAGGTGGGCGGCCCGCTGAGTGTCGAGGTACTCCTGGGCGTCGCGGCCGAGCATCAGGGCCAGCACGACCTTGGTGAACAGCACGCTCTGCAGATTGGGCTCGGGGGCCACCGGCTCGGTGAGCCAGGTCTCGAACTCCGTCGCCCCCGCCTCGGTGATCACGTAGCGCTTGCGCTCGGGGCCGTCCCCGGGCTCCGCCTCGCCGGCGATGACCTTCCCGTCCCGCGCCAACCGGCCAAGAGTCGTATAGACCTGCCCGTAGGGCAGCGGCTTGCCGCGGCCGAAGAACGCGTCGTAGTCCCGCTTGAGGTCGTAGCCGTGGCTCGGCTCTCGCTCCAACAGCCCCAACAGGGTGAGAGGAACACTCATGAGACGGACCATACACCAGAGATATACTCCGAGTGTATATCCGCAGAGAGTACGCCCCGCCTTCACGCCTCGCGCCCCCGACCAGGCGAGTCCCCGAATCCACCGAAACTCTTCGGGCGCGCAGCGAGCGCATGCCGTCCGAGGAACTGCCTGCACTCGCGCCGTGGACGGCGCCGTCGGCCGCATCGGCCAGCCCGCCTGTTGGGAGCACTACCAGCCACTGGCGCGATACGCCCTGATCGCCGACGGCGAGCAGATCCACGCCGCGATGTTCCCCGGCGGCCTCGGCGCCGAGAAGTTCACCGACCAGATGCAGATCGCCATCCGTCAGCACGCCCTGGAGTCGGCCTCTTTCGTGGTCAACGCCACCGCATGGCTGGACGAGAACCAACGGACAAAGCTCGCCGAGGACACCGGCGGTCCCATCGCAGCGTTCTCCGGCGGCTTCTTCACCGCCATCGCCGACCCCGAGGGCCGCATCGTCGGCCAGCCGCTCACCGCCGGTGAGGGCGAAGTGATCGCCGACCTGGACTTCGCACTGATCGACCGGCGCAAGCGCATGGCGGACACCATCGGGCACTCGACCGTACCCCAAGGTTCGTTCTCCACGAACGCGGCACGAAAGCCACCGCCCGCGCCGCCCGGGCGGCCGAGGACGAGCACACCGCCGGCACCCAGTAAAGCGCTGGGCCAGGTACAGGTGGTCGCCGGCGACGGCTACCACCTGTACCTCGTCACCCTCCGGTCCGACATCCCCGCACGCGGGGGACAAGCCCGCGCACCCGGAACCGGGGGCTACTGCCGGACCCATTTCCGGTCGCTGCCACCGTTACAGTTCGGGATGCTGACGGCGGTGCCGTTAGCCGTGCCCGCGCCGATGCCGTCGAGGCACAGTCCGGATTCCGCGGCGGGGACAGTGCCAACTTTGTTGAGCCGCCGCTGTTGGTCTGGCACCGCCGTCACAGTCCCAGACGTTCAGTTGGGTGCCGCCGGTCCGGTTGGTTCGGGCCACGTCCAGCGAACGGTTTGAGCCCACGCCCGGTGACAGGCACCTGTCGACCTAGGGTGCCAGGCCCATGAACTTCAGGGCCAGCAGTGCCATGCCGGGTTTGGGCAACTCGTGGCCGTACCCCTGGAAGCTGTTGGCCTCGACCGGTGGTTGCGTGCTGGCGTTACCGTAGCGGGTCCTTGTCCAGATCGACTCGGGCTGGTCGGTGAAGACCGGGGTTTGGCTGACACCGAGGACGTTGGTCCACTGTTTGATCTCTTCGCCGAGGTTGTGGTGGTTGAGGGCGGCGTCCTCGGTGCCGTGCCACAGTTGGATACGCGGCCGTGGCCCGGTGTAGCCGGGGTAGGCGGCGCGGGCCAGGTCGCCCCACTCCTGCGGGGTCTTGGTGATGTTGCCTGTGGAGCAGTCACTGTTCCAGCCGCGGAAAGTGCCGGTGTAGAAGCAGTGGTACGGCACGCCCATGAACGCCGATCCGGCTTTGAACACGTCCGGGTAGTCGGCGAGCATGACGTTGGTCAGCATCGCGCCGGAGGAGATGCCGGTCATGTAGACCTGGTGCTGGTTGGCGCCGCGGTTCGCGATCTCCCACCGCACCATGGACATCACGCCGGCCGGGTCGCTGGAGCCGTCGTGCTTCAGCGCGGCGTCCGACGCGACGTCCCAGCACTTGATGTCACCGGTGATCGAGGGGTAGACCACGATGAATCCGTACTGGTCGGCCAGTGACGCGAATTCGGTGTAGTTGTACATGTCAGGGCCGGAGCCGGTGCACCAGTGCGCGACCACGAGCACTGCCGGATGACGGGGCAGCTTGGCCGGCACGTACTCGTACATCTGGAGGTTCGTGGGGTTGTAGCCGAAGTTGTCGACCTGAGTCAACGTCGCCGCGGACGCCGGTGATGCGAACGTCAGGCTGCCCGCTATGACGCTCAGGGCCACGGCCGCCGCTGTGGCCGCCTTCCTCAACCACCCTCCAATCCTGCCGACGTGTGTCGCCCGCGCCAGGCTGGCGGCCGCGACCGCGAATCGACGTCCTTGTCTGTTCATGCTTCCTCCAACGTGCGGTTTCTTCGCTCGGTGTGGGTCGGATCAGCGTCGGATCTCAAGCTGCAGCCCACGTCGGTCACCGTGAAGGTGGCGCTGCCCATGGACTGTGCGACCGTGGCGTATCGGTTGGGAGCCATGCTGCTCGCTTGGTCTGCACCTTGCCGCGGCGATCCGGCGCAGAGCATTCGCCCTACGGTGGCGGCCCTTTCTTGATCGAAGTGTCGAAGCGCTTGAACCAACCGCGAGGCTAGCGGCGCGACTTCCCGTTCGACAAACGCTTCGATGAATCAAATCCGCCTCTGGAAAAGGTGTTTGACAGGAACGGTGCCGCATGCCCAAGAGTTCGAAGCGCTTCGAGACGTCGACCCCTGTGCAACCGGGAGGGCCTCACCGACGAGCAGTTCGCCGCCGTGTGGAACACGCTGCGGGGCGAGGGGGAGTGTCGGCGTTTCGGCCACCACCAATCGCCTTCGAAGCCTTACGGCGCCCGCGTCGGTGTATCCCGTACGCTCGAACGCCCGCTCCGTCCCAGGGTTCGCGGCCCGTCCGAAACGTAGGCGTTCGAGATTCCCGCCGGATCGTTGAGCCCCACGAGCGAACCGCCACCGACCAAAGGGGGACCCACGTTGACCACGGCCGGCACATCCACACAGTCGAACGGACTTCTTCCGGGACGGCCACTCCGAACCAGTCGAGCAACTTGCGCCGCCCCACCGGGACCACGACCGCGGCCGTGCCGCCCGCCGGCGAGGGAGCCGAATGACGACTGAAACGTCCACCGCCGGCTACTGGGAGTCTTCATGGACCGACGGTCGCCGGTACCGGGAAGTCAGCAGCGCCGAGGCCACGCTGCTGACCGACCGTGTCGGACCCGGCCGTGGACGCCCGGCCCTCGACATCGGCACCGGCGACGGTGCCCTCGCCCGCCACCTCGACCGGCTCGGTTACCGCACCACCGGCGTCGACTTCTCCCCCAGCGCCATCGCCGCGGCGCAGAGCAGCCGGCGTGGCGACGGGCCGACCTGGTGCCTGATGAACTTCACCGCGGACGACCTCGGCGCCCTGCCGGAACGGGCGTATGCGGTCGTCACCTGCCGCCTGGTCTACCGGTGGATGGACGACAAGGCTGCCTTCCTCGACCGCGTCCGGCAGGTCCTGGCACCCGGCGGGACCTTCTGGGTCGTCACCGAACTCGCCGGCCGCCGCGAGGAGGGCGATCCCCGCAAGCACCTCGGGATCACGGCCGCCGAGGCCGAGACACTCACTGCGGGATGGTCCGTGGTACGCACCGCCGACCTCGACGTGCTGCGCTGCTACGCACTCCGCCCCTGAACTCGAGATGGGAGACAACGCGTTGGACGTCGAACGACACACACGCCTCGCCTGGGACGCCTACGGAACACACCACGTGCGGCGCGGTACGACCCTGACGGAAGTGACCCGGATCGCCTGGGGCCCCGCGGCGAACGGGCCGGGGGACGACATCCTCGGGGACCTCAGGGGCCTGCGCGTACTGGACCTCGGCTGTGGCCCCGGCCGGCACGCCGCACACCTGGCCCGCACCTACGGCGCACAGGTAGACGCAGTCGATGTTTCCCCCAGCCAGATCGAGCGGGCCCGCTCCCGCTATCCCGATGTGCGGGGCCTGCGGCTGGTCAACGCCGACGCCGTCGAGCACCTGAGCACCGCAGCGCCGTACGACGTGATCTACTCCCTGAGCACCTTCCACTTCCTGGACCCGCACCGGCTCCTGCCCGCCCTGGCGACCGCCCTCAAGCCGGGGGGCCGGCTGTGCTTCACCGTGCTGCACACCAACTCCGTCGGGGACGGCCCCACTTCGACCGTCACCCCACGCCCGGAGATCCTCCACCTGGCCGGCGGCGGCGAGCTCACCATGCACATGTGGGTGCTGACACCGGAGTTGTGGGAGGACCTGCTCGGGCAGTACGGGCTCCACGTGCAGGACATCACCGTCCTCGACACGCCGGAGGAGAACAACAACGCCTCCTATCGGCTCTTCCAGGTCCACCGACCGGCCCGCATCACCGCCCGTCCCCGCACCCCGAAGCCACCGGACCCTCGGGCGGCGGTCGGCGTCGGCGCCGTGCTGCTCGGGCCCCGGGGCCTCCTCCTGGGCCGGCACCGGCTGGGTACGCGAGAGCTGCCCGGCGGGACCGTGGAACCAGGCGAGTCCTTGCAGGAGGCCGTGGTGCGCGAACTCGCCGAGGAGACCGGACTGCACGCCGACCCCGCCGACGTCCGCCTCCTGGGCATGCTCCTCGACCAGGTCGGCGACGTCGTCCGCATCACCTTCGGCGCGCTCGTCACCCGCTGGCGCGGGGAACCGGCGGACCAGCCCGACGAAAGTGTCGGCGACTGGCGCTGGTGGCCTCTGGACGCCCTGCCCCCGGACCTGTTCGAGTGCAGCGCCCAGATCCTCACGGCCTGGCGGCCCGACCTGCCGATCGACCACGCACCCGCCCGCTTCACCCCCGTCACCGACCCCCATACGCCCCCGGCCGCATGATCCCACGCCCGCGCTCACGGGAAGGGCCGGTCCCGCGACCCCTGCCCGCCGCGCCAGGCCCGACGACGCCGAAGGCATCACCCGCCTGCGATCGGAGCTGATCCTCTCCCAGCCGCTCGACTCGACCTGGCCGGCCTTCTGCCGAGACCGGCCGGCCGAACGCCTCCGACCCGGCGGCGACGCCCGGGCCTACGTCGTCGACGCACCCTGCGCAGGGCTCACCAGCTGCGCCCTGGCCAGGGGCCAGGGGCCAGAATGGGCACGTCACAGCACCATGCATCGCATGTCCGCGAAGGAGCAGCTTCATGACCCGCTACTGCCTCGTGCCCGACCGGCATGAGCTGATGGCCACATGGGGAACCGGCGAAGGCGACCTCGCCGTCCGCATCGCGGCTCTGCCCGTCGACGCCGACACCTCCGCGCTCCTGGGCTTGGCCCGCGCTCTTACCCAGCTCTCCGACGCTGCATGGCGCACCTACACACACCCCGCCAGTGCGGCCGACTCCCTGGAACCGAACACCGAGGGCTGGCGTCGCGAACAGGAACGCAAGCACTTCGGCCAGGTCGTCGACGCGATCACTCAGCCGCACCTCCCCCACGGCGGAATGCTGACGGTCTCCTACAGCCCCCTGCTGGAGTCCGCTCACCGTGTCGGACGCGCCCTGCACGGGCTGGACGATCCTCAGCTCCTGAAGGCCGTTGTCGCGGAGGCCACCACCGAGCTCACTGCCGTGGAGAATGCGGAACTGGGCGACCTCAGTGGCCGCGCCCAGCAGGCCGTCCTGCTCAGCCGCGAAGACGCCTCCCCCGTCCAGGTCGCGGCCGCCGACGACCTTCTGCGGCGGGATCCCTTCGGCCCCGTCGAGCTCTTCTCCCGCATCGATCCGACCGCAGCCGCCGTCGCGGCGGCCCACTGGCTCGCCGCGGCAGCGGAGGTCGCCGCTGAAACCTCCGGTCAGGACTTCACCCAGGTGGTCCTCGAGGCCGACGACATCGAGGCCCTCCCCCACGAGACCCCCACGGTCATCCTCGGCCTCATGGAAGACGGCGCCAGCGCGCACGATGCCGTCACGAGCCTCGTCCGCCACGCCATGCAGATCACCGACGGCTTGCTCCCGGACCCTGCCGTCCTACGCGAGCAACTCGACGACCTGGAGGAAACAGTCGCCGAGTACCTCGGTGAGGAGGAACCCGACCTCGCCGACCTCGCCTTGCGCCTCACTCCTCTTGACCCCAAACGCCCTGCCCGCGATCTCCTCGAGGATCTCATTGCGGGCATTTACGGTTGCTGGCTCCTGCACAGCGAGTACACCGACCTCGATGTGGCACCGGGCACCGATGGCTCCGGGGAAAGGGACGACCAACAGGCCGAGGAACACTACGAGCGTAGTCGCGCCCGCTTCGCCGAGCTCGTCCGGCAAGCAGCCCAGGACCGCGATCGGCTCATCTGAACCGTCCGGCCCACACCGCCGTACGCCGATGCCAGGAGCATCCTCCATTCCTGCTCTGCCCACGGCGGCCGCGATGTCGACGCGAGGGATCCGGTGGTCGAGGCCGATCGGCGTGTCCCCGCGGCAGCGGGATCATTGCCGGCCAACTGCTCCCCTCGCCCGCGGGGACGGTGTCGTCTGGGACTCCGTCCTGGGCGAGTAGTTGACCAGGCCGTTCACCGACGGCAGCCTGCTGCTGCACGGGCAGCCGGCGTCGTGCAGGGTAGGGAAGGGAGCGCTGCAAGAGGGGGAGACTACTCCACGGAGTTGAAGCGTCGGGTGCTTCCGTGGGTGTCGTTACCGACCTCCAGGTTGCCCCCGGCGGCGTCCTTGGCTGTGAGGGTGAAGGCGATTCGATGGGTACGGCCCTGGGAGGCCTTCGCATCGGCGTCGGCGTTGACCACCCACGCCTTGACTCCGCCCTTGGCCCCGGCCTCGCGCCGCAGTTCGACCGTGAACTCCATCTGAATCGGGCCGACCTCGAAGCGCACCGCTTCCCCGGCCCCGGCCGCTGCCGCCTGCATCAGCCCGTCCCTGATCGCCCTCACCGCGGCGGCGAGTTCGATGTCCTGGAAGTCCGGCACTGACCCTCCTGTCGTCGACTGATGATCGACGGTAAAGCATGCCGCCCCGCCCCGTCTCCGTCACCGGCCGCCGAGGCGGCGCCACCAGGGAGACGGTGGCTTCGGCGCCTCCGCCGTGGGTTGGTTCCTCAGCACCTGGCGTACCGAACCAGGCGGAAGGCACTCGGCTCCGGTGACCCGCAGATCGCCTGAGGATGCCCAGCTCAGGGTGACCGAGACGTCGGCGATGCCGGCGAGCGCGGAGAGGTCCACGGTCGCCGGCCTGCGGCCTGCGTGCGTGAACTGTACGTGCAGGCGCAGCTCCTGAAGTGAGGGAAGCATCCGGGGAAGGAGGTCTGCCGTGCAGAGGTCTGCGGTCGCATAGGTGGTGACCTGCGCGCTGGTGACGCCGGGCAGGCGCACCACCTGTGAGAGGTCCGATGGGCAGAGGTCTTCGATGGCGAGGTCCACGTCCTTCAGCGAGGGGAGCCGGCTGAGTGCGGACAGCTCTTCGGCAGGAACCGGTGCGCCGGACAGGGTGAGCGAGGCGAGGTGCGGCCAGCGACGGACGGCGTGGAGGTCGGCGACGACCAGGTTGCCCAGGAGCCGGAGGCGTCGGAGACCTTTCGGAAAGCGGACGTCTGTCAGCGTGAGGCGGCGTGCCGCCCCGCCCCGATCCCATCGAAACGTTGCATCGTGGAGTGTCTCCACGTCCTGCAACGGGGACAGGTCGGGGCCGCTGGGCACGTTCCGGAGTATGACGGTGTGCATACGGAGGCGACGCAGCGCCGAGTAGTCCGTGAGGCCGCCGCAGTCGGAGAGGCACAACGCGGACAGCTCCGGCAGTTCCACCGCCAGGAACTCAAGGTCGCGCAGCACGTCGTTGGCATCCAGGGTGAAGTCGTCCGGGCGGGCGCGCCGGAGCACGGGCGCGAGTGCCTCTGCCGGGAAGTCGCCCACACAGGCGAGCGCGGGAACCGGACCCATCGTCGAGAGCGCGGAGAGCTGCGCCGAACTGCTTACGGTGAGGCGTACTCCCGCGAGCGGGGTGTGGACGAGGATGCCCTCCGCGTATGCCCGGGCGTCGAAGCCGTCCCAGGCGTCCGCGAGTTCCTGCCGCACGTTCTGGTCCGGATGCGCCCGGAAGGAGTGCAGCACCTGATAGGCATGCTCCCCGCCCAGCAGGCGGGCGGTACGGACGACGGCGCCGGCCTGCCCCGCCGTGAGCCCCTCGGGTGGCGGGAGCAGGTCCAGTGCCACTGTTCCGGCCTGAGCGAGCAGCTCGGCGTCCGCCGGGCTCTCGGGTGGAACCAGTGCAGCCGCACGCCTCTCGACCTCGGCGCGCACGTCAGGAGCGAGAGCCGTCGCGTGCTCCAGGCACGCTGCGGCAAGCAGGTGCAGCCGCTCGCGTTGCGGGGAGGCGGCCATGTCGCCGAGTTCCAGCAGGCGGCGCAGCAGGATGGCGCGTTCGTCCGCGCGGGCGTGCCCGACGGCCATCCGCACCACGTCTTCCCACTGCGGCTCGTGGGCGTGCGCGGCCACCAGGTTGAGGTCCTGGCCCTCCACGGCGGCCTTCGAACCGAGGTAGTCCTGGAACGTGCGGTGGATGAACTCGACGGTGTCGGGGGATGGCGCGCGCAGGATTCCACTGCGCAGCAGCAGGTGGTCCAGGACGTCTGCGGCCTGCTCGGGCGCGGCGACCTGGGGCATCGAGCGCAGGGCATCGGCGACGACCCGCAGCACGTTGGAGCGGTCGGCTTCGGCATGGCCGTTGCGGATCATCCAGTAGGCGAGCTGCTGCAGCAGCCACAGCTGTGCGCTCTCGTTGATCTGCAGATGCGTGCCCACCCTCCGCTGCACGTCGCGACGGACCAGCAACATGCTCAGCGCGGCCTCGTAGAGTTCCAGCCGGTTCTGCGGCAGATAGGAATTGCGGTCACGGTGCAGCGCGCAGATCATCGCGCACATCAGGGGGTTGGTCGCAAGGCGGCCCAAGTCGTTCTTGCGGGGCAGGGCATCGGCCAGTACCTGCTCGTACTCCGCCAGCTGGGCCCGTTCATCTGGGCGCTCGACGGTCCGGGCCGCTGCCTGGTGCCAGCGATGCATGAACGCGGTGACGTCCTGGCGGTTCATCGGCAGCAGGTTCAGCTCGGTGAACTGCTGGCTGCTCAGCCAGCCGTCGTCCACGGCCGAGGGCCGGGTCGTCACCAGGAAGACGCAGTCGGGGTAGAGGGTGATCAGTTGCTTGAGCCAGTCCCGGGTCCGCTGTCGGTCGCCCTCCTGGATCTCGTCCACGCCGTCGATGAGCAGGAGCCCGCGCCCGGACTGAAGGACCTGGTCGGCCCAGCCTTCGGGCTGCAGGGACTGCAGCGGATTGCCGACGGCGGAGAGGAAGTCCTGTGGTTCCGGCAGCGCGTCGCGTCGGGTGAGGGTGCGCAGGGGCAGAACGAACGGCAGGCAGCCCTGAAGGTGCCCGAGCGCCAGTGGGAACTCCCGGCGGGCTGCGGTCACGGCCAGCCACTGCACCAAGGTCGTCTTGCCGGAGCCGGCGTGGCCGCGCAGGAGGATGCGGGTCCGGCGTGCGAACGCCGTCTCGACGCGCTGTCGGCCGCCGCCGACCGGATCGTGGAACCGGCCGCCCGGCTCGCCGACCGCGTCCTCCGATCCCGGCCTGCGCCTGTGGTGGGGCGCCAGCTCCAGGCTCAGATACGCCGTGTCCAGCGGCCACTGCGCGTGTTCCTGGCGGCTGAAGTCGAGCCCGAAAATCCTGAGTTCGTTGTAGAACTCGGCCACGTACGCCGCGTACCGGCGCTCGAACTCGGCGTGCGGGTTGTGCTCGGGATCCGTGAGTTCGTCCACGGTCGGCTGATGACCGGTGTGTTGCACCAGCCGCTCCACGAACTCCGGGTCCCCGAAGAGGACGCGGCTGCGTACGGCTTCAAGGCGACCGTGCTGCCAGTCGACGGGGTCGGTCACCACCACCCCGATGATCGTTCCCTGTGCGAACAGAGCCGCACCGGACATGCCCGCCCACGGGGAAGGGCCTTCCGTGCGCGCGAGAGGCGGCGTATACGGGCTGTCGAGTACGTGTCGCGAGCGGACCATGCGGGAACCAGGCTTGAACGTGCCGACGATCTGCTCCGTGTCGAGTCCGTCCTCGCCGTCGCGCTGCATCTGCGGGAAGCCGATGGCCTGGCAGGATTCCATCGGAGCGAGTCCTGAGGGCACGCCCCAGCGCACCGGCTCCAGGTGCTCGGCGAGTTCGGCGGGGATCAGGTCTCGCTTGGCCAGCAGCAGCGCCGCATCGCACTCGCGGTCGTGCCGAGACCACACCACGCGGCATTCGACCTCGCCGACACCGCCGAGCGTCGCGACCTTCGCCAGATAGCGGTTCTGCACCACGTGCCCGGCGGTGAGGACGAGACGGGGTGTCAAGAGATACCCGCTGCCCTGGCGGGTGCCGAGCACGGCGGCGATGCGGAAGCGTTCCGGTCCCACGGGTCACAGTCTCCGCAGAAGTAGTGTTCGGTGGCTGCCTGTTGTGGTGGAGTCGCCCGAGCAGCCGGCTGGGCCGGCCTTGATCCCCGCCACCGCTTTCGCTGTTGGTCCGCCCGCTCAAACTCTAGGACATCCACCAGCGTGACGTGGGGAATTCAGGCAGTTCGCAGGGGCGGTCGGGGGCTTGCCGCCGTCTGGGGCACCGCGGACGAGCCCTACGGTCCGGACCGGCACTTCCGTCGTCTGCTCGGGCGGCTTGACGTCGGCTGCGTGGTCGTCGTGCCCGGAGCCCAGCAGATCAACTCCTTGCGGGATCCGGCGCACCACCGATGGGTGATGGCCGGCGTTGTCCGTCCGCCCCCGGCCGTGTCCCGGCTCAGGCGGGTGCCGTGGCTCGGCTCAGGCGGGTGCCGTGGCTCGGCTCAGGCGGGTGTGCCGGGCGGGGTCAAGCGCACCAGGACCGCGCCGTGAGCGGGCAGTTCGGGACGCAGCTCGCGCCCCTCGTGCGGGACGTCCCTGTGGGCAGGGCGGGAAGTCGAAGACCGGGCCGGTCACACGGTCCTCGACCGGGGAGGCGGGGACGGGTGTGAAGCGGCTCGCGGCGGGGGCTGGGGCGCAAGCGGGTCTCGGGGGCCAGTACACGACGTTGAGCGGCCGCCCCGTCGACGCTCCCCGGACGGTGGTCCGGTAGGAAGGAGGCATGGACAACGTCATAGACCTGCGGAGCGACACCGTCACCCGCCCCACCGATCCGATGCGTACGGCCATGGCGCGGGCCGAGGTGGGGGACGACGTGTTCGGCGACGATCCCGCCGTGAATGCCTTGCAGGAACGGTTGGCGGAGTTGCTCGGCTTCCCCGCCGCGCTCTTCGTCTCGTCGGGCACCCAGAGCAATCTGTGCGCACTGCTCAGTCACTGCGGGCGTGGTGACGAGTACATCGCAGGGTGGAACGCGCACGTCTACTCCCACGAGGGCGGCGGGGCGGCGGCGCTCGGCGGGATTCAGCCGCAGCCGTTGCCGCACCAGGAGGACGGGACACTCGACCTCGCGGACGTCGAGGCGGCGGTCAAGCCGGACGATCCGCATTTCGCACGGACCCGGCTGCTGTGTCTGGAGAACACGTTCGGGGGCATGGTGATCGCTCCGGAGTATCTGGAGTCGGCCACGGCCGTGGCCCGCAAGCACGGCCTGGCGACGCACCTGGACGGGGCCAGGCTCTTCAACGCCGCGGTGGCCGGCGGCGGCGATCCCTACGAGGGAGCACGGAAGATCGCGGAGCGTTTCGACAGCGTCTCGGTGTGTTTCAGCAAGGGCTTGGGGGCACCGGTGGGCTCGATGCTGCTCGGTTCCCGGGAACTCGTCAGTGAGGCACGGCGGTGGAGGAAGGTTCTGGGCGGAGGCATGCGGCAGGCGGGAGTGCTGGCGGCGGCCGCGTCGTACGCGCTGGACCACCACGTCGAGCGGTTGGCCGAGGACCACGCCAACGCCGCGCTGTTCGCCGAAGCCCTCGACGGCGTACCGGGACTCGAGGTCGGCGCGGCCCGCACCAACATGGTGTTCGCACGGGCCGTCGCGGGGGTCACGCCGCAGGACCTGGTGGAGCGGCTGACTGCCAGGGGTGTGCTGTGCACGGGCGGACCGCAGTTCCGGTTCGTGTTCCACCTCGACGTCTCGCGGGAGGATGCGGAGCGCGCGGCGATTGTTGTGCGCGAGACCCTGGCCGACGGCATCGCCTGACGGGCAGGCACGCACGCACCGCGTTGCCGCGAGGCTTCCGCAGCCGGACCTCACCCGGTGGCATGGACGATGCGCGCCGTTTGGTTCACGCTGCGATCGGTGAGCGTTGTGAAGGTCGCCCCATTCAGATGGCCGGCTGCTGAATGCGTTCGCTTTCTTCTATTGGACCCCTGGCTGCTGCTCCACGACGCTGGGTTGTGCCGACGTCGCCGCGGGTCCCTGCCGCAGGTGTTGGTCGGCATCAGTTCCCCGTACGCCGAAAGAGGTCTCGAGCACATGCATACTCGCCGCATCGGTGACGTCGAGGTCAGCGCGATCGGTCTGGGCGCCATGCCCATGTCGATCGAGGGCCGCCCCGAGGAGGCACGTTCCCTCGCCACCATTCACGCCGCGCTCGACGCCGGCGTGACGCTGATCGACACCGCCGATGCCTATCACCGGGACGCCGGTGAAGTCGGTCATAACGAAACCCTGATCGCCAAGGCTCTCGCCTCGCACGCGCTGGGTGGGGATGTCCTCGTCGCCACGAAGGGCGGCCACCTGCGTCCCGGAGACGGCAGCTGGACACAGGACGGCTCCCCCAAGCACATCAAGGAGGCCTGTGAGGCCTCCCTGCGCCGCCTCGGCGTGGAGGCCATCGGGCTCTATCAGTTCCACCGTCCCGATCCCAAGGTCCCCTACGCCGAATCGGTCGGTGCGGTGCGGGAACTCCTCGACGAGGGCAAGATCCGGATGGCCGGTATCTCCAACGCCGACCCGGACCAGATCCGGCAGGCGGGCGAGATCCTCGGCGGCCGCCTGGTCTCCGTCCAGAACCAGTTCTCGCCTGCCTTCCGCTCCAGCGAGCCCGAGCTTCAGCTGTGTGACGAGCTCGGCATCGCGTTCCTGCCGTGGAGCCCTCTGGGCGGCATCTCCCGTGCACGCGAACTGGGCTCTGCCTACACACCGTTCGCGCGCGTCGCCGAGGCTCACGGGGTGAGCCCCCAGCAGGTCTGCCTGGCGTGGATGCTCGCGAAGTCGCCGGTCGTCGTTCCGATTCCCGGCGCGAGCCGGCCGGAGACCATCCGTGACTCGGCGGCGGCTGCCGACCTGAAGCTGACGGATGAGGAGATCGCCGAGCTGGACGCCGTCTGACACTCTGCGGCTTGGCCCTGGACGCCGGCTCGGCCACCGAGCCGGCGTCCACCGCCATGCCTTGGAAGAGTCCATGAGAGGAAGCGAGCGCGGCCTCCCTGCGATTCTGCATGGCTGCCGCGCTCGCTGCTGAAGGCGCTCGGAGAGTCCGGTCCCGCGTCAGCTCCAGGGAGATGCCGTGAGCCAACTGGTGTCCTGGGCCCACGACGACGTGGAGTCCCAGGCGTTGGAGCCGCCGTTGCTGGCTATGTAGACCGTGTAGTTGTAGTGGCGGATGTATTTCGTCGGGTAGTTGACGGACTGGAAGGAGTGGCCGACCCCGCTGTTGCCCGTGGTGGGACAGAAGGTGGCGTCCTGCGCGAACGAGCTGCCGCCGTTGTCGGTGTTCAGGTAGAGCTCGTAGTTGTAGTGGCGCAGGAACTGGCCTGGGTTGTTGGCGGACTCGAAGGACAGGCAGGAGCTGTTGGCCAGGCCGGCGCGGACGATCCAGGTGGCGTCGGCCTTGTCGGTGGCCGAGCTGGAGGAGTTGATGCTGGAGATGACGACCTTGGTGTCGGCGTCGTCGTGGCGCAGGTAGTCCGAGGTGCAGCAGGGGGAGGTGGTGGCCTGCAGGGAGATCCGGGAGCCGGGCGTCAGCGAGCCGGTGCTGGTCGAGCCGCTGTTGTAGCCGGCGGCGGTGATGTTGGCCTGCACGGCGTTCTCAGTGGCGTCCGAGGGGTAGCCCGAGGTCATCACGCCTTCGTAGAAGGTACCCTGGGCGCCCTTGCTGTTATCGCCGCCGATGCCGAGGATGATCGCGCCTTCCTTGTGCATCGGGTTGTAGCCGGAGACGTTGGGGCGCACGCCGCTGTAGTAGGTGGACAGGCTGCCCGCCTGGGCGTCGCCGCCGCGGATGGCCCACTGGTTCGGGCCACCCTTGACCATGGCGGTCAGGAACCGGTTGTTCACGGTGGGGTCGTTGGCATTGAACGTGCGGTTGACCCCGGAGAACAGGCCGTTCTCGAGGTCGGCCATCACCCAGGGGCCGTTGCCGCTGCCGTAGCCCCACGCCTTGCTGTTGCCGAAGTAGATGGCCTCCATGTGGCCGTTGCCGGTGTCGGTGCTGCTGGTCTCGGCGTTGCCGTAGTCGAAGCAGCAGCCGCCGTTGAAGTGGGTGCCGTCGAAGATCGCGTACATGCCCTCGGGCTGGTCGCCGGTGGCGATGCCGTTGGTGTTGTTGTTGCGGTAGCCGGTGCCGGGGGCCACGTAGACGCCGTACGCCTCGTGCCCGCCGACGGTGACCGGCGCCTCGAAGGCGTTGGCGAGGTTGTCCGGCCCGCCGGCGGCTCCGCCCGCGGGTGCCTGGGTGAGGTCGTTGCCCTTGCCGGACTGGTCGTAGATGACGGTGATGACGCAGCTGGTGTTCGCGCAGAAGGAGTCCTGCGCGGCGGCGTTGGCGTATCCGCCGGCGCTCAGCAGGCCGATGTTCAGGGTGGTGTTGTCGGAGGCGCGCCTGACCTGGTACAGCGGGCCGTTGTACGCCCCGTACAGGGCGCGGGTGGTGCTGTGCGCGGCGACGCAGGGGGTGCCGCCCGCGGCGTAGATGTCGCACGGCCCCTGGGTGGCGGCCTGCGAGGTGGTGGCCGTGGCGGTGAGCAGGCCGGCGGCCAGCGCGGCGGTGGCACCGGCCGCGAGCAGCGCGCGTCTGACGCTGCGTATCCACGGTGGCTTGATCATGAGAACTCCTTCACAGGGTGGGGCGTGATGTGGGCGTCGACGAACCCCCGGTGTGCGGCTGTGCGGACGGCGCGGGTTGCGTTGACGCCTCCGGGTCCGGTGTGGAGTCGCCCCTCTTCGGCACCGGACCCGGGGCTGGTTGCTCGTCAGCTCCAGGGCGCTGCGGCCAGCCAGCTGGTGTCCTGGGCCCACGACGTCGGGTTGTCCCAGGCGTTGGTACCGCCGTTGCTCGCGATGTAGCCGGTGAAGTTGTAGTGGCGGATGTACTTGGCCGGGTAGTTGAAGGACTGCAGTGAGTAACCCGTGCCGCTGTTTCCCGGCTTGGAGCAGAAGGTGGCGTCGGCGGCGAACTGGCTGGTGCCGTCATTGGGCTGGAGGTGGAGCTGGAAGGCGTAGTGCCTGATGTAACTGCCGGGCGTGTTGGCCGACTCGAAGGAGACGCAGTTGCTGTTGGCCAGACCGGCGCGGACGATCCAGGTGGCGTCGCCCTTGACGGTGGCGGAGCTGCCGGAGGTCACCGGCGCGATCACGACCTTGTCGTCGCTGGTGTCGTGCTGCAGGTAGTCGCCGGTGCAGCAGGAGGTGGTGGCCTGCAGCGACACCTTCGCGCCCGGGGTGAAGGGGGTGGTGGTGCTGTAGCCGGCCGCGGCGATGTTGGCCTGGACCGCGGCGTCGGTGGCGTCGGAGGGGTAGCCCGTGACCATGGCGCCCTCGTAGAAGGTGCCCGCGCTCGCGTTGCGGTTGGTCTGGCAGCAGTCGCCGCCGCTGCCGAGGATGACGGCACCCTGCTTGTGCATCGGGTTCCATCCGCTGGGCAGTGCGCCGCTGTAGAGCTGGGTCAGGCTCCCGGACTGGGCGTCGGCGCCTTTGAGCGCCATCTGGGTGGTGCCGTTGTTCTTGAGCATCGCGGTGACGAAACGGCTGGTCTGGGAGACCTGGTTGGGGTTCCACGTCTTGCTGCCGCCGGAGAACAGGCCGTTCTCCAGGTCCGCCTGCACCCACGGCCCGGTTCCGCTGCAGCCGCCGAACCAGCATTCCGTGCTGAAGTTGATCGCGTCCATGGCGCCGTTGCCGTCGGCCTTGTGGTCGATCTCCGTGTTGCCGTAGTCGAAGCAGCAGCCGTTGTTGACGTGGGTGCCGCTGGTGACCATGTACTCGCCCTCGGGTGAACTGCCGGTCGGCACGCCCCCGGAGGAGTTGTACGCGAAGTAGCTGTTGCCCGGGTTGATGTAGAGCGCATAGGCCTTCTGGCCGCCCACACTGATCGCTTCGGTGGTCGCGGTGGCCGCCGTGTCGGCGCCGCCGGTCCCGCCAGGGCCCTGGTAGACCAGGGTGTTGCCGCCGCCGGTCTGGTCGTAGACGCGGGTGATGGTGCAGGTGGTGCCCGCGCAGAACGAGTCCTGCGCCGCGGCGTTGGCGACACCTCCGGCGGACAACACCCCGATGTTCTGCAATGTGTTGTCCGACGCCCGCTGCACCTGGTAGAGCGGGCCGTTGTAGGAGGCGAACAGCGCGCGGGTGGTGCTGTGCGCCGCGACGCACGGCGTTCCGCCCGCCGCGTAGATGTCGCAGGGCCCTTGTGCGGCGGCGTGCGAGGCGTCGCTGAAGGCGATGAGGCTGGTGAAGGCGAGCGCCACCGCGGCCAAGGAGACGACCAGCCCCCGGCGCAGTCGGCGAAAAACGTGCAGCGCAGGCACCATGAACTCCTTTGTTCATCGATACGGGACAGCGAGCCGCGCCGCCAACCGGGTTGGCGGTGGGCTGCGGACGGCTGATGGGGACTGAGGGCGGGCGAGCGGCTCCGCCGGCGGGCCACCCGCGAATTGTTAGCGCTAACAATTCGGAGGGCGAACCGGCTGTCACGCGGCTGTTCGGAATAAGCCCTCACTGTCGACGAACTCCGGATGGACGTCAAGATGTCGAACCGGTTCGTTTTAAGAGGATTGACACGACGGATCCATCCGCAAGCGGCAGGCACAATTCTGCCCGCGCCAGTCCTGCACTCTCGGCTCACCTGCGGTCTCTGTCCGAAGTCTTGACGCTCGCTCACGCCTGCTTCTAGCTTTTCCGGTCGCGAACCGATTCGATGCGCCCGGCCCTACCCCTCTGACGGCCCGTCACCCCTCCTCGCTCCTCTGCACACAGGGCACGTGTGGACGGGTCGGAAGACAGTGAGCAAGCACGCCCGGACTGCGATCCTGGAGACCGTCAATGCCCCTCCCCCGCTTTCTCCGACCGGCCGGCCCCACCGGCAGACCCCGAACGGCACGGCGTCCCCGAGGCCGCACGGCCACGGCGCTCGCCGTACTTCTCGCCTCACTCGGCGCCGCCGCCCTGCCCGGCACGGCTGCGCACGCGGTGGACACCAGCGTCACGGTGGACTTCGCCACAGCCGGAGGCGCCCCCGCCTACCGCGCCTCGGGCATGATCTACGGGATGACCCCCGACGGCTCGCTGCCGCAGGACCACTTCTTCAAGGACATCAAGTGGCACTTCATGCGGGCCGGGGGCGCCCAGCTCAACAGTGGCGGCTACGCGACCAGCCTCGCCGACTACCAGACCCGCTGGAACGCCACGCTCGCCCAGTACAAGCGCACCGTGGCCCTCGGCGGCACCTTCGTGCTGCTCCCGCACGACCTGTGGGGCGCGGACGGCACCACCAGCCAGGGCTGGCCCGGCGACAACGGTGACTGGACGCAGTTCGACAACTTCGTCACGCAGCTCATAGGCGACGTCAAGGCCAACAACATGACGGTCGAGTGGGACCTGTGGAACGAGCCCGACGGCAAGGGCTTCTGGGCGCCGTCACAGGCCCAGTACCTGCAGATGTGGTCGCGCTTCTACGCCCGGGTCCGGGCGGCGTTCCCGAACCAGCTGATCGTCGGCCCCAGCATCGCGAGCCAGCCGAACTCCTCCAACACCTGGTGGACGACCTACCTCAACTACGTCAAGGCCAACAACGTCGCCCCCGACATCTACAGCTGGCACGACGAACCCGGTGACCCGGTCACCGATGTCGGCCGCGCCAACTCCACCCTCTCCGCGGCGGGCCTGACCAACACCCGCCCGTACCAGATCAACGAGTACGCGACCTTGTCCATGCAGTCCCCGGGCGGTGGCGCCTGGTTCATCGGCCGCCTGGAGCGGGCCGGCGCAGACGGCCTGCGCGGCAACTGGGCCTCCGGCACGAATCTCCACGACTACGAGGCCCACCTGCTCACCAAGAACAGCTCCGGCCAGTACCTGCCGCTGGGCGAGTGGTTCATGTACCGCTACTACGGTTCCCAGACCGGCAACATCGTCAACTACACCCCCGGCAGCAACACCGACGGCCTGGCCACCAAGGACAACACCGCCAGGAACGCCAAGGTCCTCATCGGCAGCAACGGCAACGCGGGCAACGTCACCGTGAACCTCACCGGACTGAACACCACCTCGGTCGTGGAGAACGGCAAGGTGCGCGCCGTCGTCCAGCGCATCCCCTACGACAACGGCGCCCCGGTCACCGGGCCCACCACCGTCTCCGATACCACCGTGACCGTCAGCAACAACGCCGCCTCGCTGACCGTTCCCTACACCAACGCCAAGGACGGCTACACCATCACCTTGCTCCCGCCGTCCAACACCACCGTCTCCACCGTGGCGGTCAGCGAGAACAGCGGCCAGTGTCTGGACGACACCAATCTCAGCACGGCCAACGGCACCCAGTACCAGCAGTACTACTGCGAGGGCGGTTACCAGCAGATGCTCGACCTCAAGCCGGTCGCCGGCCGGACCAACACCTACACCGTCGTCAACGAACTCAGCGGCAAGTGCCTGGACGTCTCCGGCGCCTCCACCGCCGACGGCGCCGCCGTCATCCAGTACACCTGCAACGGCGCCACCAACCAGATGTTCACCCTCAACCCCGTCACAGCCCTCGGCAACAGCCAGGACTACCAACTCGTCGCCGTCCACAGCGGCAAGTGCGTCGACGTCTCCGACGTCTCCACCCAGCCGCGAGCCCTCATCCACCAGTGGACCTGCGATCCGGTCAGCGCCCTCAGCACCAAGAAGAACCAGATCTGGCGCCTGCAGGGCGTCGGCTGACCGGAGAGGCTTCTCCGCCGGCGGGGTTCGCTCCAGCGAGATCAGCCGCGTGGTCGAAAAATCCTCCGGCGCGATCGCCGACGCCCTGGCCACCCTGGCCGAGCATGGCCTCGCCGAGAAGGTGAATGAGCTACCCCGCGTGCGTAGAGTCCGGCGATCTTGTCCCAAGCGGACTGCGGGGTGGCTTCCTGTTGCCGCCACCAGACGCGTTCGTGCCCGGCGGGCGGCACGTGGCCGAGGACGGAGTGGAGTCGCTCCTCGTTGTACCACGTGCCCCACTGGAAGATCGCCGGGCTCGACGTGCTGGAAGTCCCGCCAGGGGCCTTGGATCTCGATCAGCTCGACCTTGAAGGGCCTTTCAGGGCCGCGGCCATCGGCCGTCGCGTTGTCGTTGCTGTCCACGGCGGAGCCGACCGAGGCGGCGGCACGGATGTCCGTGAGCCGCTCGGCGTTCCGGATGGATACGTATCGCGAGCCGCGATCACGCGATGGATGAGTCCGGAGTCGTTCTTGATCCGTCTCCGTCGCAGGACCCTCTCCGGGCGTCCGGCGGGAGTTCGGTCCGCATGTGGTTCGCCATCCGCCGGCCGACGATCGTCCGGCGGAAGGTCGACCAGGTCCGGCAGCCTGCGTGCCCATGGCTCGGGGACGGTGGTCCGGCGCCGCTGTCGCGGATGACGCCGTCGGTTACGCGAGCCGTGGCCCGGAACCGGTGTGCCGCCGATCCCCGTCAGGCGGCATTTGCCACCTCTTCACTGGATGGCCGGCGCGTGGGGCGACAGCTCTACATGGCGATCAGTGGCCCCGCTGGCCGCGGAGAGCTCTGACAGGGAAAGGTACGTCTCCGCGCACATCGCGCGGTGCAGAGGAGGAGGCACGGTGGGTCACTCGGAGGCGGACGGTAGGTGGCCGGGACGAGGCAGTCGATGCGCTTCGACAGCGTTAACGTTAACGCCGGGAATCGCACGCGACAAGCGGTCTGACACAACTCTCCTCCTTCTCCCTCGGCACCGGTTCCGACCTGCCCGCTCCTCTGAGTTATCCGGTGTCCAGGCAGCTGAGGCGGGTTAAGAGACGACGAAAACGGTCACCGGCCGATTGACAGCCAGTCGGCTCCATGGCACTTTCGAAGCGCTTCGACACAGGCGCCGCCACAGCGCCGCCCCCACACCTTTCCCACCTTGCTCAGACACAAGGGGTTCCCACGTGAACAGCCCGTCCATGCGTGCCTTGCCCGAAGTCGGGTTGCCGTTCCGCGATCCCGCCCTTCCGATGAGCGAGCGCGTCGACGACCTGCTGCACCGGCTCACACTGGACGAGCGGCTCGCCCTGCTGCACCAGTACGTCCCGGCCGTCCCACGCCTGGGCATCGCCTCGTTCCGTACCGGAACAGAGGCGTTGCACGGTGTGGCCGGGATGGGGGCGGCGACCGTCTTTCCCCAGGCCGTGGGGCTGGGCGCCTCATGGGACGAGGATCTGGTGCGCGCTGTCGCCGAGGCGGTCTCAGTCGAACTGCGCGCTCTCCACCGGCACCGGCCGACCACGACCGGGTTCGGCCCCAACGGCCTGCAGATCTGGTCGCCCGTGGTGAACCTGCTGCGCGATCCGCGGTGGGGCCGCAACGAGGAGGGCTACTCCGAGGACCCGCTGCACACCGCACGCGTCGGTACCGCGTACTGCCAGGGCCTGGCCGGCGACCATCCCACCTACCTGCGCGCCGCCCCGGTGCTCAAGCACTTCCTCGCCTACAACAACGAGAACGGCCGCTGCGTCACCTCCTCCGGCCTGCGCCCCCGCGTGCTGCACGAGTACGACCTGGCCGCCTTCCGCCCGATCATCGCCTCCGGCGCGGCCACCGGCGCGATGGCCGCGTACAACCTGGTCAACGGCCGCCCGTGCCATGTCAGTCCGCTCCTCGAGGACGAACTGCGGCGCTGGGCGCGGAAGACCGGCCACGAACTGTTCGTGGTCAGCGACGAGCAGGCGCCCTCCAACCTGGTGGAAATGGAGCACTACTTCGAGGACCACGCCACGTCCCATGCCGCCGCGCTGAAAGCCGGCATCGACAGTTTCACCGACCACCGCGAGGACAGCGCGACCGTGATCGGACGACTGCGCGAGGCGCTGGAGCGCGGACTGATAGAGGAGGAGGACGTGAACCGGGCGGTGCGCCGCCAGTTGCAGGTCCGCTTCCGTCTCGGTGAGTTCGACCCGGACCTCGACCCGTACGCCGGCATCGGCCCTGAGGTGATCGACTGCCCCGAGCACCGTGCCCTCGCCCGACGCGCCGCGACCGAGTCGGTGGTGCTGCTCAAGAACGACGGCCTGCTGCCCCTGGACCCGGCCCGCGTACTGCGGGTCGCGGTCATCGGCCCGCACGCCGACACCCTGTACGAGGACTGGTACAGCGGCACCCTGCCGTACCAGGTCGGCATCGCGACCGGTCTGCGCGCCGCGCTCGCGCAGGCGGGCGGCGAGGTGGTCTGCGTGCAGGGTGCCGACCGGATCGCGCTGCGCTCCCGCACCACCGGCGAGCCGCTGGGCGCAGCCGCCTTCGACATCCAGGAGTGGGGCGACGGCGTCCTCACCCTGTGCGAGGCCGCGACCGGCCGCTACCTCGGCCTTCAGGACGACGCCTCGCTCGTCGCCGAACAGACGCTGCTGAAGAACTGGTTCGTCAACGAGACCTTCCGTCTGGAGCCCGCCCCGGACGGTGAGGGCGACACCTTCCTGCTCCGCAACGTGCGCACCGGCCGCTACGCCGTCCTCGATCCCGCCGACGGCCGGGTGCGCGTCACCGCCGAGGGCCCCGCGACGGCCGAGCGCTGGCAGCGAGAACTGCTGCACGACGGCGCGGCCGAGGCGCGGGCCGCCGCCGAGGAGGCCGACGTGGCGATCGTCGTCCTCGGCAACCACCCGATGATCAACGGTCGCGAGACCGAGGACCGTACCGGAATCGCCCTTCCCGAGACCCAGGAAGCACTGCTGCGCACCGTTGCCGCGGTCCGCCCGGAGACCGCACTCGTCGTCATGAGCAGTTACCCCTACGCCGTCGACTGGGCCGACGCCCACCTGCCGGCCGTGCTGTGGACCTCGCACGGTGGTCAGGAGACCGGCCACGCGCTGGCCGCCGTACTGTTCGGCGAGGCCGACCCGGCCGGGCGACTGCCGCAGACCTGGTACCGCGGCGACGACGAGCTGCCGCACCCGCTCGACTACGACGTCATCAAGGCCGGCTGGACCTACCAGTACCACCGCGCCGCATCCCTCTACCCGTTCGGCCACGGCCTGTCGTACACCGACTTCACCTACCGCGACCTGCGGCTCTCCGCGGACTCCGTGGCCCAGGACGGCTCGGTGGACGTCACGGTGACGCTCGCCAACACCGGCGCGCGTTCCGGAAGCGAGGTCGTCCAGCTCTACGTCCGGCCGCTGCACGCCCGCTACGAGGCGCCCCGGCTGCGGCTGGCCGATTTCCGCAAGGTCCGGCTCGACCCGGGCGAGAGCAGGCAGCTGACCTTCCGGCTCCCCGCCGAACGGCTCGCCCACTGGGACGTGACCACCGGAGCCTTCACCGTCGACCCCGGTGACTACGAGGTGCTGCTCGCGCGCTCCGCCGAGCACATCGTCGGCACCGCGCGGCTCGCCGTGACCGGGCCCGCGCCCAGCCCCCGCGCGGTCGTCGACCGGCGTACCCTGGCCGTCGACTTCGACGACCACGCGGACCTCACCCTCGTCGACGCCACCCGAGCCTCCGGCGACGCGGTCGCCCCCGCCGATCCGGCGCGCCCCGCCACGCTGCTGTTCCGCTCCGTCGACCTGACCGGAGCGGTTCGGTTCGAGGCCGAAGTCGCCCGCGAGGGCGATGCTGCAGGCGAGGCGAGCGTGGAGCTGCGGGTGGGCGAGCGGAAGCCGGCGCGGATCGCGGTGCCGGTCACCGGCGACCAGTACGCCTGGACCACGGTCGCCACGAAGCTGTCCGGCGTCGAGGCCGGCCTGCACGATCTGACCTTGGTCCTTCACGGCCGCATCCGCCTCGCAGCGTTCCGCTTCGACTCCTCCCAGGCGGACGGCTGAGCGTCCGCCTCCCGGACCGGCGGCCGCTCGTCCTCGGGCGGTGACGGCCACCGCCCATGCCCAGGAGTTCTCGTGCTGTTCATGTTCCATCACCCCGCCGCTTCACCGTCTCTCCATCCGGAGGAAGTCCCCATGCCTCTCACCGACCTCGGCCATGACGAACTCGTCGGCTACCGACCGGTGTCGACCGCACCGCACGACTTCGACGCCTTCTGGCAGCACACCCTCGACGACGCCCGATCACAGGGTGGGGCGGTGAAGGCCGAGCGCGTCACCGACCGGTTCCGGCTGCGCACCGTCGAGGTGGACGACCTGCGCTTCCCCGGCTGGAACGGCGAACCGGTGGCCGCCTGGCTGCTCCGCCCGAGCGGAGCCGAAGGCCCGCTGCCCGTCGTCGTCACCTACATCGGCTACAGCGGCGGCCGCGGTGTGCCCACCGACCACCTCTTCTGGTCCGCCGCCGGCTACGCCCAGCTCGTCGTCGACAGCCGCGGCCAGGGCCACGACACCCCGGACCGGACCTTGGGCGACGGCACGCAGTGGGCCGAGGGATTCATGACCCGCGGCATCGACTCGCCCGAGAACTACTACTACCGGCGCCTGATGACCGACTGCGCGCGGGCGGTGGACGCAGTCGCGGAACTGCCCGGCCTGGACGCCCGCCGGATCGTGGTCGCGGGTGGCAGCCAGGGCGGCGGGCTGGCCCTCGCCACCGCCGGCCTCCTGGGGGACAGGGTGGCGGCGGTGATGCCCGACGTGCCGTTCCTGTGCCATTTCCGCCGCGCCGTCCAGATCACCGGCGAGGGCCCCTACCCGGAAATCGCCAAGTACCTGCGCTGGCACAGCCGCCACCGCGTGGAGCCGACCTTCGCCACCCTGGACTACTTCGACGGCGTCCACTTCGCCCAGCGGGCCACCGCACCGGCCCTGTTCAGCGTCGGCCTGATGGACCCGATCTGCCCGGCCAGCACGGTCTACGCCGCCTTCAACCACTACGCGGGTGAGGACCGGACCATGACCGTCTGGCCGTTCGCCGACCACGGCGGCGGTTGCGGCTCCAACCCACCCGTCCAACTGGACTGGCTGGCGGAGCGCGGGCTCGCACCCGAGCAGTGACCCTTGCACCGCGAGCCACCCGCCTCGTTCGGGGAACGACCGTCTCGCCCGATCACGAGCGGCTGCTGACGCGGACGCCGCGAGGGCGGCACACACGCGGCCCTACCGCACACACGAGGCAGCACTCCGCCCGGGCTGCCTCGGCCGCCGTGCGCCGGTGGCATGTCCGCCGGCTGCCCCCGAGCTGGTCCCAGCCATGACCTCGAAGAGACCCATAAGGAATCGCCACGTGAGTTCCCCGCCCTTCCCGGTACTGCCCGCCGGGTTCCGTTTCGGCGCCGCCACCGCGGCCTACCAGATCGAGGGCGCCCACGCCGAGGACGGGCGTGGCCCGTCCATCTGGGACACCTTCAGCCACACCCCCGGGCGTACGCTCGAGGGCGCCACGGGCGACACCGCCTGCGACCACTACCACCGCTACCGCGAGGACGTCGCCCTGCTGCGCGAGCTCGGCGTGGACGGCTACCGCTTCTCGATCGCCTGGCCCCGCCTGCTGCCCCAAGGCACCGGACCGGTCAACCACAAGGGCCTGGACTTCTACGACCGCCTGATCGACGAGCTGCTGGCCGCCGGCGTCTCACCCGCGGTCACCCTCTACCACTGGGACCTGCCACAGGCCCTGGAGGACCGAGGAGGCTGGCGTGCACGAGAAACCGCCGAGGCGTTCGCGCAGTACGCGGCCCTCGCCGCCGAGCGCTACGGCGACCGGGTGGACCGCTGGATCACGCTCAACGAGCCCTTCTGCTCCGCCTTCGTGGGCTACGCCGAGGGGCGGCACGCGCCTGGGGCCGAGGAGGGCCGTGGCGCGCTGGCGGCCGCACACCACCTGCTGGTCGGTCACGGCCTCGCGGTACGGGAGCTGCGTGCCGCAGGCGCACGGGAGGTCGGGATCACGCTCAACCTCGACCGCATTCATGCCGCCTCCGACCGGCCCGAGGACCGCGCCGCCCTGCGTCGTGCCGAGACCCTGCACAACGACATCTGGACGGAACCGCTCTTCGCCGGACGCTACCCGCGGCACGAGGCGGAGACATGGGCCGGACTCGCCGACGGCCCCTGGCGGCTGCAGGGCGACCTGGACCTGATCGGTGCCCCGCTGGACTTCCTGGGCGTCAACTTCTACCGGCCCACCACCGTGGCCGCCGCGCCGCATCGGGTGGCCGACCCCGAGCAGCGCACCGCCGTGGACATCGGCGTGGCCGAGCTCGACCCGTACGGCACCCGGCACACCACCATGGGCTGGCCGGTCGTCCCGTCCGCGTTCACCGAGCTGCTCTGCGACCTCCACGTCCGCTATCCGCAGGCGCCGCCGATCTGGATCACCGAGAACGGGTCGGCGGAGGCCGATACGGTCGCGCCCGACGGCCAGGTCCACGACCCCGACCGTATCGGCTTCCTCGCCGACCACCTCACCGCCGTGGCCGACGCCGTCGCCGCCGGTGTGGACGTGCGCGGCTACTACGCATGGTCGCTGCTGGACAACTTCGAGTGGGCACGCGGCTACGACCAGCGTTTCGGCCTCGTCCACGTCGACTACGGCACCCTGGCCCGCACCCCCAAGGACAGCTACCACTGGTACCGGGGCCTGATCGCCGCTCACCGTGCGCGCACGGCGGAACCTGGCCGATGAAGTTCACGGACGGCCACCGACAGCTCACCGGCCCGTGCCGGGTGCGCGGACACCACGGCTTCCACACCCTGCCGCTGCCCGCCCGCCCCGACTCGGTCATCCCGTGCGACGCCGCGGACCAGCACCCCCTCCCGGCCTGGGCCGACGGTGTCGCGTCGCGGCTCCACGCCTTCGCCGGGGGCGCGGAACGCACGCTCGTGATCCCGCGCGCCGACGGACCGGGTGCGACGGCCCGCTCCCCTGCGCCGCGACGGCGATCTCCTCCCGGGCTCCAGCAACAGTCCCCGGCCCTGGCAGTTCCGGCTCGTCGGAGCGGACGGAACCCTCCGCACGAGCCCCGCCGGCACGCCGGCAGGCGACCTGCCTCGCCGGCACTGAACCGAGCACAGGCGGTTTCCCCTGGGCGACCAGCGGGACGCAGGCGAGCCGCCTCGGTGCCGTGCGCCACCGTAGCCAATGCTCCGACCGCAACCGAAAGTGTGCCGCCGTGCAGAGCCAGACCAAGCGCCACATGTCCCCCGACCAGCTCGACGCTCTGCTGCGCAGCACTGCGGGCATCGGGTGCCGCCTTGAGAGCGAGCTGACCGACGGCTGGTTCAACAGCGCCTACCGCGTCCTGCTCGACGACGGGCGACCAGCCGTCGTCAAGCTCGCCCCTCCGGCCGGCGCGGCGGTCCTCCGGTACGAGCGCGGCATCCTCGCCACGGAGGCCATGGTCTACCGGCGGCTCGCGGCCCTCCCTCGCGGCAGTGTGCCGACGCCGGAACTGCTCTATGCCGGGGAGGATTTCCTCGCCCTTTCCGTCCTGGAGGGGATCCCGTGGGACAAGGTGGCCGATCGCGTCCGCCCCTCCGCCGGGGCGGCGCTTCGCCGCGAGCTGGGTGCGATCACCGCGCGTCTGCACACCCTGGCCCCGCAGGACGGGCGGTTCGGCTATCCAGCCGGTGAATCCGGGCTCTCCGCCCCCGACTGGCGGACGGCGTTCACCGCGATGGTGGACGCGCTCCTCGAGGACACCGACCGCTGGCAGTCCCCGCTGGACGTCCCGCCGGCCGACATTCGGGCGCTGGTGGCCGAGGGCGGGTACGCCCTCGACGAAGTCACCGAGCCCCGGCTCGTCCACTTCGACCTCTGGCCGGGCAACATCTTCGTCGACCTCGGCGCCGACGGGAACGACGCCCGGATCACCGGGCTCATCGACCACGAACGCGCATTCTGGGGCGACCCGGCCGCCGAGCTCGTTTCCCTGGCCTTCGGCGGCGACACCGACCCCGACAGCGACCTTGTCGCCGGCTACATCGCGGCCGGAGGCAGCCTCGACTTCAGTCCCGCCTTCCGGCACCGGCTGGCCCTCTACCACCTCTACCTGGGCCTGCTGCTCGTCATCGAATGCGGGCCGCGCGGCTACGGTTCCGATCACCTCGCGTTCTGCCGCGACGCTCTCGTCGGCGCCATGACACGGCTGAAGAGCCTGGGATAGCCGGGTGATCTCTAGATGAGATGACGCGCCCCCACTACGGCGCCGACTCCGTCCGCGACGGGGCAGGCCGGGCCGCCCAGCGACTCGGTTATTCGCTCCGGTCCTGTATTCACTCCGGTCCTGTTTTCTGCTCGGGCCCTTTCACCTCAGGACACAATGCGACATTCGTCACCCATTGGAATTCTTAAGCACGGCGACGAGTGTCCTTTATCGTGGTCGGACATTAGGTACAAACGTGTGTACTGGTCCTGTCCGATGAGAGCGGGGATCAGCGGCCGGGCGATGAGGCCCGCCGCCACACCGACTCCCCGGAGCGCTCGGAGCGACCGGTAAACCCTGGGCACCGACGCGCAGGGACGCAGATCTCCAGCTGACCTGGCTGCGGACGCCGCCGTGCCATCGACCGGCGGTGCGCCCGCGCTCGGCCCTGCCTGCGCGTCGACGTGACCAGTACCAGCACCGATTCGGGCACCGAGTGGCGCCGACGGAGGTAAATCAGTGGCATCGGCCAGCATCAAGGCGGTGACGGCGGCCGCCATCACGGCGGCGATCGCGGGAGCCGCGCTCACGGCGTGCGGGCCGCACGCAGGCGGGCACACACCCCAGGGCTCACCCAACAGCTCCACTGCCCCGGCGAAGCGATCCTCTCCAGAGCCGCGCACGTCGTCCCAGACGCCGTCGCCCTCGTCCGCTTCCCCGTCCGCGTCGGCATCCGGCCGCGCGGCAGGAGGGAAGCAGCCCGGCCGTGGTGGAGGCTCCCCCGCGGTGCCGTCCGGGCCTGCTCCGCGGTCCGGCTCGGCGCATGCCTTCGGGCAGCTGCCGAGCGCCCCGGCGGGATACGACGTGCTGGTCAGCCATGGTGTCGAGGGCAGCGGCAAATCCGTGGCGCTCACCTTCGACGACGGCCCTGACCCGCGGTGGACGCCGCAGGTGCTGGCGCTCCTCGCCCAGCACCACGCGAAGGCCACCTTCTGCGAGATCGGGCCACTCGCCCGGAGGTACCCGTATCTGACCAAGGCGATCGTCGCGGCCGGGGACCGGCTGTGCGACCACTCGGTCCATCATGACGAGCAGCAGAGCCGCAAGCCGGTCGAGTACAACATCCGCGAGATCGTCGACGCCAAGCGTGAGATAACCGATGCCGCGGGGAACGGCGCGAAGCCGATGTACTACCGGGCACCCGGCGGCGACTGGAGCCCCACGATCCGGGGGATAGCCGGCGCCAATCACCTGCAGCCGCTCGGCTGGAGCGACGACGCCAATGACTGGCGGCGCCCGGGTGTGGACGGCATCCTGCGCAACATCAACCAGGACCTGCGCCCCGGCGCGATCATCCTGATGCACGACGGCGGCGGTGACCGTTCGCAGACGGTGCAGGCGCTCGCCCGTCTCCTCAACCAGCTGGACGCCCAGGGCTACACCTACGGCTTCCCCGCCTGAGCCGCCCGCCTGGAGGCGCTTGCCAACGGACCTGCCTCCAGCTCCTGGGCCCGCACTCCGGCACGTCCAGCGCCGCCCTCCCCCGCGTGGCCGCAACCTTGCGGTCCGGAAACGTCGGCCTGCGGGGCGCGCGGGGGCCTGCAGGCGGCAGGCTCATCACCCGGCCCGCCACCACCGGACACCGCCGCGCCCGGCCCGCCACCTCACCGAAGCGGGCCACGCGCGCCTGGCCGTGCCCCGGGCCGCCGACTACGCCATCGAGCAGCGCATGGTCGGGGCGATCCCGCCCCAGTACCTGGCAGCGCCCCTCACCGATCTCGAGTGCGTGGCGGCAGCCCTCGAGGAACGACCCGCCGACGTCGCCCGGCAGGGCTGATCACAAGCAGCGCTCCGGGACACCGGTCCCCCGCCGACACCCGCGCGCCGGAAGCCCTCCGGGCCACCCGGCGCACGGACCCGAGGCTCGTCAGGGCCAGATGGAGTTCAGCTGCCACGCCTGCAGGTGGTTGAGGGTCGCGGTTCCGCCTTCGGCGAAGGCGTCGACGCCGGTGCTGGAGGGGTCGGGGAAGATCTGGTCGGTGAGGACCACCTGTTCGCCGCGCGTGTTCTGGGCGTAGACCTCGACGGAGGAGGCGTCGATGAGGACGTGCAGGCTCAGCCAGCCGCCGTCGAGCGCGAGGGGAGCGCGCTGAACGCCCGGGAAGGTGGGGTCGAAGTCGGTCGCCCCGGAGGCGGTGCGGTCGATGTAGACCTCGCCGGTGGCGGTGTCGTAGCCGATGCGGGTGCGCTGCCCGCCACCGGTACGGACGTCGAGGCCGAAGCGGTCGGCGGTGCCGGCGGTGAGGTCGGCCTGGAGTTCCTGGCTGCTGCCGTGCACCGCGAGCGGCGTGGTGGTGCTCGCGACGCTTGTGCTGGGCACCAGGGTGCCGGAGCCGCGCAGGGAGGTCAGTTCGCGGACCGGCTGCTGGATCAGCTGGACCTTGCCGTTGACGGTCTGCAGGGAGAGCTGGCGGGGGAAGGAGTCGGCACTGCGCCACGGGCTGGTGGGAACGGCCTGCCCGTAGTTCCAGTTGTTCATCCAGGCGATCATGACGCGCCGGCCGCCGGGTGCGTCGTTCCACGTGTTGGCGGCGTAGAAGTCCGCGCCGTAGTCGAGCCAGTGGGCGCGCTGGGTGGTGGACAGGGCCGGCTTGTCGGCAGCGGTGAACTCGTCGGCGAGGACGTGTCCCCAGCCGCCGGTGTTGGCGTCCACGATCTGGACCTGGACCTTCTTGCCCTTGTAGGCGGTGGTGTTGAAGGAGGCCCAGTCGAGGTTCTCGGAGTCGGCTCCGGTGGCACTCTGGACGACCTTGCCGTCGACCAGCAGATTGACGCCGGTCTCGGTGGATCGGGGCTTCGCCTGGGTGTCGGAGAGGACGACCTGGTCGAGGTTGATGTGGCCCCAGCCGCCGGTGTCGGCGTCCACGACCTTGATCTGGGCCTGCTTGCCCTGCAGGTCGGACAGGTCCCACGACGCCCAGTTCAGGGCCTCGGCGTTGGGGCCGGTGGCGGAGCGCACCACCTTGCCGTCCACGATGAGTTCCACCGCGGTGGCCGCGTCGGAGCTTGCGGGGTGGTAGCCGCCGCCGATGAGGAAGTTCAGGTACTTCTTGTCGATGGTGAAGGTCGGCGAGGTGAGGGTTCCGGTGGAGGCGTCGCCGTTGAGGTAGCTGTTGACGAGCCCGTGGCCCAGGTAGCCGGAGACCTGCTGCTGGTTGGGGAGGGTGCCCTGGGCCGGTCCGGTGCCGAAGGCGTCGCCGGTGGTGGTCCAGTCGCCGATCGGGCTGGAGTAGGTGTTGCCCTCGAAGTCGGCGAGCGTCTCACCCGTGGGTACCGGCTCGTCGCCCAGGATGGAGCCGGGCTGGTACGGGTGGTTGCCGCCGCCGACCTTGAAGTTGATGTAGTCGCTGGTCACCGTGAACGCGGGTGAGGTCAGCGTGCCGGTGGAGGCGTCGCCGCCGTGGAAGCTGTTGGCGAAGTCCTGGCCCTCGAAGCCGGTGACGGCCTGCTGGCCGTCCACCGGCCCGGTCGCCGGCCCGCTGCCGAACGCGCTCCCGGTGGCCGTCCAGTCGCCGAACGAGCCGGACTCGAAGTCCTGCATGACGGTGCCGCTCGGCGGCGTGTAGGTGCCGCTGTCGTCTGAGGTGAACTTCTTGCCGTCGAAGTCGCCGACGAAGTACTGGGCGCCGGAACCGCCAGCGATGGCGCCCGGGTTGAGGTTGACCGCCAGGACCCACTTGGTCTTCTTCGGGTTGCCGTCGACCGGCAGCGGGAAGAGGTCCGGGCATTCCCAGACTCCGCCGGTGGCGCCGGCCGGGCCGAAGTCGCTCTGGTGGGCCCAGTGCTTGAGGTCGGCCGAGCTGTAGAAGGAGATCTTGTGCTGGTCGGCGAGGGCGACCGCCATCAGCCAGCGCCGCGTGGGGGCGTACCAGAAGACCTTGGGGTCGCGGAAGTTCGTCGAGTTCAGGTCCAGGACCGGGTTGCCGGAGTACTTGGTCCAGGTGGTGCCGCCGTCGGTGCTGTACGCCAGGGACTGCCTCTGGACGCCGGTGGACTTCACCAGGCTGGTGTAGACGGCGACCAGCGGCGGGTTGTCCTTGGTCCCGAAGCCGGTGGTGTTGTTCCTGTCCAGCACCACGCTGCCGGAGAAGATCATCTCCTGGTCGTCCTGGGGGATGGCCAGCGGGAGCTGCTTCCAGTGGACGAGGTCGGTGCTGACGGCGTGGCCCCAGGACATGTTGCCCCAGGTGTTGCCGGACGGGTTGTACTGGAAGAACAGGTGGTACTGGCCCTTGTAGTAGATGAGGCCGTTGGGGTCGTTCATCCAGTTCTGGGCCGGGGTGAAATGGAACTGGGGGCGGTACTGCTCGTGGTAGAGCGTGTCGGCCATGGCAGGAGAGGCGGCGACCAGTCCGAGCCCGGACAGGACGGCCAGCGCGGCCAGGAGTCTGCGGCGCGGACGAATGGTTCTGGACATGGCGCTCCTTGCAGGCGTGCGGGCTTCGGCTCAGCCGCAGGGGGCTGACGCATGACGAGTGGCGCTTGACGCGTGTCGGATGCGGGTACGGGGCGGCGGCTCGTCCGTGGCCTCGTCCAAGGCCACGGGCGAGCCCGGCTGTGGGGGCAGCACGGCACCGGCAGCTCCAGACGGCGGCTGGAAACGTTTCGCCGAACGTACGGGCAACATGTCGCCGAAGTCCAGACCCTGTGCAGGAAAACCCCTGAGTGGAAGGATCGAGACGGCTGCACGGTGCCATTGACCCTGGGAGAGAACGTTGTCCAGCCAGCAGAACGACACAGGTCGGCGACCGGCGACCATGCGCGACGTCGCGACCATGGCCGGGGTCGGGGTCGCCACCGTCTCACGGGTCGTCAACGGCAAGCCCGTCACGCCAGACCTGGCGGAACGGGTGACGCGCGCCGCCGAACTGCTCGGCTACCGCCACGATCTGACAGCCAGCAGCCTGCGCCGGGCCGACCGCCGCACCCACACCCTCGGCCTGGTCCTGGAAGACGCGGCCAACCCCTTCTCCGCCGCGCTGCACCGAGCGGTGGAGGACGCCGCCGCCGACCGCGGCGTACTGGTCCTGGCCGCATCCACCGACGAGGATCCGGTCCGGGAACGGGGTCTGCTGAAAACGTTCACCGCCCGCCGGGTCGACGGCCTCATCGTGGTGCCCACCGGCCAGAACGACATCGACCTCGACGCGGCCCGCCGCGCCGGCACACCCGTCGTCTGCGTGGACCGCCCCGGCACGGCGCCGCAGGTGGACACCGTGACGGTGGACAACCGGGCGGGCGTGCGGGCGGCGGTGGAAAGGCTGCACCAGGCAGGTCACCGGCGCATCGCCTTCCTCGGGGACCTCCGCGCGATCTGGACCGCAGAAGAGCGCTACGCAGGCTTCGTGGAGGGGCTCGCCGAAGCCGGATGCGTCCTGCACCCCTCCCTCGTGCGGCGCGACCTGCACGGCGCGGAAGCCGCCCAGCGGGCCACCCGCGAACTCCTTGCCCTCGCCCACGCGCCCACCGCACTCGTCTCAGGCCAGAACCTCCTGACCATCGGAGCCCGCCGGACCCTGCAGGAGCTTCGGCTGCAGCGCCGCGTGGCGCTGATCGGCTTCGACGACCTGCCCCTCGCCGACCTGCTCGAACCCGGCATCTCGGTGATCGCCCAGGACCACGCCGCCATCGGCAGGGAGGCGGCGAGCCTGCTCTTCGACCGACTCGACGGTGAAGCCGGACCCGCCCGTCACCACGTACTGCCCACCCACTACCTCGCCCGCGGCTCCGGCGAACTCCCCGCTCCCGAGGACGGCTGACGTCCTTCTCCCGGTGGAAGAGTTGCTCCCGGTGTGTTGACGAGGCGAGCCTCACGGTGCCTTCACCGCCCGGAGGCGGTACCGAAACCGGTTCCGTAACCGCTCCCGGTACCGGTTCCACCACGATCTCTGTACGATCGGCCCTCGGTGCGGGAGGGCGTCTTCCGCCTCTGTGTGGAGTGGGAGGAGGTGGCATGGGAGTCACCATCGCCGACGTGGCCGCTAGGGCCGGCGTCAGCAAGACCACGGTCTCGCGAGTGCTGAACGGCAGAGGCGAGATCAACGAGAAGACCGCCCTGAAGGTCCGCGAGGCGATCTCGGAACTCGGCTACGTACCGAGCGCCGGGGCGGTCGGGCTCGCACGCGGCACCACACAGATGATCGGCATGCTGGTCCCCGATGTGGCCCGGGCCTGGTCCGGCATCGTGCAGGCGGTCGTCGAGACGCTGGAGACCGAGGGCTTCGGACTGCGCATGCTGACCTGGAACCGCGACGAGGAGTCACTGCGCAGGCTCGGTCTGCAGGTCGCCGCCAAGTCCTTCGACGGCCTGCTGGCGGCAGAGCCCGAGGGCGCCCTGGAATACATCACGGAACTGCACGAAGCGGGGCTGCCGGTCGTGCTGATCGACGACCGCTTCCAGCGCCCCGGACTCCCCTACGTGGCCACCACCGACCGGGAGGGGGGCGAACAGGCCGCACGGCACCTGCTGGACATCGGGCGTCGTCGTCCTCTGGTGGTGACCGGTCCCGAGGCGTTCGGCTGCACCCGTGAACGGCTGGGCGGTTTCGTCGACGTCTACGCGGAAGCCGGGATCGAGATCGGCCGACGCAGCATCATCTGCGGCGACTTCGAGTTCGACCGCTGCCGGAGCGCGGTAGCGCGTGTTCTCGCGGACGGCCTGGAGTTCGACTCGGTCTTCGCGCACAACGACCCCTCGGCGGCCGGTGTGCTCGCCGCCCTGCACGAGGCTGGTCTCTGGGTTCCGCAGGATGTCGCCGTGGTGGGCTTCGACGACGTCGAGATGGCGTCGTACACGTATCCTGCACTGACCACCATCCGGCAGCCGATGCGGGAGATGGGTGCGGCGGCGGCGCGTCTGCTGCTGGACCACGTGCGCGGATCGCCCAACGCGGCCCCCTCGTGCATCATTCCCACCAGCCTCGTGATCCGGGGCTCGACGGTGCAGCGGAACCCGAACTGACGCGACGTCATCCAGGTGCGCAGAGCATCAGCGTCCCACCCGGACCGTCCGTCTCCGCCGCCCTTCCCAGTCTTGGATGTCGGCAGCAGTAGTGGCGGCTCCGCGCGAAGCGCGAACATATGCGCATCCACGGACGGAAATGAGTGCATCAAGGTTGCTTCCTCGCAGCTCGAGCCGACGGCTCCGCGTCGATGGAGGCCACTTCCTGACGCGCCATGGCCGCGCCCCGTCGGCGCCGCGCCCGGGCAGGGTCAGCCGCGCACGGCTGAGCGGTCCACGACATGATGAGGGAGTGCCCTCACCGGGAAAGCCCACTCTCCCTGACGGACCGCCAGCGCCCGCGTGTCTGCCGTGGCTGAACGCCGGCAGGACGCCGCAGCAACCAAGAAGGACGGAGTCATCCTCGTCGGCGTGGCTGCCGACACCCTTGCAGCCGGCCCGCTCAGGAAGACGGTGAGTGACCTCGGCTCGAACCGGGCGGCACCACCTCGCCGCGGCCCTCGTCGTCCGGCTCCGCACTCGCCGGGCCGAGCGCCCTCTCGTTCGACTTCCGCTGCGGTGGCCTTGCCCCGGCCACCGAGTCAGCGGCACGCGCCAGCTCAGCCCTCAGCTGCTCGAATGCCGGTGCTCCTGACAGATCCCGCAACCTGCGACTTCTACTCATACAGCACCAACGCGCGACCGCAGCGAACGTCACCGCCGTACCGCCGAACGGAGTCGGCCCTGAACTCGACCACTTCACAGCCATCGACCAGTGGCCATGGTCAGCAGCCGTCCCAGCATCAGCAGGGCGCATCCGGCTGGTTCTTCCGGACTGTCGTCGAGACGGAGGCGGGTCACCGTTCACCCGAGCCGTCGGGCGCGACCACTCGGAAGCGTTCCTTCGCCGCCACACCGCGGTCACGTGCGGGATCCGGGAAGGCGAGTTCGAGGGTCGGAAGATCATCGTGTCCCATTGAGCCAGGGCATAGGCCCAGCCGCGTTGATCACCGGGCGCAGATGCCTGGGGACGTTCCGTAGCCCGGCGACCGTCACGGCGCTCGTCGCTTCAGCTGACGACCAGCGTCGCCCGCCATGATGTCCCGTCGGGGCACGTGCTGGTCAGTGTGGAGACGCCGGGCGACCGCGCGACGAACAAGCCGGGTGTGACACCCAGCGGCGCAGTCATCACCCCGGTGCCGACAGGCGCGAGAACCTGAGGGCTCGAGCTGCCGATGGCGCGCCAACGCGTGCCCTGCGCGGCGCCCTTGGGAGCGGCGAGGAACACGTCCACCCGCTGGCCGACCCGCAGACAGAAGGCCCCGGCGTCCGCCTGAGTGAGGGACCCGGCGGAACGCGGCAGAGTCGCGGGGGGCAGCCGGTGGCACCGGACCGCCACGGCCGTCGGCGAGGAGGAGGCCGACCGCGCGGAGATCGGGGCTGAGGTGGCGGCGGCGGAGGAACATCCGGTGAGGAGCGCCGTCGCCACCAGAACGGCGCTGAGCCCTGCGGCGAAGTCCCGCGATGACGGTGGCAGTGTGCGGCGGGCCGTAGCCATGTGCTTCCTCTCGAACGGGCCGACGAGGGCCTTGGGGCCGTCCGGCTGGGCCGGACGACCCCAAGGCGGCAAGGTCAGTGCTGGTTGGTGGGGCTGGTGTAGGAGACGACGCAGCCGCCGCTGCCGTTGTTGAAGTTGTTGCTCCACAGCGACTGGACGGCGTAGTTGGAGCCGTTCAGGCCGACGATCGTCGAAGCGCCCTGACCGCTGGAGATCCAGGCGCACTTGTCACCGGTCTCGTAGCCGGTCGAGTCGAGCCATCCCGTGCTCGCGGTCGGGTCGGTGAGCGTCTCGGCGTACTCGTGCCCGCCCACGATCGTCACGCCCTCGGTGGTCCCGTTCACTCCCGTGCTGCCGGTGCTCACGAAGTTGGCGCCGCAGGCACTGCCGGCGTCGCTGATGTACGGGAAGTTGGTGTACGGCAGCGGTGCGCCGCTGCCGGTCGTCGTCTGGTCGTGCCAGGCGCAGTACTGGGTCTTGAAGCCGGTGGGGACGACACCGTGCGGCGCGTCCACGATGATCTGCACGTTGTCACCGGAGACGCCGAAGTGCGCCGCCGCCTTCACCGCTTCCGACGCTATCTGTGCATTGGACGGCTTGGTGGGTGCGGAGACGGAACTGTCCAGCCAGGTGCCGCCCACCGGGTTCGACGCCGGGTGTCCGACGGGGGTTCCGGCGCCGTTGCACTGCGTGGTGCCGACGGCGACGCCCTGGCAGTACTGCGTCTGCGAGGCCGACCAGGTGTCACCGCTGCCGTAGGTGTGCTGGAAGAACGACAGTTGCAGAGCCGCCTCACCGGAGGGGTCGTTGGTGACGGTCGACCCGGTGCCCCACTGGGAGCCCCAGTAGACGACGTAGACCTTGGGGCTGGTGACTACTGCGCCTCCGCCGTACGACAGGAGGTTGGTGGAGGCCGCCGTGGCGGTACGCGCGTCGCGCGCTGCCATCTGCTTGGCGTGACCGGATGTCTCGGGTGTCTGGGCGCCGGCGGGCGAGGAGCCGAGGAGTGCGGCGGCGGTGAGCACCGCGGCGGTGACAGCGACGCGGCCAAGGGTCGATCTGCGCAGCATCATGGGTCCTTCGATGTGAGGTGGTCAATCGAGTGGCGGGCGCGGCCCGCCGGCCGGAACGATGCCTCTGTGTATGACGGCAGCGTTTCAGAATTGCGGAAAGGCCTGACCGGCGGGAATCGGGGGTTGTGGTGCAACCTGCCGAGAGGAAAGTAGCCAGCTTGTTGGATCACGGTCAAGAGTGATCCTCAAAGCTTCAACAGCCCTTCTCCGGCAGGTGTCTTCAGGTGAGTCAGACGCTGGACGTCGATGCAAATGGCCCGTAAAAGGCTCGTCGCGAAACGGAATCCCTGGAGAGGGTTTTCCCTATGTCGTCGCCCCTGTTTTTTGCGCGAACCGCTCCGGAACGGGGGCGGGCTTCCCTACGGACGGCCTCACAAGCCTCCCCCGGGTCAAATGCGCGGAACAACCCGGTAAAGAGCGGCCGACGCGCTGCCGGGCGTCCGTCCGTAGGAAGCAGGACGCACCGCGGGCACCGGGTCCGGGATCCAGACGCCGTCCTGCGCGCGGGAGTTCACGTTCCGTCCAGCAGCACATTTCTTTGATCTCTGTTGACAGACCAGGCCTTTCAGGGAGCAATCCCGAGGGATAGCCTCGCCGCATCCGCATCCCCCTTTTGCCACCCCCCTACACCCTGAGGGGGCGGACGGCAGGTCCCCTTTCGAACTCAAGAGAGGACTCGGATGACACGCACCATCAGACGGTGGTTTCTCGCGGGGGTGAGCACCCTCAGCTTCGCAGCGGCGGGCGCCGTTCCCGCGACAGGCGCGGCCCACCAGGCCGCCTATCCTCAAGTACGTCCGACCGTGGCCGACTTCACGCAGTTGACAACCGGTCAGACTCCGCCCACCCAGTCCCAATGCGCGTCGGTGGGACGCCGCTGCTTCACTCCACAGGCCATCCGGGCGGCATACAACGTGGGCCCGCTGCACTCGGCCGGCGAGGACGGCCGCGGCCAGACGATCGCAATCGTCGACTCCTACGGCAGCGACACCATGGCCCACGACCTGCACGTCTTCGACCAGGCATTCGGCATCGCACCGATGTGCGGCGAAGAGGGCGTGAGCTGTGCGCCCGGGATGCCGACCTTCGGCGAGCTTCATCTGCAGGGCTCCCCTGCCACCAAGGCGCCGCCGTCCACGAGCAACAGCCCCGGTCAGGAGGACAAGAGCGCGTGGGCGCTGGAGGTGGCACTCGACGTCGAGACCGCCCACGCCATGGCACCCGGCGCCAATATCCTGCTGGTCACCACGCCGACCGCCGAGACGCTCGGGGTGCAGGGCTTCCCCCAGATGATGGCCGCCGAGCAGTACGTCGTCGAGCACCACCTCGCGACCGTCATATCCCAGTCGTTCGCCTCCGCGGAGGGCGCCTTCGGCAGCTCCCAGTCGTTGCAGAACCTGCGCTACGCGTTCAAGTCCGCGGCACAGAACGGCGTCACCGTACTCGGCTCGTCGGGTGACGACGGAAGCGCCGGCTCGGCCAAGACGCCGGTGGGCCAGGGCGGGTCGACGCTTCCCGGTCCCGCCGTCGAGTGGCCCGCGTCCGACCCGCTGGTCACCGGAGTCGGCGGCACGGACCTGTGCACCGACCCGGGTGCGGCCAACGGCAGGGTCGCCGACAGCGTCTCCCCGCCAGGGGCCTGCCAGAACGCCCCCGGCCAGTCGGAGATCGGCTGGATCGGTTCCGGCGGCGGCTTCAGCAGCGTCTTCGCCAAGCCGGACTACCAGTCAGGCGTGCTGCCGGCCGGCAGCACGGCCATCGGCTCCATGCGCGGCGTTCCGGACGTCTCCCTGCAGGCGAGCCCGTCGACGGGAGCACTGGTGTACCTGTCTCTCCCGCCCGACGGCCAGAGCGGGCTGAAGTGCGGCAGCACGCCGTGCAGCACGGGCTGGTACGACATCGGCGGCACGTCGCTCGCGTGTCCGCAGTGGGCGGGCCTCGTCGCCATCGCCGACCAGATCAACCACGGCGGACTCGGACTGATCAACCCGGCTCTGTACAAGCTCGCGTCGGCCCCGGCCACGTACGCGGCGGACTTCAACGACGTGACGGTGGGCAGCAACGCCGCCGAGGCGTCGGTCCCGGGCTACTCGGCCACCACAGGATGGGACCCCGTCACCGGACTGGGCACGCCGAACGCGGCCAAGCTCCTGCCCGACCTCGTCAGCGCCGTGCACGGCGGCTGACCCTCAGGGGGATCCACCGGGTATCCCGCCCCGGCCGGGGCGGGATACCCGGCAGTCCTCACCATGCCTGCCGCACTTTCACGCTCCTTGGCCGACACCGACATGCCGCGCCCCCGAGTGACGAGGAGTACGTCCTGCCTGCGATGGCGTTGCACACCTCCTGCCAGGGACCGAACGCCTCGCGGGGCAGATCCCTCCACGGTTCCCGGTGCGGTATCGGGTGGATGTTTTCCTCGATGGTGCGGCGGTGGTCGGCGAACGGGGGCCCTGCCTTGCCGGCGTCGCGGAGAAGACAGGGCACCAGGCGTACCAACCGCTCGTCGGTCGGAGGCGCATGTACCGGCTCATGGTCACCGAGGCCGGTAGGTGGTTGCCAGCACGGAGACGGTGACCCGGTCGGACAGGGGGCCGTCATCGTTCAGGTGTGCAGGGCTCACATGGCGTGCGCTCGGCGTCATTCCCACCAGGTCCAGGGACTCCAGCCCGACCAGGGCCATGGGGTACTCCACCTGTTCGGTGACGACGGCCTCGAAGTAGGGGGCCAGCGCTCGGTGCAGGCGCTGTTCCTTGGCCGGATCGACGGTGACCATCCCAGGCACCCCGCCGCACAGCTCGTCCAGGTGCCGCCCGGTGGGCCGGACCACGATCAGCCGGCCAGCGGGGCGGAGTACTCGGCGGAACTCCGCTGGATTGCGCGGGGCGAACACGTCCAGCACCACGTCGGCCACCTCGTCGGCCAGCGGGAAGCGACGGAAGACATCCCAGGTCGCGGCAGCGGCTCGATCGTGGGCTCGGGCTGCCGAGCGCAGCGCGCGCACCGACGTGTCTAGGCCCAGACCGCGGGCGCCGGGCAGCTCATCGAGAACACCGGCCAGGTAGTAGCCCGTGCCGCACCCGACGTCCACGACCGTGCCCCGCTCAGGAGCTGAGTCGGCCGCCAGCCGGGCCACGGCCTGACGGATGGGCGCGAACCTGCCAGTGGCCAGGAAGCGTTCCCGAGACCGGACCATGGCCGCGTCGTCGCCGCTGGTGGCGCGGGTGCCCGTCAGGAGGCCGGCATAACCGTGGCGGGCGATGTCGAAGGTATGGCCCGCCGCGCAGCGCAGTGCGCCGCGGTCGGGGCGCAGGCGGCGCGTGCGGCACGTCGGGCAGCGCAGCAGATCGAGGAACAGTCCGAGGGCAGGGGGAAGCAACACGGGCACGAGGCACTCCTGGCAAGGCTGAAGGGAAGAGACCGTGCCTGCACGCGCAGAAGAAGGTCACTGCCTCAGCAAGGAACGGACCGTGCCGGGAAGGTGGTTCGCGCAGCGGGCACGCCTAGGAGGGCGACGCCGTCCGACATCGCCCTCAACGTCTCCCGATCACAGGAAGCAGCAGTGCGGGGTGCTCATGAATGCCACGCCGTGAGTCTACGAGCCTCGACGAACCCCGTCATGACCGCCGAAGTTGACAGACACGGCCGAGGCAGCGCACCCGCCGTACTGAGCTGCCCGCTGCCCATGCAGGACGGCGCCGTAGCCCCTGCGTTGCGGAACCGCATGCGCGTCGAGTCTGCCCCGCGATGACGGCCGGACCCCGCTGGCGCCGATTCCGGGTACCGCGATACAGGGGGGCTCCCCGGGCGTTTCTCCTTTCCAGCACCGGGGGTGGTCCACGATGATCCAAGCTATGGGCCGGGTGGCACGGTGCTGCGCCGCCCGATGACTGATGATGAGGGAGACCGACATGGCCACCGGCACAGTGAAGTGGTTCAACGCGGAAAAGGGCTTCGGCTTCATCGAGCAGGACGGCGGCGGCCCTGACGTGTTCGTCCACTACTCGGCCATCGCCGGTGGCGGCTACCGGGAACTGCATGAGGGTCAGAAAGTCCGCTTCGACGTCACTCAGGGGCAGAAGGGGCCGCAGGCCGAGAATGTCACGCCGGCCTGAGCGATGACACCAGGCTTACACCGAGCGTGTGTGAGCGGTACGCGCTCCGAGCCGGTCCCGCCGGGGCTGTGGCCCGGCCGAGCTGCCGGCGGCCGCACGCACCACCCACCGCGGTGTCCCCGGCACGGCACGTTCGGCGCGCCTGAGGTCCGTTGCGAAAGCCCCGGACGCCCGCGCGCCGGCACGCCCGGCTCGCGGGCGACCGCGGCTTTCGAGAGCCGCCGTTGCGAAGTCCCGCCTTTCGCCGGGAGTGCGGAGATACCCTCGGCGCTGGCATCGTCCAACGGGGAGGGGCAGGGGTATGCAAGAGCACGACTGGATCGAACGTGCGGGAGAGCTGTTCGAGGCCGCGATGTTCGGCGGGGACACATCCGCGCTGGACCGGTCCGATGACGTGCTGGATGCGGTCGAGGCGCCGCTTTCCATGGCGCGGGGCAAAGTACTGCACGTCCGCTTCCTGAACGACCGCGAAGAGAACACCCGGGAACTGGTGCTGTTCGAGCGCGCGGCCGAGTTGTACGAGCGTCTGGGGGACACGTCGGGTCAGGCGGACGCGTTGTTCTGGGTCGGCTGCTGGCACCAGGTGGTCAAGGGCGACGGCGCCGCGGGCAGGCCGTACTTCGAGCGGTCGTACGCACTGGCGAAATCCGTCGGCGACCGAATGACGATGTCCTATGCGATTCGGCATCTCGGCTTCGCCGACAAGGACGCAGGCCGCTTCGACCAGGCCCGCGAGCGGTTGACCGAATCGGTGACTCTGCGCCGGGAGATCGGCTTCAGGCCCGGGGAAGCGGCCGGCCTGGTGGCGCTCGCCTACCTCGCGGCCGAAACCGGTGACCCGTCGGCGGCGTCCCACCACCTCGACGAGGCCCAGTCGGTCGCCGAGAGCTGCGGCGCCAAGGCCGTGTCGGGGTGGATCGAGCAAGCCCGCACGTTCATCCGCTCCTAGGATCTGATGGGAAGGTGCTGGTCACAACCACTCCTGGGCCCGTCGGTCGACGGGCATCACCTCACCCGCGGCCTTGCCTCTGCCGGGCGACTGGCCGTCCTCCGGCGGCACAGCCGCACGTCACCCGGCGAGAACCTCCGTGAAGCGCGCGACGCTGATGTTGCCGCCGGAGACGATGACGCCGATCCGACGGGGAAGCCGGTCGATCCGGTGGGCCAGGAGTGCGGCCAGGCCGCTGGCTCCGCTGGGTTCGATGACGATCTTCATGCGTTCGAAGGCGAACCGCATCGCGTCACGGATCTGGTCGTCGCTGACGAGGGTGACCTCGTCCACGAGTCGCTGGTTGATGGAGAAGGTCAGCTCGCCCGGAATGTCCGCCGCCTGGCCGTCGGCGATCGTTCGGGGTACGGGGATAGACGCGCCGTCCGGCTTCCAGGGAACGCTTCGTGTCGTCGCCCGCCTCCGGCTCGACGCCGATCACTCGGGTGCCGGGCCGAAGCCCCTTGACGGCCGTGGCGGTGCCGGCGATCAGTCCGCCGCCACCGACCGGGACGAGGACGGCGTCCAGATCTCCGGCGTCCTCCGGCAGTTCCAGCGCGGCAGTGCCTTGTCCGGCGATGACATGCGGGTGCTCGTACGGAGGGATGAGGGACAGGCCGCGGTCGGCGGCCAGTGCCTCACCGATGGCCACCCGGTCTCCGGTGTAGCGGTCGTAGGTGACGACTTCGGCGCCGTAGCCGAGGGTCGCCTGCACCTTGGAGCTCGGTGTGTCCTCCGGCATGAGGATCACGGCCGTGGTGCCGAGTTCCCGGGCCGCCAGAGCGACGGCCTGTGCGTGGTTACCAGAGGTACGCGGCGATTCCCTTCGACACCTGCTCCGTGGACAGCCGGGACGCCGCGTTGTACGCGCCGCGGAACTTGAAGGCACCGATGAGCTGGAAGTTCTCGCACTTGACGAAGACCTCCGCACCGACCATGTCGTCAAGCGTCCGTGAGCGGAGCACCGGAGTGCGATGGGCCACGCCTTTGATCTGCGCGGCGGCGTCCTGGATGTCTCTGACGCTGACAGCCTCGGTGCCCGGCATGCAGGTGCTCCGTTCCGGTAGCCCCGCCCGCGTCGTCAGCCGGTCGCCCCGGGCCGACCGATTCGGCGGCGAGACGCGCGACGGGAAGCCCGGAGAGACACGCTCGACCAGCAGCCGCCTGCCGAACACGGTCCGCAGGGCAGTACGGTAGGGAACGAAGACCTCCGTGTGGTGCGTTCCTGGACAGCTCCGCCACATCGGAGGTCTTCGCCGTGATCGAGCCCGGTCGGCGTCATCAACGCTCCTGATCGATACGGCTAGGGAGTGGGGGCGCGCACGGCCGTGAGGAAACCGGTACCGGACGGGTTGTCCACGAGCCGGCCGTAGTGGGCTGCGACGGCGTCGAGCGGGTGGAACTCGGTGCGCCAACCGTGGTCGTCCAGCCAGTCGGCGGTCCCGGAGCCCAGGCCCCCCTGCCACAGCGAGGTGATGTGCGCGATGGACGGGTCGTCGAGAACCGTCCTTCCGCTGCGTCCTCACTCGAGGGCGAGTCGGCCGGCGGGGGCGGACAGTTGGCCGACCGTCCCGCGCGGCACCTGCGCCCGGCGCCACACGGCCAGGCGTCCCACCCCTCCCCGTCGCCTCCTGCTCACGTCCCGCCCGCGGCACCTCCACCTTGAACAGGGGGTTGCTGCCGTCGAGGTTGAGTGCGTGACCGGGCCGGAAGAACCGCTTGGCCGCGAAGTGGCCGCGCTCCGCCGCCATCCGGAACCACGGCTCTGACGCCTGGAGACCGTCGCGGTGTTCGACCAAGCGCCCCATCTCCCACATCGACTCCCTGTCACCGGCTGCGACGCCCATGCGCAGCAGGCGCTCGGCCTCGTCGAAGTCGTCGTGCAGTTTGGCCAGCATGGCCAGAGTACGAAGAGCTCTCATGTCACCCGCCTCCGCGGACGCCCTGAGGCGCTCCGGAGTGCCGTACCGCCTGCGTAGCCGCGCATACTGGTGAAGAGGAGGTGTTCCGAAGCTGCGCAATTCCTCGGTGCTCGCTGCACCACCCTCGGATAAGAACGACAGCAACCAAGCTGCTGAGCGCACGGTCGCCCGCGACGGTGGTCTCCTGACCGACGCCGTATCTTGGGCAAGAGATTGGTTGAGTGTTCGGGGGACTTGTGCGGATCGCAGATCACGCTGCCTGGGATCGGGGTTTCCCGGTCAAGTACCTGCTGGTCCGTGAGGACGAGGAGGGCGAGGAGAAGTACTGGGGGCGGTGCGCGAGCGTCGAGGGCATGTTTGTGGACAAGGTGCCGCCGAAGCGCGAGGTATTGACGCTGCGAGGATGCACTCCCACAGGTTCTTTGCGCGATGCCCTGTCGCCAGCCGCAGAGTCGACTGAGCTGCTGGGCGATGTGTGTGTCGAGGTATGGGACGACCAGCAGCCGCTGCAGTGGTGGACCTTGGTGGACGCTGTGGTCCTCGCCAACCAGCCGAACCGAAGCGACCCGGCCCTGGTGGATGTCGTCGTGGGGGCCGGGGTCGAAGAGGAACACGCCTGGGACCACACCCTGCCGGTGTTGCCGCAGTTCAAACTGTTCGCGGGAACCACCATGGTCGCCAGGCCCGCTGGACACTGTGTCGGAGTGGATGGGCTGTTTGTCTCGCGCGGGGCCCCGCCATCGACTCCACTGCACCTCATCGGATGCGAAGCCGCTGAACCTTTGCTCGCCGTCTTGCGTCGACCCCGCAAGTGGGACCGGGACTGGGTGCAATTGTGGGCGCTGGACCGCCGCGGCGAGGTGATGTACCGCCACAACGTGTACCTGCGAATCGAGAAGACACAGCCGTCTGTGCTCGGAGGCGCCCTCGTCGACATCACACTCGCTGACGGCGGCGACGATCGGCCTCCGCTGTTGGCCCGGCCGATCTGGGAGACCTGGTATCGGGGAGTTCCGACAACCCGCAACCAATGGGCCCCATACTCCTCGCAGGGTAGATCCGAGTGGCTTGACCTGACGGCCACCCGCATGAGCGGCCAGCGCCCGGACCGCTCCGGCTGCACCCATCATCTTGACGGCAAGTTCGTCACCGACGTGCCCGGCCTTCACTGCGCGATGGCAGAGGCCCTCGTGGGGCCCGGGGGCTACTTCGGCCGGGAGTGGAACGCGTTCAAGGACTGCCTGGGTGGTGGTTTCGGCGTGGCCCTGCCCTTCACCCTGATCTGGCACGATGCGGACGTAGCGCGTCGAGCGCTGGCAGACGTCGTCTCGGATCCTGATGAGGGGCTCTCCTATTTCGAGGACATCGTTCGGCTGCTCAAACGCTGCGGTGTAACCGTCGTTCTTCAGTAGGGGTTTTGATCTCTGGCCATGACGTGTCTGCGCCTGGATGATCTGGGTCGTGGACTATGGGGCGCAGGACGCAAGATGTGGCGCCCGCTTGCCGGAAACCTGACCGACGGTGCTGCTACCAGCGCATGTCGGTCAGCGGTCTGCAGTGCTCAGGTGCCCAGCACACCCGGGCCAGTGGCTTGATCGGTCCGCGCGTGTTGATCGCTTCCGAACCTGCTGGCTAGGTTGGCCGGCATGGCTGACCCCAGACCCATCGCCTGGCCACCTGCCCCGATCAAGACCGAGCGGCTCGTACTGCGCGAGTCCGAGGCCCGGGACCGCGTGGCGGTCATCGAGCTGAACGCCTCGCCGGAGGTGAACGCCTACCTTGGTGGCCCTCGACCGCGCACCGAGCTCGAACGCACGGTGCCCGAGGTCCCCGGGCAGCGCCTTGGCTGGTTCGTGGTCGAGCTGGACGGAGCAATGATCGGCACGGTCCAGCTCAAGCCGCACGCCCCCGAGAGTCCAAGTAACCGCCGTCTGGAGGCCGGGGAGACGGAGCTCGGCTACTTGTTCCTGCCAGAGGCGTGGGGCCGCGGGTACGCCACCGAGGCGTGCACAGCGGCACTCGACTGGTTTGCTGGCGCGCTGCCTGGCGAGCCGGTGGTGCTCTACACCCAGACGGCTAACGCCGGCTCGATGCGCCTCGCGGCGAAGCTGGGGTTCACCGAGCTGGAACGGTTCGAGGCGTGGGGCGCCGAGCAGTGGTTCGGCGTGTGGTCTTCGCTCACGCCATCCGATTGATCGGCTCTGCGGTCGACGATCGCGATGGCAGCCTAGTACCCCAAGGTCGGCGGAGGTCCGACCGCGCTATTTGATAGCTCTGAGGGCCGCGAGGTAGCCGGCCCAGCTGTCCTGGGCGAGCGCCGCCCACTGGGTAGCGGTGTTCCTGTGGACGCCGAAGAGGTCGCTGGTGATGATCGGCGGTAGTTCCCCGGCCATGCCGACCAAGGCCGTGTTGCGGGCGGCGATGGTGGGCAGGCCGTGCTTCATGAGTTGTCCTGACAGCGCCTCTGGGCTGCGGGGGCGGCTGGCGGGCTGGCCGGGCAGAAGGAGCTCGGGATGCTCCCTGGTAGCAAGCGGCCCCAGGGCGGCGCGCGACCGGCCTGTAGCGATCTGCTCTTCGATGAGACGAGCCAGCGTCGGCGGCAGGAGTACGGGGTTCTTGTCGAAGGTGAAGTAGGCCCCGCGCTCGTCTTGGTGGAAGCCGTCGGTCGTCAGGTGGACGATGCGGATGAGGGGCAGGCCGTAGAGCCGGATCAAGGCGCCGACGATCCGAAGTTCCAAGGGCAGTGAGCCATCCGTCAAGCATCGACGGAGCTGGTCCTCGTGCTCCTCGTCATCGAGGAATAGCACCGGCATGGCCATCGGGCGCCCGGGATACTCCAGGTTCTGAGTCAGGCCACGCTTGTTCGTCCACCTGATGAAGGCGGCATTCGCGCGCCGTTGCGAGGTCTTGGCCTGGGTGAGCCAGGTGTCGAGGTGGGACTGCGTGAGGCCGGTGAGCTCGAGCTGCTGGCTGTCGAGCCACTGCATGAACTCGATCGCAGCACGGATCTCGTTGCGGTCGGCGGTGGCGGCGTTGAGCGAGTAGCGTCCGCGGTCTGCCCGTCGGCGGGCGTCACGGATGACGAACCACTCGGCGAAGGGCCGAATGATCTCTATGTGTGCTGCCGGCAGGTCCTGGGCGGTCCTGCGGAACCACAGTTCCAGCTGGTTGAAGTACTCCTGTCGCTTGGGGAGTACGTGGGTGTGCACCAGCAGGTCGCGGACGTGGCGGGTGGCCGCGTCCTGGGGCAGGTCGTCGAGAAGTTCGTGGGTGATCTCCGCGTGGCCGGCGGACAGCGTGGCCAGGAGGCGGGCGCTCGGGCTGCGGCGGAGCCATGCCAGGACGGATCTGGGGCGTGGGGCCGTGGCGAGGGCCTCGGCAAGCGGAGCGAGCGCGGGGACGATCTGCCCGTCCTCACCAGCGAGGAGGTTGCCGACGCGGTCGCCTGTCACGCAGCGCACGCAGCATCCATCGCCGAGGATGTCGCCTGGAGTGCCGCATCGGCGGCAGGAGAAGTCGATGTCGGTGCCGCAGCATCGGCCGCAGGTTCCGCCGCCATCGTCGCTGCGGCCGACCAGCACGCGGGCGACGCCGCAGAGGGAGCAGGGCTCTGGGGTGCGTCGGCGCCTGTTGTAGCACGGGGAGCAAAGTGGGCCGACCGGCCAGGTGGTGACCGTGGCTTTCTTGTCGCGCCCGCAGTCGACGCATCGACGTGGAGGCCGGGGGCGGCAGGGATCGCAGAGGAAGGCTCCGCCGGCTCTCTTGCTGTGCGCGCCATCGCGGAAGCGTCCGCAGACGGTGCACACCCCTTCGAAGGTGTAACAGCGGTGGCAGACGCCAGGTTCGCCGTTCTTCCCCCGCTTGGCGAGCTGCGTCACCTGGCCGCATTTGCCGCAGAGCTTGGCGGGAGCGGTATAGCAGCGGGAACAGAGCGGCCCTTCTGGGGACTTGGCCTGGACTGGGCGGATGGTGCCGCAGCGGGCGCACTCACGGTCGGGGTAGCCGGCGCACCGGCGGCAGAGGGCGACCAGCGACTCTTCCCGGTGCCGAACCCGGTAGGTGCCGTGTCGGCCGCAGTCTGCGCACGGGCCGGTGAAGCGGTGATCGTTCACGTAGCAGGTGCGGCAAATCGCCCCTTCCTCTTCCGAGCGGGTGACGATGTGACCGTTTTCCCCGCAGCGGGAGCACGGACGGAGTTCGGTCCGAGCAACGCACCAGCCGCAGGCACGGCCTTGTGGTGTGGGGCGTGAGACCTTCCGCAGGGTGCGGCCGCAGATCGGGCAGTCGAGCTGGGTGACGGCATCGCCGTGGCCAGCCGCCTCAAGCGTCTGCAGCAGCCGGGGCAGGGAGCCCGGGCAGTGCGGGGACGGGGCGGTCAGTGCCTGCGGGTGCTCGGCTATGTGGGCTTCGAGTTCGCGGGCCATAGGCGGGCTCCACGCCTTGGCCCGCTCCAGGATTGTCTGGGCCTCCTCCTCGGTCAGCGACGGCCCGATGGTGTTCTGAAGGAGGGCGACGAGCCGGGCCCGGATCTTGGCGAGTTCGCGCCGGGCGGCCGCTTCGGAGGGTCTGATCTGTCGAGTGCTCACGACTGTCCGGGGCGGCGGATGACGGTCCGCCGCGGGGCGCTCGGCGCCGGGCTCGTCTCGTCGTCGGCGGTCTTGCGGACCTGGATGTTGACGATCTCGGGCTTGATCAGGTCGTTCGGGGTGCAGTCCAGGATGTCGCAGAGCGCGACCAGGGTCTCCATGCTCATTCGCTGCGGGGCCTGGGTCACCAGCCGGTAGACCTGTTCACGGGAGAGCGTGATGCCGCGTTCGGCGAGAAGCGGCACCAGGTCGGAGGTCTGGAACATCTGGCGCTCGGCCATCAGCTGTCGGAGCTGCCACTGGTAGCCCATTTTCTTGATCACGGTGTCACGTCCCAGTAGTCGCCCAGTCGGTTCTTCAAGGAAGCCTCCAGCATGGTGTTGCGGTACTCGTTCGAGACACCCATGTAGATCGCCGTGGTCGATGCGTGGGAATGACCGACATTTTCCTGTACGAACCGCGCCGGATAGCCGAACTCGGTCGCATGCGTGATCCAGCTGTGCCGGAGGCAGTGCAGGTCGAGATCCTCGTCGAGGTCGGCGTCCCGGCGGGCGGCGACGAATGCCTCGTTGATCGACCGCGGAGACAGCCGGCCGACCCGCTCGGTGACCCACAAAGCAGGGTGCCTCCCGGGGGAGAACTGCGGGCGGACCTCGGTCAGATAGTGGTCCAGGCTGTCGGTGACCCAGTCCATCTCCGGGATCAGCAGTGCGGTCCGCTGCTTCGGCGGTGCCCCCTTGCTCGACTTGCCGAACCGCACCATGACGCTGCCGTACTTGCCGAACTGCGGCATCTTGCGGTTCCGGCGCAGGTCGGCGAGATCGACCTTGGACGACTCGGTGCGACGCGTGCCGTAGGCGTAGACGGTCTTGAGTACTGCCGCGTCGCGCAGGGCGGCCAGGGTTCCTTTGCGGCCCTGGCCGCGTATTCGGCTCGGTCGGGCGTCGGCGGCGTCGAACAGGGCCTGGACCTCGTCGTAGGTCAGCGGACGGCGCCGTGGGTCGGCCTCGTACTCGACGGTGTGCAGAACCGAGTTGCCCTCATGGAAGACCTCCTGCGGAACCTCACCGAAGCGCTCCAGGCATGTGTCGATCCACTCGTAACGGGCGTCCAGCAGGTATTCGAGGAACAGACTGACCGTCACTTCGTACGTGCGGGCCGTGGACATCTGGATCGGATCGGAGCCGCTCCGCAGATGCGCGATGAACGCCTCACCGTCCGCAGGAGTCCACTGCCACGGGTACAGGCCGGTGAACTCCTCAAGCCGCTTGATCAGCCGCAGCCGAGGGCGGACGGTCTTCTCCTTCAGAAACCGCGCGGACTGCTGCCTCGCCCACCCCTCCAGCATCGCGTCGAAGACAGCTGGCGCAGGGTCAAGATGGATGACGTTTCGCGCCAGCACAAGACGAGCCGAACCCGGCGCTTGCACATTCACACGCCTGTTGTATCAGATGCAACATTGTTGAGTCTGCATGTTAGGGTGCAGGTCAGGGGGATAATCCACCTGCTAGCAGGGGTAATCTCGGGAGACACCGACCAGGGGAAACACCGCTGCCGCCACCCTGCGCAATGTTGCATCTGATGCAATTCAGCGCGTTTTTCCGGATGAGCCACAGGATGCCGATCCCCCACAGCACCCAGCTCCACTGCATGAGCGAGCCCTTTTCGGCCACCGCGCCGACGACGCTGAGAACCGCGGCGACGAACAACAGACAACCGGTCATATCCCGTCCCCCCTGTGCCACTGACCCGAACAGCCGCAGAACAGAGGGATTCCCGTCGTGTCACGGGATGAATCCGGTCGCGCGGCTCGACAGCAACGGCATTCGGCAGCAGCACGAACCCGGGACGACCACTGCGGATTCCGGCATGCTGTCCTGCCGGCTTCTGGCTGTGCCAGGCAGGCAGGCGACCTCGGCATGCCGGCCCCACCTTGCTCCCTTCCGCGCGCCCCCGGCCCGCCGTCCACCGCGGCGACGGGGAACGGGCCGAGGGCGCGCGAAAAGCGGTCAGACGTGAGGCTCAGCGCTTGAGCGTGAAGGTGAAGTCGCCGGACACCTTGCCGCTCAGCCGGACGGCCGAAACGACTTTCCCCTCCGCGACCAGTCTCTCGACCTCCGCCCGTGAAAGACCGCAGCCCTCGGCGATCAGTCGCACCGGCCGGACGGGGATCCGCGCCGCAAAGCGGACCGAGACGTCGATGACCTCGCGGTCCAGGTGATCCGACCCGCCGGTGTCGAGGCGCCAGGCACCGTCCCAGTCGAGGGCGATGCGGTTACGGCGCCGCACGACCGGGTCCTGAAGCAGCTCAGCCGTCAGGCCGAGGTCGTTGTCATGCAGCCGGTCCAGCAGCTCAGGTGGTACGGAGCGCACGTTGATCCGCTCCAGGACCGTGAGCTTTGCGGTTTCCCCGCAAGCGGTACAGAGCACGAGGAGCCAGGCGTCGATGACCTTGTGGTTTGCGTTGACGCGGAATTTGCCGCTTGCCCGGAAGCGCTCGGACGGACACGTGTGGCAACGACGGAGAACGCTCGGGAGGCAGGTGGGCGTGACCACCCAGTTGTTGAGCACAGAAGTACACCGGTTTCAGTGAGAAGTCCGCAGCAGAAAGGAGCGCGGCGCACAGGTGCGACGCGCGACGAATCAGCACTCGGGAGGTCTCACAGGGTGTACAACGGCATGTCCTTCGCCAGACGACTGGGTTCGGCTGCACGGTAGCGGTGCAAGGCAGCGCTGGTCCACGGGTTTTCGAGCGCCTCACCGCCCAGGTTCTGTCCGGCGGATCCTGCGATGGGCGGTCTCGCGGTCTCCCGTCTGCGGCCCGGCCGTCGACTGGTCACGCCGGGCCCCGGCAGGGACGATGTAGCCGGGCCGCCGCGACGGTTGTGAACCCCCCGGTCCAGGGCAGACGGGAAGTGATCTTCGTGTCGGTCCTGTTGGGGGGAGTAGACCTCGTGGCAACGCCCGTCCGCCGTAGGCGCCCAGTGAACTCTCGGCGCTCCTTCGATCTGCGCTACACGGCCCTGTTCTTCGTTCTCCTGGCCGCTGTCGTCAGCCTCGTGGGCCTGACCGCCCGGGCGGCGATCGGTGTCGCCGAGCAACGCCCCGCCTGGGCCGTCGTCCTCGGAGTTCTCGTACTGACGGCCGCCCTGCTCCTGCGGCGGCGTCGGCGGCATCCCTTCTCCGTGGCACGGACCGCGCGCAAGGCCACCGCCGCGCTGGACGAGGCGACCAGGACGGCACTCGACGTACTGGATCACGAGCCTTCTGCCGGGCGGGCCGCCGCCGCATCCGCCACGGTCGGCGGACCGCCCGTCGTACCCGCCGGGCGGACGGATCCCCACGAGGCTCCCGCCGCCTCCGGTAACGCCGAGGAGGCCGTCACGCTCACGCCCGACGTGGCGGCCGCTCCTCCGACGACCGGGCCCTTCGACCTCGAGACCCTGGGTCCCGATGAGTTCGAGCAGGCGACGGCCGCCCTGTGCGAGCGCGACGGATGCACGGAGGTGGAGGTCGTAGGCGGAGCCGGAGACCTCGGCGTCGACGTGGTGGCCACGGCTCCGGACGGAAGGCGTGTCGTCATCCAGTGCAAGCGCTACGGCGATACCAACCGGGTCGGATCCCAGGACCTCCAGCGCTTCGGCGGCACGTGTTTCACCGTCCACGGGGCGGATGTCGCGATCGTCGTCACCACCAGCGGATTCACCGCACCAGCGCTGGAGTACGCCGAACAGTGCGGGATCGTGTGCTGGGACCGCGACGACCTGGAGGCATGGAGCGACGGCACCGGGCCGGAACCCTGGCGGCCGCAGGCGGCGGACACGGACGTGCCCTGACCTGTGGCGCCAGGCACACGGCCGCGACCGGCAGGGGCGGCCCGGCCTGTCCTAGCCCTCGATGTCGAGCGCCGTTCCGTACAGCCGGTCCACCTTCAACCGGATGACCAGTCGCCGCTCGGCAACCAGTTGTTCCAGGAACGCCTCCTCGTCCTGCGGCTTTGCGTCCTGCGGGATCATCCCGAGCAGTTCCCGACCGACGTCGTCGCCAGGAACCGTCGTGATCTCGGAGACCTCGGCCTCGCCTTCCGCGACGGCGAACGACCACACGTCACCGCCCTGCACATGCAGCGCGGCACGCGGGTCACGCCGCAGGTGCCCGACCTTGATGCGGTCGGCCGTCGTCGAGAACCGCGCGATGCGGGCCTCGGGGTCCCAGCTGTACAGCATGGTGGTCAGGTGCGGAAGGCCACTGCGCTTGAGGGTGGCGAGCGTACCGAACCGCTGCTTGCCGAGCAGCTCGGAGAGGGCTTCGTCGGACAGTGGGCGAGGCGCTGGTCCTTGAGTCATGATCAGATCAACACCCGGGACTGCCCGGCAATTTCCTCGATGCCGTGAATCCCGCCCCCGATTCGGGGCCTTGGAGCGCGAGTTCGCGCACCTTGAGTCGCGCGGAAGGCCGGGCTGCAGCGGGCGGCATCACGCACTCGCCGCGTCAGGCCAAAGGCCGGTCGGTGGGCAGTTGGTCCGCGTGCTCACCGGTGACCAAGTAGACGACGCGCTGAGCCACTGACACCGCGTGGTCGGCGAACCGTTCGTAGTAGCGGCCGACGAGCGCGACGTCCACGGCTGTCTCCACTCCGTGGTGCCAGCGTTCGTCCATCAGGTGCTGGAAGGTCGTGCGGTGGAGTTCGTCCATGCGGTCGTCGTCCTGTTCCAGCCGGAGGGCGACCTTGACGTCCTGAGTGAGGATCACGTCGGCTGCCTGCGCCATAAGGCGCTGTGCGAGCTGGCCCATCTCGAGGATCGTGCGGCGCAGATCGCGGGGTACGGCACGTTCGGGATAACGCATCCGGGCCAGCTTGGCCACATGCTGGGCAAGGTCTCCCGAGCGTTCCAAGTCCGCGCTCATGCGCAGCGAGGTGACCACGATGCGTAGGTCGGTGGCGACCGGCTGCTGTCGCGCCAGTACCGCGATCGCCCGGTTCTCCAGGTCCCGCTGCAGGTCATCGACCCTCTGGTCGGCGGAGATCACGCTTTCGGCAAGCTGGAGATCGGCGTCCAGGAGCGCAGTGGTGGCCAGACCGATGGCCGAGCCGACCAGGTTCGCCATCTCCACCAGCCCATCACTGATCGCACCCAACTCCGCGTGATAGGCCTCCCGCATCGCGTCCTCACCGTCCAATCGTGTGTTCGCCTGGCCTTCCGCCCGGTTGCCCCGTTGACCCGTTGCCAGACTCGCACATACCGGGCGTGTCACCGGGCCGAGCGTCATCGGGCCGGCAGCGGGGGCCGGGCGTCAGCCGGCAGCGGCATCGGCCGGTCGCGAATCGACGTACGGTGTGATGGACAGCCGGCCCAAGCTCGCCGTGCCGGAAGCGGCTCCCCAGCCCCGCGGACCGAAGCGATCCGGGCAACAAGCTCAGGAGAGGAATTCATGACGACGCGTGTCCGCCGGCCCGGAGGTCGCCGCCCCGCATCGCTGCGCACCATGACCCCGCTGATCATCCTGGCGCTGACCGCCGCCGCCTGCGGCGAATCGGCCACGCACGGAGGACCGGCCGATCCTCCCCGGCCCCCCGCCAGCAGCTCCGGCACGAAAACCCCTGGTACCGGCGATCCCCTGCCCAGCCGCACCACGACCAGTGCCGCTTCGGCCACCACCGGGGCCGCCACGAGTCCCGCTCCACCGACCCCGGCCGCAACCTGCACGGACCGGTACTTCTCCGGCATGACTCCGGATCAGCGGGTTGGGCAGCTTTTCATGGGTGGAGTCTCCGCAGCCAACCCCGACGGGGCTCAACTGCGCACTCTGCGTGACCACCACGTGGGTTCCATCATGCTCACCGGGCGCAGCAGCGCCGGTACGACGGTGACCAGGAGGCTGGTCGACGGTTTTCGCGGTCAGGCGGACCAGGTCGCCGGTAAGCGGGTCGGGCTGATGGTCGCCACCGACCAGGAGGGCGGCCGGGTGCAGGTGCTCAGCGGCCCGGGCTTCTCGGCCATACCCAGCGCGCTGACCCAGGGCAGCTGGCCGGTCACTACGCTGCGTACGCGGGCCGCGGGCTGGGCGGAGCAGCTGAAGGCTGCCGGAGTCGATCTCGATCTGGCCCCGGTCGCCGACGTGGTCCCGGCAGGCCTGGGCACCCGCAACGGCCCCATCGGCCAGTACGCCCGTGAGTACGGCCACACCGCCGACACCGTGGCCTCCCACAGCAACGCCTTCGCCGCCGGCTTCGCGCAGTCGGGCGTGATGACGACACTCAAGCACTTTCCGGGACTCGGCCAGGTGATCGGCAACACCGACGTCAGCGCGAACGTCGTGGACTCGGTGACGACCGCCGGCAGCCCCGATCTGCTGCCCTTCCGGGCGGGGATCCGTGCCGGTTCGCCGTTCGTCATGGTCTCGTCGGCCACCTACACCAAGATCGACTCGAAGCACCTGGCGGCCTTCTCGCCCACTGTCATCGGTCAACTCCTGCGCCGTGAGATGGGCTTCAAAGGCGTGGTGATCTCGGACGACCTCGGGAACGCTGTCGCGGTACGGTCCTTCACCCCGGCGCAGCGGGCGCTGAACTTCCTCTCGGCAGGCGGAGACATGATCCTGACCGTGCGGCCGAGCACGGTACCGGCGATGGCGCAGGCGATCCGGACCCGGATGCAGCAGGACGCCTCCTTCCGGGCCAAGGTGGACGATAGCGTGCATCGGATCCTCGCCGCGAAGCACGCTGCGGGGTTGCTCGTCTGCCGCTGAGCCCGTTCATCTCCACCGTGGGACAAGGACGGAGCGCCGCCCGCGCCGCCGGGAACCTGAGCGGTACGGCCGGTTCAGGCTTCACGTGCCCTGCCCGTGCTCTGCCGGACGATCGGCTCCGGCAGCGGCACGCATACCGTCCGCGCCGGTGAACCGTCGACCTCATCCGCCCCGCCGCCACGTAGCAGCCGACGGCTCCTCCTCGTCTTCCAGCGAGCCGGTGGGAGCCGTCCGCGCAGGCCGCAGCCGTTTCGACGAGGGCGGTATCGAACGGCTTCGCGGAATGCGCCGGTCGCAGAGCGTGCCACCAGGATCACGTAATGACGCTTCCCTCCTCGCCGCAACGCAGTCGGTCATAAAAAATGCGAAAACGGACACAATCGGGCGATAAACGGTATAAAGTGGGCACTGCGTAGCGAAGGCACGCACCAGCCGACAGCCTCGATGCCAGGAGAAACCGCATGACCCACGGAGCGAACGCCGCTCCCGACCCCAACCCCCGCGCCGACGCCGCTTCCGCCCACGGCTGCGAAGTCTGCAACGGCTGGGGCAGTGTGATCACCCACTGGGGCCGCCACGAACTCTGCTCCACCTGCCAGCCCCACGCCGACCGAGAGGACCACGACACCAGCACCGCACAGTTCCTCCCAGCGGGGCTCGGGGGCAATGGCAGTCGACGGTGAGAGTGAGCCGCCGGCGGACCTCGCCGGTGGCCGGGACGCATGCGGCGTCGCCATGATCCGCGTCGGCGAGGTCGAAGACGGCCGAGCATGGCTCCGAGACCTGTGCTGCGGTAGGGAGCCGGGAGGGGGAAGCCACCGAGGTTGCTCCACAGGGCGATCGACGCCGGTTTTCCCTCCGCCTCCAGGGCCAGGGCCGGCCGGCCGGGGCCGTCATGGACGCAGCGGCGGGCGGTGTCCACGACCCCGTGGTGGCTCAGGTCGGTGACGATCTCCGTCGGCACCGGCTCACCACTCCGCGAAGGAGACGTCGGGGTGCCGAGCTGACGGCGGTGATCCGCAACCAGGGCCCGGTGGTGGCCGCCATGGTCCGGATCTCGCTGCTGGAGGACCCGCACGGCCGCCGCGTGCTGCCGACGCTGTACAGCGACAACCACCTGTGGCTGCTGCCCGGCGAGTCCCGGACGGTCCGCCTGTCCTGGCCGACGGGAGCCTGCTGACGCCGTGCGGTCAGCGCTCCGGATCGGGTCGTCCCAGCTCGTAGGGGGCCAGGAGGTCGGCGATCGTCTGGTTGCGCGGTGTGGCGATACCGAGCTCGCGGCCGAGCGTGACGACGCTGCCACTCAGCCAGGGCAGTTCCAGGCGGTTCCCCTGCGTCAGGTCGTTGTGCATCGAGGACGTCATCGCGGCCGGCAGGGTGTCACAGAACGCCAGCCTCTCGTCGGCGAACCGCGGATCCAGACTCACCCCGGCGGCACGGCCGACCTGCACGGCCTCCGTCATCACATCGCGCAGCAGCTCCCGGCAGTGAACGTCGGAGCGGATCACCCCAATGGGCTGACGTACGGCGGTGGTCGTCGCCGAGAGCCCCACCAGGAAGACGAACTTCTCCCAGATGACCCGTTCGATGTCCGAGCTGAGCTCTGCCTCGATGCCGGAGGAGACGCACGCGTCGAGGAAGTCGCCGGCGCGAGGGGTGTCCGCGCCGTCGTAGGGGCCGAACACCACCTTCTGCATCACGCCGCGGTGGGAGACGACGCCCGGCTCCTCGATCACGGCGGAGATGTAGCAGACGCCGCCCCACACCGCCTGCGTCGGCAGGTGCCGGCGCAGGACTGCGTCCTTGCGGACCCCGTTCTGCAGGGAGATGACGCGGGTCCCGTCGTCCACGACATCGGCCAACTGGGCCGCGACGTCCTCGGTGTCCCACAGTTTCACGGCGACGAGCACCACATCGGCGGGTTCCAGTTCCGCGATGGAGGCCACCACCGACGTCGCCGGGACCTTCAGGTCGCCGAGCGGGCTGCGCACCAGCAGTCCGCGTTCCCGTATGGCCTCCAGATGACGGCCCCGGGCGACGAAGGTGACCTCGTGGCCCGCTGCGGCGAGCCGGGCGCCGAAGTAGCCCCCGACACCGCCTGCCCCCACGACGGCTATGCGCATGACGTGTTCCTTTCCCCTACGGGAGATGACGTACATCGTGCCGGGTCTCCCCTCCCGGCAGGACTGCTCGCTGCTCGCCGGCCGGCGCGGGCGCGCTGCGCGGTGGACCGGAGAAGCCGGGAGCGGGGCGGCGCACATCCACGGGCTCTACCCCCCTTAGTAACCTTTTACGGGGTTACTATAGCCACATGGTCGAAGAAGCACAGGACGGCCGACGCACCCGGGTCACGGCACAACTCCGCGAACTCCGCTTCGACGCCGGATCCCTGTCGTTGAATCTCATCGCCACGGTCGGGCGCCGCCCGATCACGCCGATCGAACGGATGGGCGACATTGACCGGCTCAGGGCCTGGTGCGAGGGGGTACGGCTCGCCGTTCACCCGGACGAGGACCTGCCCGGGCTACTCGAAGCCCTGCACGAACTGCGGGCCTGCGCGTACGACGTCACGGTCGGACACCTTCACCGCCACGCCCCCCGGGAGGAGTCGCTGCGGCTCCTGAACCAACTGGCCCGGGTGCACCCGCCGGCCCCCCGGCTCGAGGCGGACGCCGATGGCCTTCCCGCCGCAGCAAGCAGCCCCGGGCTGTCGGCTCCCGAACTGCTCTCGCTGATCGCGCGAGACCTGATAACACTGCTCTCGGATCCGGTGCTACGGCAGAGGCTGCGCGAGTGCGACTCCCAGATCTGCCGGATGATCTATCTCGACTCCGCGCAGGGAAGGCCCCGGAAATGGTGCTCGATGCAGCGCTGCGGTAACAGCACCAAGGCGGCCAGGCATCGCCACCACCGCGAGAAGGCCGGTGATCTCCCCTCGCCCTGATCAGCGACACCCTCCGAGCCTTGGAGCGCCGAGCGATGACCAGCAGTCCGTACTATTCCCCCTCCGCATCCGATCGCGTCCCGGACGCCCACCGGAGATCCGCTCCGGACAACGGCCCTGCCCTCACCCGGGAGGAGTTCGACGCCCTCTTCGACACCGTACGCGCCTGGGGCCGTTGGTCCCCCGAGGACGCCGACCGCGGCGCCTGGAACCGGGTCACCCCGGAGCACTCCCGGCGGGCCACGGGCCTCGTCCGCACCGGCACCACAGTCCCCATGGCGCTGCCCTGGAACACGGTGCCGGGCCCGGACAACGGCAAGCCGGCCCTACACTACATGTCCGACCTGGGGGACGTCGAGGCCCCCGAGCCGTCCTGCCACAAGGACTTCATCGCCACCGACTACCACGGCAAGGGCGTCAGCCACCTCGACGCCCTCTCCCACATCGCCTACCGCGGACAGCTCTACGACGGGCGCACCGCCCGGGAAGTCGTCGACGCGGCCGGCGCCCGCTTCGGGTCGGTCTCGGCCCTCGGCCCCCTGGTCACCAAGGGAGTCCTGCTGGACCTGCCCGCCGTACTCGGCGTCGACTGGCTGGAGCCGGGCACAGCCGTGCACGCCGCGGACGTACGCGCCGCCGAGAAGGCCCTCGGGGTGACCGTCGACGACGGGGACGCGGTCCTGCTGCGCTCCGGACACTTCCGCCGCCGCGCCGAACTCGGCGCCTGGAACCCCGATGCCGCCAGCGCCGGACTCCACGTGGACGCGATGCCCCTGCTGGCCCGGCGGGGGATCGCCCTGCTCGGCGGCGACGGCGACAGCGACGTGCGGCCCTCGCCCGTCGAGGGGCTGCACTCCCCCGTGCACGCCCTGGCCATCACCGCCATGGGCGTCCCCCTGCTGGACAACCTCGATCTGGAAGCGCTCTCCGCTGCCTGTGCGCAGGCCGGTCGCTACGAGTTCCTCCTTGTCGTGGCTCCCCTGAACATCCCCGGCGGCACCGGCTCACCCGTCGCCCCGGTGGCGGTGCTGTGACGGCCGCGGACCGCTCCACCGTCAAACTCGGCCGCGATTTCCTCGACGCGGAAGGCCGCAATGTCCGGGGCGACATCCGGCACGGCGAGTTCGGAAGCGGCACCCGGCGTCGAGCGGTGCTGTCTGCGGCGCACCACGGACGCACTCCTCGCCGCCCGAACGACGCGCTCCTCGCCGCCCGCACCCGCACGGCGCCCTGGTCGACGTCACCCTCGGGCGGCCATGCGGGCGCGCGTCTCATCAGCTACTACCGGGAGGACTCCGCCCGCGCCGTCCCGTCTTCCGCGTCCGCTTCCACGAGCTTCTCGAAGAAGAACTCGTGCTTGAGGAACGACACGTCGTACTCGTGTCCCGGATAAGGCGGGATCAACTGGGCGGCCTGGAACAGCCGCCAGCCGTCCTCCAGGGCATGCACGCCCGACTTGTACGGCGGTTCGTCGCCGTCGCCGGTCGTGGGCGAGGTGCCTCCCGTGCCGTCGTACCGCGACCAGCCCACGGTCTCGGAATCCAGCGCGGAGGTGGCCAGGTAGAGCACCAGAACCTGCTGACGGTAGCTCATGCGATTTCCTCCTGAGGGCGGTTGGAGACCCGGGTCACCCAGTGGTCCAAGTCGAAAGAGTCGTCTCCGGTGAGTGCGCGCCACAGCAGGACGCGGTTGTAGAGCTCCAGGCGTGAGGTGGCGTGCTCGTACCAGGGGAAGTGGGCGGCGAGGTTCTCGGCGACACGTGGGTCGTCGAGGTCGGAGGTGTCCCACAGGCGCCGCTGCCGTACCGTCGGATTGAAACGGATCTTGAACATGTAGCGCTTCACGTCACTGTCGTTGCGCCGCCCCCCGTGCCAGATTCCGTGGTGCAAAAACACCACAGTGCCGGCTGGACAGACGAGCCTGGACTGACCGCGCAGGTTCTGGTAGCGGCCGGTGTCCGACTCGTTGGTCCGCCGCAGATGGCTGCCGGGCACGCTGAGGGTGCCGCCCATGTCGGGCGTCACGTCCTGCGGGTAGTACATCAACTGGACGTCGAAGGCGTCCGTGCGCACATCGATGATCGCGTCTCCGTGGAGCGGCTGGGCCCGCCCCTCGTTGGGCTCGCGCACGTGCACGGCGTGGTGGTCGACGCTCGGCCCGGGGCCGACGAGTGAGTGCAAAGCGCCTGCAACGACGGGAAGCTCGATCAGCCGCCGGACGAACGATCCGTCCGAATAGGCGTCCTGAACGCTGCTGCCGTAGGGCACACCGGGGATGCCGTTGCGCAGGACCTCGATCCCCTCCTCGTTCATGTCCGCGGGGACGACGGCATCGAAGCGCAACGAGCCGTGTGCGACGAAGCGGGCCATCTCGACCGAGCTCAGCAATGGGATGTCTGCCATGCGGCCACCGTAGGGATCGAGGAGCGCTCGGCGCGTGGGCGTGGTTCACCACTACTGGTAGCTTTTCACCATGCTCGAAACGGAGCTCCAGCTCGGTGAACCGCCCGTCGTGGCGAACGCCGGCGTCAGCGTCCACGGAGTCGTGAGCCGAACCGACGTCTTCCGGCTCCCCGAGCTGTGGCAGCTGCACCTGTACCAGTACGAGGCCGAACTCGACGTCGACGGCACTCCGCATGCCATCCGACCCGGCCAGGTGAGTCTCGTACCACCCGGGGTCACGGTCCGCTACCGCTACCAGGGGCGCTCCGAGCATCTTTACGCACACCTGCGCATCGTGGCCGTCGGACCTTCCCGGACGCTGCCCGTCGTCCAGGACGCCGGCCCGGAACTCCCGGCCCTCGACTCCCTGTTGCGGCAGGCGGTCACCGCCCTGCCCCGCGATCCGCAGCGCACCAGAGCCGAGATCTGGACCGCGCTGTGGCGCATCGCCCACCTGACTCCGACCGCCGAGCGGCCCCGTCCACACCCGGCGGTCAGCACGGCCATCGCCTACATCGAGTCGCACCTGGCCACACCGCTCACCGTGCCGGATGTCGCACGGGCCGCGGGGGTCTCGCACAACCACCTGACAAGGCTGTTCCGCGCCGCGATCGGCGACACGGTCGTCGGCTACATCCGCAGCCGGAGACTCGACCGCGCCCAGCACCTGCTGCGCGCCTCGACTCTCTCCATCTCCGCGGTCGCCGCCTCCGTCGGCATCCCCGACCTCCAGGCGTTCAACAAGGCGTGCCGACGCGAGCTCGGAGCCTCACCGCGTGCCCTACGGGGGTTCGACGCGTGACGTTTGCTCCGGCACCGGCGAGCGGCCCGCTCGAGCGCTGTGCGACAGCGGCGGGGGACCTGACGGATCTCTCCCGGGCCACATCGAACAAGCTCAGGGAATGGCTGCCGCGTCTGACGACCGGGTGATGCGGTGGTGCTGGATCAAGGAGACGGCCACGCTGAGTGCCGCGACGAATCCGGCCAGCAGCACCGCCCACGAGCCTGCGAACGTGCAGGCCAGGATCGCGACCGCGGTCAGCGGCAGGACCAGCTGCTGCCGCAGTGACGGCTTGTGGTGGCGCGCGTGCAGGAGCCAGGTGAAGAACACGAACCCGGCCGTCGGGACGGTGACCGAGGCGGCGGCGCCGGTGTCGCCGACGTGGGCCTGGCCGACCACCTGCTCGATCGCCACTTCGAGTCCGGCGCCGATGCCGGCGGCCGTGGAGAAGACCAGATAGTGCCCGTATCCCCACAGGAAAGGACGTCTGCTCGTCGACAGGTGCTCGTGGATGGGCACGACGAAGTAGATCCAGTAGGCGGCGAAGACGATCAGCAGGCCCCCCGCGGCGATCGGAAGCAGCTGCGTCGTACTGCCCCTGTCCAGAGCCCCCTGTACGGCCACCGTCGCGGCGGCGACCGTCTCGCCGAGGACGATCAGGGTGAACAGTCCGTAGCGCTCGGCGATGTGGTGGGGGTGCCAGGGAGTGGGCCTTTGGCGCTCGGCCAGCACGGGCACGGCGAGTTCTGCGGCCGCGAGGCCGACGAACACCCACACCTTCACGTCCGTGTGCGGCAGGAACCCGAACGCCACCCAGCCGATCTGCACGAGGACGACGCCGGCGGCGTACCGCAGAGCGGTGACTCGGGCGTCGCCCCGCTCACTGCGGGCCGCTCTCATCCACTGAGTCGTCAAGGCCAGCCGCATCACCACGTAGCCGATCACGACGGTGGAGTAGTCCGTGCGGTCGAAGGCGCGCGGAACCCCGGCAGCCAGGATGAGGACGCCCGCGATCTGCACCAATGTGGTGAGCCGGTAAGGAACGTCGTCCGTGTCGTACGCCGAGGCGAACCAGGTGAAGTTCATCCAGGCCCACCAGACGGCAAAGAAGATCATGGCGTAGCCGCCCACACCCTGTCCGGCATGCCCCGCCGCCACGGCGTGCACCAGCTTGCCACCGGCCTGCGCGACGGCCACCACGAAACAGAGATCGAACAAGAGCTCCAGCGGTGTCGCGACGCGGTGCGCTTCCGTCGGGTCCCGCCGGACCATCGTCCGCAGCAAAGGCCCGGCCGGAACCCTGCCGCCCGGCGGGCCGCCGACGGGATCACTCACCGTCCGTACTCCTTCCCGTTCCACGAGTGGGGGTCCGTGCCACGATCGCGAAAGCGGCGTGCCTCGGCGGACGGTATGCGGGCGAGTGGCTGGATGGCAAGGGCCGCCGGGCCGTTCGGGAGCGTCCTACCGGTGTTCGGGGTTTTCGTAGTCGCGGCGGCAGCCCGCGTCCCAGGCGGTGCGCTGGTTGCCGTAGGCGGGAATGCCGCCAAGGTCCTTCAGCGCCCGTGCCAGGTGCAGCAGGTTCCAGGTCATGAAGGTCGTGTTGCGGTTGGTGAAGTCGTTCTCCGGTCCGCCCGAGCCGGGATCGAGGTAGGAGGGACCGGGGCCCGCCTCGCCGATCCAGCCCGCGTCGGCCTGGGGAGGGATGGTGTAGCCCAGGTGCTGCAGGCTGTAGAGGACGTTCATGGCACAGTGCTTGACGCCGTCCTCATTTCCGGTGATCAAGCAGCCACCGACTCGCCCGTAGTAGGCGTACTGGCCGGCTTCGTTGAGCAAGCTGGAGCATGCGTATAGGCGTTCGATCACCTGCTTCATCACGGAGCTGTTGTCACCCAGCCAGATGGGACCTGCCAGGATGAGGATGTCGGCTGCGAGGACCTGCTGATAAAGGTCGGGCCAGGCGTCGCTCTCCCAGCCGTGCTCGGTCATGTCGGGCCACACGCCGGTGGCGATGTCGTGATCGATGGCCCGTACCACATCGGTCCGCACTCCCTGTGCGTCCAGGATGGCGGTGCTGCGGTCGATGAGTCCCTGGGTGTTGCTGGGTTCCGGCGACCGCTTGAGGGTGCAGTTGACCACCAGGGCCCGCAGGTCGTCGTAGCGAGCGGGCCGTCTGTCGGTGGCGGGCGAAGAAACGGTCACAGGTCCTCCCGAAGTCCTGCCGCCACGCTGTGCACGGCGGCGCGTCCACGTCCAGCGTGCGGACCGGCGGAGTGCGGCGCCACCACCAGACGTCCGAATGGTCCCCCGCGCACAAGCAGCAGGGGCGCGGCTGCGCCTGAGTACGCGTACTCAGCTGATTGCGTCACTTGCCTCTGACCCGGCCGGTCCGTGTCGCCCACGATGAAGTGCCCCCACGAGAGAGGTGCTTATGGGCCGTGACCTACAGCTGCGAGTTGCTACTCCGGAGGATCTCGAGTGGATCCACGAACTGCGTCACCGCGTGTATGCACAGGAGTTGGGCCAGCATGAGCCGGATCCGGCCGGGCGGCTTCGCGACGGGCTGGACGGCGACAACGTCTACCTGGTCGCGGCGCGAGGGGCGGCCCGTATCGGCTTTGTCAGCCTGACTCCGCCCTGGTTGGGGCGTTACGCGCTGGACAAGTACCTGACCCGCGACGAGCTCCCGCTGCTGACCGAGAGCGATCTGTTCGAGGTTCGCATCCTCACCGTTGAGCGGCGCTGGCGGGCCACCGCGGCGGCACCGCTGCTGATGTACGCGGCGCTGCGCTGGATCGCCGCCCGCGGCGGTCGTCGGGTGGTGGCGATGGGGCGCACCGAACTGCTCACCATGTACCTGGCCGCCGGCCTGAGCCCGGTCGGCCGTACCGTGCACAGCGGTGCCTTGACGTTCGAGGTGCTGACCGGCCACGTGACCGAGCTGACGAAGGTCACGGCGGGCCGTTACCGCACCCTGCTGGAGCGTCTGCGGTCCACAGTGGACTGGCAGCTGGACATGCCGTTCGCACCTCGGCCGGACGGCTGCGAACACGGCGGCGCCTCGTTCACCGCCATCGGCACGGACTTCCGCACGCTGCGCCGGCGCCACCAGGTGGTCGCGGCCGACGTACTGGACGCCTGGTTCCCTCCGGCACCCGGGGTGCGAGCGGTGCTCGCGGAGGATCCGGCCTGGGCCGCCCGGACCTCGCCGCCGACCGGCGCCGAGGGCCTGCTGGCGGAAATCGCCACGGCCCGGGCGCTGCCGGCTGGGACGCTCGCGGTCGGCGCCGGTTCGTCCGACTTGATCTACAGGGCGTTCGGTCAGTGGCTGACCCCGGGAAGCAGGGTGCTTCTCACGGACCCGAGCTACGGCGAGTACGCCCATGTCACGGAGAGGGTGATCGGATGCAGGGTGGACCGGTTCCGGTTGCGTCGCGAAGACGGCTGGCGGATCGATCCGGCCCGGTTGTCCGCTGCCGTCGAAGACGGCCGATACGACCTCGTGGTGGTGGTCAACCCGAACAACCCGACCGGACGCCACGCGCCGGCCGCCGAGCTGCGCTCGCTGATCGCCGCCGCACCGGGCCGAACGCGCTGGTGGATCGACGAGGCGTACCTGGGCTATGCCGGCCTGACGGAGTCGCTCGCCGGCTTGGCCGCGACGGACCCGCGGGTGGTGGTCTGCAGCTCGTTGTCCAAGATGTACGCACTATCCGGTATGCGGGCCGCGTATCTGGTTGCCGAGCCGATCACCGCGGCGCAGCTACGCCGATGGACGCCACCCTGGCCGGTCAGCCTCCCGGCGCAGTTGGCCGCGGTGGCAGCCTTGCGCGACCCGGCGTACTACAGCGACTGCTGGCTCCGCACCCACGCGCTGCGCCGGCAACTGGCCGCAGCCCTGGCGGGGCTCGACGAGACCCTGGTGGTCGAGGAGGCCGTGGCGAACTTCCTCACCGTGACTCTGCCGCCCGGCGGGCCGAGCGCCGCTCGACTCGTCGACGCGTGCCGCCGCCACGACGTGTACCTGCGCGACCTGTCACCGCTGTCGCCGGAGTACCAGGGGCGCACCGTGCGCATCGCGGTCAAGGACACCGCCGAGAACGCGCGCATCGTGGCCGCGTGCGAGGCCGCCCTGCAGGTTCTGCGGCCGGGTCCGGCCCCGCTCGGCGCGCTGTCTCCGGGCGCTCCCGGCACCGGATCCGCTCGGTGATCACCGTGGCGTCCCTGGCGCCGTACCTCGGTGGCGCGCTGGCGCTGGGCGGCATCGCGGTGGCCGTGTCCCGGCGGCGCGAGCTGATGGTCCGGTGGTGCGCTTGGGCGGCCGGGGTGCCCCTGGTCACCGGCGCGTTCTGGCTGGGCCGCCCGGGCGCCGCAGCCATCGCCGTCACGGTCGGGGTGATTGCGGTGACGGAATTCGGCGGGCTGATGCGGCTGGGCCGGGCAGACCGGGTGGTACTGGCCGCGGCGGTCACAGGTGTGGTGACGGCCGCCTGGCTGGCGCCCGGGCAGGTGCTCCGGGTGGTCGCGATCGGGGCCCTCACGGTGGCCGCAGTGCCGCTCCTGGCCGGCGACGCCGACCACGGCCTGCGACGGCTCTGCGCCGGCCTGCTCGGGCTGGCCTGGCTGAGTGTGCTGGCCGCGCTGGTACCGCTCGGGGCGAGCGCGCTCGCGTTGTTCGTCGCGGTCTCGGTCGCCGACATCGCGGCGTACTTCGCCGGTCGAGGGCTGGGCGGACCGCGGCTGTCCCCACTGTCGCCGGCCAAGAGGTGGAGCGGGACTCTGACCGGGTCCGCGGCCGGGCTCGGCGTGCTCGCCGCGCTGTCCGCGCTGAGCTGGCCGATGGCAGTGGCTGTGACGGTCGGCGGCCCGGTGGGCGACCTTCTCGAATCCATGATCAAAAGGGGGGCACAGGCAAAGGACGCCGGCCGTTGGCTACCCGGCTCCGGAGGTCTGCTGGACCGAATCGACTCGCTCCTCGTCGCGCTGGCCGTCCTGCTCGTCCTGCGCTGACCCGCACCGCCCAGCTCCACGGCCGGACACGGCCGGTCGGAGCGGGCGGGCAGTGCGCGGGACAGGCCCGCCCCACACGAGCGGCGCCTACGCCCGCCGGGGCGATATGTCACACTTTGGCTAACGGTGTCTGTCAGGTTCGACCAAGGAAGCGACGCGATGGCTCGGCGCCGGGTGCGTTTGCCGACTCGGCGTTGGTTGAACGGTCTGCTCGCCAGCGTCGCGCTGGTGGCTGCGACAACCGGCGTCATCGCAATCCTCGGGCGACACATCTCGCCGCTGCACCTCCTGGTGCTCTACCTGCTCGCAGTCCTCCCTGTCGCCGTCATATGGGGTACGAGGCTGGCGCTGGTCACCTCGGTGCTGAGCGTGCTGGCCTACGTATATCTGTTCGTCCCTCCGGTCCACTCGTTCGAACTCGCGGATTCCGAAAGCGGAATCGCGCTGGGTGTCTTCCTCCTCACGGCCGCGGTGGTGGGAGAGCTGGCGGCCCGCCTACGGCGGGCGGCACTGGCGTCGGCACGCCTGACGGAGGAGCAGTCCGCGTTGCGCCGCGTCGCGACACTGGTCGCCCGGTCGGCTCCGGCTTCGGCGGTCTTCGAGGCCGTCACCCGCGAGGTCGGCCTGCTCTGCGGTGCCGATCTCGCCCGTATGGAGCGCTACGAGGCGGACGGCACCGTCACCGGCGTCGCCGTCTGGAGCCGGAGCGGGGTACCGGACCCGCTGACCGTCGGCAAGCGCTTCAGCCTGAACGGGCTGAGCATCGCCCGCGAGGTCCGGCACAACGGTGGTGCGGCCCGGATCGAGAATTTCGCGGACGCCACAGGAGCGATCGCGCAGGAGGCGCGTGCGCTGGGTATCCACTCGTCGGTCGGCTGTCCGATCACGGTTGCCGGGCGACTGTGGGGCGTCATCGCCGCGTCGAGGAAGAACGAGGAGCCCTTCCCGGCGAGCACGGAGGCGCAGATCACCGGGTTCACCGAGCTCGTCGCCACCGCCGTCGAGAACGCCGAAGCCCGTGCCGAGCTGACCGCCTCACGCGCCCGCATCGTCAACGCGGCCGACGAGACCCGTCGGCGCATCGAGCGCGATCTCCACGACGGCGTCCAGCAGAGGCTGGTCTCGCTCGTGCTGCTCCTGGGCGCCGCGCAGACGAAAGTGCCGCCCGAGTCGGAGGAACTCCGAGCACGACTGCACCACGTCACCACCGAGCTGACGGATGCGCTGGACGAGCTGCGCGAGATGGCGCGCGGCATCCACCCCTCGGTCCTCACCAGAGGAGGTCTCGCTCCCGCGCTCAAGGCGCTCGCTCGGCGTTCCCCCCTGCCGGTCGATCTCGTGGTGCACACCGAGACCGGGATTCCCATGCCGATCCAGGTCAGCGCGTACTACGTCGTCTGCGAAGCACTGACCAATGCCGTCAAGCACGCGCAGGCCTCGGCCGTCAGAGTCACGGTCGAGGCCGGCGACGGGGTGTTGGGCCTGTGCGTCCACGACGACGGCGTCGGCGGTGCCGACTTCGTCCGCGGCACCGGTCTCGTCGGCCTCAAGGACCGCGTGGCGGCGCTCGGCGGCAGGATCTCTGTCGAGAGTCCGCACGGAGCGGGAACCACCCTGCGTGCAGAACTCCCGCTCACCGAGGCCGCCCGCGATTCCATGAAGCCGGCCAGAGCCGGGGACTGAACTTCCGAGACGCGCCGTGCGCCGAGCTGCAGCGCGGTGATCCACGAGGCCACCATGCATGACAGGCGGTGGGCAACCGGTCATGAATACAGGTAGCAGGAATGCCGGCCGGGTGTCCGCGCTGCGATCCTGGACACATGTTGCGCTGCATGATCGTTGATGACAGCTCCTACTTCCTCAACGCTGCTCGCTGCTTGCTGGAGGGCGAGGGCATCATGGTCGTGAGCGTGGCATCGGACAGCGCACAGGCGCTGCAGCAGGCAACGCAGCTCAGGCCGGACATCGCACTGGTGGACATCGACCTCGGCAGCGAGAGCGGCCTGGAACTGGCCGAGCGGCTGCGCCATGAGGCAGGCCCCTCGCCGCCTCCGGTGATCTTGATCTCCAGTCATGCCGAGGACGAGTACGCCGACCTCATCGTGGCGAGTCCCGCGCTCGGATTCCTCGCGAAGACCGCGCTGTCCAGCGGTGCCATCCACGACCTGCTCGCCCGGAGGGATGACGGTCACCGTGACGCCCCGGTCACCGAGCCTCCAGAAAGGTGATCACGGCGCGGACGCGGCGATGGTCGTCGTCGGTTTCCGGCAGGCCCAGCTTCGACAGGATGCTGCGCACGTGCTTTTCCACCGTGCCTTCGGTGACCCACAGACGGCGCGCGATGCCGGCGTTGGACCGGCCCTCGGCCATCAGGGCCAGAACCTCGCGCTCACGCTCACTGAGCACCGCCAGCGGGTCCTCCCGGCGGCGGGCGGACACCAGCTCCTGGACCAGCGCGGGGTCCACCACCGAGCCGCCCTTGGCGATCCGTTCCAGCGCCTCGAGGAACTCCTGTACATCGCCGACCCGGCTCTTGAGCAGGTAACCGATCCTGCGGCCGTCGGCGAGCAGCTCCATCGCGTGCTCCACCTCGACATGCGCCGACAGTACGAGAATGCCCGTGTCGGGGAAGTCCCGGCGGATGGTGCGTGCCGCCTCGAGCCCTTCGGTGGCCTGATCCGGCGGCATCCGGATGTCCACCACCACCAGCTCCGGCTCTTCCCGCCGGACGACGTCAAGGAGCTGCACAGCGTCACCGGCCTGCCCCACCACGGCCAGGCCCGAGCGCTGCAGCAGGCTGGCCAGCCCTTCGCGCAGCAGCACGTCATCGTCGGCGAGGACCACCCGTAGATCCCTCATGGCCGATCCGTCAGCACAGCGCCCGGACCCAGCTCTGCGGGTCCGGGTCCCTTCCCGTCATGCCTCCATTGTCGGTGAGCCTCAGCCGGTGGGCACCCCACGGCGAGCACCGTGGCCACCATCGATGCCTTCAACCACGACGTGCCGAGCGAGCGGCGGGGTGCGATCCTGCGTACCCCGGCGACCGCCTTCCGGCCGGCCCGGTCTCTGTCGCTGCACCCGGCCCGTCCGCACTCTCGCACGGCGAAGTCCCTACTCTCGCACGGCGAAGACCCATAGAGCGGCGACTGTCCGTTCGGTGCCGACTGCGTTCCGTGTATTCCCGCTGGCCGGTAAAGAGGTTGGGCGCTGGCCACGACGACACACCTCACGGATACACGGGAAGGTGGTCACGTCCAGCCCAACCAGCGCCACGAGACCGACGGCACCACGTGCTCGAAGAAGGTGATGGCCGCGATGTACGTCTGTCCTCCAGATCTCCTGCCCCAGCAGGCGGGAACCCGGCACACGTCGACGCCCGGCCGCACCTGGGCCCTGGCGCACCGCCCAGAGGCCGCGCGGGAAGCCCGCAGGATCTCCCGTCACCTGCTCACCCAGTGGGAGGTCACCGAGGAGGTGGCGGACTCGGTGCTGCTGGCCGTCTCCGAACTGGTCACCAACGCTGTACGGCACGCCCAGCCGCCCCTGACCCTCGGACTGTGCTGCGACCCCACGGCCGGGCAGGTGCACATCGAGGTGTCCGACGGAGGCCCCACCGTCCCGCACGGCGGCCAGGCAACCGAGCGCACCGACGACGAGCACGGCCGCGGACTCATGATCATCGAACTGCTCGCCGAGGCGCACGGCGACCGCCTGGAGGCCGGGCACGCGATCCACTGGGCCGACATCACCACCAGGGGCTGACCGACCCCGCGCGTCGGGGCGCGCCGCCCGGAGGCGGCACCTCGGCCGCCTCCGGGTTCTGGATACCGGTGTCGATGCTCATGAGGACGCGAAGATCGTCTTCTTCTGGCGCTCGATGGACGACAGGAGGCTGTCCACGCCCTTGGGGTTACGGACGAAGTTCTGCAGCGAGGGCTGCATCACCGTGGAGGTGAAGTCCGGCCGGCTGTCGCGGTCCATGAACTGCGTCAGGTTCTTGGCGCCGCTGATCATGTCGTACGCCTTCTTCTGCAGGGCCGTGTACGAGGAGGTCGGGGCGTTGCTGGAGGCGGCGACGACGCTCGGGTCGGACGCGAGATAGAAGGACTCGGCCTCCGGGGTGCCCAGGAACTCCAGGAGCTTCACGGCACCGGCGTGGTTCTTGGGGCTCTTGCTGAGCATGAACCCGTCGGTCGGCGCCTCGACGGTGTCCTGGCCGTACGCGGAGTTGATCTCCGGGAAGGCGAAGAAGTCGAGGTCCTCCACATCGGCCTTGTC
>NZ_PQSR01000009.1 GCF_002920635.1 Streptomyces sp. Ru72 | reverse complement strand
AGGCCACGGAGACGTAGACGAACAGCCCCAGCCAGTGCGACGCGCCGAGCGTGAGGTTCAGCAGCGCGGCGAGGACGGCCAGGGCGACGAGTATCCCGGCGAGGAACCGCTGGGTGTACGGCCTGCCGATGTTCCGGAAGACCAGCGAGAGATAGACCCCGACGAAGGCCGCCAGGCCCAGCCAGCCCGCCACGGTGCCCCCGGTGGTGTGGCGGCCGGAGGCGAGATCCTGGACCGGCGAGCTCAGGAAGATGAGCCAGACGCCTATCCACAGGGACTTGCGCAGCAGCTCGCGCCGGTTGCGGGGCGGCTGGCCCATACGCATCAGCCGCTCCGCCCGCGCCTCGTCCGAACGCCGGTCTTCCGTCATGGCACTCACGCCTTCAGCGTGTCCTTCCGGTACAGCCAGGCCGCGCCGCCCGCGAAGAGGGCGAAGAAGACGACCAGGATCGCGATGTCCCTGGCGTGCGGGGCCTGACTCTGTTCGATGGCCTGTCCGAGGGCAGCGTACGCGTGGGTGGGCAGCCACTTGGCGATGTCCTGCAACCACTGCGGGAAGGAAGTCGATGGCATCCACAGGCCACCGAGTATCGACAGGCCGAAGTAGACGATCATGGTGATGGGGCGGACCGCGTCCCCGGAGGCGACGTATCCGATGGCGACGCCGAGTGCGGCGAAGACCAGGCTGCCGGCCCAGATGGCCCCGGTGAGGGCGAGCCACTGCCAGGCGTCCAGGCGGACGTGCTTCACGACCGCGGCGACCGCGAAGACGACGACGATGGACGGCAGACTGACGACGGCGGCACTGGCCGTCTTGGCGAGGACGTAGCCGCGCCCCGGCAGGGTGGTCAGCCGCAGTTGCCGGACCCAGCCGCTCTCCCGCTCCTTGGCGATGCGCTCGCTGTTGCCCATCAGGACGGCGGTCAGGGCGCCGAAGGAGGCCATGGAGACCATGACGTACTTCGCGACGCTCAAGCCGGTGCCGTCGACGTCGCCCGTCTGGTTGGAGACCAACAGGAAGATGACCGACGGGTAGATCACCGAGAAGAACAGGAACTTGCGGTTGCGCAGGGCGCGGGTGAGTTCCAGCCTGATGAGCGAGATCACGACTGCTTGGCCTCCTCGGCCTCGGTGATGGCGACGAACGCCTGCTCGAGCCCGAGCCCGGCGACTTCGAGGTTGCGGGGGTAGACGCCGAGCCCGTACAGCGCGTGGACGGTCGCGTCGGCGTCGGAGGACTGGATGCGTACGGTCTGCCCGGAAACGTCTATTGCGGTCAGGAAGGGCAGCGCGCGCAAGCGGGCCTCGTCGATCGGGCCCTGAAGATCGAAGCGGACGCGGCGGGCGCCGGCCTTGGCCTTGATCTCGGCAGCTGTGCCGTCGGCGAGGAGCCGCCCGCGGTGCAGCACGAGCACCCGGTCGGCGATGGCGTCGGCCTCTTCCAGGTAGTGCGTGGCGAACAGGACCGTACGTCCCTGATCCGCCTGCTCGCGCATGGTGGCCCAGAACGCCTGGCGGGCCGAGACGTCCATGCCGGTGGTCGGCTCGTCCAGCACGATCAGGTCGCTGTCGCCCGCGGTGGCGAGGGCGAAGCGGACACGCTGGGCCTGGCCGCCGGAGAGCTTGTTCACCTTGCGGTCGGCGATCTGCGCGATGCCCGCGCGGGCGAGGACGTCGCCGACCTTGTACGGCCTCGGGTGCAGATCGCAGCCGAGCTTGACCAGTTCGGCGACCGTCACCTCGTCCATCAGGCCACCGCTCTGCAGCATGGCACCCACGCGCCCGGCGACGATGGCCTCACGCGGGCTGGTCCCGAACACGCGCACGGAGCCGCTGTCGGCGGACTTGAGCCCGAGGAGCAGGTCCAGGGTGGTCGACTTGCCCGCGCCGTTGGGCCCCAGCAGCGCCACGGTCTCCCCCGGGTGCAGCTCGAGCGTCAACCCGTCCACGGCCCGTACGTCCCCGTAGGCCTTGGTCACCTGATCGAACCCGACCACCACGCCGGTGGCCGCCACTGTCGTCGTCATGGACCCATCGTCCCGGGGCCGGGGGCGCGCACGGCAGTGCCGGGTGTCGTCACTCCGGCATGACAGATGTCATGTCTGCGGCATGACAGGGGGTGCACGGCAGGGGGTGCACGGCAGGGGGCGCTCGGTCGTCACCGGGCGCCCCCCTGTGCGGTGCGGTCAGCTCGGGTTCGTGTTGATGACCGCGACCCGGTTGGTCTTGCTCAGCAGGGCCTGGCGCAGGGCGGCGTAGACGTCCTGGGGTGTCACAGGCGTCTTCTGGCCGTTGCCCCGGGTGATGAGCACGCCGTCGAACGCCTGGCCGTAGAGCGTTTTCAGAGCGCTCAGGTCGGGCTTGTCGACCAGCTTGCCGTTGACAGCCGTCACCCTCAGGAACTTCCACAGCGACTTCTGCGGACTCATCAGGACCGAGTGCGTCGCGTCCGTCCGCACCGTCACCTTGCCGGACATCGCCGGCTCCGCGAACTCCTTCATCTCCCGGTCGACCTCGGCGTTCGTGATGGTCGGCTGCCGGGTCGTGGTGGCCACCCGCACGGGCGTGCCGGAGCCGGTCTCCACCTGGGTGCGGTACGCCTCCTCGACGGCCGCGACGGACGCGGGGACATCGATTCCCTTGCCCGCCTTGCCGTAGACGGCGACCGCCCGGCCGGACTCGAACCTGATCGTGCCCTCGACCATCGACCCGGAGCCGCCCGCGACCCGCTGCAGGGCGGCCTGCAGCTTCTCCTCGTCGACGGGCATGACGGGCTGGACCACGCGATGCTGCCCGAACAGCGAGCCGATCACCGACACCGGGTTGTAGTCGCTCGTCGCAGCGGTGGCCACGGTGGCCTTGCTGTCGAACTGGAGGCCCGCCTGGTCCGGCCTGAGGGGGACCGTTTTGCCGTCGACCGACAGCTGGAGGGGTTTGTCGGTCCGGCCGCCCAGCGCGGCGTCGAGCTTCTCGACCGCCTCGTCCCGGGTGCCGCCTCCGATGTCGACGCCGAGCACCGTGGTGCCCTTGGGCACGTCGGAGTGGTTCATGAGCAGTCCGGCGCCGTAGGCGACACCGGCGACGAGGACCACGCCGCCGCCCAGGAGGACCAGCTTGCTGCGGCCCTTCTTCTTGGCCGGCTTCGCGGCGCCGGTGTTCTGCTGCTTGGGCGGATCGGGCAGCTTCGGGGGTGTGTGCGGCCCCGGCGCCTCCGACGGGGAGCCCGGGCCGAACGGGCCGCTGCGGTCGGCCGACGGGACGACGGGGATGCCGCTGGTGACGGTGTGCCCGGAGACGTTGCCGCCGGGGCCGCCGGGGCCGCCGAAGCCCTGGGGGCCCGGTTCGGGAGCGGGCTTCTGCGGGGTGAGGATCGCGGTGTCGTCACTGAGTCCGCCGCCGGGACGGCCCTGGCCCGCGGCGGCTCCGGAGGCACCGGGAGCACCGGGCGCTCCCGGGCCGAGCGGTCCGCCGGGGGTGCGCTGGATACCGGGTGCCAGGAGACCCGGGCCGCCGGGGCCCGTACCGGGAGCGGTCAGGCCCGGACCGCCGGAGCCCGAGGCGACGGTGCTGTCGCCGGTGACCGGGCCGCTGGTCGGGCCGGACGGGCCGCGCCGCCCCGGCTCCGAGAAGTACGGAAGGTCGTCGCGGCGGGGTTCGGCACTCTCGTCGGTGCCGATCACCGGGAAGGAGGCCGTGCTGGCCGCCACCGCGTCGGACACGTCGAAGGAACCGGTGCCGCCGCCGTGCCCCGGCGCGACGGGCCCGGCGCCGGTGGCACCCGGGAGCCCCGCGCCGTTCGTACCGCCCGGGCGCGCGCCGAAGGAGCCCGCGCCACCCGCGCCCTCTCCGGGCCGTGCGCCCGGCGCACCGGAAGCGCCGGGGCGCGCGCCACCGGCAGCGCTCGCACCCGGACCCCCTGGCCGTGTGCCGCCCGCGCCAGGACCGCTCGGTGCACCCGGGCCGCCGAACGTCCCGTTGCCGCCCCGCGCACCGGCACCTGCTCCGGCGCCCTCGCCCGGCGCCCCCGCGCCCGACGCGCCGCCCGCGCCTTGTATGCCCGAAGCCCCGGGCAGCCCCGCGCCGTTGGTCGACCCGCTGCCCGGAGCGCCCTTGGCCGCCGCGGGCTTGCGCGGCGCGAACCAGTCGCTCGTCGCCGTCTTCTCCTCGGCCTGTGCTGCGGGCTCGGCGGGCGGGTCGAAGGTGCTGAGCGCGCTCACGGAGCTCATCGCCCGTGTGTCGGAGCCCGCTTCGTCCGTCGCGCTGTCGGCGTCCGCGACGGGGGTGCGCACGACGACCGGCGGAATGGGCCGGGATCCGGGGATGTTGATCCGGACGCGGGTCGTCAGTGTGGTCTCGGTCTTGCGTTCCTCCGACGGCGAGGCCGGACGGCTCGCGTCGACACCGTCCTCGGCAGCCAGGGGGGTCCCGTACGGCGGCGTCCCCGACGGGTACGCGGCTGGGCCACGCCCGTTGGGCCCGGCGGACGAGCTGTCAGTTTCACGACTCAAGGCAGGTTCTCCCGGTTGGCTCCACCGCCTGTTTCGACCTCAACAGGTGGGGGTCCCCCCTGCTCGAGCGAAGCCGAGAGCGTGGGGGAGGCTCGGCGGCGCGCACCACCATACTGGCCGCTTGCGCCACGAAGACCGCGCCCGCGAGGGAAACCCGCACGGGACCCCCACGTCCGCACCGCGTTTTGTGGGGGAATCCCATGACTCGCAGCGACGAAGTGGTACGTCACTTGCCAAGTCGGGCGTCGCGGCGAGCTGGTTGCCGCCCGTGGGCGAGGGTGGCGCACATCACAGCGACGGCCAGTCCGCCGAGCAGGAACAGGTACGAGCCGATGCCCGCGCCGAACAGGAAGTCGCCCTCGGGACGGCTGGCGGTGAGCAGCACGACGGCGACCATCCACCCGGCGGCGGGCGCGAGAGCCCCCGCGCGGGACCCGGTGACCTGGGCGCCGCCGAGGAAGAGTCCGGCCGCGCCCGCGAGCGCGAGGAGCAGCCCGCCGGGGAACCAGGCGCTCTGCACCAGACCGCCCGCCACCCCGACGACCGCACCGAGCACCAGCAGCCCGAGGTAGGCGGCAGTCCGGCCGGCCGAGGGCAGGCTCAGAGGCTGTGCGAGTGCGTTCGGCTGTTTGCTCGACGCCGTCATGGGGCCACTCCTTGGAACAGGTCCGTCTCACGGGCCGCGGTTTGCTCGCCGCGCACCAACTGGTAGTACTCGGTGGTGAGGAGAGGCTGCGCGAGCGCGTTGGACAGCGCGAAGTACGGCTCGGCGACCTCGATCTGCGTGGCGTGGGCGCGCATCGCCGCGGCCTTCGCGGCGGCGAACTCGGTGCCGTCGATCTCGGTGGTGACCACCTGGTCGTCGACCACGCCGGGGACGTCGTCGATGCTCGCGGCCTTGGCGAAGGGCGTCTTGTCGAGCACCTCGCCGAGGCGGGCGAACGCGGCCCGGGCGACCGAGCGCGGCACCCGGTTCCAGTAGATCTTGGTGATCCGCCAGGGCTCCCCCAGCTCCGGGCGGAAGCCGGGGTCGGCGGCCAGGTCGGCGGCGCGCATGGCGACGCGGTGGGCCTGGACGTGGTCGGGGTGGCCGTAGCCGCCGTCGGGGTCGTAGGTGACGAGGACCTGCGGGCGCACCTCCCGGACGACCGCCACGAGGTGGCCGGCCGCCTCGTCGAGGTCCGCGGACCAGAAGGAGCCCGGCCGGTGGTTCTGCTCGGCGCCCATCATTCCCGAGTCGCGGTAGCGGCCCGGGCCGCCGAGGAAGCGGTGGTCGCCGACGCCGAGCTCGGCCATGGCGGCGGCCAGTTCGCCGACGCGGTGCGGGCCCAGCGTGTCGTCCCGGTCGGGCGCGAGGTGCGCGAGCTCCGGCGGGATGACCTCGCCCTCCTCACCGAGCGTGCAGGTCACCAGCGTCACCCTGGCACCCTCGGCCGCGTACTTGGCCATGGTCGCGCCGTTGTTGATCGACTCGTCGTCCGGGTGCGCGTGCACCAGGAGCAGACGCCGGTCGGGCAGATCCGTCATGGGACCACCCTACGAGTGCCCCGGCTCGCCGCCGGTGTCACCCCTGATGCTCGTCCGCGGCGCTTTCGTCCTGGTAGCGCGGCAGACCTTCGGTCGGGATGGTCCAGTCGGCGTGCGACGGCTGCGCGATGCGGTGGACCGGCAGGGCGGCCGGCCGATGGAGTCCCCCGGGTGGCAGGCCGAGGTCGGTGCCCGCCGTATGGCGCTGGGGCGGACGTCGCGATCCTCCAGGCGGCGACGCCGGGGCGAGATGGGCCGTGTCACGGGCAGCGAGAGACAACCGCGAGTCGTGGCGGCGCGGTCCGGCCTCTGCCCGGACCGGCCGGTGGCAGCCATGGTGACGGCAGGACGCCGTCGACGCCGAACCAGCGGCACCGCTCGGGTCAGAACTTGATGCTGCCGATCATGCCCGCGATGTTCGTGGTCAGCTCGTGGATCGTGGGTGCGACCGTGGAGGAGGCGAGGTAGAAGCCGAGAAGCATGCACACGATCGCGTGGCCCGCCTTCAGTCCGGACTTCTTGATCAGAAGGAAGACGACGATCGCCAGCAGCACCACCGCCGAAATCGAGAGTGCCACGGCGGCTCACCTCCAAAGATCCCAGGACGCCGGGGGGTTCGGACTATGGGGGCAGACAAATCCACGCAGATGAATCCACGCAGCGGGCAGCACGTTCATACCCACTATGCGCTAGTGATCATAACTATCCGTACGTGCGCATCGATCGGCGCACGGCCGCACAAGGGGGCGCATGGCCAATATGGTCGGGGCATGACCACCGAGCCTGCTTCCTTCCCCCGACGGCACGCGCGGACCCAGCGGTTCACGCTCGGCGCGCCGCGTGCGTTCACCGTCGCGCCCGACGGTTCCCGTGTCGTCTTCCTGCGGTCCACCTCCGGCACGGACCGCGCGCACCAGTTGTGGGTCCTTGACCTGGCGGACGGCAAAGAGCGCCCCGCGGCCGACCCGGGCGCGCTTCTCGGGGGCGCCGCCGAGCAGTTGCCGCCCGAGGAGCGCGCCCGTCGGGAGCGCAGCCGCGAGGGGGGTGCCGGCATCGTCGGCTACGCCACCGACGCGGCCGTGGAGTTGGCGTCTTTCGCCTTGTCAGGGCGGCTTTTCACGGCGGAGCTGCGTGCGGGCACGGCCCGCGAACTGCCCGTGGCCGGGCCGGTGATCGACCCGCGTCCGGCCCCCGACGGACGGCACATCGCCTATGTGCGCGGAGGCGCGCTGCGTGTGGTCGGCGCGGAGGGCGAGGACGACCGGGCGCTCGCCGAGCCGGAGTCGGAGTCGGTGTCGTACGGCCTTGCCGAGTTCATCGCGGCCGAGGAGATGGGCCGTTCGCGGGGTTTCTGGTGGTCGCCGGAGTCCGACCGGCTGCTCGTGTCGCGCGTGGACGACACGCCGGTGCGGCGGTGGTGGATCTCCGATCCGGCGCGTCCGGACCAGGAGCCGCAGCGGGTTCCGTATCCGGCGGCGGGCACCGACAACGCGGAGGTACGGCTGTTCGTCGTGGGGCTCGACGGGGCGCGCACCGAGGTGGTCTGGGACCGGACGCGGTACCCGTATCTGGCGCGGGTGCACTGGTCACAGGCGGGTGCGCCGCTGATCCTGGTGCAGGCGAGGGACCAGCGCAGCCAGCTGTACCTGGCGGTGGACCCGGACACCGGGGCGACCCGGATGGTGCACGCGGACGAAGATCCATATTGGCTGGAACTTTTCGCCGGGGTGCCGTGCTGGAGCCCCTCCGGGCAGTTGGTCCGGGTCGCCGACGAGGGCGGCGCGCGGGTGCTCGCCGTGGGGGAACGGCCGTTGACCGGACCGCAGTTGCACCTGCGGGCGGTGCTCGACGTCGCTGACGCGGATGTGCTGGTGGCAGCGTCGGCGGGCGAGGCCGCGACGGACCCGGAGATCGGCGAGGTCCATGTCTACCGGGTGAACGAACTCGGCGTGGAGCGCGTGTCGCAGGAGCCCGGCGTGCACTCGGCGGTGCGCGCGGGGGACGTGACCGTGCTCGTCTCCTCGGTCCTCGACCGCTCTGGCGTCCAGGTGCAGGTGCTGCGCGACGGCAAGCGTCTGGCCACCGTGGCGTCGTATGCGGAACACCCCGGTTTGTCCCCGCGCGTGCGGCTGACTCAGGGGGGCGCACGCCGAATCCCATGCGCCGTGCTTATGCCTACGGACTACTCCGGTGACGCCTCCCTCCCCGTCCTCATGGACCCCTACGGCGGCCCGCACGGACAGCGCGTGGTGGCCGCGCACAATCCACACCTGACCTCCCAGTGGTTCGCCGACCAGGGCTTCGCGGTGATCGTCGCCGACGGGCGCGGCACCCCGGGCCGCTCCCCCGCCTGGGAGAAGGCGGTCAAGGACGACCTCGCGGAGGTCGTGCTCCAGGACCAGGTCGACGCGCTGCACGCCCTGGCCGGCGACTTCCCGCTCGATCTGTCCCGGGTCGCGATCCGCGGGTGGTCCTTCGGCGGCTATCTGGCGGCGCTGGCGGCACTGCGCCGCCCGGACGTCTTCCACGCGGCCGTCGTGGGCGCGCCCGTGACCGACCTACGGCTCTACGACACCCATTACCAGGAGCGCTACCTGGGGCATCCCGGCGAGCAGCCCGACGTCTACCGCCGCAACTCGCTCATCGACGACGCGGGCCTGGTGGACGCGGTGGAACCGGCCCGCCCGATGATGATCATCCACGGCCTGGCGGACGACAACGTGGTGGTGGCCCACTCCCTGCGCCTGTCCTCGGCCCTCCTGGCCGCGGGCCGCCCGCACGAGGTCCTGCCGCTGTCGGGGGTCACGCACATGACCCCCCAGGAGACGGTCGCGGAGAACCTGCTGCTGCTCCAACGGGATTTCCTGCGCCGCGCTCTCGACCTGGGCTGAGCCGCGAGAAACCCACAGAGCACGGCAACCGTTGATTGAGGAACCACGACGAGGCAGCCACCAGGTCCGCGAGAGCGGCGCCGGCTTAGGCGCCAAGGGGCGGCGCCGACCAGGTCCGCGAGAGCGGCGCCGGTTCAGGCGTAAAAAACGGGCCGGGGTGACATGGCGCACCCCGGCCCGTTCACGGCACCCGCACGGCCGTACGCTGTTCACTCTCCTGCGTCCGTATATCGGAATCGCGTCAGCCAAGTTGCCTGCGTGTTAACGCAGTTCGCGCGCGTTTGGGGCGTTCTGGGGCTCCTCGGGCGGCTCCTCGGGGGGCTCCCCGCGGGGCTCTCCGGGCGGCACCACACGCATCTCCTCCGCGAAGTGGCACGCCGAATCGTGCGCGGCCGGTCCCGTCGTCCCCCGGAACTCCTCCGGCACCGCGAGCGGCGGCACCTGGAGCGCGCACCGCTCCCTGGCCTTCCAGCAGCGCGTGCGGAACCGGCAGCCGGAGGGGATGTCCGTCGGGGACGGCACGTCACCGCTGAGGATGATCCGTTCCCGGCGCTCCCGTGCCGCCGGGTCGGGCACGGGCACCGCGGACAGCAGCGCCTGGGTGTACGGGTGCGTGGGGTGCTCGTAGATCTCCTCGTCGGTGCCGATCTCCACGATCTTCCCGAGGTACATCACCCCGACCCGGTCGGAGATGTGCCGCACGATCGACAGGTCGTGCGCGATGAAGACGTAACTCAGCCCGAACTCCTCCTGGAGCCGCGCCATCAGGTTGATCACCTGGGCCTGCACCGACACGTCGAGCGCGGAGACCGGCTCGTCCGCCACGATGATCTCCGGGCGCAGCGCGAGCCCCCGGGCGATGCCGATGCGCTGGCGCTGACCGCCGGAGAACTGGTGCGGGTAGCGGTTGATGTGCTCGGGGTTGAGCCCGACGACGTCCAGCAGCTCGCGCACCCGACGCCGTCTGTCCCCCTTGGGCGCGGCCTCGGGATGGATCTCGTACGGCTCCCCCACGATGTCGCCCACCGTCATACGCGGGTTGAGGGAGGTGTACGGGTCCTGGAACACCATCTGGATGTTGCGCCGTACCGCCTTCAGCGCGCGCCCGGACAGCCGGGTGATGTCCTCGCCCCGGTACCGGATCGAACCGGCCGTCGGCGGCTCCAGGTTGACCAGCAGCCTGGCGAGCGTCGACTTGCCGCATCCGGACTCCCCGACGATGCCGAGGGTTTCGCCCCGGCCGAGCGCGAAGTCGACGCCGTCGACCGCCCGCACCGCGCCGATCTGCTTCTTGAACAGGATTCCCCGGGTGAGCGGATAGTGCTTGACCAGCCCGCTGACCTCCAGGATCGTCTCAGGACCGGCCATGCAGGCACTCCCTCCAGAAGTGGCAGGCACTCCCCCGCCGCTCGTCCACCTCGTAGAGCGGCGGCTCGTCGGTGCGGCACACCTCGCGTGCCAGGGGGCAGCGGGGGTGGAAGGGGCAGCCCGGCGGGATGTGCGTGAGGCTCGGCGGCAGGCCCTCGATGGCGTACAGCCGCCGGCCCTTGCGGTCGAGACGGGGGATGGACTCGAGCAGGCCCCGTGTGTAGGGGTGAGCGGGGCTCTTGTAGATGTCGTGCACGGGGGCCGACTCGACGATGCGGCCCGCGTACATGACGGCGATCCGGTCGGCGACGTCCGCGACGACACCGAGGTCGTGGGTGATGAGGACGAGACCCATGCCGTACTCCCGGCGCAGCTCGGCCAGCAGGTCCATGACCTGGGCCTGCACGGTGACGTCGAGGGCTGTGGTGGGCTCGTCGGCGATGATCAGCGCGGGCTCCAGCGCCAGCGCCATGGCGATCATGATGCGCTGGCGCATACCGCCGGAGAACTGGTGCGGGTAGTCCCGCACACGCTGGCGGGCGGCCGGGATCCGTACCCGGTCCATCAGCTCGATCGCCCGGGTACGGGCGTCCTTCCTCGACATCCCCCGGTGCACGACGAACATCTCCCCGAGCTGGTCGCCCACCGTGTGGACGGGGTTCAGCGCGGAGAGGGCGTCCTGGAAGATCATGGCCATTCCGGCACCGCGGATCCTGCGCCGCTCCTCCTCCTTGAGGGTGAGCACATCCCGCCCCTGAAAGAGGACGCTGCCTCCGGTGATCCGGCCGGGCGGCGTGTCGAGGATGCCCATGACGGCCTGGGCGGTGACGGACTTGCCTGAGCCGGACTCACCGAGCACGGCCAGCGTCTCGCCGGCGTCGACGGCGTAGCCGACCCCGTTGACCGCGCGGGCGATCCCCTCCCGGGTCCGGAACTCCACGTGCAGGTCCCGCACTTCGAGCAGCACGGCCGTCACCTCAGCTTCGGGTCGAGGGCGTCGCGCACCGCGTCGCCGAGCATGATGAACGCCAGCACGGTGATCGCCAGAGCGCCGGAGGGCCACAGCAGCGCGTGCGGGGCGTTGCGGATGTACGGGGAGGCGGCGGAGATGTCGATCCCCCAGGACACGCTCGGCGGCTTCAGCCCGACGCCGAGGTACGACAGGGTGGCCTCCAGGGCGATGTAGGTGCCGAGCGCGATGGTCGCGACGACGATCACCGGGGCGACCGCGTTGGGTGCGATGTGGCGCAGCAGGATGCGGGTGTCCGAGGCCCCGAGGGCGCGGGCGGCCTGGACGTAGTCGTGCTGTTTGGCGGTGATGACCGCGCCGCGGGCGATCCGGGAGATCTGCGGCCAGCCGAGCAGCACGATGAACCCGACGACCGGCCAGACCGTGTTGCCGGTCACCACGGAGAGCAGGACGAGCCCGCCGAGGACCACCGGGATGGCGAAGAAGATGTCGGTGGCCCGGGACAGGATCGCGTCCCATCCGCCGCCGAAGTACCCGGCGAGCCCGCCGAGGACCGAGCCGAGGACGGCGACGCCGAGCGTGGCGCAGACGCCCACCGTGACGGAGGTACGGGCACCGTAGACGGTCCGGGTGTACACGTCGCAGCCCTGACCGTCGAACCCGAACGGATGTCCGGGCTGGGAGCCCTCCTGCGCCTTGGACAGCTCGCAGACGAGGGGGTTGCCGGAGGTGATCAGGGACGGCCAGAGGGAGATCAGGACGAGGAAGAGGATCACCAGCGCGGGGACGAGGAAGACCGGGTTGCGGCGCAGGTCCCGCCAGGCGTCGGACCACAGGCTGCGCGGCCGGCCAGCCGGGCCTTCCGGCCCCCTGTGCAGGGTGGTCGCCTCGCTGGCGGCGAGGTCCATGGCACCGCCCATGCCCGTCCCGGCGATGGCCCCCTTCTGCTCGTACCGTGGCTGCTCAGGCATAGCGGATCCTCGGGTCGAGTACGGCGTACAGAAGGTCGACGAGCAGGTTGGCGACCAGGAAGACCAGCACGAGTACGGTCACGAACCCGACGACCGTCTGGGTGTTCTGCCGCAGGATCCCCTGGTAGAGCTGGTAGCCGACGCCGTGGATGTTGAAGATCCGCTCGGTGACGATCGCGCCTCCCATCAGGGCGCCGATGTCGGTGCCGATGAAGGTGACGACGGGGATGAGCGAGTTCCGCAGCAGATGCCGGGTGATCACACGCCGGCGCGGCAGTCCCTTGGCGACTGCGGTGCGTACGTAGTCGGAGCGTCTGTTCTCGGCCAGGGAGGTCCGGGTGAGCCGGGTGACATAGGCGAGGGAGACGGAAGCGAGGACGAGGCCGGGCACGATCAGCTCCCCGAGGGTGGCCGCCGGGGAGACCGAGGGTCTGGTCCAGCCCCACTTCACGCCGAGCAGGAGTTGGAGCAGCAGACCGGTGACGAAGGTCGGCACGGAGATCACGACGAGAGTGAGCAGCAGGACCGTGGTGTCGACGGGCCGCCCGCGGCGCAGCCCGGTGACCACGCCCAGCGCGATCCCGAGGACGACCTCGAAGACGATCGCGATGATCGTGAGCCGGATGGTGGGCGGGAAGGCGGTCGCCATCAGCTCGGTGACCTTCTGCCCGTTGAAGGCGGTGCCGAAGTCGCCGGTGAAGACGTTGCCCATGTAGGTCGCGTATTGCTGCCAGAGGGGCTTGTCGAGGCCGAACTCCCGGCGCAGCTGCGCCGCGGTGGCAGGGTCGCACTGCCGTTCGCCGCACAGGCCGGCGACGGGGTCGCCCATCACGTTCACCATCAGGAAGATCAGCAGGGTGGCGCCGAAGAAGACCGGGATCATCTGCAGCAGGCGCCGGACGACATACCGTCCCATGGGGCCTCCGGGGGTGGCGGGCGGGCGTGCGGCTCAGCGGACCTCGATCTGGTCGTAGACGGGGACGCTGAACGGGTTGAGCGCCACGTTCGCGAGGCGCTGGGAGTAGCCGGCACTGCCGTTCTGGTACCAGAGCGGGATGGCTGCCATGTTGTCCCGCACGACCCCCTCGGCCTGCTGGAACAGCCCGACCGCGGCCGCCTTGTCGCTCTCGGCGTTCGCCCGGTCGACGAGCTTGTCGAAGTCCTTGTTCGACCATGTGCCGTCGTTGGAGGAGGCGCCCGTGTAGTAGAGCGGCTGGAGGAAGTTCTGGATGAGCGGGTAGTCCATCTGCCATCCGGCGCGGAAGGGCCCGGACATCTTGTGCTGCGTGATCCGGTTGCGGAAGTCGGCGAAGGTGCCGACCGGGTTGCCCACGCAGGCACGGTCGTTGCCCAGGGCGTTGTTGATGGAGTTGCACACGGCGTCCACCCACTCCCGGTGCGATCCGGAGTCCGCGTTGTAGGTGATCCTGAGCTGCCCGCCGGGCAGCCCGCCGCCCTCCTGGACGAGCTTCTTGGCGCGGCCCGGGTCGTAGCGGCAGGCGTCGCCGCACAGACCTTCCTTGAAACCGCCGTCGGCGCCGAGGACGGGCGAGGTCCAGTCGCTCGCGGGGGTGCGGGTGTGGTGGAAGATCGTGTCGGTGATCTGGTCCCGGTTGATCGCCATGGACAGGCCCGTGCGGACCTTCTCCGTACCCGGTCTCTTCCACCGCGGGTCGTAGTAGGGGAAGGCGAGGGTCTGGATGATGCCGGCCGGCTCGGTGATGTACCGGCCGCCGAGATCGGACTTCACGTTCCTGAGCTGCGAGGCGGGCACGTCGTCGCTGAGGTCCAGGTTGCCGGCCAGCAGGTCGGTGTAGGCGGTGTTGCTGTCGGTGTAGACCTTCAGGTCCACGCCGTTGTTGCGGGCCTTGTCCGGGCCGGGGTAGGCGCCCCACTTCCGCAGGGACATCATGAAGCCCCGGGTGTAGGAGTGGACCAGGTACGGTCCGTTGCCGACGGGCTTCTTCAGCCAGTCCGCGTGGTGGTCGAAGAACGCCCGGGGCAGCGGGGCGAAGGCCACGTAGCCGAGGGTGTCCGGGAACGTGGAGAACTTCTGGCCCAAGCGGACGGTGAAGGTGCGCCGGCCGGTCACCTTCAGCCCGGAGAGGGTGTCGGCCGTCTGGGGGCCGGAGGCCGGGTGCACCTTGTCGTAGCCCTCGATGTACCCGAAGAAGTACGCGTTCCTCTGGTTGTTCCTCAGGCTCGCGCCGTAGTTCCAGGCGTCGACGAAGGACCGGGCGGTGACCGGCTCCCCGTTGCTGAAGGTCCAGCCGTCCTTGACGGTGACGGTGAAGTGGCGCGAGTCGGACGTCCGGATGCTCTCGGCGAGCATGTCCTCGGCCGCGCCGGTCCTCGGGTTGTACCGCTTGAGCCCCCGGAAGACCATGTCGAGCACCTTGCCGCCCTGGACCTCGTTGGTGTTGGCCGGCTCCAGCGGGTTCTGCGGATCGCCCCAGGACGAGCTGAACACCCCGGGCGCGGTGCCGCCGCCGTCCGCGCCCCCGCCACAGGCGGCCACCATGAGGGCGGCCACCGCCGCCCACAGGGCGTGCCTGGCTCCACGCATGGGGTGCCTCCTCGAGGGTGTGCCCCTGCCCTCGGCGCCGGGACACTGTCCGTTATCGCCACTATCGACCCGAAGACCCCGCATCACACGCAACGCCACCCGACTGGCGGCACCCCCAGCGTCAGGCCGCCACCAGCGATGCTTCACAGGTGTGGACCAATGGCTGCCCATCCGCCGCCGGTTACCTCGTTTCCGCAGGCCACAGGGTGTTTGACGCACCGTTGACGGGTATGGATCGCCGCTGATAGACACACTCATCGCCCGTCCGGCGTCAGCCGAGTCAGCCCGATCAAGCCGTTCCCCGAACCGCCGTCCCCGTGCAGTGATGACGTGAGGTCAGCATCGATGAGCACGCAAGACCAGCACGGCAGAGGGCGCTCGCGCCCGGACCGTCCACGCCACCGTTCAGCGCGGCTCGCCGCCGCCCTCACGGTCTGCGCCGCTCTCGCCTTACCCCAGCAGGCCGAGGCGAAGGAGAGCGACGCGGTCCTCACCGTTGCGGTCGCCCAGAGCGTGGACTCGCTGAGCCCGTTCCTCGCGACCCGCCTGGTCAGTACCAGCATCAACCGGCTGATGTACGAGTACCTGACCGACTACGACCCGGGGGACGCCCACCCGGTCCCGGGCCTCGCCACCCGGTGGAAGCCGTCCGCCGACAAGCTCACCTGGACGTACACGATCCGCTCCGACGCCACGTGGTCGGACGGCCGGAAGGTCACCGCCGAGGACGCGGCGTGGACGTTCACCAAGATGATGACCGACGACAAGGCGGCCACCGCGAACGGCAGCTTCGTCGCGAACTTCCGGAAGGTCACGGCTCCGGACCCCACCACGCTCGTCATAGAGCTCAAGAAGCCCCAGGCCACGATGACCGCGCTCGACGTGCCGATCGTGCCCAAGCACGTCTGGGAGAAGGTCGGGGACTTCGGGACCTTCAACAACGACAAGAGCTTCCCCGTGGTCGGTGACGGGCCGTTCGTCCTGACCGGCTACAAACCCGACAGCTATGTGCGGCTCAAGGCCAACACGAACTTCTGGCGGGGCGCCCCGAAGTTCGACGAGCTGGTGTTCCGGTACTACAAGGACCAGGACGCGGCGGTGGCGGCCCTGCGCAAGGGAGAGGTGTCCTTCGTCGCGGGCTCGCCCTCCCTGACACCCGCCCAGGCGGCCTCGCTGCAGGGTGAGAAGGACGTCAAGGTCAACGACGCCCCGGGCCGCCGCTTCTACGCCATCGCCACCAACCCCGGCGCCCGGGCGAGGAACGGGCAGAAGTTCGGCGACGGCGACCCTTCCCTCCTGGACGAGCGGGTGCGGCACGCCCTGTTCATGGCCGTCGACCGCAGGACACTCGTCGACAAGGTCTTCCAGGGCCACGCCGTCGAGGGCCAGGGGTACATACCGCCCCGCTTCTCCACGTACTTCTGGAAGCCGTCGGCGGCCCAGGAACTGGTCTACGACCCGGAGAAGGCCGCCCAGCTCCTCGACCGGGCGGGCTACCGGAAGAGGGCCGACGGCAAACGCGTGGGCAAGAACGGCAAGCCCCTCACCTACCGCATGCTGTGCCACGCCACCGACCCGAACGACAAGGCCGTCGGCCAGTACCTGAAGGAGTGGTGGGGCAAACTCGGCATCGGCCTGACGCTCGACTGCCTCGACAACGTGACCGACCCCTGGCTCGCCGGCACGTACGACCTCGCCTTCGACGGCTGGTCCGTCAACCCCGACCCCGACTTCGTGCTGTCCATCCACACCTGCGCGGCGCTCCCGGCGACCCCCAAGGACACGGGAGCCACGGACAACTTCATCTGCGACAGGACGTACGACGACCTCTATGCCCGCCAGCTCGCGGAGTACGACCCCGTCAAGCGCGCCGACCTCGTCAAGCAGGCCGAGTCGCGGCTGTACGACCTCGGGTACATGAACGTCATGGCGTACCCGAACGCGGTCGAGGCCTACCGGACGGACCAGATCGCGTCGATCACCACCATGCCTCGGAAGGCGGGCAACATCTACGGCCAGGACGGCTACTGGAGCTGGTGGTCGGCCGTACCGGCGAACTCCGGTGACTCCGCAGGCGGTTCCTCGTCCACCGGGGTCGTCGTCGGCATCGTCGCGGGCGTCGTGGTCCTCGTCGGCGCCGGGGTGGTCCTCGGCCTGCGGCGCCGCGCCACCGCTGAGGACCGTGAGTAGTGGAACCGGCGCGCGAACCACGGACACACGCCGGCACCCCGTACCTGCGGTACGCGGCGGGCAAGGCGGGCGGCGCCGCCGTCTCCCTGCTCGCCGTGCTCGTGACCAGTTTCTTCCTCTTCCGGCTGATCCCCGGCGACCCGGTGAAGTTCATGACGGGCGGCCGTCCGGTGTCGGCCGCACAACTGGCCGCCTATCGCAGGGAGTTCGGTCTCGACCTGCCGCTGTGGCAGCAGTTCACGGACTACTGCCGCAAGGCGCTCACGGGTGACCTCGGCACGTCGTACCAGTTCCGGGCACCGGTCGTCGACAAGATCACCGAGGCGCTGCCCAACACGCTGCTGCTCACCGGCACCGCGTTCGTCCTCTACACGGTCCTCGGTATCGTCCTCGGCACCCGCTCGGCATGGCGCCACGGCCGACTCGGCGACCGGCTCAACACCGGTGTGGCGCTGACCCTGTACTCGATCCCCTCCTTCTGGCTGGGTCTGCTGCTCATCATCGTGTTCGCGGTGGGCATGGGCCCCGTCCCGGGTGTGTTCCCGACCGGCGGCATGGAGTCGGGCGGCAAGGAGGGCGTCGCGTACGCCGTCGACGTCGCCCACCATCTCGTCCTGCCGGTGATCACGCTGGTCGCGGTCGAGTACGGGCAGACGCTGCTGGTCACCCGCTCGGCGCTGCTCGACGAGATGGGCAGCGACTATCTGACCACCGCGCGGGCCAAGGGACTGAGGGACGACCTGGTCCGGCGCCGGCACGCGGTGCCGAACGCGCTGCTGCCGACCGTGACGCTGGTCTTCGTCAATCTCGGCCGGACGGTCGCGGGCGTCATCCTCGTCGAGACCGTGTTCTCCTGGCCCGGCCTCGGCGGGCTCTTCTACCAGGCGCTGAGCGTGCCCGACCTTCCCCTCGTCCAGGGGCTGTTCTTCGTCTTCGCCTCGGCGGTGATCCTGATGAACACGCTGGCCGACCTCATCTATCCGCTGCTCGACCCCCGGGTGGGCCGATGACGACCGACACGACTCCTCCGGGCGGGCCGACCCGTACCGACACGGCTCCCGCGGTGGCGAAGGCGAGCCCGCGCACGCTCGCATGGCAGCGCCGCCGCCGCTCCGCCGCCCGTTTCTGGGCGCACTACCGCACGCACCGCGCCGGGCTCGTGGGCCTGGCCGTCCTCGTCCTGTTCGCCGCGGTCGCGCTCACCGCGCCGTCGACCGTCGGTTCCGACGTGTCCAGTGTGACCGGCGCACCGGGCCGGCCGCTGCAGCATCCGAGCGGTGAGTTCCCGCTCGGCACGGACCGGTTCGGGCGGAACCTGCTGGGCCTGGTGGTGTGGGGATCGCGGATCTCGCTGCTGGTCGGGCTGCTCGCGGCGGTGCTGTCCGTGGCGATCGGCGCGCTGGTCGGGATCACCGCCGGTCACTTCCGGGGCGCGTACGCCACCGTGCTGATGCGGATCACGGACTGGTTCCTGGTGATGCCGACGCTGGTCCTCGCCATCGCGCTCGCCACCGTGATGTCCCGCTCGCTCGGCACGGTGATCCTGGCGATCGGTGTGACGTCCTGGCCGACCACGGCCCGGCTGGTGCGGGCCCAGACGCTGGCGGTGGAGTCCCGGCCCTACATCGAGCGGGCGCGGGCGCTCGGCGGCGGCCACGCGCACATCATGCTGCGGCACGTGCTGCCCAACGTCATGCCGTTGGTGCTAGCCCAGACGACCCTGATGATCTCCTCGTCCATCCTCGCCGAGGCGACGCTGGCCTTCCTCGGCATGGGCGACCCGACGGTCGTGTCGTGGGGCGGTCTGCTCCAGGACGCCCGCGAGGCGGGCGCGGTCAGCTCCGGCGACTGGTGGTACCTGGTGCCGCCGGGCATCGCGATCGCCGTCGTCGCCCTGGCCTTCACGCTGTGCGGCCGGGCGGTGGAGTCCGTCCTCAATCCTCGGCTGGGGGTGGAGCGTTGACGCTGCTGGAGGTGAGGGACCTGGAGGTGACGTACGCCGGCGGGGCCGCCGCCGTGCGGGGCGTCGACCTGGCGCTGGAGGCGGGGCACAGGCTCGGCATCGCCGGCGAGTCCGGCTGCGGGAAGTCCACCCTGGCTCTGGCCCTGCTGCGGCTGCTGCCGCCCGGTACCCGGGTCGGCGGGCAGGTCCTGCTGGACGGCGAGGACGTGCTGACGATGCGGTGGGGGCAGGTCAGGGCGGTCCGCTGGGCGGGGGCCTCGATCGTCTTCCAGGGAGCGATGCACTCCCTCAACCCGGTGCACCGGATCGGCGACCAGATCGCCGAGCCGATGCTGCTGCACCGCAGGGCGACCGCGGCCGAGGCGAAGCGCAGGACCGGCGAACTGCTGGAGCACGTGGGCCTCCCGGCCGCACGGGCGACGGCGTTCCCCCACGAACTGTCCGGCGGCCAGCGCCAGCGCGTGATGATCGCCATGGCGCTGGCCTGCGACCCACGGCTGGTCATCGCCGACGAGCCGACGACGGCCCTGGACGTGATGATCCAGGCGCAGATCCTGCGGCTGATCGGCCGGCTCGTCGCCGAACAGGACCTCGGCCTGGTCATGATCAGCCACGATCTCGCCGTCCTCGCCGAGACCTGCGACCGGCTGGCGGTGATGTACGCGGGCCGGGTGGTCGAGGAGGGCCCGGCCCGGCGGCTCTACGACGACGCCCGGCATCCGTACGCCGGCGCACTGTCCGCGGCGTTCCCCCGCATCGGCGACCCGGCCTCCCGCTACGCCCCACGCGGCCTGGCGGGCGATCCGCCCGACCCGTCCGCCCTGCCGTCCGGCTGCGCCTTCCACCCGCGCTGCCCGGTGGCCCTGGACGACTGCGCAACCCGGGACCAGGAGTTGCGGGAGGCAGGTCCGGGCCGCCGGGCGGCCTGCGTGCATGTGTCGCCACGCCCCGCCTCCGGTCCGACGACGGCGGCGGAGGATGCGAGGAGCACCCCATGACGACCTCACTGACGACACCGGCGGCGACATCGCCGACGGCATCACCGCTGCTGAGCGCGGAGGGACTGCGCGTGACCTTCCCCGGGCGCCACGGCGGCGTGCCGTCCAGGGCGGTGGACGGCGTGGACCTCGACATCCGCCCCGGGGAGATCGTGGCGCTGGTCGGCGAGTCGGGCTGCGGCAAGACCACCCTGGCCCGGGCACTGCTCGGCCTCGTACCGCCGACGGCGGGAAGCGTCCGCTTCGCCGGACGGCCGCTCGACTACTCCGCCCGGGCCCTGAAGGCGTACCGCAGACGCGTCCAGCTGGTTCTCCAGGACCCGAGCGGATCGCTCAACCCGCGGCACACGGTGTACGAGGCGGTCGCGGAGGGGCTGCGGATCCACGGGTACGGCGGAGACGAGCAGGCGGCGGTGGCGGGCGCCCTCTCCCGGGCGGGGCTCCGCCCACCGGAGCGCTTCTTCCTGCGCTATCCGCACGAGCTGTCGGGAGGCCAGCGCCAGCGCGTGGTGATCGCGGGCGCGCTCGTCCTGGACCCGGAACTGATCGTCGCCGACGAGCCGGTGGCCTCCCTCGACGCCTCGGTGCGCGGCGAGATCCTGGCCCTGCTGCTGCGCCTGCGCACCGAACCGGGCCTGTCCGCGCTGGTCGTGACGCACGATCTGGGCCTTGCGTGGAACATCGCGGACCGGGTGGCGGTGATGTACCTGGGCCGGATCGTGGAGACGGGCGACGTCGAACAGGTGCTGACCGCCCCACGGCACCCCTACACCCAGGCGCTGCTCTCGGTCCTCCCGGAAGCCCCGGGCACACCCGTCGTCCTGTCCGGCGAACCCCCGGACCCCTCCCGCATCCCGAAGGGCTGCCGCTTCCACCCCCGCTGCCAGATCCTGGCCGGCGGGGAGGCGGAACGGGCGGGCGTCGCGGACGCCTGCCGGACCCGGGACCTGGAGGTGCTGGGCGGGGGTGACGGCGGGCAGGTGGCGTGCCACTGGGCTCGGGCCGTGGTCGCCCCTTGATGCCTCAGGCGGCCCTCACCTCCGGAAACGCCGGTTCCCGGCACCTTGCGAGGTACCGGGAACCGACCGGATGCCAGGGAGACGTCAGGCCGCGTGCACGACGTCCTTCTCCTCGGCGAAGTGGCACGCCGACTCGTGGGCCGCGGGCGAGTCCGCGTCCTTGAAGCGCTCGGGGACCGCCAGCAGCGGCACCTCCTCGGCGCACCTGTCCGTGGCCTTCCAGCAGCGGGTGCGGAAGCTGCAGCCCGAGGGCGGGTTGGCCGGGGAGGGCACGTCGCCGGTGAGGATGATCCGCTCGCGGTGCTCACGGGCCTCCGGGTCCGGCACGGGGACCGCCGACAGCAGCGCCTGGGTGTAGGGGTGCGTCGGGTGGTCGTAGATCTGCTCGTCCGTGCCGATCTCGGCGATCTTGCCGAGGTACATCACGCCCACGCGGTCCGAGATGTGCCGGACGATCGACAGGTCGTGCGCGATGAAGATGTAGGAGAGGTTGAACTCGTCCTGCAGTCGCTCCATCAGGTTGATGACCTGCGCCTGGACCGACACGTCCAGGGCGGAGACCGGCTCGTCGCAGATGATGACCTCGGGGTTCAGGGCCAGGCCGCGGGCGATGCCGATGCGCTGGCGCTGACCGCCCGAGAACTGGTGCGGGTAGCGGTTGATGTACTCCGGGTTGAGACCCACGACGTCGAGGAGCTCCTGCACCCTGCGGCGCCGGTCGCCCTTGGGGGCCACCTCGGGGTGGATGTCGAAGGGCTCGCCGATGATGTCACCCACCGTCATACGCGGGTTGAGCGACGTGTACGGGTCCTGGAAGATCATCTGGATGTTGCGGCGGACCGCCTTGAGGGCCTTGCCGGACAGCTTGGTGATGTCCTGGCCCTTGTAGAAGATCTCACCGGCGGTCGCCCGCTCCAGGTTCATCACGAGCTTGGCGACCGTCGACTTGCCGCATCCGGACTCGCCGACGATGCCCAGGGTCTCGCCCTGGTAGAGGTCGAAGGAGACGCCGTCGACGGCCTTGACCGCGCCGATCTGGCGCTTGATGACGATGCCCTGCGTCAGCGGGAAGTGCTTGACCAGGTTGCGCACCTGCAGGATCGGCTCGCCCCGGTGGACCGGTGCGTCGAGGGCGGCGACCGCCTCCTCCTCGGAGTGCACGTCGGCGACGTCCACGGCGGAGACGTTCGGTGTCGCGTCCTGCGGCTCGCCGGTCTTGGTCGGCTCAGCCATGGATCGTCTCCTTCCAGAAGTGGCACGCGCTGGCGCGGCCGGGCAGTTCCGTTCCGTCCGGCTCGGTCACCGGGACCAGTGGCGGACGCTCCGTGCGGCAGATGTCCTGCGCCTTCTCGCACCGCGGGTTGAAGGCGCAACCGCCGGGCACCTTCAGCAGGTTGGGCGGCAGGCCCTTGATCGCGTAGAGGTCCTGGCCCTTCTGGTCCAGGCGCGGGATCGAGTCGAGCAGGCCCCGGGTGTAGGGGTGGGCCGGGCGCTTGTACAGCTCGTGCACCGGTGCCGTCTCCACGATGCGGCCCGCGTACATCACCGCGATCTTGTCGGCGACGTCCGCCACGACACCCAGGTCGTGGGTGATGAGGATCAGACCCATGTGGTACTCGCGCTGCAGCTCCGCGAGCAGGTCCATCACCTGGGCCTGGACGGTCACGTCGAGGGCCGTGGTCGGCTCGTCGGCGATGATCAGGTCCGGCTCCAGGGCGAGCGCCATGGCGATCATGATGCGCTGGCGCATACCGCCCGAGAACTGGTGCGGGTAGTCGTTCACGCGTGCCGCGGCCGCCGGGATCTTCACCCGGTCCATCAGCTCGATCGCCTTGGCCTTGGCCTCCTTGCGGGACAGCCCCCGGTGGACGCGGAACATCTCACCGAGCTGGAAACCCACGCTGAGCACGGGGTTGAGCGCGGAGAGCGCGTCCTGGAAGATCATCGCGATCCGCGCGCCGCGCAGCTTGCGCCGCTCCTCGGCGGACATCTTCAGCATGTCCTCGCCGTAGAAGCGGATCTCTCCCTGCGGGATGCGGGCCGGCGGCATGTCGAGGATGCCCATGATCGCCTGCGCGGTCACGGACTTGCCGGAGCCGGACTCGCCGAGCACGGCGAGCGTCTCCCCGGAGTTCACCGAGTAGTTGACGCCGTTGACAGCCCGGACCACACCCTCGCGGGTCTGGAACTCGACGTGCAGGTCACGCACTTCGAGCAGCGGGCCGGTCTTCTCGGCGTCGCCGGGTCGCGGAGCCGGGACGGCGTCCGTCGGTTGGATGGTGGTCACGTACGCCTCCCTCAGCGCATCTTCGGATCGAAGGCGTCGCGGACGACGTCGCCGAGCATGATGAACGCCAGCACGGTGATGCTCAGGGCGCCGGCCGGGAACAGCAGCGCGTGCGGCGAGGTCAGGAACCGGTCCTGGGCGTCACTGATCATCAGACCCCACGAGATGTTGGGGTACTGGATGCCGATGCCCAGGTAGGACAGGGCGGCCTCGGCGGCGATGTAGACACCGAGGTTCATGGTGGTGATGACGATGACGGGGGCGAGCGTGTTCGGCAGGATGTGCCGGAACGCGATCCGGCCCGAGCCCGCGCCGAGCGCACGGGCGGCCATCACGTAGTCGTTGTACTTGTTCGAGATGACCTCGCCGCGCATGATCCGGAAGACCTGCGGCCAGCCGAGGATCGCCATGATGAACGACACCGTCCACACGTCGCCGCCGCCCCAGATCGACATGATCAGCAGACCGCCGACGATGAGCGGCAGGGCCGAGAAGACCTCGGTGATACGGGACAGCACCGCGTCGACCCAGCCGCCGACCAGACCGGCCAGCATGCCCACCAGGCCGCCGATCAGGGTGGTGGCGACGGTGGTCACCACACCGACGACGATCGAGTTGCGGGTGCCGTACACGGTCCGCGTGTAGATGTCGCAGCCCTGCACGTCGAAGCCGAACCAGTGCCCGGACGACGGCCCGTTCATGGAGTTCTGCAGCTGGCAGAAGCCGTCGGAGAACGGGGAGCGTGCCGTGAACAGGCTGGGCACGATCGCCAGCGCGAGCAGGCAGACGATGATGAAGGCGGTCCCGAGGAACATGGGCCGCTTGCGCAGGTCCGCCCAGCCGTCCTTGAGCAGGCTGGCCTGACGGGCCGCCGCCTTCTCCTCGGCCTCGATCTCCTTGGCGAGGGAGGCCTCGTCGGTGGTGGGCCTTTCTATCGTCTTCTCACTCATAGCGGATCCTCGGGTCGAGCACGGCGTACATCAGGTCTACGAGGAGGTTGGCGGCCAGGTAGATCAGCACCAGCAGGGTCACCAGGCCGACGACGATCGGCCGCTCGCGCAGATAGACGGACTGGGCCAGCTGGCCACCGATACCGGGCATGTTGAACACCCGCTCGGTGATGATGGCGCCGCCCATCAGGGCGCCGAGGTCGAAGCCCAGGAAGGTGACGACCGGGATCAGGGAGTTGCGCATCGCGTGCAGGCCGATGACCCGGCGCCGCGGCAGGCCCTTGGCGATCGCGGTGCGGACGTAGTCGGCCCGGATCGACTCCGTCAGGCTCGTCCGTACCAGTCGCGCGATGTACGCCATCGAGGTCGAGGCGAGCACGATGGCCGGGAGGATGTAGCTCTGCGGCCAGCCCTTGTCGATACCGGCGACCGGCGTGGCCTTGAGGTTCACGCCGAGCTCCAGCTGAAGGACGCTACCCAGCACGAAGACCGGGATGGAGATCAGCAGGAGGGTGGCGACCAGCACCACGTTGTCGAGGAACTTGCCCTTCTTCAGCGCCGACATGATGCCCGCCAGGATGCCGATGACGGCTTCGATGGCGAAGGCTGTCAGGCCCAGCTTGAGCGTGACCGGGAACCGCTCGGCGACGATGTCCGAGATGGCACGGCCGTTGTAGGTCTCACCGAGGTCACCGGTGAAGACGCCACTGATGTAGTGCCAGTACTGCTGGTACAGCGGCTCGTTGAGGTGGTAATGCGCGCGGAGGATCGCCGCGATGTTCGGGTCGGCGCGCTTGTCGCCGGCCAGTGCCTGGATCGGGTCGCCGGGCAGCGCGAAGACCAGGCAGAAGATGATGAACGTGACGCCTATCACCACAGGGATCACCTGCAGGAGGCGGCGCACGACGTATCGGCCCATGGGTGCTCCAGAGGGGGGTGCTCGATCCGCCCGTGGCCGGGGCGGCGGCACTGTCGGACGGAAGACGGCAGAAGGGGTGAGCAGGGGAAGGCTTGGAGCCTCTCCCCCTGCTCACCCTTTGACCGCGGTCGGACCTGCTCAGATACGGCTCAGCCGAGCTTGACCGTGTCCCACAGGACCTGGTGGCCGGCGACCTTCATCGACTTGATGTTCTCGCTGAAGCCGGCGTTCAGCGTGTAGAAGTACACCGGGATGTACGGCAGGTCCTTCAGCAGGACGTCGTCGGCCTGCTGGTAGATCTTCACGGCCTCCTCGTGCGTCGGGGCCTGGTCGCCCTTGACGAGGAGCTTCTCGAACTCCTCGTTGACGTAACCGGAGTAGTTCGAGCCGTTGGCGATGGCGTCCTTCGAGAAGACCGGACGGAGGTAGTCCTCCATGTCCGGGTAGTCCATGCTCCAGGCCATACGGAACGCGCCCTGGTACTTCTTGGCGTCCAGGTCGTTGAGGATGGCCTGGAACTGCTCGAACGGCTTGGCCGTCACCTTGATGCCCAGGTTCTGCTGGAGCTGGTTGGCGACCGCCTCGACCCACTCCTTGTGGCCGCCGTCCGCGTTGTAGCCGATCTCCAGCGCGTTGCCGGGCAGCCCGCCGGCCTGCTTGTAGAGCTCCTTGGCCTTGCTCGGGTTGTAGGTGCAGGCCTCACCGCAGGCGCCCTTGCGGTAGCCGTCGATGATGGGGCTGATGTAGTCGTCCGCGGGCGTACGGGCACCGACGAAGACCTTCTCGGCGATCGTCTTCCGGTCGATCGCCATGGAGATGGACTTGCGCAGGTCCGCGTTCTGGAACGCCTTGTTGTACTTGATCGGGAAGCCGATGTAGCCGACGGCCGAGTCGGCCTCGTCGATCGTGCGGCCCGGCAGGTCCTTCTTGTAGGTCGGCAGACCCGAGGTCGGGACGTTGATGTCGATGTCGAGGTTGCCCGCGACCAGGTCCTTGTAGGCCGTGTCCAGGTTCGAGTAGATCTTGAAGTCGACACCCTTGACCTCGATCTTCGAGGCGTCCGGGTACTTGTCGTACTTGACGGTGTCGATTTCCTGGTTGTGCTTGACCTTGCCCTTCATCATGAAGGGGCCGTTGCCGATCGGGGCCTCGCCGAAGCCCTTCGGGTCCTTGAAGAACGCCTTGGGCAGCGGGACGAACGCGGTGAACGACAGCTGCGACGGGAACGCCGAGAACGGACCGTTCAGGGTGACCTGGAGGGTGCTGTCGTCGACGGCCTTCAGACCCGACATCTTGTCCGTCTTGGGCTTCTTGCCCTCGCCCGGGTTCAGGTCGCTGTAGCCCTGGATGTGGCTGAACAGCGGGTTGGTCTGCTGGGCGTTCGTCTGGTTGGCGCCGTAGTTCCAGGCGTCGACGAAGGACTGGGCGGTGACCTTCTCGCCGTTGTGGAAGGTGTAGCCCGACTTCAGCTTGATCGTCCAGACCTTGTTGTCCTTGGTCTCGATCGACTCCGCCATGGCGTTGACGACCTTGTTGTTGGCGTCAAGCTTGGTCAGACCCGTGAAGAGAGCGTTGATGACCTGGCCGCCCTCGGTCTCGTACGTGTTGGTGGGGACCAGGCTGTTCTGCGGCTCACCGATCTCCATCGACACGATGCCGTTGCTCTTGCCGCCGCCCGAGCCGCTGTCCCCGCCACCACCACAGGCCGTAGCACCCAGCGCCACAACCGCGGCTATCGCAACCCACTTGGCGCTCTTGGCACCACGCATGGGGCTCCTCCTCATGAGTCCATTGGTTCACCGCATGGAGGGGCACAAGACGCATCACCGTCACCGGTGCCTGAAATGGTCAGGTGCCCCCGCGCTCGTGAGTCGGCGCCGCCAGCGGCGTGACCCTTTGATCCGAGCTCTACGCGCCTAACTATCTGCCATCGACCAGGGTCGAACCACACCCATAAGGTCTCGGTTCCATCACACCTGGCCCGTACATCTTCCAAAATCCGGACAAACGGTTTGCCGAAAGATCCCTGCGAAACGGACTTGTTACACATCTACCGGAGTCGGGTGTCCGCATTCCGGACACCCGAGGGAAAAAATCCGGTTGCGGTTACGTTGAAGGTGTGCGGGGGCGCCACTTGCGTACGCGCACACCGATGCGCACCGTGCACGCGCCGTCCCGTTCGGGTGAACGGCCGCCCATGCAAACCCCGTTCGCCGGCGATCCGCCTGGCATGGCCGGAATGCACCTCGGCAGCAGGGTAGTGCGCACAGGTCGGGCCGCGCGGCTCCCTGAAGGAAGTGAAGGGTTTTCCCTATCCCGCCGTTGTGCACGGCAGGGCCGAGCACCCCGTCCAGCGGAGCGCCCGACCCTGTCGTCGGTGGCCGAAAATCAGCTGTGCTTGGCGCGGCTCGCGGCGCGGGCCCGCTCGCGCTGGTCCAGGACGACCTTGCGGATGCGGACCGCCTCCGGCGTCACCTCGACGCATTCGTCGTCGCGGCAGAACTCCAGGGACTGCTCGAGCGACAGCTTGCGCGGCGGCACGATCGACTCGGCGATGTCGGCCGTGGCGGACCGGATGTTGGTGAGCTTCTTCTCCTTGGTGATGTTGACGTCCATGTCGTCGGAGCGGGAGTTCTCGCCGACGATCATGCCCTCGTACACCTCGGTGCCCGGCTCCACGAACAGCGTGCCGCGCTCCTGGAGGTTCGTCATCGCGAACGCGGTGACGCTGCCGGAGCGGTCGGCCACCAGCGAGCCGTTGTTACGGGTCTGGAGCGGCCCGGCCCAGGGCTCGAAGCCCTCGTGGATGGAGTGGCCGATACCCGTGCCACGGGTGCTGGTCAGGAACTCGGTACGGAAGCCGATCAGACCGCGGGAAGGGACCACGAACTCCATGCGGACCCAGCCCGAGCCGTGGTTGGACATGTTGTCCATACGGCCCTTGCGGACGCCCATCAGCTGCGTGACCGCGCCCATGTGCTCCTCGGGCACGTCGATGGTCATGCGCTCGAACGGCTCGTGGACCTTGCCGTCGATCTCCTTGGTGACGACCTGCGGCTTGCCGACCGTCAGCTCGTAGCCCTCACGGCGCATGGTCTCGACGAGGATGGCCAGCGCCAGCTCACCGCGGCCCTGGACCTCCCAGGCGTCCGGACGGTCGGTGTCCAGGACCCGAAGGCTGACGTTACCGACCAGCTCGCGGTCGAGACGGTCCTTGACCTGGCGGGCGGTGACCTTGCGGTCCTTGACCGTGGCCTTGGCGTTGGCGCCCTTGCCGGTGCCGCCCTTGCCGACCAGCGGCGAGGTGTTCGTACCGATGACCATGGAGATCGCGGGTTCGTCGACCGTGATCAGCGGCAGCGCGACGGGGTTCTCGGGGTCCGCCAGGGTCTCGCCGATCATGATCTCGGGGATACCGGCGACGGCGCAGATGTCACCCGGGCCGGCCTTCTCGGCGGGCTTGCGGGTGAGGGCCTCGGTCATCATCAGCTCGCTGATGCGGACGTTGCTGATGGTCCCGTCGCGCTTGATCCAGGCGACCGTCTGGCCCTTGCGCAGCTCGCCCTGCTCGACGCGGAGCAGCGCGATACGGCCGAGGAAGTTGTCGGCGTCCAGGTTGGTGACGTGGGCCTGGAGCGGGGCGTCCTCGTCGTAGGTCGGCGCCGGGATGTGCTCCAGGATCGTGGAGAAGAACGGCTCCAGGCTGGTGGAGTCGGCCGGGACCGTGCCGTTCTCCGGCTTGGTCAGCGAGGCGATGCCGTCACGGCCGCACGCGTAGACGATCGGGAACTCGATCTGCTCCTCGTCGGCGTCCAGGTCGAGGAAGAGGTCGTAGGTCTCGTTGACGACCTCGTCGATACGGGCGTCGGGGCGGTCCGTCTTGTTGATGCACAGGATGACGGGCAGCCGGGCCTGGAGCGCCTTGCGCAGCACGAAACGGGTCTGCGGCAGCGGGCCCTCGGAGGCGTCGACCAGCAGGACGACACCGTCCACCATCGACAGACCGCGCTCGACCTCGCCGCCGAAGTCGGCGTGGCCGGGGGTGTCGATGATGTTGATGGTGATGGGGTCCCCGCCGTCCTTGGGGTGGTACTTCACCGCCGTGTTCTTGGCGAGGATCGTGATGCCCTTCTCACGCTCCAGGTCGTTCGAGTCCATGACCCGGTCGTCGACCTGCTCGAGCTGGTGGGCGGCGAAGGCGCCGGCCTGCTTCAGCATGCCGTCGACGATGGTCGTCTTGCCGTGGTCGACGTGGGCGACGATGGCGACGTTGCGGATGTCGTGACGCGTTGCAGTCACAGCCATATTGCGGCGTACTCCCGGAGTGGTGAGGACGGCTGCGCGTACGTCCTCGGTACGCGCGCCCTGCCGGGCTGAACGTGCCACGGCCTCACCCCATGGTACGGGGGCTCTGCCGCTTGGGGGGGCCGGGTTACGTTGGTGCAGCTCAGGGTGGTTTGCGGCGCCCGGTACCGAGGCTGGGCGGGGTGGGGTGCGCAACCCGGCGCTACGGGGTGCCCGCTGCGCCCACCCTCCCCCAAGCTCTCGGCTTCGCTCGAGCAGGGGGACCCCCATCGCCCAGCGGCACGACCGCCCGCAGCTAGGAAGCCCGCGGGGACGGTTTTGCGCCCTTCTTCAGGTAGCCCATGTCCTCGTAGACCGGGGTCTCGAAGCCCCACGAGCCGGCGTTGGCCAGATTGGTGCGGGTGGCTGTCAGCTGGGGGCGCTGGTAGAGCGGGATCGAGGCCGCCGTGGCCCAGATGCGGGCGTCGGCCTTGCGTACCAGGTCCCGTTCCTCGTCCTCGTCCAGCGTGGCGATCGCCTGGTCGAAGAGCTGGTCCACCTGGTCGGTGCCGACCCGCGTGTAGTTCTGTTCGACGCTCAGTGAGCCGTCCGCCGCCGGTACCGGCTTGGCGAAGATCGGCCGGGCGTCGGTCGCGGGGAACGCGGTGGCGGGCCAGGAGTACAGCGCCAGGTCGTAGTCCCCGGACGCGACGTGGTCCTTGAAGTAGCTGTCGTCGGGGACGCCGGTGATCTCCGTGCGGATGCCGATCTTCTGAAGCATGCGGGTGATGCGGTCGCCGACGGTCCGCAGGGTCTTCGAGCCCGGTCCGGAGGGCAGCACGAACCGCAGTTGCAGCGCCTTTCCGTCCTTGGTGAGGACCCCGGAGGCGCCGCCCGGAGCGGCCGTGCCCTTGGGCGCGTACGCCCCCGGCGCCCCGCCCTGACGCCGGCCGTGCTCCTGCTGGAGCTCGCCGTCGAGGTGTCTGCCCGCCTGTTCGTCGGCGGGCTTGTTCGCGTGGTCGCGGGGGTCGTGCTGGGCGGGCGGCTTGTTGTCCTGGCCGACGATGTAGGCGCCGTCGTTGCCCGTGCCGTCCCCGTGCTCCGCCGTGTGGCCCTGGGGCCCGGCCGCGCTCTTGTTCTTTTTCGGCTCTTCCTTGACCGGGCCGCCGGGCACCCAGCCCGCCTCGGCCAGCAGCGCCTGGGACTGGGCCGTGTCCTGTTTGCCGAGGGAGCCGCTGTTGTCCTGGTAGGCGTCCTGCCCGGCGAGCGCGAGGTGGCTGCCGACCGGCACGGCGGGCAGCCCGAGCGGCTTGAGGACCAGCCCGGCCAGCTCGGTGCGGTCCAGGGCGCGGGCGATCGCCCGGCGCACCCGCTCGTCGGTGAGGGGGCCCCGGGAGCCGTTGAGGGCGAGCTGGGTGTAGGCGGGTTCGAGGGACTTGCGGATCACGAACCCGCGCAGGGCCTGCTGCTGCTCGCTGCCGGGCGCGCCCGTGGCGTCGCTGGGGGTCGCGGAGGGCCCCTGAAGGGGCTTGCTTCCCTTGTCACGGGCGGCCAGGGTGATCCGCTCGGCGTCCTGCGGGTTCACCTCCGCCATGTCGACCTTGCCGTCGGCGAGCGCGGTGGCCCGCTGGTCGAGCGGCACGGCCACGAGCACGATCTGGGAGAGCTTGGCGGGCCGTCCCCACCAGCGCGGATTGCGGGCGAGGGTGACCTCGCCGCCCTTGCGGTCCACCTTGGCGAGGGAGAAGGGCCCGGCGGTGACCTTCAGGCCGTGTCGGGCCGCGTCGTTGAAGCTGTCCGGGGTGCCCGTGACGTCCTTCGGGTACAGCGGCGAGAACAGCGACCGCCAGTCGGCGTACGGCTTGGCGAAGGTGACCTTGACCTCGAGGTTGTTCGCGCCGCGCTCCACCTTCTCGACGCGGTCGTAACCGGCGTTGCGGGCGGTCCAGTAGGCGTTGTCCTTGCCGGCGAGGGCGCGCCACTGGGCGGCGAAGTCGTCGGCGCCGATCTCCCGGCCGTCACTCCAGACGGCCTGCTGGTTGAGGCGGTAGACGACGACCTGCTTGGGCTCGGTCGACACCACCTCGGCGGACTCCAGGAAGTCCGGATCGCGCTGCGGGCGGCCCTGCGCGTCCAGCCGGAACAGCGAGGGCAGGACGGCGCCCGCGACCCGGGCGGTCGCGGCGTCGGCGTCCGCCTGGAAGGTGTTCAAGGTCTCGGGCACGGCGTCGACGGCCCAGCGCAGGGTGCCTCCGTCGGCGACGAGGGCACGGGCGGCGGGAGCGACGTCCTGTGCGGCGACCGGCTTGCTCTTCTGCTCGTCGTCCGCGCTGCAGGCGGCGAGCGCCGAGGCCGCGAGGGCCCCCGCGGTGAGGAACGCGATGGCGCGCAGTACCGCGCGTGGTCCGACGCCGTCGTGGGACATCACGTCTACCTCCGGGGGCCGCTCCGCTGATGAGCGGGGTTAGGGCGTTATGATCCGGTTTGGGAGTATTGGGGGTATTTGGAGCTGATCAGATGTATGCGCCCACTGAAGAGGAAAGGAGCCGGCCGGATGCGGCGACACGACGACGCGACGGGGCAGGCTCACCCGTCCGGCGCAGCCGGCCGCCTGTCCGGACCCCCGCCGCGTTCGCTCCTGAGTGGCGGGAGATTCGAAAACGCACCCGCACACACCCCCGTGCGTCGGCCAATCGCTGCATGTCCCTTCCCTACGGTCGGTGTGACGCGCAACACTCGCAGGCGCATGAGCGTTGCCGGCCCGGTCCGATGGACCCGTGGAAGCGAGGTCACGTCATGTCCGTGCAAGAGGAACTGACATCGGTCCAGCGCTGCCTCGACGACCTGTGCCGGTCGGTGGGGCGGCTGGAGCGGCAGATGGGCAGCGGCGGGCTCGACATCCGCCGTGTCCGCACCGACACCGACCACCTGCGCGAGAGCGTGGCGCTGCTGCGCGAGGCGGCCAGTGCGGCAGGCGCCTTGCGACGACCCGATCTCGTCGCCATCCCCGACACCCCGTACGACACCACCCTGTGGACGGACTCGGACGACGAGGGTCTCGGCGCCCGCGACCGGCACGCCCCCTGATGAAGAAGGTGCGTCCCAAGTTGGCCACTGGCACCGAATCCCCCGACACCCACGCCGCCGCGCCCGGCGGCGAGCGGGCCGGCAGGCGCGCCGCGATCCCCGGGCGCCACCTGCGCACCGACCGCTGGTGGCTGGCCCCGGCCGGCACCGCCGCCGGGCTGCTGGCCTTCGTCGTGTACTCGACCTGGCGCGCCTTCGCCGACGCGCACTACTACGCCGCGCCGTACGTCTCGCCGTTCTACTCGCCGTGCCTGGCGGAGCGGTGCCGGACCATGCACATGGGGCCCAACGCGGACCTCTTCGGCAGCTGGTGGGCGATCTCCCCGGCGATCATCATCCTGATCTTCCCGCTGGGCTTCCGTCTGACCTGCTACTACTACCGCAAGGCCTACTACCGCGGCTTCTGGGCCTCGCCCCCGGCCTGCGCGGTGGCGGAGCCGCACAAGAAGTACACCGGCGAGACCCGCTTCCCGCTGGTCCTGCAGAACGTCCACCGGTACTTCTTCTACGCGGCGCTCCTGGTGGCGGGAGTCCTCACCTACGACACCGTGCTCGCCTTCCGCGACCAGCACTACCGCTGGGGCCACATGGGACTCGGCACCCTGGTCTTCCTGGTGAACATCGCGCTGATCTGGGCGTACACGCTCTCCTGCCACTCCTGCCGGCACATCGTCGGCGGAAAGCTCAAGCACTTCTCGCAGCACCCGGTGCGCTACAAGGCGTGGGTGTTCATCAGCCGGCTCAACGCCCGGCACATGCTGCTGGCGTGGGCGTCCCTGGTCAGCGTGGCCCTCGCCGACTTCTACGTGTACCTGGTGGCGTCCGGCGCCTTCGCCGACCCGCGCTTCTTCTGACGACAGTGAGGCCTTGTGATGTCCGTGGTCGACCGGCAGGGGTGGGACGTGGTCGTGGTCGGGGCCGGCGGCGCCGGGCTGCGCGCCGCCATCGAGGCCCGCGAGCGCGGCGCCCGCACGGCCGTGATCTGCAAGTCACTGTTCGGCAAGGCGCACACGGTGATGGCGGAGGGCGGCATCGCGGCTGCGATGGGCAACGCCAACCCGCACGACAACTGGCAGGTGCACTTCCGCGACACCATGCGCGGCGGGAAGTTCCTCAACCAGTGGCGGATGGCCGAGCTGCACGCGCGCGAGGCACCCGACCGGGTCTGGGAGCTGGAGACCTGGGGTGCCCTCTTCGACCGTACGCAGGACGGGAAGATCTCCCAGCGCAACTTCGGCGGCCACGAGTACCCGCGCCTGGCGCACGTCGGCGACCGCACGGGGCTCGAGCTGATCCGCACGCTCCAGCAGAAGGTGGTCGCGCTCCAGCAGGAGGACAAGGAGGAGACCGGCGACTACGAGTCCCGGCTGAAGGTGTTCCAGGAGTGCACGGTCACCCGGGTCCTCAAGGACGGGGAGCGGGTGTCGGGTGTCTTCGCCTACGAGCGTGAGTCGGGCCGCTTCTTCGTCCTCGAAGCCCCGGCGGTCGTGATCGCGACGGGCGGCATCGGCAAGTCCTTCAAGGTGACGTCGAACTCATGGGAGTACACCGGCGACGGGCACGCGCTGGCGCTGCTGGCCGGGGCGCCGCTGCTGAACATGGAGTTCGTGCAGTTCCACCCGACGGGCATGGTGTGGCCGCCGTCGGTGAAGGGCATCCTCGTCACCGAGTCCGTGCGCGGCGACGGCGGGGTGCTGATGAACTCCGACGGCAAGCGGTTCATGTTCGACTACATCCCCGACGTCTTCAAGGAGAAGTACGCGGAGACGGAGGCGGAGGCCGACCGCTGGTACGACGACCCGGAGCACAACCGCCGCCCGCCCGAGCTGCTGCCGCGCGACGAGGTGGCGCGCGCCATCAACGCCGAGGTGAAGGCGGGCCGGGGTTCCCCGCACGGGGGTGTCTTCCTGGATGTGTCGACGCGCATGCCGGCCGAGGTCGTCCGGCGCCGGCTGCCGTCGATGTACCACCAGTTCAAGGAGCTGGCGGACGTCGACATCACCGCTGAGGCGATGGAGGTCGGGCCGACCTGCCACTACGTGATGGGCGGCGTCGCGGTCGACTCCGACACGGCGGCGGCCCGCGGGGTCACGGGCCTGTACGCGGCGGGTGAGGTGGCCGGCGGTATGCACGGCTCCAACCGGCTGGGCGGCAACTCGCTCTCCGACCTGCTGGTGTTCGGGCGCCGGGCCGGTCTGCACGCGGCGCAGTACGCCATGGGGCTGGCCGAGCGGCCCCGCGTGGACGAGGTCCAGGTGGACACGGCGGCGGCCGAGGCGTTGCGCCCGTTCTCGGCGGAGGGTCCGGCACCCGGCGAGGACATCGGCGAGGAGGGCCACCCGCCGGAGAACCCCTATGCCCTGCACCAGGAGCTCCAGCAGACGATGAACGACCTGGTCGGCATCATCCGCCGCGAGTCGGAGATGCAGCAGGCGCTGAAGAAGCTGGCGGAGCTGCGGGTGCGGGCGCGCCGGGCGGGCGTCGAGGGGCACCGGCAGTACAACCCGGGCTGGCACCTGGCGCTGGACCTGCGGAACATGCTGCTGGTCAGCGAGTGCGTGGCGCGGGCCGCGCTGGAGCGCACGGAGTCGCGCGGCGGCCACACCCGCGAGGACTTCCCGTCGATGGACCGCGCGTGGCGGCGGGTCAACCTGCTGTGCCGGCTCACCGACCCTACGGGAGGCCTGGCGGCGACGGACCCGGTCCGGGGCCAGATCGCACTCACCCGGGAGACCACCGAACCCGTCCGCCCCGACCTGCTCGCCCTCTTCGAGAAGGAGGAGCTGGTGAAGTACCTCGCCGAAGAGGAGCTGTACGAATGAGCAGCTACGAAGCCCGCTTCAAGGTGTGGCGGGGCGATGTGAGCGGTGGCGGCCTCGAGGACTTCAAGGTCGAGGTCAACGACGGCGAGGTGGTGCTGGACATCATCCACCGTCTGCAGGCCACGCAGGCGCCGGATCTCGCGGTGCGCTGGAACTGCAAGGCCGGCAAGTGCGGTTCGTGCTCTGCGGAGATCAACGGGCGGCCGCGGCTGATGTGCATGACGCGGATGTCGGTGTTCGACCGGGAGGAGACGATCACCGTCACCCCCCTGCGCACCTTCCCGGTGATCCGCGACCTGGTGACGGACGTCGGATTCAACTACGTCAAGGCGCGCGAGGTCCCGGCGTTCGTCCCGCCCGCGGGGCTCGGCCCGGGCGAGTACCGCATGATGCAGGAGGACGTGGACCGCTCGCAGGAGTTCCGCAAGTGCATCGAGTGCTTCCTGTGCCAGAACACCTGTCATGTGGTGCGCGACCACGAGGAGAACAAGCAGGCGTTCGCGGGCCCGCGCTACCTCATGCGGGTCGCGGAACTGGACATGCACCCGCTGGACGCGGCGGCCGAGCGGGGCCTGGACCGCAAGCGCACGGCCCAGGACGAGCACGGCCTCGGCTACTGCAACATCACCAAGTGCTGCACGGAGGTCTGCCCCGAGGGCATCAGGATCACGGACAACGCCCTGATCCCGCTGAAGGAACGGGCGGTCGACCGCAAGTACGACCCCCTGGTGTGGCTGGGCTCGAAGATCAGGAGGCGTTCTTCGTAGCGGCGGCGGCCCGGGTACGGCCGGGGTGCCGGCCGACAGCTGCACCACCGTGCCGGCCAGATACAGCCCGAAGCCCATGGCCGCCAGCGGCATATGGGCGAAGGGGGTGCCGTTGAGGGGACCGATGAACGCGTAGCCGGACATGCCGACGGCGCCCGACAGCGTGCCGTATCCCCACAGCCTCGGCCGCATCATCCTGCTCGCGCCCCACGGCGGCACCCAGCCCGTCGCGATCGCGGCGACACCCACCGCCGCGCCCGCCACCGACGCCGCCGCGGCCACCCCCACCAGCACCCGGTGCATGCCGTTCACCGTCGTACGAACTCCAGTGCACGCTCGAGGTTGTGTTCCACGATGCCCCGCATCGGCCCCGGTTCCGGGTAGTCGCCGTCGAGGAGCCTGAGGGGGCCCGCCACCAGCGAGAGGTGCAGCGCGAGGCAGTACAGGCGCAGCCGGTCCTCGTCGAGGTCGTCGGTGCGCAGGGCCTCGTAGTGGGGCCCGAAGCGGAGCCGGAGGAAGGCGTGCTCCCACTCGGCGTCGAAGTACATCAGTCCTTCGATGTCGATCAGTGCCGGACGGCCGTCCGCGTCCAGCAGGACGTGGTCCGGGCCGAGTTCGCCGTGGACGACGGTGTGGCGGGCGCGGGGGCGCACCGCCGAGAAGAGTTCGTGCAGTCGGTGGCCGAGCCGGTCGCGTACGGCCGCGACTCGGGGCTCGCGGGCCGCGGCCTCCTCGGTGTCCCGCAGCGCGCGGTCCCGTACGACGGCTTCGCACGAGGTGCCGTGCGCGGATCCGCCGTCGTCGACGACGGCGACCTTGCCGAAGCGGGGAGCGGTGTGGGCGCGCATCGCGGTCAGGTCGGCGGCGAGGTCCTTCAGCGGGCCGGTGGCCGCGTGGGGGTGGCGGCGCAGCAGCTCTTCCAGGGTGCCGCCGGCGAGGTCCTCGACGATCGCGGCGTCGGCAGGCAGGTGCCTGTGGGTGGGATCGGCGAACAGCAGGCTCGGTGTCCGGATGCCGAGGGCCGTCAGACGGTCGTGCGACGCGGTGAACAGGTCGAGACCGGAGGCGTGCGAGAAGGGGTCGCGGGGGTCGGCGGGCGGAGCGTCCCAGTAGTCCTCGTCGGGTGACCAGACGTAGGCGATCGCGGTGGAGGCGTCGTCGAGGGTGAGGCGGTAGACGCCCTTCTTCGAACCGCCGCGCAGCCGGGTGACGGTGTCCAGGCGGCGGGTGGGGCCCAGCGCCTCGCGGGCCAGGGGCGCGAGCTCGTCGCGGGTGAGGGGTGTCCGTGCGGGCGTCATGCGGGCCCGCGGTCGACGCGTGCGCCCAGGAACTGCAGCAATCCGCCACAGATCATCAGGGGCAGGCCGATGGAGAAGAGGATGTCGAGGACGGTGAGGTCGCGCACGGTGGAGGCGTATCGGCACAGCCCCAAGCCGGCGGCGAAGAACAGCGCTCCGAAGCCCCACAGATGCGGCCGCAGCACCTTCCCCCGCGCCCACGGCGCGACCCGGCCGGTCGTGAGGACGAGGACGCCCGCGACGGCGTGGAGCACCACGACCACATACACGGCGATCAGTGAGGTGATGTGCAGCATCGGGCCCCCGGCGGTTCGTTGGCCTGATCATGGCACCAACCGCCGGTCAGGACCAGATCCGTCCCCCGTACATCAGGCGCCGCATCCCGGTCGCGGCGCCGCGTATTCAGCCATACGCTCCGAAATGTGACGCCGCCCCACCGTCGACGCCGGCCGCGCCCGGCCGCCGTGTTCCGACCCGTGCGGAGGGTGCCTGTCGTGTTCGCCGTGGTGCTGGTACCGCACCACACCTCCACCGGGGATCTCGTGCTGCCGCTGGTCGCCGCGCTCGCCGCCGTCGCCGTGGCGGCGTACGCGTCGGTTCGGCGCAGGCTGCGCGCGGCGACCCGTACGACACCCGGCGGGATGCTGCCCACCGTGGTGCCGCTGGACGAACTCGACCGGCGGGCCCGGCGGTTGCTCGTCGAGACGGACGACTGTGTGCGCACCAGCCGGGAGGAACTCGGCCGCGCGGCGGAGGCGTTCGGGGAAGCGGCGGTACGGGAGTGCGCCGAGGCGGTGGAGTTCGCCGCGGTGGAGCTGGCACAGGCGTTCCGGCTGCGGCAGCGGTTCGACGACGGGGAGGTGCAGGCGCGGGGGCTGCTGGAGGAGATCGTCGAGCGGTGCGGGGCGGCCGGGCGGCGGCTGGACGCTCAGGCGCCCGAGTTCGACCGGATCCGCGCGCTGGAGCGGACCGCGGGCGAGGCACTGGAGCGTGCCGAGGCACGGTTGCGGGAGGTGACGGCGCGGGTCCCGGACGCGGACCGCACACTCGCCGAGACACGCGCGCGGTACGCCCTGTCGGCCTGTCTGCCGGTGGCCGGCCACGAAGACCAGACGAAGGACCGGCTGCTCTTCGCCACGACCGTGCTGCACCGGGCGCGGCAGGCGATGCGGGACGGCGCGACGGACGACGCGGTGGCCCTGCTGCGCGCCGCCGAGGCCGCGACCGACCAGGCGGCGGTCCTCCTGGACGGTGTGGTCCGGCTCGCCGCGGACCTGACGGCGGCGGCGGACCGCCTGCCCACGGCCCTGACCGGCGTGGAGGCCGACCTCGCGGAGGCCCGCGGGCTCCTGGGCACGGACACCGCCCGGGCGATCGCCCACGGGCAGTCGGTTGCGGCGCGGGTGCGGCAGGAGCGGAACGGGGAGGGGCCCTACGACCCCCTGGGCGCGCTGCGGCGCATCGAGCAGGTGGCCGTGGGGCTGGACCGGGCCCTGCACCGGGTGGCGCGGGGTTCCGGCGCGCTGGAGCGGCTCGAGCGGACCGTGCTCGTCGCGCGCAGTACCGTCGGGGCGGCCGCCGACCATGTGGCCACGCACCGCGGCGCCGTCGGCTGGGAGGCGCGGACGCGGCTCGCCGAGGCCGAGCGGCGGCTGCGCGGGGCGGCGAACACCGCTGTGCCGCCCGTCCCCGCGCCGGCCGACGCCCTCGCCGACGCGCGGGAGGCCGACGCACTCGCCCGGGAGGCCCGCCGGCTCGCGGAGCGGGACGTACGGGCGCACGGGACGCCGTACGGCGAGGGTCTGTGGACGGGCGGCGCGGTGCTCGGCGGCATCCTGCTCACAGCGCGGCACCACCCGGCCGGCCAGGGTGGACCCGCGAGCTTCGGTGGGCCGGCCACCCGGGGGCGCAGGAACGGCGGCGGGCTGTTCCGGAGGGCGCCGGCCCAGAGCGCGCCCCGGCCGGGAAACACGGACCCGGCGCCTAGAACAGACTCAGCAACGCCTCCGCCGGGTCCGTGACGCCGCCCTCACCGCCCGGCAACGGGAGTTCGAACCACACCGTCTTGCCGCGCGGCGTACGGCGCGAGCCCCAGGCCGCGGAGAGCATGCCGACCAGTTGCAGCCCCCGGCCGCCCTCGTCGGTGTCCCGGGCGCGGCGGCGGCGCGGCTGGACCAGGCCCGAGTCCCACACCTCGCACACCAGCGTCCGGTCCAGCAGCAGCCGGAGCCTGATCTCGCCCTCGCCGTAGCGCAACGCGTTGGTGACCAGCTCGCTGACGAGAAGTTCGGTGGTGTCGACCAGCGGTTCGAGGTCCCAGCTGAGCAGCTGTGCGCGCGCGTACTCCCGGGCCCTGCCCACGCTGCGCGGCTCGCGGGGCAGCGTCCAGTCGCCGACGGAGTCGGCCGGCAGTCCCTGTACACGTGCCATCAGCAACGCGATGTCGTCCTCGCCGTGATGGGTGTCCAGGGTGTTCAGGACGTGGTCGCAGACGTCCTCCAGATTTCGATGGGTGTCGGCGCGCAGCGCCGTCGCTGAGGGGTGGTGGTCGGGTGACGGGTCGGCGGGGTCGGTGAGGGCGCCGACGAACGCCTGCAGGCCCTCGTCCAGGGGGTGGTCGCGGGACTCCACCAGACCGTCCGTGTAGAGCGCCAGCAGAGCGCCCTCCGGGAGTTCGACCTCGACCTCCTCGAACGGCTCGCCACCCACGCCGAGCGGCATCCCGGGCGGCACGTCCAGCATCAGCGCGGGCTCGCCCGGCTCGACGAGCACCGGCGGGAGATGGCCCGCGTTGGCGAAGGTGCAGCGGCGCGTCACCGAGTCGTAGACCGCGTACACACAGGTCGCGAGGTAGACCTCGGACAGGTCGGCCTCCCGGGGCCGGCGCGCGGCACGGGTGGCCTGCTGGACGCCTCCGGGCGCCCCCAGGCCGCGCGCGATCTCGTCCAGTTGTGCGAGGACTTCGGCCGGTTCGAGGTCGAGCTGGGCCAACGTGCGCACGGCGGTGCGCAGTTCCCCCATGGCGACGGCGGCGCGCAGGCCCCGGCCCATGACGTCGCCGACCACCAACGCGGTGCGGTGGCCCGGGAGTTCGATGACGTCGAACCAGTCGCCGCCGACCTCGCTCGGCCGTCCGGTGGCCGCGTTGCCCGGCAGATACCGGCAGGCGATGTCCAGGCCGGAGGCCTCCGGGTCGCCGGGGGGCAGCAGGGACCGTTGCAGGATCAGCGCCCGCTCGTGCTCGCGGCGGTACAGGCGCGCGTTGTCGATGCAGACCGCGGCGCGCGCGGCGAGCTCCACGGCGAGCGCGCGGTCGCGTTCCCCGAACGGCTCGCTGCCCTTCGTGCGGGAGAACTGGGCGAGGCCGACCACGGTGTCGTGCGCGACCATCGGGACCGCGAGGGTGGACTGGATCAGCCCGCCGTCCTCGGCGGAGATGTGCCGGGGGCGCGCGGTGCGCAGGGCGTCGGCGAAGGCCGAGTTGAAGGAGAAGTGGTGCACCGCGCCGACCTCGACCGGCGCGTGCCCGCCGGGCAGGGGCGCGTCCGAGACGGCGCTGGCGAACGCGACGCGGCGCAGCTCGGCGCTGCCGTCGGGCAGGCCCGGCGGTGTCTCGTCGCCGGCCAGGAGCCCCTGGTAGAGGTCGACGGTGGCGAGGTCGCAGAAACCGGGCACGACGACGTCGAGGAGTTCCCGGGCGGTGGTCTCCAGGTCGAGGGAGTTGCCGATACGGGCGCCGGCCTCGTTCAGCAGGGCGAGGTTGCGGCGGGCGGCGGCGGCCTCGCGGGCGGCGGCGCGGCGCGCGGTGATGTCGGTTCCGAGCCAGGCGATCCCGATGGGCCGCCCGGTGCCGCTGTGCACGCGGTAGAGGTTGACGGACCAGTGCCTGCGCTCGTCGGAGCCGGGGACGAATCCCGTGATGTGCATGTCCGTGATGGACTGGCCGGTCTCCAGGACGCGCCGCAGCGTGGCGGTGACGCGCTCGGCCTCCGGCGACTCCAGGTAGTTGTGGACGGTGCGCCCGCGGTGGTCGGCGGGCGTGCCGCCGAACGTGGAGGCGAACCGCTCGTTGGCGCGGCGCACCCGCAGGTCCGTGTCGATCAGCAGGAAGCCGAAGGGAGATTGGCCGAATATCGCCTGCGAGGCGGCAAGGTCGGTCTCGATGCTGCGGAGGGTGCGGGCGTCGACGATGATGCACACGGCGCCCTGTTCGCCGTCCTCGGTCGTGGTGGGCATCACGTAGACCTCGGCGAGCCCCTCGGTCCGCTCCGCGTCGGGCAGCCGGAAGGGGATGACGCCGGTCCACTCACGGCCGTCCAGGATCTCGGCCATCTTGCGCTGACCGCGCTCGCGCAGGTCAGCGGCGACGAACGCCTCGATGGGGTCCATGCCTACGGCCCGCTCGGCGGGGATGCCGAAGAGACGCTCGGCGCGCAGGCTCCACTGGTCGACGAGCCCGTCGGGACCGAGGGAGAACGAGGCGACCTTGATGTAGTCGTAGATGGAGCCGGGCGGACTGCTCTGCCAAAGGGGGCCGCCCGCCGGGTCGCGCGGCTCGACGGCCGCGGCGGCATCGACCGCGCCCCCGCCCCTCGCGCCGTCCGACGGGTCCTCGGACTCCGTGGCCTTCGCTGGTATCTCGCTCACGCGAACCGTCCCCTCCAGCTCACCGCGTCCGGCACCGGTCACCGGGGGCGGCTGCCCGCAGTATCCAGCACTACGGTGCCGCACAACACGGTGTTCACGATCACAGCACGATCCCGATGGTTTTTGGACCGGCCGGGCCATACTCCCAGTCTTCTAACCAGGTGATGCCCGCTCGAACCAAAGAACGCCGCCCGCGCTCCTGGCTCGATCCGATCGGTCGGTGCGCGCCCCGCCGACCGCGCGGGTGGCGCGCTGCCGTGCACCGGGTGAGCGCGGTCAACGGGGAACCGCGAGCTCGAACCAGACCGTCTTTCCGGTGTCCGCGGGCCGGGTGCCCCAGCGGCGCGAGGAGTGGGCGACCAGCTGCAGACCGCGGCCGTCCTCCTCGTCGGAGCGGGCCTTGCGCTCGCGGGGCAGGTCGGGGAGCGGGTCGGAGACCTCGACGAGCAGGGTGGGCACGGGGGCGGCGGCCCGGACGAGGCGGACGCCGATGGGGCCGGTGGCGTGCCGCATCGAGTTGGTGACCAGCTCGCTGACCAGCAGCGCGGCGACATCACCGAGCTCGTCGAGACCCCAGGTGCGCAGCTGGCCCCGGACGACGGCGCGGGCGGTGCGGACCGCACCGGGGTCAGCGGGGAATGTCCACTCGGCGCTTTCGCCTTGGGTGTCGAGCACGCCGATCACTTCCCAGGCCAGAAGCCCACCCATGTCCGGTTTCGTGGGGTTAATGGGCACATACCCGATATCAATGGCGCCTTACCGCGCACTGGGGCGCACTGTGGCACGAACGGCGTATGGGGCGCCAGCCCCTGGAGCAACACCAGTCCCATCACCACCAGCGGCAGAGAGACCGGGACACCCCCGCGCGGGGCGCGGCTTGCGGCTTTTCCGCAGGTGGGGACGGGGGCATTCCGGCCTGCGCGGCCACGGGGCCCGCACACACGACGAGCACAGGTTTTACCGTATCCATGCACATCAGCCCGAGTTCACACGGTCCGGGCACGGCCGTCGAACCGCCGCGCCCCGCCCGGAGGTCCTGCGGTCGAGGCTCTACGAGGCGCCGTGGCGCGGGAGCGGCCGCCACGCGGCCCGTACCGCCTCGACCGCCGCGACGTCCTGGTCGAGCCAGTCGACGTCCCGGACCTGCTCGGGGGTCAGCCAGCGCAGCTCGTCGTGGTCCTGGAGGGGCTCGGGGGTGCCGGCGACGAGGCGGGCGGTCCACACGCGCAGGACGTACCCGGGCTTGAGGGGCCACTCCCCCGGGACACGAGCGACCGGCTCGGCCGTGACACCGAGTTCCTCGCGCAGCTCGCGTACGAGGGCCTGCTCAGGGGCTTCTCCGGGTTCGACCTTGCCGCCGGGCAGCTCCCAGCGGCCGGCGAGTTCCGGGGGTGCGCTGCGGCGGGCGGCCAGGAGGCGGCCACCGTCCAGCAGGGCGGCGCCGACCACCACGATCGGTTGCGTCATGCGCCGGAGCCTACGGGAGCCGCGCGACGGGCCACCCAGGCGGGACGGGTCACCCGCGCGCGAGGGGCGCGGCTCACGCGCCTCCGTTCTGCCCGATGCGCTCGACCCAGTAGAGCTGTTTGTGGCCGCGGTCGCCGAGGCTGTCCACGATCTTCTGGGCCTCGGCGCGGGTGGCGTACCTGCCCACGCGGTAGCGGTTGCCGTTGTCGTCCTGCCGTATGACGAGCCAGGGGAGAGTGACCGTGCTGTCGTTCATCGCGCCCCACCGCTCCTTCCCGCCCCTGCCCGCCCATGTCCCGTCCCCGGCTTCGCCTCGCCCACCAGGGAAACCGCACTGCGCATATGCCTGAGCCTACGCCTTACCTTCACGCAGCGAATCCGACTTTTCACAAAGAGGTACGCAACCAGCCATGACAGAGGGAGCGCGCGCCGTCACACGCGCCCCCTAACACGCCCCTGGTGCACACAGAGCAGCGCGGAGCGCCGGGGGGTCGGGCGGCGAGAAACGGCCGGATTGCAGCGGCGGGACAGCCTGGGCAGCGGGCAACCGGAGGGCCGGGAAGGCGACTTGGGGAGGCCGGGTGCGACGGCCGGGGTGAGGCTTTTCGGCGGCGGACGCCGTGGGGGCGCGGAGGCGGGTGCAGTGGGGGTCCCGGAGGCGGGCCGCCGTCCCACTCGCGACTACTTCAACGGCTTCCGACTACTTCACCGGCAGGTGGTACGCCACTCGGTACCTGTCCGCCGGCACCACGACGTCCGCCGTCTCGACCGGGCGGCCCGAGGCGTAGAACGTCCGCCGGATGACCAGGACCACATGGCCGGGGACGCCGCCCAGGGCCAGGAGCTCCTCCGCGAGGCCCGGGCGGGCGCCGACCTCCTCCGTGACGTTGTCCACGATCACGTCGATGGCCGCCATCCGCTCCACGACCCCCATGCCGCCGAGCGGGCCCTCCTCGGGCAGCATCACGGGGGTGCGCCCCGTCAGCGCGAGCGGCTCCCAGGACGTGGACAGCATCATCGCCTCGCCCGCGTCCCGGAACACGTACTTCGTGCACATCACCCGGTCACCCGGCTGGATGGCGAGCCGCTCGGCGATCGCGCCGCTCGCGGCCGTCTGCTCGCTGTGCGACTCCCAGGTCCCGCGCGCGGAGGCGTCCGCCTGCTCCTGGCGGAACGGGGTCGCGCCGCTCTCCGGCCGGAACCCGGAGCGGGCGATGCGCCGCGGATCCGGCCGCTCCCGGACGTAGGTGCCCGACCCGGAGCGGCCCTCCACCAGCCCCTCGGCCATCAGCACCTTGCGCGCCTCCAGGGCGACCGTGTCCGAGACGCCGTACTCCTCGCGGATGCGGGCCTGGGACGGCAGCCGGGTGTGTGGTGGCAGCAGACCGTCGACGATCTTCTTGCGAAGATCACCCGCGACACGCAGATACGCCGGCTGCTCACCGAAAGTCACTGGCCGCTCCCATCAGGTTGTACAGACAGCAACAGCGTGGCAACCGTCGGTTCCGCCATGCAAGCACGGGCCAAAGAATCACCCGATGTGATGACTTCTCCGCGCCGAGGGCTTTACCCAGGCACTTTCTCCCCGTTATGGACGCCGTCACACCTGCCCCGGACGCGGAAGCCGGACAGCCCTCATGACAGAGAGTCAGGAAGGCCGACAACTAGCCTTCTCGCATGACACCTTTGCCGGACTGTTACTGCCCGACGGACGGCACCCGAGTGGCCGCGGAGTCGCTCGCCTGGTGCTGCCCCGTCTGCTGCGGCCCGCTGGACCTGGACTTCGCTCCGACGCCCGCCCCGCTGAAGTCCCTCGGCGGCCGGGTGAACTCGCTGTGGCGATACGCGGAGACGCTGCCGCTCGCGGCTCCCTCGATCAGCCTCGGCGAGGGCCGTACACCGCTCGTGGAGCTGACGGACGGCATCTCGGCGAAGCTGGACTTCCTGATGCCGACGCTGTCCTTCAAGGACCGCGGCGCGGTGCTGCTCGCCGAACTCGCGCTGCGCCTGCAGCCCCGGCAGGTGATCGCCGACAGCAGCGGCAACGCGGGCACGTCGATCGCCGCGTACTGCGCCCGGGCCGCGCTGCCGTGCACGGTGTACGTCCCCGAAGGCACCCCGGCCAAGAAGCTGGAGCAGATGGAGGCGCACCGCGCGCGGGTGGTGCCCGTCGAGGGCGGGCGCGAGGCGGCGGCGCGGGTGGCACGCGACGCGGCGGACGAGCCGGGGGTGTTCTACGCCTCACACGTCTTCAACCCCTACTTCCTGCACGGCACGAAGACGTACGTCCACGAACTGTGGGAGGACCTCGGCGGGCGGCTCCCGGACGTGCTCGTGCTCCCCGTCGGCAACGGCACGCTGCTGCTGGGCGCCTCCCTCGCGATCACGGAGCTGTACGGGGCGGGGCTGCTCGACCGCCGCCCGGCGCTCTACGCGGTGCAGGCGGCGGCCGTCGCCCCGCTGGCACGCGCGTGGGAGGAGGGCGCCGAGGACCTGGTGGACATCACCCCCGCGACGCCGACGTCCGCCGAGGGGATCGCGATCCCGCGCCCACCCCGGGCCCGCCAGATCCTGCGCGCGGTACGCGACTCGGGCGGCACGTTCCTGACGGTGACCGAGGACCGGATCCGCGACGCCCAACTCGACCTGGCGTCCCGGGGCCTGTACGTGGAGTCGACGGGTGTGGCCTGCTGGGCGGCCGTACGGGAGGGGGTCCTCGGGTCCCGCAGCGCGGTGCTGCCGCTGTGCGGGGCGGGCCTGAAGACGGGGCTTGCCGGCCCCTGAGACCACCGGACCCGGGACGGCCTCCCCGGCCGGGTCGCCGGGCGCGGTGACGAAGAAGCGCTCCCTGCCGATTCTCCACATAATGGGCAAGGTGGGTGACAGGGCCGCACTTTCGACTCGTCCCGCCGGCAGTCCCGCCCCCGGCACGGGGCCCGGCCGGAAAGGGCTCAAGAGCGGCGCCCTCGGCATGTTCTCCTCGGTCGTCATCGGGCTGGCCTCCACCGCGCCGGCGTACAGCCTCGCGGCCACGCTGGGCCTCATCGTGGCGGGTGTGGGGCTGCAGGCCCCGATCGTCACCATGCTGGCGTTCGTCCCGATGCTGCTGATCGCGTACGCCTACCGGGAGCTGAACGCGTCCAACGCCGACTGCGGGACCGCTTTCACCTGGGCGACCCGTGCCTTCGGGCCGCGCACCGGCTGGATGGGCGGCTGGGGCCTGATCGTGGCGGACATCCTCGTCCTGGCCAACCTCGCCGAGATCGCCGGGATCTACGGCTTCCGGCTGGTGGGCCTGGACGCCCTGGCGATGAGCCGGGTGTGGACCACCGTGGCGGGCATCGTCTGGATCGTCGTACTCACCGCCGTCTGCTACATCGGCATCGAGATCTCGGCCGCCCTCCAGCGCTGGCTGCTGTGCGTCGAGGTGGCGGTACTGGTCCTGTTCGCGGTGACCGCGCTGGTCAGGGTCTACACCAGCGCTCCCCCGACGGCGATCCACGTCTCCGCCTCCTGGTTCGACCCCTTCCAGGTGTCCTCGGCGAAGGCGCTGACCTCGGGCCTCCTCGCGGCGGTGTTCATCTACTGGGGCTGGGACACCGCCGTCACGGTCAACGAGGAAACCGTCGACAGCACACGCGTCCCCGGGCGGGCCGCGGTGGTCTCCACCGTGCTGCTCCTGGTCACCTACGCACTGGTGTCGACGTCCGCGCAGGCGTTCGCCGGGGTCGGCAGCTCGGGCATCGGGCTGGGCAACCCCGGCAACTCGGGCGATGTGCTCTCCGGGCTGGGCGACGCCGTCTTCGGCAGCCACGGCCCGGGGCTGGTGTTCTCCCGGCTGCTGATCCTGATGGTGCTGACCTCGGCGCTGGCCTCCACCCAGACGACCATCCTGCCGCTGGCCCGGACCGTGTTCTCCATGGCGGTCCACAAGGCGGTCCCCGCCCACTTCGCCCGGATCCACCGCCGGTTCCTCACCCCGACCTGGTCGACCGTCGGCATGGGGGCGCTCTCCATCGCCGTTCTGCTCCTGCTGTCCTCGTTCAGCCGGGACTTCCTGGCCGACTCGGTCGAATCGGTCGGCCTCGCGATCGCGTTCTACTACGGGCTCACCGGCTTCGCCTGCCTGTGGTACCACCGCAGGGTCCTCACCCGCAGCGTCCGTGACCTGCTGTGCAAGGGCGTGCTGCCGGGGCTCGGCGGGCTCATCATGTTCGGGCTGTTCCTCTACGCCGCCTTCGGCGTCTACGCGGACCCCCGCTACGGCTCGACGGTCGTCGACCTGCCGGTGATCGGCCCGACGGGCGGGGTCACCGTGGTGGGCCTGGGAGCTCTGCTGCTGGGCTTCGTGCTGATGCTGGTGATCACCCGTGAGCACACCGCGGCGCTCAAGCTCCAGCGGAGCCTGCTCCCGCACCGCCTGCCGCAGCAGAGTGCCGTACAGGCCGCGAGCCGCTATCTGCCCGCCGACAACGGCTCCGGGGTGGGCGGCGACTGGTTCGACGTCATCCCGCTGTCGGGCACCCGGGTCGGCCTGGTCGTCGGGGACGTGGTCGGCCACGGGCTGCGGGCCGCCGCCACCATGGGGCGCCTGCGCACGGGGGTACGCGTACTGGCCCGGCTGGATCTGGCCCCGGACGAACTGCTCGCCCGGCTGGCCGACCTGGTCGAGCAGACCGCGCACGAGCGCCCGGCCGGACGCCCTGCGGGCCGCGGCCGGCACGTCGAGGGCGCACACGGGGTGACCTGCCTGTACGCGGTGTACGACCCGGTGTCGGGACAGTGCAGCCTGGCGCGGGCGGGCCGGTCGCCCCTGGCGGTCGTCGCGCCGGACACGGGCGTCGCCGACTACCCGGAACTCCCGCCCGGCCCGGCTCTCGGAGGCACCGGACCGCCCTACCAGTCCACCGAACTGCGGCTCGAACCGGGCAGCCTTCTCGCCTTCTTCACAGACGGCCTCTTCCAGGCGGCGGACGGCCCAGAGGTCGGGCGCGGCCTGCTCGCCCGGGCCCTCGCCGATCACCGCGAGCCGTTGGAGGAGCTGTGCGACCGGGCGGTGGCCACGCTGCTGCCCGGGCCGGTGGACGAGGACGCGACGCTGCTGCTGGTCCGCACCCGCCTGCTGGACCGCAACCGGCTCGCGCAGTGGGAGCTGGCGGCGGACCCGGCAGCGGTCGCCTCCGTCCGCAACACCGTCGGCAAGCAGCTCGGCGACTGGGGTCTCGACGACCTCGTGTTCACCACCGAGCTCATCGTGACCGAGCTGGTCACCAACGCGATCCGTTACGTCGGGGGCCCGATCCAGGTGCGTCTGATCCGCGCGGAGCCGATCACCGGCTTCACCTCGGGCAGCCTGATCTGCGAGGTGTCCGACCCCGGGCACACCGCCCCGAACCTGCGCCACGCCGCGAGCGACGACGAGGGCGGCCGGGGCCTGTACATCATCGCCCAGATGACCCAGCAGTGGGGAACTCGCTACACCCCCACGGGCAAGACCATCTGGACCGAGCAGCCGCTGCCGTCCACCGACTCACCGTAGGACCCGCCGGTCATCCGGAGACGGCCGCCGTCCAGTCCCGGTCGACGGTGCGCCTCGCCTTCTCCAGTTGCGCGTCCGTCGGGAACTGCGGCGTTCCCTCCACCGTCGGCAGCCGGGCGGCGGCGGCCGTGTCCAGGGTGCCGTCCTTCCGCATGACGTCCATGAGCACCGGGCGGGCATAGCCGCGGAGCCGGAGGTTCTGGCCCTCGGTGCCGAACAGGTATTCCTGCCACAGACGGGCGGCCGCCGGGTGCGGGGCGTGCCTGTTGACCGCCAGCGCGTAGTACTGGGCGAAGCTGCCGTCGAACGGGATGGAGACGTGCCAGTTCACGCCCCTGCCGCGCAGCTCGTCGGCGGTGTGGAGATTGATGTAGTCCCAGTTGATGGTGATGGGTGTCCGGCCGTCCCGGACCGTCGCCGAGGTGGCGGAAAGGGGGTTGAAGTTGCCGCTCTTCTCGAGCTTGGCGAAGAAGTCGATGCCGGGCCCGATGTCGTCGAACGACCCGTTGTTGGCCAGCGCGGCCGCGTAGACGCCGGCGAAGGCGGTCTCCGACCGGGTCGGGTCGCCCTCGAGGGCGACCATGCCCTTGTAGGCGGGCTTCAGCAGATCGGCGAAGGTCTGCGGGCAGGGCTTCACGCGCCGGGCGTCGCAGCCGATCGAGATGTAGCCGCCGTAGTTGTTGGCCCAGCGGCCCCCCGGGTCCTTCTGGTTGCCGGGGATCGCGTCGAACGCCGCTACCTTGTACGGCGCGAGCAGGTTCTGCCGCGCCGCTGTCCGGGCGAACGTGTCGCCGACGTCGATCACGTCCGGAGCGGTCGGCCGCGTCCCGCTGCTTCTGAGGGCGTTGATCTCGTCCTGGCTGTGCCCCAGTGGGTTCTGGACGGTCACCTTGATCCCGTACTTCTTCTGGAAGCCGTCGATCAGGCCGCCGTAGTCGGCCCAGTCACGCGGAAGCGCGATCGCCGTGAGCCTGCCCTCCTTCTTCGCCGCGGCGGCCAGGGCCCGCATGCCGCCCGCGTTCTGCGCGGAGGTCGCCGACGCCGGCTTCTCGAGCCGGGTGGCCGGTGGGCCGCCGCAGGCGTTCAGGGACAGTGCCGTGAGGGCGAGGCAGCCGAGGACGGCTGCAACTCGGCCACGGGGTGCGGTCACGACGACTCCAGACGGGGTGCGGGCGGCGCGATCGTGGAGTTCGGAAACTCTCCATCCCTCAGCCGCGATACGGATACCGCGTCGGCTCTTCGGTCATCCAGGCCAGCGTACCCACGCCGGGCGATCGCGCAGGTGAGGCGGTGTGCGCCGCGCCCTCACAGGGCCGTGTCCTCCCACTGGCCGAGCAGGATCTCGCCGAGCCCCTCGGCGCCCGGCGCGGCGCCGCCGTGGAGGGACTGTTCGGCCCAGATGACCTTGCCGGTGCCCGTGTAGCGGGTGCCCCAGCGCTCGGCGAACTGGGCGACCAGGAACAGTCCCCGGCCCCCCTCGTCGGTGGCCTTCGCCCGGCGCAGCCGCGGTGAGGTACTGCTGCCGTCCGCCACCTCGAAGATCAGCGCCCGATCACGCAGCAGCCGGACGGAGACGGGTTCGCCGCCGTAGCGGACGGCGTTGGTGATCAGCTCGCTCAGGATGAGCTCGGCGGTGAAGACGTTCTCCTCCAGACCCCACTCCGTCAGCCGGCGGGCGCAGGCGGTGCGCACCGGACCCACCGCCGCCGGGTCGCGGGGCACCTGCCACTCGGCCACCCGGTCGGGGCCGAGACAGCGGGTGCGCGCCACCAGCAGCACGATGTCGTCCGTGGGCCGCTCGGGCAGCAACGCCTCCATCACCCTCGCGCAGGTGGCCTCCGGGGTGCGGTCGGGTCCGGCCAGGGCGGCGCCCAGGGCCGCGAGGCCGGTGTCCAGGTCGCGGTCGCGGTCCTCGACCAGGCCGTCGGTGAAGAGCACCAGCCGCGACCCCTCCGGCACGGTCAGCTCGGTGCTCTCGACGGGCAGACCGGTGCACAGTCCGAGGGGCGGAGAGACGGGCACGGGAGGGAAGTCCACGCTCCCGTCGGGATGGACGACCGCCGGTCCCGGGTGGCCCATGGTGGCGATCGCCAGCTGCCCGGAGACCGGGTCGTAGACGGCGTACTGGCAGCTCGCCCCGGCGATCCCCTGCCCGTCCTCCCCCGCGGTGACCTCCTCGGCGTCGATCTGGGCCACCAGTTCGTCCAGTCGGCCCAGGAGCTCGTCCGCCGGCATGTCCAGGCCGGAGAAGTTGTGCACGGCGGTCCGCAGCCTGCCCATGGTCGCCGCGGCGTGCAGGCCGTGGCCCACCACGTCGCCGACGACCAGGGCCACCCGGGCGCCGGACAGCGGGATGACGTCGAACCAGTCGCCACCCACTCCCGCCTGCGCGGGCAGGTAGCGGTAGGCCACGTCGAGGGCGGACTGCTCGGGGAGCCCGCGGGGCAGCAGACTGTGCTGGAGGGTGACGGCCATGGTGTGCTCACGGGTGAAGCGGCGGGCGTTGTCGATGCTCACCGCGGCCCGGGCGACCAGCTCCTCGGCGAAGGACACGTCCTCCTCGTCGAACGGCGGGGAGGCCCGCCCCCGCCAGAAGTCGACGGTTCCCAGCACCACCCCGCGGGCCCGCAGCGGGACCGCCAGCAGGGAGTGGATGCCGTGGTCGAGGATGCGCCGGGACCGTACGGCGTCCTGGGCCACCCAGCTGTCGTCCGCGCCCAGCTCCCTGACCAGGACCGCTCCTCCGCTCTGCATCGCCCTGGCGACGGGGTGGGCGGGGATGAACCGGACCCGCGCGCCGACGGGGTACAGGAGACGGTCGTCGTGCAGGCCCGCGAGCGCGACCCGGCGCATGTCGGGGTTCGCCGCGGAGGGCTCCCCGCCGGACAGGACCGGGTCCAGCAGTTCGACGGTGACCACGTCCGCGAACCGGGGCACCGCCACCTCCGCCAGTTCCTCGGCGGTGCGCTTCACGTCCAGGGTGGTGCCGATCCGGCCCCCGGCGTCGTAGAGCAGCTTCAGGCGTTCGCGCGCCACCTCCGCCCGTCCGGACAGCGCGAGCAGCTCCGTGGTGTCCCGGAGCGTCACCACGCTGCCGGCCGGTCCGCGGGGAGCGGTGGGCCGCTTGTTGACCGCCAGCAGGCGGTCCGCCGCGAGGTACACCTCGTCGGTGGCCGGGCGGTCGGAGGCCAGCAGTCCGGGCAGGTCCTCCTCGAGGCCCAGATCGGTGACATGGCGTCCCTCGGCGTCCGCCGGCAGGTCCAGCAGCCGCCGTGCCTCGTCGTTGGCGAGCAGCAGCCCGCCCTCGGCGGAGATGATCAGTACGCCTTCCCTCACGGCGTGCAGGACCGCGTCGTGGTGCTCGTACATCCGGGTCATCTCGGTCGGGCCCAGGCCATGGGTCTGCCGCCGCAGGCGACGGCTCACCAGGGCGGACCCGCCCACGGCGATGACCAGCGCCCCGGCGGCGCCGCCGAAGAGCACCGGCAGCTGCCGGTCCACCCGGTGCTGCAGCTTCTCGACCGTGACGGGAACGGACACGATGGCGACGACCGAGCCGTCGGGGGCCCTGACCGGGACCGCCGAGATCACCGAGAGCCCCAGGGACCCTTGGAAGGTCCTGGTGAACGGCTTGCCGGCCGCGGCCTGTGCGTAGGGCCCGATGACATGCTTGCCGATCTGGTGCGGATCGCTGTGGGTGAGGGTGATCCCGTCCAGCCGGTACACGATGACGGCGTCGACACCCGCGGCCTTCCGCGCCGCCTCCGCACGCGGCTGGAGCACCGCGCTCGGATGCGGGCTGTTCAGCGCGGCCACGATCCCCGGCGAGTTGGCGAACGTCTGGGCGGCGGCGAGGGTGCGGTTCCGGGCGTCCGCCATGTTGTCGCGCCGGGCCTGCACCACGAGAGCCACCACCGTGGCGGCGACGAGCAGCACCACGACGGCGAACTGCAGGAGAAAGACCTGCCCGGCGAGACTGCGCACGCTCAGCGAGCGGCCTGGGCGGCGCGCAGATCGACCGGATTCTCCAGTCATATCCCCTTTCTATCGTTTACCGGATGGAACGCGCACACTCACGGGGCCGGTGTGCGGTGCCGCGCCCGTCCCGGCCCTTCCGTCGCCCGGTCGTGACCGCCTGACCGAAATCCGCTCGTCCGCCGGTAGTACCCCCGCTCCTCCGCGTGCACGATGCCCCTCACCAGCGCCCCGGCGAAGATCACCGTGAGGATCTTTCCCGGTTCCCGCACGCAGAGAGACTGTGGAGACGACCATGCACTTAGCAAGCCGGCACGAGCGGCGCCCGGCCGCGACGGGACGGGGATGGGCCGTCGCCCTCACCTGTGCCGCGGCCCTTGTCACCTCGGCTGCCGCGCTCCCCCAGGCACAGGCGGCCACCCGCCCGGCCACCTCCGCCGCCGCCCACCGGCCGGGCACGGACCGGGCGGCCCTGGCGGAGGCACTCGAGGCCATCCACACCGCGGGCATGTACGGCACCTACGCGGCCGTGCGGGACGGCGACACCGCGTGGCGCGGTGCCGCAGGTGTCGCCGACCGGGACACCGGCCGTCCGGTGACGCCGGACATGGAGCAGCGGATCGGCAGCATCTCCAAGTCGATGACCGCTGTCGCCCTGCTCCAGCAGGTCGCCGCGGGCCGCCTCGACCTGGACGCGCCCGTCTCCCGCTACCTCCCCGGGCTCGTCCCCGGACAGCGCGGTGACCGGATCACCGTGCGGATGCTGCTGAACCACACCAGCGGTATCGGGGACTACGTCCTCTACGCCTTCCCGTCGTTGCAGACGCTGTCCACGAGCAGCCTGGACGAGAACCGCTTCCGGCACGTCGACCCCCGGGAGCTGGTCCGGATGGGAGTGCAGGCTCCGCCGACCGGCGCTCCCGGCGAGAAGTGGTCGTACTCCAACACGAACTACATCATCGCGGGGCTGCTGCTCGGCAAGCTCACCGGCGAGGACCCCGAGCGGTACATCACGCGCAACGTCATCCGCCGGGCCGGTCTGCGGCACACCTACTTCCCCAGGGGCCCGCGCATCACCGGCCCGCACCCGAAGCTGTACGAGTCCTTCTACGGACTGATCGATCCACCGCGCGACTACAGCGTCTACGACATGTCCTGGGCCGGAACCGCCGGCGCCGTCGTCTCCACCATGGCGGATCTCGACCGTTTCTACCGGCAGTTGCTCACCGGCCGACTGCTCCCCGCCGCCGAGCTGGCCGAGATGAAGACGACGGTCCCGATGACCGACGCCCAGGACAACGTGATCGGGCACTACGGTCTGGGCCTCATACGGTTCGACTGGGGATGCGGCACGTTCTGGGGCCACAGCGGCGCGGTGTTCGGCGCCGAGACATGGGCGCTCTCCAGCCCGGACGGCCGCCGGCAGATGGCCCTCGCCTACAACCTGTCGAAGTACGACAAGCTCGCCGCGGACGGCACGGTGACCCCGGGCCCGATCGACGACGCCGTCAACACGTTCGTGGCCAAGGCTCTGTGCGCTCCCACCACCGGTTCGCCGGCCCTGCGGTCGGCCAGGGTGGACCTCGCCCCGGCGCATGCCTCCGAGTGGCGGTCCCTGCCGGCCGCCAGGCGCTGAGAACAGCGGGAGCACCGACCGACCGCGGAAGCACTGACGAACGCGCGCATACGCCGACCGGCGCATGCGGTCCCGCATGCGCCGGTCGGACGGCACGCCGCCACGTCGGCGGCGCCGGGGGTCACTTGATGTAGACGAGGCCGTCGGTGGTGACGGTGGGACGGCCGCTGGTGCCGACCACCACGATCTTCACGGTGTGCTTGGCACTGCTGGACCAGGTCTTGGTCCAGACCGCCTGCCGGTAGAGGGTGGTGGACGACTTCAGATCCACGGTGGCGACCTTGGTGCCGTCGACGTAGACGTAGGCCTGGCCGGAGCTGGAGGCGCGGGAGACCACCCAGGCGGCGGAGCGGCCCGTGAAGGTCCAGGTCAGGCCGGCGCCCTTGGAGCCGCTGGAGTAGGACTTGCCACCGAGGTAGCTGCTGGAGGAACGAGTGGTCCAGCTGCCGGACTTGGTGGCGGAGCTCTCCTGGAGGATCACCGGCGTGTACGCCGGGGAGACCGTGCGGTAGTTGCCGGCGTAGTCGTAGGCACGCATCGACCAGGTGGTGGCCGTGCCGGACGTGGCGGTGCGGCCGGAGCCGGTGGTGGTCGGACCGAAGGTGGCCGTGGTCGGCGACAGCAGCTTCACGGAGCTGAGCGCGGTGTTGTCGGCGGCCTTCCAGCCGAGGGTGACCGGGACAGCGGTGGTGTTGACCGTGCCGGTGCGCAGGGAGAGCGTCGGGGTGGTGGTGAAGGTCGGCGCCGTCGTCTCGGCCACGACGTTCACCGAAGCGCTGGTGGCGGTCTTGCCGGACTGGTGGACGGCCTGCACCGCGACGGTGTGGCTGCCCAGGGCAAGGGTGGCACCGACGGAGGTGGCGGAGCCGGGGGCGGTGGCGACGGTCTTGCCGTCGACGAGCAGCCTGAAGCTCGAGATGAGCGAGGACGGCGTGGTGGCCGTCCAGCGCACCGTGACGGCGCCCTTGGTGTAGAACGTCGAGCCGGAAAGGCCCGCGCCGCCGACCGAGGCGACCTTCAGGCCCTGCACCGGGCCGGACGCCCAGGCGCGGACGGTCGGCAGTTGGTTGTAGAGGGACCCGCCGGGGCACTGGGTGTTGTAGCCGTCACGGTGGCCGGAGATCCGCTGGAAGGTGTACTTGCTGCCCGCGGTGAAGCCGGTGCCGAAGTAGTTCGTCTGGGTCGCGCCCGCGGTGAGCTGGACGGTCCCGGCCGGATCGGCGCCGTACTGGCCGAGCTTCCAGGCCGCGACGCGGGCGATCGAGGTCAGCGCGGCGTTGGTGGCGCTGGTGGAGGTGTAGTCACCGAGCACCGCGATGCCCGCGGACTCCCGGTTCCAGCCGTAGGTGTGGGCACCCAGCACCGGCAGGCCGACGCCTCCCTTGCGGCCCTCGAAGATGGTGCCGCACTTGTCGACGAGGAAGTTGTAGCCGATGTCGTTCCAGTGGTTGACCTGCGTGTGGTACGCGTAGATGCCCCGCACGATCGACGCGGAGTCGGCGCAGGAGTAGTCGTTGGCCCCGTCGGTGTGGTGGACGAAGACGGCCTTGACGTTCGCGTTGTACTCCGACGGATCGGGGCTGAGCGACTCGTCGGCGCCCCAGTCGGCGCGCGAGGTGATCGGCGGTTCGGGCACGGTGGACGGCGGTGCGGACGGCGTGGCGGACGGCGCGCTCGTCGTGGGTGAGGCGGACACCGAGTCGGACGGGGTGGTCGTGGGCGTGGCCGAGTCGGTCGGCGCCGGGGACGTGGTGGTCTGACCGTCCGTGGGCGTGGCGGTGGTGCCGTCGCCGGGTACCACGGAGTCCGTGGGCGCGGCCGAGTCGGTGGGCGCGGTCGAGTCGGTGGGCGTGGCGCCGGGACTCGTGTCGGCGACGAACGCGGCCGGCTCACTGGTGGTGGACCTGGTCTCGGCCTCGGTCACCACGCCCGGGTCGACCAGGTTCACCTCGAGTCCCCTGGGCAGCGGACCGGTGGTGCCGTTCTTGCGGACGACCTGTACCTGGACGCCGTCTGAGGAGCCGACCCAGAGGGGCTCGGAGGCACCGCGCACGCGGGGACCGGGCTTCTCCAGCGGGTCGATGTTCACTTCGAGGTCGCGCCAGGCGCTCCACTCACCTGTCTCAAGGCTGCGGGTGCGCACCTGCGCCGTGCCGTCGAGCCGCTTGGCTCCGCCCGTCCACGAGACGCCGACCATCGAGAACTGCTCGGTGTCCGTGCGCGGCAGCTCCCGCCTGCCCGCTTCGGTGCCCTTCAGCGTGAGGTCGTAGACCTTCACCGGCCGCTTGGCACGGCCGGCCGCCCCGTGGTCGGAGGGGCTGGCGACGGCATACGTCACCACGCCCCCGCCTCCCAGGACCACGGCACCGAGCGTCAGCCACGCCCGACGCTTGAGACTCAGCGGTCTGTACGCATGCGACGTACGACGACTCACGACGTTTCCACCCCTCGAGGGCCGGCAAGGGCCACAGAACAAGTCACGGAGGGCACACCCGTCACAGGGGTGACCCATCCACCCAGCGCGGCCGGACCGGCGAACATCACAGGGAAACAGGCTGGAGTGACGTAGATCACTGGGATCGCTTGCCTGCACGGGGCCGCCGGTGCGCGCTCCGTCCGCTCGATCGGCTTCTTGATCACGTAGCGGTGGGCGGCCTGGGCGGGTTCAAGGCGACGGCGCCGCCTTCCGTGGCTGGAGCCCTACCGTCGCCCGCCAGTGGACCACCCTGGCAGCGGCCCGTACAGGCTGAGGGAGCCGAGGAAGCGGTGAGCGCCGCTCGACCGAGTCGGCACATGGCTCAACCGGAAGCAGCGACCGGGGGTTTCCTTCCCACCCCCGGGTGAAACCCACGGGCCCGCTGGGCCGGTGCGCCGGGCCCTGTCCACGGGCTCGGCATAGTGGCGGGGTTCTCGCACCGCACGCAGGAGGAAACGCATGCTCGGCACCGACTTCCGCACCGGGTCACCCAACTGGATCGACCTCGGCAGCCCGGACACGGACGCGGCTGCCGCCTTCTACGGCGCCGTCTTCGGCTGGCAGTTCGTGTCCGCCGGGCCGCAGGCGGGCGGCTACGGGTTCTTCCAGAAGGACGGGAGGACCGTCGGTGCCGTCGGGCCGCTGACCGAGGAGGGCGCCGCGTCGGCCTGGACGACGTACTTCCAGAGCGACGACATCCAGGCCACCGCCCGCGAGGTGGTCGCCGGCGGGGGCGGTGTGCGTGCCGAACCCATGGACGTCATGGGCGAGGGCTGGATGGCCCAGTTCACCGACCCGCAGGGAGCGCGGTTCGCCGTGTGGCAGCCCGGGCGGACCAAGGGCCTGGAGTTGACCTCGAAGGACAACACGCTGGTGTGGGTGGAACTGCACGTGGGCGATCCGGAAGCCGCGATCGGCTTCTACCGTGCGCTGTTCGGCTGGCGTTCACAGGAGATGGAGGCACCCGGCATGACGTACCGGGTGCTCAGCATCGAGGAAGGCGACCAGCAGGAGGGGTCCTTCGGCGGGGTGGCTCCGCTTCAGGACGAGCGGGAGGAGACCCGCTGGGTGCCGTACTTCGCCGTGGCCGACGCCGATGCCACCGCCGCCGCGGTGCAGGGCAACGGCGGGACGGTGCTCATGCCGGCCACGGACGTGCCGGACGTCGGACGCATCGCCTGGCTGGCGGACCCGGGACAGGCGGTGTTCGCCGTGCTGAAGCCGAACCCGCGCCAGGGCTGAACCAGCCGCGAGGCACGGTGGCGGAGCCTGCCCGTCCCCCTGGGCGGCGGAGCCCGGCCGTCGGCGGCCTCGGCCGCCGTAAGCCTCCCACGCCACCGGGGCCGGACGCGCACAGCGGTGCCGCACCGACTCCAAACGCCTTGTACGCGACCTGAGTTGAGCGAGATACTGGGGCCGACGGGACTGGCGATCAGGGGGACGGGGGCCCGCCGGTGGGTGCTTCGGGGCATGACGGGTCGGCGCGGGTGCGGGAGCTGGCGCGGGAGGCCGTACGGCGGTTGGCTCCGGAGGAGTTGGCGTTCTTCGACGAGACGGCCGACGCCTACTTCGAGGACCCGGCCCGAGCGAGCCGCAAGGCTCGGCCCGAGCCGCTGGGCATCGGCATCGAGGCCATCGTCGTCTCCACACTGACGGCGTTCGCATTGCCGGTCGCGGCGACCGTCGCCGGGAACATCGCCACCGACGTCATGCGTGAGGAGCGCAGACGAGGCTGGTGGCGAAGGCGCGGTGCACGGGCGGACGAGCGTACGGACGGCGATGCGGGCGGCGCCCCGGACAGCCGGTCGGCCGGCGATTCGGCCGGTGCCGCGGACAACCCGTTCGCGGCACCGGGCACCGCACGGCTCGTGGCAGCGGGCGCCGGGGAGGCCGGGCCCGCGGACTTCGAGCTGCTGCGGCGCGTCGCCCACGACCGGGGAGTGGCGCTGGGCCTGCCGCCGGACCAGGCACAGCTCCTCGCCGACGCCATCCTGGGTGCGCTCGTCGGTGGGCGGGGCGGCCGCGCTCCGGGGGGCGACGCACTGACCCGGGACAGCCGGGACGGGGAGGACGGCCCCTCGTGAGGGAGGGGCCGATCAGATCGGGGTTCGGCAACCCGGTGGCGGTGCACCCGTTCCGATTACCGTCCGGAACGTCCCTGCGGTTCGCGTTGCTCATTCTGAGCACATCGGTGGCGATGGCGACGACCATCGGCGGAGCAGTCGGCATGGCGAGGTACTTCGGGCTCGGCGGCGACCTCGGCTCCATCACCAGGTCCCTCGAATGCGCGTCCTCGAACTTCGCCGAGACGGCCGCCGATCCCGCCGAATTCGCCCGCCGCTGCGCGCCACCGGACGTGAGCGGCGAGACCACCATGGAGCTGGCTGCCCTCGCGGCCCTGTGGCTGGCCGTCGGCATCACGTACTGGTTGCTCCCCGCCTACCGGATCCGCCGACGTCGGCTACGGCCCTTGCGGGGCGACGCGCACCCGGACGTCCAGCGCACACTCACGGAACTGGTGGCGCTCGCCGAGCTGCGGTGCCGGGTGCGCTTCGTCGTCGACTGGCGGGATCAGCGTCCCACCGGACTCGCCTTCGGGCGCCTCGGCCGACGCTGTGTGATGCTCGGCGAGGGACTGCTGCGACTGCACGGCCGCGACCCCGAGGCCTTCCGCGCGATCGTCCTGCACGAACTCGCGCACCTGCGCAACCGCGATGTCGACATCGCCTTCCTCACCCTCATCTGCTACCGGCTGTTCGTCGTCGCGTTCGCGATCCCGACGGCCGTCACGGCGCCCTTCGCCCTGCTGGTCAGCTGGGTGCTGTTGCCGGGAGGTGTGATCTACCAGCTGTTGTTCACCTTCGCCCAGTGCGCGCTGGCGGTCACGGTCGCCCACACCAGCAGTGCCGTACTGCGCAACCGCGAGCTGTACGCGGACGCCCGGGTCGCCGTGTGGACGGGCGGCGCCCACTCGTTGCGGCGCCTGCTCGCCGCACAGCACGGCATCGAGCCGGCCACGCTCCGCCGGCCGCTGTTCCGGCGTACGCATCCCTCCGCCGCGAAGCGGCTGGCCGCGCTGAGCGACACCAGAGTGCTGTTCGACGTGTCCCCTTGGGAGGCCTTCGGGCTGGCCCTGTGCTGCTCGCTCGTCTACTGGCAGGTGGCGCAGTGGACCGAGGCGGCGACCAGTCTGGCCGACCGCGGCAGCGCGCTGAGCGCGATCGTCCCCGCCGTGCTGCTGGGTGGTGGCGTGGCGGCGGGCATCTGGCGTGTGACACTGGCCGCGCATATGAGCCACGCCAGGTGGACGGACGCCCACCGCACGGGTCTCGCCGTGGGCTGCGGCCTCGTCGTCGGCACGTTCGGGGACCAGTGGCACAGGACGGCCCTCGCCCTCGGCGTCGCCGACTCGCTCCCGGTGCGGCTGGCCTGGTGGCTGCTCCTCGGGGCCGTCGGCTACGGGTTCGTACGGTGGAACGTGGTGGCCGCCCGGGTGTGGGCACCGGTCGTGCTCGCCGCCCGGCGCCCGCTCGGGCCGGTCGTCGTCGGCTGTGCGACCGGCGTGGTGCTGCTGAGCTTCTGGCTCGGGCACGCCTATGCCGCGGGGACGCCCGGCTTCGGGCTGCTGTCCCTGCCACGCCCGCTGAACCTGCTGCCGACTCCGTTGGACTACCTCGGTTTCGTGTTCTCCCTGGCCGTCGTGATCACACCCCCGCTGGGAGTCCTCGCCCTGGTCGCCGTCACCGTGGGGCTCCCGCTCGCCGCCGGGCTCGGGGTACGGCTCTTCGGGCGCACGCGTGGTGACGCGCCCGCCGCGGGACCCGAACGGTTCCTGCTGTGGCCCCCGTCTCCGGAGGTCTCCGCGGCGCTCCTCGTGCCGCCACGTCTGCGTCCCCTGCGGGCGTTGGCGGAGGGCGTCGTGTTCGGCGGCGCCGCAGGGCTCGGACTGTGGGTGGTGCATGTCGTCAGTGCCCTGGTCTTCCCGTGGCCGATCCAGTTGGTCGGCGCGGTGTTCCCCCTCTACTTCGTGCCTGTCGCGATCCTGCTGCAGGTCGCCGTCGGCTTCTTCGTCTCCTGGCGGAACACGGACCACGAACTGCGCTCGCTGCACGGAGTTCTCGCCGTCCTCGGCGCGGGTCTGCTGCTCCCCGTGGCCGCGTTCACCGCACGCGACCACTTCGCCTGCGTGCGCTGGGGCACCGGCCACCAGGCCTGCGAACTGGTTCCCTCACCCGCGATGGCCTCGATCACGGCGACGGTCGTGGCCTGGACCGCCGCCCTCGCCCTGCTCCTCCTCCCCACCTGGACCGCCCTGCGCGACGGAGCCCGGAGGGCAGTCCCGTCCCAGCAGCTGCCGGTACATCATCCGCCCAGGTGGCAGGCCTGATCGTCGGACGACGGCCTGACCGGCGACTGCAACCGCTGGACGACCACGGTGCTCGCGTACGGAAGGCGGCCGAGCCTGCGGAGTTGCAAGATCCGTTACTCAGATTTGGTATGGACATGCCCGCCCAAACGCTCATCCCCGGCAGAATCTTCACAACGGGGGAGGGTTCGCTGTCGGTTTCCTCACCCACTCCCCACCTTTTACTCAGCCGGTCCTCCGGTCTGGACATGGAGAGTCTCAACCGATGCGCATACCCCACCCCAGTCGGCGCCTGGGCTGGTGCCGAGTCGCCGTGACGGGGATGTTGGCCCTGGGTCTCGGCACCTTCGGCCTCTACCCGGCCCACGCCGCCACGCCGGCTCCGCACGCGAGAAGTTCCACGGGCTCCACCGAGCCCCTCGGCAAGACCGCCCCCACAGCGAAGAACCTGGTCCCGCTGCCCAGCGGGTACGGTGCGACCCAGGCGGAGCAGGCAGCCATGCAGGCGGCCGCAGTCCGGGCGCGCCGAATCGGCAAGGCCGTGGCCGTCGACGTGCTGACCACGCCGACGGAGGCAGTAGAGGCATTGCCGTCAGGAAAGTTCGGGTTCTCCTCCAATCCGCTTCCGGTGCGGGCCAAGCAGGCCGGCCAATGGGTCCCGGTGGACCTGCGCCTGCGGCGGGGGCCCGACGGCACCTGGGCTCCGAAGGCCACCGCCTACGGAAGCGTGGCCTTCTCCGGTGGCGGCAACGGTCCGCTCGCCGTGACCCGTTCGGGTCAGGTGTCCCTGTCCTTGTCCTGGCCGACCGCGCTGCCCGCCCCGGTGGTCTCGGGAGCGACCGCCACATACCGCTCGGTGATGGCCGACGTGGACCTGCAGGTCTCTGCGACCCCCTCCGGAGGCCTGAGCGACACGCTGGTCGTACACTCCGCGCGGGCCGCCAGGAATCCGGCGCTCTCCTCGCTGCGCCTGGCCGCGAGGGTGCGCGGCGGCCGACTGACCCAGAACCCGGACGGCACCCTCCGGGTGACCGACCGTCAGGGCCACGTGGTCGTGGACGCGCCTGCCGCCTTGCAGTGGGACTCCAACCGCACCCTGCCCGCCACGCACCAGCCCCGGGGCGCCAAGGTCGCCGCCGACGCCTCCGACGCCTCCCACCCCGGTCTCGCAGCCCGCGTCGCGCCCGTGCGCACCGAGGTCACCTCCCATGCCCTGACCCTGGTGCCGGACGCCCGCATGCTCGCCGCCAGGTCGACCGTGTGGCCGGTCTACGTCGACCCGTCCGTGAACTGGCACCCCGTCGACTACACCAGCCCGGCTTTCGACGAAGTGAAGCAGGGCTGCCCGGGCACGTCGTTCTACGACAAGACGACCGCCCTCGCGGACAACGGCAACCTCGGGGTCGGTTACAACGGATGGCCCGAGGGCTACTGCAACACCGGTGACGAGCACTCGATCTACCAGTGGTCGTTGTCCAAGACCATCTGGGGCGCGACGATCAACAGCGCCGAGGTGGACGCCACCGACCTCTACTCCGCCTCGTGCTCGACGACCGCGACCGTGAACCTGCACTGGTCGAAGGGGATCGGTTCGGGCACCGACTGGAGCAACCGCCCCGGCTACAACAGCTACTCCACCTCCGCGAGCTTCGGACCGGCTTACAACCCCACGTACTGCCCGTCGAACGGCTCGGTGACGAACGGGTTCAACGTCCTCACCCCGATCAGGAGCGCGGCCAGCGGGCACTCCAGCAGCTTCACCGCGACGCTGAGCGAGGACTCGATGGAGTCCAACCACAACGACCTCGGCTTCAAGCGCTTCTCGCACAACCCCACGCTGCAGGTCTTCTTCGACAACCCGCCGAGCGCCCCGACCGCCGGCACCATGGCGGCGGTCTCCGGCGCGGACGACGCCGCGTGTGACACCACCGGGCCGTACTACCCGTACATGGGCAAGACCATCGCCTCGACGCCGCCGGTGCTGAAGGCCAAGATCTCCGACCCGAACGCAGACAAGCTCCAGGCGACCTTCCAGTACTGGATCGACGGGTCCAGCACCAAGTCAACGCTGGTCAGCGGAGACAACCTCGCCAGCGGGACCTACGCGAGCGTCTCGCTGCCGTCGTCCTTCGTCTCCGGGCTCACCAGCGGCCAGACGGTTGACTGGGACGTCAAGATCAGCGACGGGATGGCCAGCACCTCCTACTCCCAGTCCCCCACCTGCCACTTCACGGCCGAGCCCACAGCACCCGACACACCGTCGGTGACGTCGGAGAGCAACCTCTATCCGAACACCGACCAGAACGACGGCGTGGTCGGAGCGGCCGCGGGCACCACGGGCAAGTTCGACATCTCCGGCAACGGCACGACCGCGACCAAGTTCGTCTACCACCTCGACGTCCCGCCGGCCACCAGCAACCCTCCGAGCGGACAGTACGTCACCACCACCACCAACAGCGCGACCGTCTCGATCACTCCTCCGTCTCCCGGCCCGCACACGCTGTACGTGTACTCGGTCGACGGTGCCGGTGACGACTCGGGCGAGTTCGCCTACCCGTTCATCGCCGCCGGGCACCCCGGCAGTACGTGCACCAGCCTGGCCGCCTGCTTCAACAACACCGGCATCAGCTCGGACAGCAACATGGGCCAGGCAGACCTGGACGGCTCCGGCAACAGCCTCTCCGCCACCGACCTGGCCAACGCCGGATGGACCAGCGGCGGCAAGGTGACCGTCGACGGCGCGACCCTGACCCTGCCCTCCTTCGGCTCCGGCCAGAAGGACAACCTCCTGGCCGGCAACCAGACCATCACCTACAGCGGCTCCGGCAACGCCCTGGTGTTCGTCGGCACCTCGACCGGCTCCGGCATGTCCAATCCGGGATCGATCGCGGGCGACTCCACGGCCCCCTACGTACCCGCCGACACGTCGATCACCGGCAGTTACTGCTTCAGCGGGACGACCCTGGTCGGGGCCTGCCCCGGAACGGGCACCATCACGTACACGGACGGCACCAGCACCACCTACGACCTGACCGTCCCCGACTGGAGCGCCGGGGTGAACCCCATCGCCGCCGTGGTGCTGCCGCACAAGAACGCGGCGGCCGGCCAGGCCACCGCCTCCCGGCGGCTCTACGCCTTCTCCGTCCCCATCGACCCGACCAAGACCATCTCCTCGGTCACCCTGCCCGACATCTCCACCGGCACCGGCCCGCACGAGCAGGCGCTGCACATCTTCTCGATGGGCACCCGCAACACCACGGCGGGCACCCCCGAGGTGAACGGCACCTACACCGCGGCGGCCTCCGGACAGTCCTGGACGGGCGCCTGGGCCAACCCCAACGAGGGCAACTACAACTTCCTCGGCTCGAACTTCTCCAACCAGTCCTTCCGGATCGCGCTCAAGCCGTCCCTGTCCGGCGGCACGGTGCGCGTCAAGCTGGACAACGGCCTGGGGACCAGCAAGCTGTCCATCGGGCACGCCACGATCGCGCTCAGTTCCAACGCCTCCTCCCCCTCCGCGGTACCCACCGGCACGATCAGCACGCTGAAGTTCGGCGGCAGCCAGTCGGTCACCGTTCCCGAGGGCGGCATGGTCTACAGCGACCCGATCAGCTTCAACGCCACCGCGGGCCAGTACCTGCTGGTCTCCTACGACCTGACCAACTCCGTCCCCTACCTGGTTCAGCACTCCTACGCCAACGGCTCCTACGAATACGTCAGCGCCGTCGGCTCGGGAGACCTGACCACCGACACCACCGGAACGCCGTACACCACCAACGCCGCCGCGTACGGCAACTTCACCGACCTGGTCACGGGCCTCGACGTGATGTCGTCGAACGTACCCACCGAGGCCGTACTCGGTGACAACCTGGTCGACCCGTTCCAGCCCAGCACCACACTGCCCAACTCCAACGGCTACCGCGTCTCCGACGCCCTGACCGCCGCCGAGCCGACCACCACGACGCCCTATGGCGTGCTTGCCGAAGGCATCGAGTCCAACCAGCTGATGACCGACAACCCCGAGACGTACAACGGCTCGACCATCGGGGGCCCGGCCGCCCTGTCCCGCATCGACCGCGACGTCCTCGACCAGCCGGGCATCAACTCCGTCATCGTCGACGAGGGCCTGGAGGACCTGCTCGCCGGCAGCACCAGCGACGATCTGGAAGGCAACGGCTACACGGCCCTGGTGCAGCAACTGCAGGCCTGGGGCATCAACGTCGTCCTCACCTCCCTCACCCCCTGCGACGGCTTCACCGGCGACGGCGCGACCCCCAACGACCCTTGCACCAGCACGGTCGACGGCTACCGCACCGACGTGAACGCCTTCCTCGGCGGAATGAACCTCGGCAACCCCTGGGCCACCCCCGCCGTGTACTTCGCGGACTTCGACGCCGCCGTGGCCGACCCCACCCTCGACAGCAACGGCGAGGAGAAACTCGCCGCGGGCGCCGACTACGGCGACCACGTCAACCTCACCAACCCCGCCTTCGGTGCGCTGGCCACCGCGCTGCTGTCCCCCCAGGACACCTGGAACTTCGACGACGGCGCCGGCATGCCGGTGGCCACCGACACCGCGGCGACCGACTCCCTGAACACGCTCAACGCCAACATGGCCAACCCGAACGTCGGTAACAACCCGCTCACCCTGAACGGCTCGACGACCTGGTCGACGGACTCCACCCGCGGCACGGTCCTCAGCCTGGACGGCAGCAGCGGCGACACCACCAGCAGCGCCCCGGTGCTCGACACCACGGGCAGCTACTCCGTCTCGGCCTGGGTCAAACTGTCGTCACTCCCCACCCACAACGCCGCCGTCGCCGCCCAGGACGGAACCCAGGACAGCGCCTTCTTCCTCAAGTACGACTACACGTCCCAGAACAAGCCGGCATGGTCCATGACCTTTCCCGACAGCGACGTGGCCGACCCCACCTCCCACGCGGCCTACTGGGTGGGGGCCACCGCGAACACCTGGACCCACCTCGTGGGCACGTACAACGCGGCCACCCACACCGGACGTCTGTACGTGAACGGCGTCCTGGCGGCCACCACGACAGGAGTCACACCATGGAGCAGCACAGGTTCCTTCACCGTCGGACGCGCGCTGTACGACGGCAGCCAGACCAACTACCTGCCCGGCATGGTCAGTGACGTACAGGCCTGGAACTACACCCTGAGCGCGAACCAGATCACGGCGCTCTACCAGCAGATCCCCTGACCCTCACGAGCACCCGGGGCGGCCCGCCGGCAGGAAGCCGGCGGGCCGCCCCGTCGGCTTCCTGCCGCGTGCAGGAACATCGCGGACACCGCCGAGGAACAACCCATGCCCAGATCCACTCCGGCACACGGCAATCGCGACCGCGTCCGGTGGATCGCGGTCACCGCGGCAGTCGCCGCGGTGACCGCCATGCCGCATCGTCGAGGAGCACCCGTTCTCCGGGGCGTCGCCGACCACCCGGGCCAAGCAGTCCGGCAGCCGGCCGGTCCGACCCGGCACGCCGGCGTCCGAGCACGAGGAGTCCGCGCGCTCCGCCGCCCGCCTCAAGCCGGCCGTGCCCGCGCACATCACGATCCCCGGCCGCCTCAGCCTGGCCTGCCAGCCTCAGAACAGGCGAGATCGCCGTCGAGGGCCTCGGCCTGATCGGCTCCGGCGGCCCAGCGGCACGCCTCAGCCGACTGTGTCGGTCACCACGACCACGACCGCCCACCTGACGCGTCCACTCCACCGCCGCCGGGCATGGCCCACACCTCGTGACCGGCCAAGCCCTCGACCGTGCAACCGGGTGACCTCGGGCCGGACCAGCGCCGCGACCCGCAGCGACTGCGCCCCGGCACCGGATCGCCCTCAGCAACCGGCCGACCCCCACGTACCGCCTCCGGCTCGCCGGACCGCCCCACGCCGCGGTCCTCGACCTCCGCGCCCCGGACGGGCACACCGACACCAAGGTCCGACGCGTCCCCGTGTCGTGACACCCGGCGTGGCGCGAGAGGCCACGGGGGATGACCTAACGGAGGCTGATCCTGGAGGTTACGAGGTGCTGGATCAGTCGTAGTGCCCGCTCGGTGTCCCAGAGTCGAGGGGAGGCCAAGGGGCCACTTTCGGCGCACAGTTCGTCCGGGGGGAGATCCGCCGCGGTGGGCAGCGCGCGCAGAACGTCGCTCAGGAATGTGCCGAAGTGGTCGCCGAGCGGTTCGGTGGTCGCCCGGCGCAGTTGCTCCAGCGCCGCCTCCACCGCGGCCAGCCGGGCGAGTACCACGGCGTCGTCGACCAGTTCACCGGGCGGGGGTGCGAAATCCAGGTACGGCATGATTCGTTCGGCCGCCGCCGCGTCAGCCGGTGCGGCCTGCCACTCGTGGGCGTCCATGGCGTCAAAGGCGCGCCGCACGATCTCGGCGACTGCACGGGCGATCGGCCGGGGACGCAGGGCCAGCGAGCGGCCCGACCACTCGCCCGCGTACTCGGCGAACGAGGGGTCGCTCCGAATGTCGCTGCCCACCTCGATGTAGTCGATGTCGATCCGCTCCTGGGACGCGGAGTGCTCCCAGAGCAACTCCACTTGGTGGTAGGCGTGTTCGTCCAGGAACTTCCACCATGCCTCTCGGCCGTCCGGGGAATCGAGCAGGGGCAGCACGATCCGGCATGTGTGACACGCGACGTCGACGAGTTCGGCCACGTTTTCCTCCACTCTTCCTGGCGAAGACTCCGTCCGCCAGGATCGATCACTTACAGTAACGTCCACGCCAGGCCGCAGTCCCGCCGCGCCCTGTGCGACGGTAGTGGTCAAGAGCGAAGTCTCTTCCGTGAGAAGGGGCTCCGGCGCGATGTCGCCCGTGGCCCGAGTACATCGGAGAACGCCCGCAACGCCGCCGGAAGGCCGGCCCGCTGGCCGGCGAAGGACGCGGCGACGCGGTCGAAGGCGGCACGGACCCGTCCCACGGCTGCCGCGCGGGCCAGCAGCTCCGCGTCGCCCACCCCTCGTCCCGCTGGCAGGGGCCATCGTGATGAGGGCAGCACGTCCTCGCGGTCACGACCGGACAGGGTGCGGCGCTGCCGAACTCCGTGACGATTTTCCGGGGAATGGCGGACTGCGTGAACCGGCCCAGGTTCCAACCAGTGATGAGTCCCAGCAGATGAGGCTCGCGCAGTCGGACATGTGTTCCTTGTTTCGTGAAACGGCCCGGCAGGAGGCGCGGTGCGGCGCCTCCTGCCGGGCGAGGACATTCAGAAACCCTCTCTCTCCATCGCCCTCTCCTTGTTCAACATCCCCTGCCTCATCGCGTCCTCGTAGTACCCGGAGTCGTCTCCGCCTCCGTCTCCCCCGCCCTTGCTCAGGTCGTGGAGGCCGGAATCCCCAAGGTCATAGGTGCCGAGTTCCTCACCGGTGTCGTCCACGATGCGGACGGTGTATCCGCGCCACTTGGAGATGTCCCGGTCCGGCTGCTTCTGCCAGTCCTCCAGCCATTTGTAGACGTCCGACGTCTTGGGCACCTGGAAGAAGATCTGGTTGATTCTCGTCCCCTTGGCCCTGAGCTGTCGGGTGGCCTTCGACAACTGCCTCATGAAGGCGTTCTGATTCGGGTTCTCGATGGTCTTGACCTCGCGGTAGCCGACGACGTTGCCCTGACGGTCCAGAAGTTTGATGTCCGGGTTCGTCTGGCCCTGCTCGTTCTTTCCATTGGCCTCCGGGTTAACCTCGGCCACGGTGTCGTCCGGGCCGCCCTCCAGCGACTTGTAGGAGTTCTCCTCGGTCAGCAGCTCCTGATTCTTCGAACCCAGATGCTCGGCGCGGAGTTTTGCGGCGCCCGCGTCCTTGCCGTCCGACGCCCCCTCGTTCGGCGTACCCCCGCCACCCCCGCCGTCGCCGTTCTGCACCGCGTACGCGATGTTCGGACCCGCCACCGCCGCGATGGTGGTCGCGGCGCCGGAGATGGCCAGCCCCGTGCCCGCGAAGTCGAGCGCCGCGCCCAGCGGAGCGCCGACGCCCGTCGCCATGAGGGCGGTGCCGCCCGCGTCCGCCGCCGCGCCCAGGAGCAGCTCACCGACTCCGAGGGCCGCCTGGGCCCAGTCGGTGCGCTGCATGACCTGGCCTGCGGTCTGGGCGAAGCCGGAGACGGCGTTGCTGAGGGAGCTGAACCAGCTGGCTCCGGTGGGGTCGCTGCCGGTGACCGGGTCGTTCCCGCTGTAGTCGTAGCCGGAGATCTGCGAGGGGTCGGAGGACTCCAGGAGGGGGTCGAGGGAGACGAAGCGCCCGGTCTGCGCGTCGTACTCCCGGGCGCCGAGGTCCTCCAGGCCGGTGCCGGAGTCGGCGATGCCTCCGACGTACCCCTTGTCGCCGGGCCAGGAACTGGGCGCGGTGCCGCGGACCTTGCCGAAGGGGAGGTACTGCCGCCGGGTGACGGTCTGGCTCTGGTAGTCGACGGCGAGGGTGTCGGTGCCCTGGCGGTCCGGGATCAGGTACTGGATGTCACCGGTGCTGCTGCGCTCGGCGATGGTCGTGTTGCCGATGGCGTAGTAGCGGGTGCCGCTGAGGGCGTGGGTGCTGGTGTTCTCGACGATCTCCTCGTCGTCGAGGTAGAGGGTGGCCTGGCTGGGGCCGGTGCGCAGCACCAGATTGCCCTCGGCGTCGTAGAGGTGGCCGGTGGTGCCGGCGGAGGTGGTGTCGGTGGCCAGCTTGTCCTGGTCGTTCCAGGTCAGGCTCTGGTTGCCGAGGGCGCCGCCGTTGATGGCGGTGGTGTCGCCCGCGCTGTCGTAGGTGTAGGAGGCGGTGGCCGCCGTGGCGCCCGGTCCGGTGGCTGTGGTGGAGGTGAGCGTGTGCGGCTGGTCGGTGGCTGAGCCCGCGGTCGGGTAGCTGTAGGTGGTGGTGGTGTCGTTGGCGGTGTTCCCGCCGGTGTCATGGTCGGTCTGGGTCAGCCGCTCGCCGTCGGCGCGGTAGGTCCAGCTCTCCCAGTAGGGGTTGGGCCCGCCGACCATGGAGCTGCTGCCGGCCGCCGGGGCGGTGGCGCACTGGTCGGTCGCGGTCCAGGCGGCGGACAGCCGCACGTCCCAGTCGTAGGCGTAGCACTGGGTGTCGGTGGTGGCGCCGCCGTTCTGCGCGTCGGTCACCGAGGCGAGCAGGCCCGAGCCCTTGGAGATGTCGCCGTCGTTCCACTTGTAGGAGGTGTCGTCGACGACGGTGGAGCTGCTGGAGTCGGTGGTCTTGGCGTCGGTGGGCTGGCCGGTCTGGGGGTCGTACTGCAGGGTGAGGTCGACCCAGCTGGTGGACGGGCCCATGGAGTACTGCAGTGGGTGTCCGTACTCGTCGTAGCCGAGGGCGTCGACGTAGGTCCAGGCCGTGGTCCCGGTGCTGGCGAGGCTGGTCGGGGCGCCGTACTGGTCGTAGCCGGTCGCGATGGTCTCGGAGGGCAGTCCGCCGGCCGCGGCGTCCTGCTGCGTGGCCAGGGCGCCGGTCGTCTTGTAGGTGTACGAGGTGGTGTACCCGCCGGAGGGCGCCAGCGCGGCCTCGGCGGCCGGCAGGTTCGCGAGCGTGACACGGGAGGCGGCCACCTCGCCCAGGGAGGTGTAGCCGAGCACGGCGTTGGTCACCGAGGGGCTCGACGTGCCGAGCTGGTAGGAGGTCGAGGAGGTGAGCAGACCCTTCTTGAGGGTGTCGTACGTCCACGATGCGATCTCGTTGCTCGCGGAGGCCGTCGCCCCGCCGGTGGTGTCGTAGGCGGCCGTCTTCCGCCCGCCGGCGTCGTAGGAGTAGCTGGTGGTCTTGGAACGGGAGTCGGTGGTGGTGAGGACCTGTCCCGCGTTGTCGTAGGTGGCGGTCGACGTGCCGGCGTCCGGGTCGGTCGCGGAGACCTGGTCGCCGAGCAGGTTGTAGTGCCAGGCCCACGTGTTGCCGGCCGGGTCGGTCTCGCCGGACTTCGAGCCGTCGGGGTTGTAGGTGTAGTGGGTGTCGGAGTAGTCGCTGCTCGGGTCGTTGACCGGGTCGGCCGGGACTCCCGCGTGGTACTGGTACAGGTCGGTGACGTGGCCCCGGGCGTCGGTGAGCTGGGACTCGGCCACGCCCCCGGCCGGCGGGACGGTCGTGGTGAAGTTCCCGCCGAAGACCGTGCTGGTGTGCCAGGTCTCGGTGCCCAGTGCGTACGCGGTGGCTGTGGTCTTGCGGCCGGCTCCGTCGTAGGCGAAGCCGGTCTCGGACGGGATCTGGCCGTCCTGGGCCTGGACGAGCGTGGAGCTGGGAGCTCCGGTGGTGTAGTAGGGATTCGTGGTCTTGGCGACCCAGCCGTCGGTGTTGTAGACGGTGTCGGTGATGGTCCGTCCGCCGTCGACGGTGCCGGTCTGGGTCTCCCGCAGGCGCAGGAAGGAGTCGTAGAGCGACTCGCTGACGGCGTAGCTGCCGTCGTCGTTGAGCGTCTGCGCGGTCACCACGCTGGGTGAGCTCTGCGAGACGGCGTAGGTGTACTTGGTGTCGGCGGCGGTGATGCCGGGCTTGAAGACCGCGGTGGTCCGTCCGAGGGCGTCGTACTGCGCCTTGGTGACGTAGCCGGCCGCGTCGGTCCGGCTCAGTTCCAGCCCGCGCAGGGCGTCGAAGGTCTCGGTGGCGGTGTGGGTGAGCGGGTCGGTGGTGGTGACGGAGGTGGGCGCAGCGCCGGTGGCCGGCGTGTAGGCGATGTGGGTGGTGCGCTGGTCAGGGTCGGTGCTGGTCAGGGTCCGGCCGTACTCGTCGACGGTGAGCGTGGTCATCGTCGACCAGGTCGGGGTCGAGCCGCTGTATGAGGTGACCTGCTGCGTCATCGTCGTGTCGCCGACAGTCGGCGCCGCCCCGAAGGTGGTGGAGCCGTCGTAGTAGGCCCGCTTGTCCGACACGGCGTCACCGGGCAGCGAAGGGGTGTTGGCGCAGTCGGTCGAGACCGTGTCGGTCTCGTCGGGGGTGTCCAGGATCCACGCCGAGGTGTTGTCGTCGTAGGTCGTCGTGGTGCAGATGTCGTCCGAGGTGGTGGAGACGTCACCCTTGTCGTCGACCCTGGTCACCCGTCCGTTGGAGTCATGGGTGCTGTCGGTCTCCGTCTCCCGGGTGCTGCCCGACGCCAGTGGCGTGTAGACCCGCGTACGCGCGGTGCCCGTGAGGTACGCCTTCTGGGCAGGCAGGCCGCCGCTGAGCGTGTGCGTGGCGGTGGCGGAGCCGGACCACGGGTCGGTGATGGTGTCGTTGACGACCTTCCCCGAGTTCCATCCGTTGTACAGGATCGTCTCGTACGTCAGCCCCGCGTACTGGTCGGAGTCCGGGACCGCGGTGTCGCCGCGCGAGTCGGTGACGCTCACCGAACGCGTGGTGCCGCCCGGCAGCGTGTCACCGTCCATGCCGCGGAAGTAGGTGTAGTCCGTCTCCGTCTTCGGGTCGGGAGCGGTGCCGGTGGACACCTTCATTCCCTGGTACCCGCGCCACTCGTTCCATGTGCGCTCGTCGGACGGGGTCAGCGGGTTGTCGTCGTAGTGCCAGGCCGGGCTGCCGACCGGGGTGTACGTGGTGACCGTGGTGTCGTTGACCCCACCACCGGTCGGGTCCTGCTGGGTGACGGTCGTGACGATGTACTTGTTGAACCAGTCCTTGATCGGCGAGGTCAGCCCGCTGGGCGTCCAGTACGAGGGAAAGCACAGCGACGTGTTCTGGCTGTCGTCGCTCGGTGTGGAACTGCCGCACGCCGGCGACGAGTAGCCGACACTGATGATCTCACCGGTCTCGGTGGTGATGGTGTTCAGCCGGTAGCGGGTGATCGGCGGGTACCCGTCCGTCAGGTCGACGCGGTTGGACAGCGGCGTGCCGGAGAAGGTGACCGGAGCCGTGCTGATCGAGCCGGACGATCCACCGGCGCTGGTGTCCTGACCGGTACGCACGATGGACGACAACCACAGCGAGGGGGTCGTCGCATCACCGGTGGCCGGGAAGGAGTAGGTGAACGCCCAGGAGTCCACGTTGGTCTCGGTCGTCCCGACGAGCGCCTGAGTCTGGATGCCGGTCAGTTCGTACTCGGACCAGAACGTCGGCGACTGCGAGGTGCACGAGGCGCCGTTGGCGCAGTTCAGGTCGTAGGGGACGTCCGGCCAGTTCGAGGCGGTGGAGGAGGACAGGGTGGAGACCGCGCAGCCGGTCGACGCGGTCTTGCAGCGCCCGTTGTAGGTGAACGTGACCTGGGCGGCGGGGCTGGTGGAGTAGACCGAGCCGTCGCGCTGACCGTACTGGATCTTCGTCAGCCGCGCGTCGCGTATGTAGGACGTGTTGGCGGTGCTGCCGAGGTCGCGCGCGTAGTAGTTGGTGTCGTCGGTGTAGAAGTAGGACATCACGTCGCCGTGCGTGTCCTTGACGTAGTCCAGCATCCACCGGTAGCCCTGCTGGCACCAGGAGGAGGAGAAGGTGGCGTTGTAGCACGGCTGTCCGGAGGCCGTGGCGTACACCGGCTCGGTCAGCACCGAGTTCGTGATCGCGTCACCGCTGGCGTACCCGGGCAGCTGGTTGAGGCCGAAGGTGTACTGGGTGCCGTCGGTGGTGGTGACCCGGAAGTACTCGCCGTTCTGGGCGCCGTTGGACGCACCGGTAAGGTACTGGATCTTCTCGTCGGTGTCGCCCTGGGCGCGGTAGGTCCCGGTGCTGTCGTCCTTGATGATCGTGGTGGTGGACCCGTTGAGCGACAGCGTCAACTGGTTGTTGCCGGACCAGCAGTTGTCCCAGGTCTTGGTCGTCCCTGACGGGTTCTGGTGACAGGACTGGTAGGAACGCTCGATGTAGCTCTCAGGCAACGAGAAGCCGTCGCCGACGATGGACGCCTGGTTGTTGGTCGAGGAGGTCAGCCCGTCGACGCTCTGCGAGTTGTAGGTGACCTTCAGGCCCGGGGTGAGCCCGCCCGGAGCGGAAGGCGTGGTCAGCGGGTAGGACCAGTTGAAGGCGTCGGTGCTGCCGCCCGCCTGCCAGGAACTCGACGGCTTGAGGGATGTGGCGGTGAAGTCGCCGCCACCGCCGCCGGTCGACGAGGTCACGGCGAGGACGGTCATGGTCGACGAGGCGAACGTGGTGGGCGCGCCGCCGGAAGCCGTCGGCCGACCCAGGGGCACGTCGGCGGAGACCCGGCCGGTCTTGACGTCGTTCCTGGACTCCAGGGCAGTGGCGGTCCTGCAGGAAGGCGCCTTCGGGGTGGTCAGCACGCAGGTGGGCAGCCGGAAGATACGCAGCCGCGAGGCCCAGTCCGCGCCATAGGCGTCCGCGAACGGCCGGTAGTCCACGGTCAGACGCCCCGTGCCCACCTGCGACCGCGTGGCCTCAGGTGCGACCTTGAGCAGGATGCCGTCGACGCCGGCCGCCTTCGCGGCGGACCGGGGCAGCACCGTGACCGTCGCGCGGCCCGCGGACCGGTGCGGCGCGGTGCGCTCCGTGCGGGTGGCGCGGTCGGCCGTGCCCAGCCACACCGGCAGGGATCCGGCTCGCTCGGCGGTGCCGAGCAGGTCGACCCTGGCGGAGCCGGCCGGCCAGACCGTTTTGGCCGGCTGCCAGGACGGGAGCCTCTTCGGCTGGTGGTAGTGCGAGGTCACCGCGTGGACCGGGACCGGCTTGGTGTTCGGGGGTGCTGCCGGCCGCTGGTGCACCGCAGGCGCGGCGGCCAGGTTCGTGACCGCGATCGCCGTCGCCACCGCCGTGGCGAGCAGGCCCCGTACATAGGAGGGCCCGGGTCTGCGTCTCCCGGGTCCGAAGATGCGCTGGTGTACCCCTGTTGCCACGTGCAGCCCCTGCCGCGAAGTGGACTCAATGTGAGTCATGAATATGTTGTGATGATCAAGACGATGCTAGGTACGGGGCTCGCTCAACAGGTCGCCGGCAGCGGCGATTTGACGAGAAAATGACATGACCGCAGCAATGCAAAGGATCGGCGCTGAGCAGGCAAAACGCCGTCCCGTACGCGGACGCCCGCAGCGAGCCGCGCGGGCAGCAGGGTCCACCACGCGGGGTGTGGGTGCCGTGTGCGGCCGGCGCCTTCGGGCCGTACCGAGGCCGTATGACTTTCGCCGGCCTGCTCTCGGTCACGTCACGCCGCACATCGACGGATCAGACGCCGAGGTGGCCGACGCCCTCCCGGATGACGATCTCCGTGCCGAACGGCTTGGAGAGTCGTTGCAGGCGTCGCAGGATCCGTTCCGCGGTGGGCGGGTCGGCGAGCCGGGGGATGCCGCGGTCGGCGTCGCGCGGGCCGTCCCAGTGCAGTTCGATCGGATGCAGTTCCACGGCCCGGAGGGTGCCGTCGCCGTTGAAACAGCTGACCGCGACCACGGACTCGTACCAGATCTGCTCTCCGAAGACGCCGTGGACGCGTTTGCGTTCCAGGAACTCGGCCTCGGTCTCGTGCTCCCGCCTGCCGTCCTTCTCGTAGGCGCCCCGGGTCAGCGGCTGCTGGGTGTTCTCCATGAAGACGAAGTTGCCGAGGGAGTAGAAGATCGGCCGTCCCCGGTACACCTCGATGCCGCGGAGTTGGTGGGGACCGTGGCCGAGGAACGCGTCGGCGCCGTTGTCGATCGCCTCGCGGGCGATGAGCGGAAGGAAGTCGGGGGGCTCCTGGCTGTAGTTCCCCGGTTCGTGGGTGTGCATCGTGGCGATCGCGAAGTCGGAGGTCTGCTTGGCCTGCCGGACGGTGTGCAGCACCTCTCGGCGGTCCGACTCGTGGACGGAGAAGTGGAACTCCACGGCGTCGGTATGGGGCTCGGGACCGGGCTTCGCCGCGTAGCGGGTGCCGAAGAGGGTGACGGTGCCGTCTCTGCGGTCGGCCTCAAGAACGGAGGCACGGACCGAGCCGGCCGGCAGCGCGTCGCGGACCAGGGCGAGTTCTCGCAAGCGCCTGCCCGGGACGAGCACATGGCGTGTGGTGCGCAGGGCGTTGACGCCGGGGCGGCCGGGCACGCGCCCGAGGGGGTCGGCGGCACGGGACATGGGCTCGAAGCGGGAGGCGACGGAGACCAGGGAGACACGGCCTGCGGGAGTGGTGAGGAAGCGCGGGGAACGCGCGTCGGCGAGGGTGTCGCCGGTGCCGGCGTGGACGATGCCCGCCTCGGTGAGCAGCAGGTCGGTGGAGCGCATACCGGCCACGCCCCAGTCGGTGGTGTGGTTGTTGGCCCTGGCCATCAGATCGAAGCCGATCCGGCGGAGATCCGCGGGCACCCGCGAGGTGCTGATCAGCCACGATCCGCCGGACTCGGCCTCGGGCCAGCCGTCGAACTGCGTCAGGTCGACGGCCGTGCTCTCGAAGTTGCCGAAGGTCACGTCCGCCGAGCGCAGCAGTTCCAGCAACTGGGGCGAGCGGGCTTCGAGGAGCGGGGCGAGTGCGTCGTCGACGACCAGGTCGCCGACGGCGGTCAGGGTGAAGCCGTCGCGCACATTGGCCTGGCGCCAGGAGGGAGACAGCCTTCCGTCGGTCATGCGGGGCGCCCTTCGGGCTCCGGGCGGAGTACGGACAGGGTCAGCCACGAACGGCCGCCCGTGTACACACGGTTGGTGGCGACTGCCTTGCGCCGGTCGCCGACCTCCGGGCCGCCGGTGTTGGAATTGACGTCGAAGCGCGGGAAGTTGCTCGAACTGACGTCGAGCCGCAGCCGGTGGCCGGCCAGGAACAGGTTCGCCGTGTCCGGCGCCTCCACGGTGATCTCGTACGTCTCGCCCGGTGTCATCGGCTGCGGATCACTGAAGGAGTCGCGGTAGCGGCAGCGCAGGATGCCGTCGGTGAGGTTCATCGCGAAACCCTGCGGATAGTCCTCGCTCGGTGGATGGACGTCGATGAGCTTGACCGTGAAGTCGGTGTCGGGGGCGGTGGACGACACGGTGAGGTGCACGCTGACCGGTCCGGCGACCACCAGGTCCTCGGTGAGCGGCGGGGTCTGGAACACCAGCACGTCGGGTCTGCTGTCGAGGGGCAGGTGCGGCTCGGTCACGCCGAAGAACCGGTCGTCGGGGTGCTGGTGGAAGGCGCCGCCGCTCATCACCGGTTCACCGGAGGTGACCTGGCCGCCGAGGGTCGGCACCGGGTCGCGGGGGTCGAAGTCGTATTCCAGGAAGGAGCCCTGGGCGTCGCACGTGCCGGAGGCCGTCGCGAGGGTTCCCGCACTGCCGAGGACGAGGGTGAGGTTCGCGCTCTCCTCGGGCGGCCAGGAGGTCGCCGTGCACCAGCGACCGCCGTGGTCGAGCCGCCCTTCGGCGGTACGGCGGCCGGAGCCGCCGCCCATGAGGAAGTACCGCACGGGAGGCGGCGGATCCGCCATCCCCGCCGGGCCGAGGTGCGCGTCGAACCAGCTCAGCCGCATCGCCGCGTAGTGCTCGGCGAGGCTGCCGTCCAGCCGGGCCTGCGGGCCGAAGTCGACATCGCCCGCGAAGCTGCGGCTGCGCCCGCCGTGCGTCCACGGACCGAGCACCAGGTAGGCCGGGCTGTCCTTCTTCCGTCCCAGCTCGCGGAAGTTCTCCGTGGCGGTGCGGACGTAGGGGTCGTACCAGCTGGACATGTGCAGGCTCGGTACGTCCGGGAAGTCGTCGTAGAAGCCGCGGGCGTAGATGCCGGGCTGTTCCCAGTAGGGGCCGAAGGCGCCGTTCTCCCACTGTTCGAGCAGGTAGTCCTCGTACTCCGGGACGAAGCGGAGCGGGCTCGCCCCGCGCCGCCACGGCATGCGGGTGAACCAGGCGCTCAGGTCCTCCGACTCCAGCGAGGCGCGCAGCACCGGGTCGGTGCGGACCGTCTCGCTCACCTTGGCCCGGTGGAACGCCCAGGTGGCCTGCTTGAGCTCGAAGGCCCCGCCCATCCGGGTGCCCGCCTCGTATGCGCTGGCGAAGCCGCCGGAGTCGAGGAACATCGCGGCCAGGTGCGGTGCGCCCAGGGAGGCGAGGGCGGCCTGGGCGTGCGCGGAGTAGGAGACGCCCATCGTCGCGACCCGGCCGTCGCACCAGGGCTGTTCGGCGATCCACTCGACGGTGTCGTAGCCGTCGGTGGCCTCGTTCAGGTACTTGACGAAGGTGCCCTCGGAGTCGCCCCGGCCGCGGCAGTCCTGCCGTACGATCCGGTACCCGCCCCGGGTGAACACCTCGGCCGCGGTCTCGGGCGCCGGCGGGTTCTCGCCGCCGAGGGCGCCGTCCGAGGAGCGCGCGGCCCGGCGGCCGTACGGTGTGCGCTCCAGAATGACCGGTCCCGGTCCCGGGTCGGGCCGGTCGGCGTAGACGTCCGCGACGAGCACCACGCCGTCCCGAACCGTCGTCCGCACCACCCGCCGCCAGCACGCCCGCCCGCCGGGCACCGGCACCCGCTGCCACTCGTCGTCGATCACGGGCATCACTTGCTCCCGGGGAACTGGGATTTCAACGCGGGCCATGCGGCGAGAAGTTCGGGCTCCGGCCGGGTGCTGAAGTACTTGCGGTACAGCTTGGCGTAGCTGCCGTCCGCGACCATGGCGCCGATCTCCTTGTCGAGGGCCTTGAGGAAAGCGGTGTGGTTCTTGGGCACCGCCATCGAGGTCGGGTGGTCCACCGGCGCGGACACCGCCTGCCGCAGGCCGGGGTACTGCTTCATGAACTCCGTCGCGTCGGGACCGCCCACCAGGAAGGCGTCGATGCTGCCGTTGAGCAGCTGGCTCACCGCCGCGTTCTGGGTCTGGAAGCGGACCGGCTGCGCCTTCGGTATCCGCGTGGGCAGCTGGGCCTCCTGCGATGATCCGGTCACCACTCCGACGCGCTTGCCGTTGAAGCCGTCGAAGGTGGAAATCGTGCTCTTCGAGGTCGTCAGGACGGTCACGGTGCTCCAGAAGAGCGGCTTGGTGAAGTCGACGCTCTTCTCCCGCTCCGCGGTGACCCCGAGCCCGGACGAGGCCAGGTCGTACTGACCGGCGGTCAGGCCGGCCAGCGATCCGGTGACGGACGTCGCCTTGTAGTCGACCTTGAGTCCGAGGCGCTTCGCGGCCTCGTCGGTCACGTCGACGATGAAACCGGTGGGCTTCCCCGAGTCCTCGGCGTAGGCGAAGGGTGGCTGGCCGGTCTGGGTGGCGGATCTGATGGTGCCGGCCTCGATGAGACCGTACGGGTTGCCGCTCGACGCCTTGGCTGTGCCGGCGCTGTCGCTGCTGCCGCAGCCGGCGAGGGGCAGTACGAGGCCCGACAGGGCGACGAGTGCCAGCATCGGGCGCCGCCCGAGTCGATTAAGGGATGATCTGGACATGATGGTCCTCCTTGGGGCACAGCGGGGAGCGGGGACAGTGGTTCAGGCGGCAGTGCGTCGAAATGCGGTGCCGCAGAGGGCGCTTCACCGGAGAGGCGCTTCAGCAGGAGCGTCCGTCGGCGGGCCTCGCTTCAGAGGACGCGGGCGAGGAAGTCGCGCAGGCGTGCCGTGCCGGGGTGTTCCAGCGTCCGGCGGGCGGGGCCGGACTCGGCGATGCGGCCTTCGTCCATGAAGATCAACCGGTCCGCGACCTCACGGGCGAAACCGATCTCGTGCGTGACGGCGATCATCGTCATCCCGGATTCGGCCAGCAGCCGCATGACGTCGAGGACGTCCTTGACGAGCTCGGGGTCGAGGGCCGACGTGGCCTCGTCGAACAGCATGACCTCGGGCTCCATCGCCAGCGCGCGGGCGATCGCCACCCGCTGTTGCTGACCGCCCGAGAGCCGGCTCGGCCGGGCGTGGGCCAGCCCCGCGAGGCCGAGCCGCTCCAGTTGGGTCATGGCGACGGTGTCGGCCTCCTGCCTGCCCATCCCGCGGACCTTGCGGAGGGCCACGGTCACGTTGTGCAGGACGCTCAGATGCGGGAACAGGTTGAAGTGCTGGAAGACCATGCCCACCCGGGTGCGGACCGCGTCGACGTCCACGCCCGGACCCGTGATCAGGTCGCCACCCAGGCGGATCTCGCCCGCCGTCGGCGGCTCCAGCAGGTTCATACACTTCAGGAGCGTCGACTTGCCCGAACCGGACCGGCCGATCACACAGACGGTCTCGCCCGCGGCGACATCGAGATCCACACCCCGCAGGACCTCCACCTCGCCGTAGCGCTTGTGCAGGCCGCGCACGGCGACTGCCGCTGTGGCGGCCGTCCCCGTCCCGTCGGCGCGGGAGTTGCTCTCGGACAGTGTTCCGGCCATGGCTCAGACCTCCATCACGGACGGGGCGGGCGGGACCACGGCCGGCGCGGCAGCCGCTTCGTTCTGCTTTCGCCCGCCGGTGCGCAGGCGCAGGTCGAGCCGATTGACCAGGAAAGTGAGCGGAATCGTGAGCATCAGATAGCAGGCACCGGCGGCCACGAGCGCGGAGGAGTTGTACGTCGCCGCCTGCCGCTCCTGCGCGATGAAGTAGAGCTCGCGCTGCCCGAGGCCGAGCCCGAGCAGATACACCAGCGCGCTCTCCTTGATGTCGATGATGAACTGGCCGGCCAGCGCGGGCAGCACGTTCCGTACGCCCTGCGGGACGACGATCACCCGCATCGCGGTCGGATAGGACATGCCGAGGCTGCGTGCCGCGCTGAGCTGCCCGGTCGGGACGGCCTGGATGCCGGACCGGAAGATCTCCGCCAGGTAGGCCGCCGATATGAGGCCGATGGCGAGGACCGCGTAGCCGAGCGGGTCCCGGCCGAACGGCCGGATCCCGGCCGACGGCAGGCCCAGGCCGACCAGGCTGACGGTCACGATCGCGGGCAGACCGCGGAACACGTCCACGTAGATCCGCGCGGGCAGTCGCACCCACCGGCGGTGCGACAGCAGCAGCATCGCGAGCAGCACACCGAGCACGACACCGAAGACGATCGCCAGCCCGGCGATCAGCAGGGTGTTGCGCAGGCCCTCGGTCAGCAGGACGGGAAACGCCTTGAGTAGTTCGTCGGGGTCGAAGAACGTCTGCAGAAACAGGTGCATCGGCCGGAGCCTCTCGCTGCTCGGACTGCTCGGAGCGGAATCGACGCCTGCTCGGAGCGGCTGGAATGGGACGCAGCCTAGGTCGGCCGGCCGGCGGCGACCGCGATGCTTACCGCGCACGCGGTAAACAACCGCTGTACGCTGCGCGGCATGGCCGTGGTCATCACCTTGCAGGGGGCGGTTCCGGCGGATGTGGCCGTCGGCCTGTCACCGCTGGCCGAGCTGATGGCGTGCCTCCACTCGATCGCCGAGCCCGAGCACCACCTCGCCGTACGCCCGTGGCTGGAACGCGTGCGCACCGACCTGTCCCCGGAGTCCCAGAGCCTGATCGCGGTCTACGCACCCCTGTGGACCCGGCGGCGCTGCCGCCTGCTGATGCCGCTGGATCCGCCCCTGGGCCGCACGCTGGAGCAGGAACTCGACCGCCTGGAGGCGCTGCCGCTGGACGACTTCGTGCTGGGCGTCGCACCGAGCGTGCACGGCGGTGTCTTCGACACCCGGGACCTGCTCACCGACGAGGCGGTCCGCGACGCCTACACGGTCTCCGCCGAACGGCGCTCCTTCAGCCGCGGCGAGCTGGCCCGCGGCCTGCTCCAGACCCCGGAGCGGATGCGGAGCGGGCTGCTGGAGCTGCTGCGGCGCTGTGCCGCCGAGTTCTTCGACGCCGAATGGGCGCGGGTACAGCACCGGCTGGAGAGCGAATGCACCCGCCTGCGGGCCCGCGTCCAGGCACTGCCGCTCCCCGAGGCACTGGCCTCGCTCAGCCCGAACGCCGTCGTCCGCAGCAACCCGCCCGCGGTCGTCTACGACAAGCTGCAGTCACTGCGGGCCGACCTGCGCGGCCGTCGCTGCCTGCTCGTGCCGTCGGTGCACTCCCGACCGCACCTGATCGTCAAGGACGATCCGCCCTATCCGCTCGTCGTGCACTTCCCCGTCGAGAACACCGCTCAGGCGGAGCGGGCCACACTGGCACAGGTGCGGCTCAGACTGGCGGTCCTGTCCGACCCCGCGCGGCTGTCGCTGTGCCGGCACCTGGTGAACGAACCCATCACCACCTCCGACCTGGCCGTACGGACCGGGATGAGCCTCCCCCAGGTCTCCCGCCACCTCGGCCGGCTGCGCGAGGTGGGACTGCTGACCTCCCGGCGGGACGGCCGACAGATCCACCACCGGTTGGACACGGACCGCCTCATGCATCTGGGCGTGGACGTGCTGACCTCGATCATCCGCTGAAGGCCCAAGTCGGCATCCAGCACCGAAGGGATCGGGCCCGCTCGAGCCCGCCCCCTGCCGACCCGTGCACTTGACGAATTCCCTGGCGCACGGTCGCGAATCCGTCACAGCTGCAGCGGAACGTCTACCACAACGCTCCCACCTGCGGAAAGGAGCTCCTGGAGATCCAAGTCAGCACAGAATCAGCACCGGCGACAGGCCTGGGACTCCAGTACGGCGGGAAGGGCGGTCCCCGGTGACGATCTCGTGGCCCGCGCCTCGTCGAATCGCTACGGTTGAGCCATGACCGCACTGCCCGACTGGATGCGCCCGCCGCGCGAGGAAGGCTGGTTCGCGGAGGACCTGGACCGCCTTCCCGAGGCGCCCCGACACACCGAGCTGATCGATGGAGCGCTCGTCTTCGTGATGTCGCCGCAGAGGTGGTGGCACGGCCACCTCGTCACCATGCTCACCGTCGCCCTCATGGAGCAGGCGCCCGGCGATGTCAGGGTCGGCCGCGAGATGACCATAAAACTCGACGAGCGAAACCGACCCGAGCCTGATCTGCTGGTGACGACGGCCGACTACGACGGAGACCGCACCTGGTTCGCGCCGGACGAGGTGCGACTCGTCATCGAGGTCGTCTCACCCGAGTCCGCGCACCGGGACCGCACGGTCAAGCTGCGCAAGTACGCGGAGGCCGGCATCCCGCACTACTGGTGCATCGAGGACGAGGACGGCGCCCCTGTCGTCCACGTCTACGAACTCGACGAACCGACTGGCGTCTACGCGCCCGCCGGCATCTTCCGAGGCACTCTGAAGCGCCCAGTGCCTTTCGAGATCAGCCTGGATCTCGAAAGGCTCACGCCGCCGACGGGCGGCTAGGAGTCAGCACCACGTCAGCACGGGAACGCAGAAGGGGCTGAGCTCGCCGGAGCTCAGCCCCTTCTGATCTGCACGCTCGCCGAACCACTTAGCGCGGTGACGAATCGATCAGACGTTGAAGCGGAACTCCACCACGTCCCCGTCCTGCATCACGTAGTCCTTGCCCTCCATGCGCGCCTTGCCCTTGGCGCGGGCCTCCGCAACCGAGCCGGTCTCCACCAGGTCCTCGAAGGAGATGACCTCCGCCTTGATGAAGCCCTTCTGGAAGTCGGTGTGGATGACGCCGGCCGCCTCGGGGGCCGTGGCGCCCTTCTTGATGGTCCAGGCGCGGGACTCCTTGGGGCCCGCCGTGAGATAGGTCTGCAGGCCCAGGGTGTCGAAGCCGACGCGGGCCAGGGTGGCGAGGCCCGGCTCGTGCTGGCCGACCGACTCGAGGAGTTCGAGGGCCTCGTCCTCGTCCAGCTCGGCGAGGTCCGCCTCCAGCTTGGCGTTGAGGAAGATCGCCTCCGCGGGGGCGACCAGCGCGCGCTGCTCGTCCTTGAAGGAGTCGTCCATCAGCTCGTCCTCGTCGACGTTGAAGACGTACAGGAACGGCTTGGTGGTGAGCAGGTGCAGGTCGTGCAGGAGCTCGGCGCGCTCGCTGCCCTGGACGATCCCGTGCCCGAAGAGCGTGTCGCCCTTCTCCAGGATCTCCTTGGCCTCCTCGACGGCCTTCACCTTGGGCGCGACGTCCTTCTTGATCCGCGACTCCTTCTGCAGCCGCGGCAGGACCTTCTCGATCGTCTGGAGGTCCGCGAGGATCAGCTCGGTGTTGATCGTCTCGATGTCGTCCTTCGGCGAGACCTTGCCGTCCACGTGCACGACGTTCTCGTCCTTGAAGGCACGGATGACCTGGCAGATCGCGTCCGACTCGCGGATGTTCGCGAGGAACTTGTTGCCCAGGCCCTCGCCCTCGCTCGCGCCGCGCACGATGCCCGCGATGTCGACGAAGTCCACGGTCGCCGGGAGGATCCGCTCCGACTTGAAGATCCCGGCCAGCTTGGCGAGACGGGCGTCGGGGACACCGACGACACCCACGTTCGGCTCGATCGTGGCGAACGGGTAGTTGGCCGCCAGCACGTCGTTCTTGGTCAGGGCGTTGAACAGGGTCGACTTGCCGACGTTGGGCAGACCGACGATTCCGATCGTGAGCGACACGTTGCGACTTCCCGTACGTGAGGTTGGAGGACTGGACTGGGCTGCGGGCCCGGGTCCGTCAGGAGAGTGTGCGGGCCGATCCACCAGTCTACGGCGTACCCGGCCGCGCTCCGGCGACGTATCGAACGCTTGGACAAGCTCTCGCCAACGGCGTGTGTCATACGCCATTCCGCACATAAACCGACCTAAGTTGGTCCAGTGGAGCAACACAGGACGCGACCCCCGCAACACGGACCGCGACGCGGTGCCCCCCTTCCCCCGCAGGGCCGGCGCAGCGCCGCCGCGCCCGTACGGTCCGGCGCGGCCGCACGGCCTCCCCGGCCCGGCGGCCCCGGCCGGCCCGAGGTGGGCGACGGGGCCGGCTGGGCACGGCCGGCGCCCCAGGGAAACACCAGTGCGCAGCGGCGCCCGGCGGCTCGGGTGCGGAACGCTCCCGCGCTCGACCCGGCGGCACGGCGGCTGCCCGGCCCCCGGCTCACCGGGCTCGGCGGCGGGCTGTTCTGCGGTGCCGTGATGCTGGTGCTGGGGTGTCTCGACCGGCTGCTGTTCGGGGCGTCCCTGACGGTCTACGGCGTGCTGTTCCTGCCGGTGGCCGCGCTGACCGCGCTGTGGGTACGCCGCGGGGACCTGGTGACCGCGCCGGTGGTCGTGCCCATCGCGTTCGCCGCCGGGCTGCTGGTCGTGGCCGACAGCGAGAGCGGGGTCGCCGGGCGCCTGGTCGGGCTGGTCACCGCGCTCGCCACGCAGGCCGGCTGGCTGTACGGCGGCACGCTGATCGCGGGCGTCATCACGACCGTGCGCAAGGTGCGGATGCTGCGGCGCAAGGTGGCGGCGCGCCGTCGGAGCGGTTGACGGTGCGGGACGCCCACACCACCGGGCGTCCCGCACCGGTGCCTGCTGCTATGCCTGCTTCGCCGCCCTCATCGCCGCTCCCACGATCCCCGCGTTGTTCTGGAGCTGGGCGGGGACGATCTCCGCCTCGATGCCCTCGATGAGCGGCAGGAACTTCTCCGACTTGCGGCTGACGCCGCCGCCGATGACGAACAGCTCCGGTGAGAACAGCATCTCCACGTGCGCGAGGTACTTCTGTACGCGGCGGGCCCAGTGCTCCCACGTCAGGCCGTTGTCGTCCTTGGCCTTGCTGGAGGCGCGCTTCTCGGCGTCGCGGCCGTTCAGCTCCAGGTGGCCCAGCTCCGTGTTGGGCACGAGCACACCGTCGGTGAACATGGCGCTGCCGATGCCCGTACCGAACGTCAGCACGATGACCGTGCCCCTGCGGCCGCGGCCCGCGCCGAACTGCATCTCGGCCACGCCCGCCGCGTCCGCGTCGTTGACCACGGTCACCGGGAGACCGCCCAGGCGCTCACCGAACAGGGCGCGCGCGTCCGTGTCGACCCAGCTCTTGTCGACGTTCGCCGCCGTACGGATCATGGCGCCGTCCGTGACCACACCGGGGAACGTCAGGCCGACCGGCCCGGTCCACCCGAAGTGGTCGACGACCTCCTTCACCCCGTCCGCCACCCCGTCGGGCGTCGCCGGGTGAGGGGTGAGCACCTTGAAGCGCTCCCGAGCCAGGTCGCCCCGCTCCAGGTCCACGGGAGCGCCCTTGATCCCGGATCCGCCGATGTCCACGCCGAAGATCTGCATGGGCACCACGGTACGTCGTGGCACGGACAGCCACGTACCGGCGTCATGCCGACGGTTGGCGCGTTACTTGTCGCCGGTGCGCTCGGCCACCAGCGCCGCGGCCTCCTCGCGCAGGTCGCGGCGGAGTTCCTTGGGCAGCGAGAAGGTGATGGACTCCTCGGCCGCCTTGACGATCTCGACGTCCTCGAAGCCGCGCCGCGCGAGCCACTCGAGCACCTGCTCCACCAGGACCTCCGGCACGGAGGCACCCGATGTCACACCGATCGTCGACACGCCTTCGAGCCAGGACTCGTCGATCTCGTCGGCGAAGTCCACCAGGTACGCCTCGCGCGCGCCCGCGAGCTTGGCGACCTCGACCAGCCGCTTGGAGTTGGAGGAGTTGCGGGAGCCGACCACGATCACCAGGTCCGCCTCGGCGCCCATCTGCTTCACCGCGAGCTGGCGGTTCTGGGTGGCGTAGCAGATGTCGTCGCTGGGCGGGGAGACGAGCTGCGGGAACTTCTCCTTGAGCGCGTCGACCGTCTCCATGGTCTCGTCGACCGACAGGGTGGTCTGGGACAGCCAGACGACCCTCGACGGGTCGCGCACCTCCACCTTCGCGACGTCCTCGGGGCCGTCGACGAGCTGGATGTGGTCGGGGGCCTCGCCGGAGGTGCCGATGACCTCTTCGTGGCCCTCGTGCCCGATCAGGAGGATGTCGAAGTCCTCCTTGGCGTACCGGATCGCTTCCTTGTGGACCTTGGTGACCAGCGGGCAGGTGGCGTCGATGGTGGCGAGCCGGCCCTGCCTGGCCTCCTCGTGGACGGTGGGTGCAACGCCGTGCGCGGAGAACATGACGATGTTCCCCGGGGGCACCTCCTCCGTCCGCTCCACGAAGACCGCGCCCTTCTTCTCCAGGGTCTGCACGACGTACTTGTTGTGGACGATCTCGTGGCGGACGTAGATCGGCGCCCCGTACTGCTCGAGGGCCTTCTCCACGGCGATCACCGCACGGTCGACTCCCGCGCAGTAGCCCCGGGGGGCGGCGAGCAGAACACGGCGGCCGGACGAAGCAGTCATGCGATCCATCGTAAGGCCGGGCCCGGCGTCGTAGATCGCCTCCTTGGGGAGAGGTTGTGCCGACCGGTGTTGTCGGCCCCGGCCACTACGCTCGGGCGCATGGCTGTCAACACGTCCGCGGAGAACCCCCTGCCCGTCGGTGAGGTGTCGCGGCTCATCGGGGGGTGGATCGACCGGCTCGGGGCCGTGTGGGTCGAGGGGCAGATCACGCAGTTGTCGCGCCGGCCCGGCGCCGGGGTCGTCTTCCTGACGCTGCGCGACCCCTCGTACGACATCTCCGTCGGCGTCACCTGCTACCGCCAGGTGTTCGACTCCGTGGCCGACGTCGTGAGCGAGGGCGCCCGCGTCGTCGTCCTCGCCAAGCCCGAGTGGTACGCCCCGAGGGGGCAGCTGTCGCTTCGGGCGGCCGAGATACGGCCCGTGGGCGTCGGGGAACTGCTCGCGCGGCTGGAGCAGCTGAAGAAGGCGCTGGCCGCCGAGGGCCTCTTCGCGCCCGAGCGCAAGAAGCCGCTGCCGTTCCTGCCGCAGCTGATCGGGCTGGTGTGCGGCCGTGCCTCGGCGGCCGAGCGCGACGTGCTGGAGAACGCGCGGCACCGCTGGCCCGCCGTCCGCTTCGAGGTGCGCAACGTCGCCGTGCAGGGCGTGCACGCCGTACCGCAGGTCGTGCAGGCCGTGAAGGAGCTGGACGCGCTGGAAGAGGTGGACGTGATCATCGTGGCGCGCGGCGGCGGCAGTGTGGAGGATCTGCTGCCGTTCTCGGACGAACAGCTCGTCCGGGCGGTGGCGGGCTGCCGTACGCCCGTGGTGTCGGCTATCGGGCACGAGCCGGACAACCCGCTGCTCGACCACGTCGCCGACCTCCGGGCCTCCACCCCGACCGACGCGGCCAAGAAGGTCGTCCCGGATGTCGGCGAGGAGCTGGAGCGGGTACGGCAGCTGCGGGACCGGGCACGGCGGTGCGCGCAGGCGTTCGTCGAACGTGAGGAGCGCGGGCTGGCGCACGCGCTGGCGCGGCCCTGCATGGAGGACCCGCACCGCATGGTCGACGAGCGGGCCGACCAGGTCACCGCGCTGGTCGACCGCGCCCGGCGCACCCTCGGGCATCTCCTCGACCGCGCCGAGTCGGAGCTGACGCACACGCACGCGCGCGTGGTGGCGCTGTCCCCGGCCGCGACGCTGCGGCGGGGGTACGCGGTGCTGCAGAAGGCCGACGGGCACGTGGTCCGCGCGCCGGACGAGGTGGCGGCGGGCGAGGCGCTGCGGGCGCGGGTCGCCGCGGGCGAGTTCACGGTACGGGCCGACGGCGAGGGTCCCGTCGGCACCCAGGGATCTTAGGGTGGGCGCATGACCAGCAGGACGGACGAGGCACTCGGCTACGAGCAGGCGCGGGACGAGTTGATCGAGGTGGTGCGGCGCCTGGAGGCCGGGGGCACCACGCTCGAGGAGTCGTTGGCGCTTTGGGAGCGGGGGGAGGAACTGGCCAGGGTGTGCCGGACGTGGCTGGAGGGCGCCCGCAGGCGGCTCGACGCGGCGCTGGCCGAGGAGGAGGGCGGCCAGGAGGGCGAGGGCGCGGAAGGGGCCGGGTGACCGGGCTGCGCCGTCCGGCGTCCCACGCCCGTCAGCCGGTCTTGAGCGCCTCGGCCATCCTCGTCAGCTGCGCGAACGACGCGGTGCCCGTCACCACGGTCGTGGCGCCCTTGCCCTTGAGCACGAGCGCGTCGTAGCGGCCGCCGGTGTAGCGCTGCCAGGTCTGGCCGCCGATGCGCTGGGTGTCCTTGGTCTCCTGTGCGCCCTGGCTGGCGTCGTCGACGAACGTGGACGCCCTCTCAGTGGACTGCTCGATCGCCACGTACTGTCCCTCGGGGTCCTGGAAGCCCAGGTGCCAGGCGTCGAAGGGTTCGTCCTGGAAGCGGACCGAGGTGGCCTTCCAGGTGTCGGGCAGGCCTTCGGGGGCGGCGACCGGGTAGCTCGCGGCGCGACGCGCGGTGAGCAGCTCGACGCGGTAGTCGACCCGCTTGATGTCGGGAGCGTGGTCGTCGTGGGGGATAAAGAGATAGATGACGCCCGCCATCAGCCCGATGAGGCCCAGGGAGAGGATCATGTCCCGGACCGTCTGCTTGCCTTTCATACCTGCCACGCCCCTATCGTCGCAGGTGCCAGGGTCTGCTCATCCGTGGGGTGCCCTGCTCATTTTGTCTGTCCGACGATAGAGTCGGGGGCATCACCCTCATCCGGCCGTCGTCGTATCAGAAAGGTGCGCTCCGATGACCGAGAATCATCATCTGCCGTCCGAGCTCGAAGTCCCCTCCGAGGCCCCGGACCGCAACCTCGCCCTCGAACTGGTCCGGGTCACCGAGGCCGCCGCGATGGCCGCCGGCCGCTGGGTCGGCCGCGGGGACAAGAACGGCGCGGACGGCGCCGCGGTGCGCGCCATGCGCACCCTCGTCTCGACCGTGTCGATGAACGGCGTCGTCGTCATCGGCGAAGGGGAGAAGGACGAGGCCCCGATGCTCTTCAACGGGGAGCGGGTCGGCGACGGGACCGGCCCGGAGTGCGACATCGCCGTGGACCCGATCGACGGCACCACGCTCACCGCGAAGGGCATGCCGAACGCCATCGCGGTGCTGGCCGCCGCCGACCGCGGCACGATGTTCGACCCGTCCGCCGTCTTCTACATGGACAAGCTGGTCACCGGCCCGGAAGCGGCCGACTTCGTCGACATCAACGCGCCCGTCTCGGTGAACATCCGCCGGGTGGCGAAGGCCAAGCACTCCACGCCCGAGGACGTCACCGTCGTCATCCTCGACCGGCCGCGCCACGACGGCCTGATCAGGGAGGTCCGGGAGACCGGCGCGCGTATCAAGCTCATCTCGGACGGCGACGTGGCCGGTTCGATCCTGGCGCTGCGCGAGGGCACCGGCATCGACCTGCTGCTCGGCATCGGCGGCACGCCCGAGGGCATCATCTCCGCCTGCGCGGTGAAGTGCCTGGGCGGCACCATCCAGGGCAAGCTGTGGCCGAAGGACGACGAGGAGCGGCAGCGCGCCCTCGACGCGGGCCACGACCTCGACCGGGTCCTGACCACGGACGACCTGGTCTCCGGTGAGAACGTCTTCTTCGTCGCCACCGGCATCACGGACGGCGAGCTGCTGCGCGGTGTGCGCTACCGGTCGGAGACCGCCACCACCGACTCGATCGTCATGCGTTCGAAGTCCGGCACGGTCCGGCGGATCGACTCCGTTCACCGGCTGAGCAAGCTGCGCGCGTACAGCGCGATCGACTTCGACCGGGCGAAGTAGGCCCGTACGGAAAGGGGCGCCCTCTGTGCGGAGAGGGCGCCCCTTTCCGTACGCGCCTGAATGCGCGGCCGCTCAGCCGGCCGCCGCTATCGTCCCCCGCGCGGCCTTCTTCAGTTCCAGCTCGCGGCGGCGGCGCCGGGCCAGCACCACACGGCGTTCGGCGGCCGTGAGCCCGCCCCACACCCCGTACGGCTCGGGCTGCAGCAGCGCGTGTTCCCGGCATTCGACCATCACGGGACAGCGCGCACAGACCCGCTTGGCCGCCTCCTCGCGGGACAGTCGGGCCGCGGTGGGCTCCTTGGAAGGGGCGAAGAACAGGCCGGCCTCGTCGCGCCGGCACACCGCCTCCGTGTGCCACGGGGCGTCCTGATCCCTGTCGCGCACTGGCACCCGCTGGTGCGGAACGTCAGCGACCTGCAGGGACGAATGCGGCGGTTGCAGCACGGTCTACTCCTGACGACGGCTTCGCGAGCGAGAGACGATGCAGCAAGGCCTACCCGCTGTGCGCGCGCCTATGCACTGAGTTCCCAACCGCAGGAACTCCAGGGGTTGTTCATGCCGCCGGAATGTGACCGGCGCATGCGGGGCCCGGCCGAATTCACAAGCGTCAATGGCCCAGGTGTTTGCGCAAACCCTTGTCCACCTTGTGCGACATGCGGTCGAGAATGTCGGCGACCGTCTTGCCGCGCTTCGGCTTCGCCTCGACGTTCCCGAAGACGGCGAGTCCGTCGACATGGATGACGGGCGCGTCGGGATCCCCCGAATCCAGCGGGCTCACCTCGAAGTTGCCGAGTACGCCACCGCCGGTGCTGCGCAGCGACACGTTCTCCGGGACGCGTATCTGCACGTCGCCGAAGACCGAGACCGCCTTGATCACGACCTGCTGGTACTCGAACAGCGCCTCGCTGAGGTCGATCTCGACACTGCCGAAGATCGCGTACGCGTGCGTGCGGCGGCGGGGGCGCCAGCGGCCCCGGCGGATGGCGCTGCTGAAGACCGCCACCACGTTCTCGTCGGGCTCCCTCGGCATGAAACCCGGAGCGGGCCGGCCCGGCGCGGCGTACGCCGGGGCGGTGCGGAGATGGGAGTACCTCCCTGCTCCAGCGAAGTCGACGGCTCGGGGGAGGGCCGCGGGCAGGTCGCGGACGAACCGGTCGAGCTCACCGACCGTCTTGGCGTGCAGCACGCCCTCGACGCGCTCGGCGTGCTCCTCGGCCGTCAGACGCCCCTCGGCGAGGGCGTCGCGCAGGATGTCGGTGATGCGGTCGCGGTCGGCGTCCGAGCAGCGAAGCTCGGCCGGCGGCACGGGCCGGTCGTCGGTCGGGGCGGGGCTCTTTTGAAGGTCCACGACAGCAGCGTAGCGAAACGCGATAGATCGCGACTAGCCCTCGAACACGCCTGTGGAGAACCAGTCCGGGAAGCGGCGAACCGGGCCGTCGAACCGGGTCGTCGGGACGGAACCCGGGACTGAGCCCTACCTCACAGGTCCGCGGCAGGAGCCAGGTTCTACGCTGGTGGACGCTGCCAACGGAGGCCAGCCGCTGTCTGTCTAGTGAGGAATGGGCGAGATGCCTGAGTTCGCGTACACCGATCTGCTCCCCACGGGAGAGGACACCACCCCGTACCGGCTGGTGACGTCCGAGGGCGTCTCCACCGTCGAGGGACCCGACGGGCGTACGTTCCTCAAGGTGGAGCCGGAGGCGCTGCGCAAGCTGGCCGAGGAGGCCGTCCACGACATCCAGCACTACCTGCGCCCCGCCCACCTGGCGCAGCTGCGCCGCATCATCGACGACCCGGAGGCCAGCGCCAACGACAAGTTCGTGGCCCTGGACCTGCTGAAGAACGCGAACATCGCGGCGGCGGGCGTGCTGCCGATGTGCCAGGACACCGGCACGGCGATCGTGATGGGCAAGCGCGGCCAGAACGTGCTGACGGAGGGCGAGGACGAGAAGGCCCTCTCCCGCGGCGTCTACGACGCCTACACGAAGCTCAACCTGCGCTACTCGCAGATGGCTCCGCTGACGATGTGGGAGGAGAAGAACACCGGTTCCAACCTCCCCGCGCAGATCGAGCTGTACGCGACGGACGGCGGCGCCTACAAGTTCCTGTTCATGGCGAAGGGCGGCGGCAGCGCCAACAAGTCCTTCCTGTACCAGGAGACGAAGGCCGTCCTGAACGAGGCCTCCATGATGAAGTTCCTGGAGGAGAAGATCCGCTCGCTGGGCACGGCCGCGTGCCCGCCGTACCACCTGGCGATCGTCGTCGGCGGTACGAGCGCGGAGTACGCCCTGAAGACCGCGAAGTACGCCTCCGCGCACTACCTGGACGAGCTGCCGACCGAGGGCTCGGAGCTGGGGCACGGCTTCCGTGACAAGGAGCTGGAGGAGAAGGTCTTCGAGCTCACGCAGAAGATCGGGATCGGGGCCCAGTTCGGCGGCAAGTACTTCTGCCACGACGTGCGCGTGGTGCGTCTCCCGCGGCACGGTGCGTCCTGCCCGGTGGCGATCGCGGTGTCGTGCTCGGCGGACCGGCAGGCGGTCGCCAAGATCACGGCGGAGGGCGTGTTCCTGGAGCAGCTGGAGACGGACCCGGCCCGCTTCCTGCCGGACACGACGGACGCCCATCTGGACGAGGGGGAGGTCGTGAGGATCGACCTGAACCAGCCGATGGAGGCGATCCTCGCCGAGCTGACGAAGTACCCGGTCAAGACCCGCCTGTCCCTGACGGGACCGCTGGTCGTCGCCCGGGACATCGCCCACGCGAAGATCAAGGAACGTCTGGACGCGGGTGAGGAGATGCCGCAGTACCTGAAGGACCACCCGGTGTACTACGCCGGCCCGGCGAAGACCCCCGAGGGCTACGCCTCCGGCTCCTTCGGCCCGACGACGGCCGGCCGCATGGACTCCTACGTCGAGCAGTTCCAGGCGGCGGGCGGCTCGAAGGTGATGCTGGCGAAGGGCAACCGGAGCAAGCAGGTCACGGACGCGTGTGCGGCGCACGGCGGCTTCTACCTGGGGTCCATCGGCGGCCCGGCGGCCCGCCTCGCCCAGGACTGCATCAAGAAGGTCGAGGTCCTCGAGTATGAGGAGCTGGGCATGGAGGCGGTCTGGAAGATCGAGGTGGAGGACTTCCCGGCGTTCATCGTGGTCGATGACAAGGGCAACGACTTCTTCAAGGACCCGGCGCCCCAGCCGACGTTCACGTCGATCCCGGTGCGGGGACCGGGCCTGGCGTAGCCCTCAAGCTACGGCGGGGGCCGACCCTTGGGGTTTCGCCCCCGCCACCTCGACCGTCCCACCCAGGGGCTCCGCCCCTTCAACCCCACCGGGGCTTCCCTTGGACCGTGAGGGGCTCCGCCCCCGCGCCCCGGCCGGGACTGCGTCCCCCACACCCAAGCGACGCCCCACCAGAAAACCTACCGGGGGCTTCCCTTGGACCGTGAGGGGCTCCCTCCCGCGCCCCGGCCGGGACTGCGTCCCCCACACCCTCGCGACGCCCCACCAGAAACGCCGCCAGGGACTCCACCCCCTTCACCCCCGCCGGAGGCTCCGCCCCCGCACCCCAGCGGGGACCGCGCCCCCGCACCCCTCGCGACGCCCCACCAGAAACCCCCACCACGGGACTCCCCCCTTCACCCCCGCCGGAGACTCCGCCCCCGCACCCCTCGCGGCGCCCCGCCTCCGCACCCCCCCGGGGCTCCGCCCCAGACCCATCCGGGGCCAGCCCCCGCACCCCCGCCCCTCAAACGTCGGCGCGGCTGGATCTCCCAAAGGAGGGGCTGATGTGTTCAGCGCCGGTCGGCATCGATTCAGCCCATCTGGCGCCCCCCTGCTCGAAGAGTTTGCGGAGTTTGACGACGAGGCCGTCAGGGCCGAAGCGGGTGTCTGGGGACGCGGCCCCCAGGGACGGGGAGGGCAGGAAAGGCAGACGCGGACCCAGTGGCCGCAACCGCCCACCGGCCCGCACCCCCATCCGGCCCACCCACGGAACAACCCCGCCCTCCCCCGCGCTGTACCCGGCATGAGCGAATACCGCATCGAGCACGACTCCATGGGCGAGGTCCAGGTCCCCCTCCACGCCAAGTGGCGCGCGCAGACACAGCGTGCCGTGGAGAACTTCCCCGTCTCCGGGCAGCGGATCGAGCGCGCGCACATCGAGGCGCTCGCCCGCATCAAGTCCGCCGCCGCCAAGGTCAACGCGGAGCTGGGCGTGCTCGACAAGGACGTCGCCGACGCCATTCAGGAGGCCGCCGCCGAGGTGGCCGAGGGCCGGTGGGACGAGCACTTCCCCGTCGACGTCTTCCAGACGGGCTCCGGCACCTCCTCCAACATGAACACCAACGAGGTCATCGCCACCCTCGCGACCGAGCGCCTCGGCCGGGACGTGCACCCGAACGACCACGTCAACGCGTCCCAGTCGTCCAACGACGTCTTCCCCTCCTCCCTCCACATCGCCGCCACCGCCGCCGTCAGCCGGGACCTCGTCCCCGCTCTCGACCACCTCGCCACCTCCCTCGAACGCAAGGCCGAGGAGTTCGCCGATGTGGTGAAGTCCGGCCGGACGCACCTCATGGACGCCACCCCCGTGACGCTCGGTCAGGAGTTCGGGGGGTACGCCGCACAGGTGCGGTACGGCATCGAGCGGCTCACCGCCTCCCTCCCCCGCCTCGCCGAACTCCCCCTCGGCGGCACCGCCGTCGGCACCGGCATCAACACCCCGCCCGGCTTCTCCGCCGCCGTCATCGCCGAGATCGCCCGCACCACCGGGCTCCCGCTCACCGAGGCCCGCAACCACTTCGAGGCCCAGGGCGCCCGGGACGGGATCGTCGAGATCAGCGGGCAGCTGCGCACCATCGCCGTGGGGTTCACGAAGATCGCCAATGATCTGCGGTGGATGGCCTCCGGCCCCCGCACCGGCCTCGCCGAGATCAGCCTCCCCGACCTGCAGCCCGGCTCCTCGATCATGCCCGGCAAGGTCAACCCCGTGATCCCCGAGGCCGTTCTCATGGTCGCCGCCCAGGTCGTCGGGAACGACGCCACCGTGGCCACCGCCGGCGCCTCCGGCAACTTCGAGCTCAACGTGATGATGCCGGTCATCGCCAAGAACGTGCTCGAATCCGTGCGGCTCCTCGCCAATGTCTCGCGGCTCCTCGCCGACCGCACGATCGACGGCATCGTCGCCCACCGCGAACGCGCCCGCGAGTACGCCGAGTCGTCACCCTCCGTCGTCACGCCGCTCAACCGGTACATCGGCTACGAAGAGGCCGCGAAGGTCGCGAAGAAGGCGCTCGCCGAACGCAAGACGATCCGTCAAGTCGTCCTGGAGTCCGGCTATGTGGACCGCGGCGACCTCACCCTCGACCAGCTCGACGAGGCGCTTGATGTCCTGCGGATGACACACCCGTAACGCCTCGCCCCATATCGACGCACATCACCCGCCCGTGACGCGAACCGATGACGGGCACCACAGCGTCGTATGCCTGGGGCACCTAATATCTGTGCATGGCAGAGGGTGGAGCGGTGAGACGAGTGGAAGCGGGCGAAGCGGGCGAAGCCGACGGGGTGACGGGGCGTTGGGCGCCCGGTGACCAGATCCTGTGGCGGTACCGGGAGAACGCGGGCGAGCGCTTTCACATCGCCCGACCCGTGACCGTCGTACGCGACGACTCGGATCTGCTGGCCGTGTGGATGGCGCCGGGGACCACGTGCGTGCGGCCCGTCCTCGCCGACGGCACTCCGCTGCACGCCGAGCCGCTCCGGACCCGCTACACCAAGCCGCGCACCGTGCAGTTCGACCGCTGGTTCGGCACCGGAGTGCTCAAGCTGGCCCGGCCCGGGGAGCCCTGGTCGGTGTGGCTGTTCTGGGACCCGGGCTGGCGCTTCAAGAACTGGTACGTCAACCTGGAGGAGCCGCTGGTGCGCTGGGCCGGCGGCGTCGATTCCGAGGACCACTTCCTGGACATCTGCGTCTACCCGGACCGCAGTTGGGACTGGCGCGACGAGGACGAGTTCGCACAGGCCCAGCAGGACGGCCTGATCGACGCTCAGCTCGCCGAGCGGGTACGGGAGGCGGGACGGTCCGCGGTGGAGGTGATCCGCGCCTGGGGCACGCCGTTCTCGGACGGCTGGCAGCACTGGCGTCCCGATCCGGCCTGGTCGGTGCCGCGGCTGCCGGACGACTGGGACCGTACTCCCGCGTACACGACGTCATGAGACCCTTGTTGCGCCCCCGCGGTACAACCGTAGGATCGTCCTCCGCAAGGGCGCACCACAGCAACTCCCGCAGTAAGCGCTGGGCTTGACCGAACGTCACCGAGGGGCGGCAGGACGTGAGCGAGGGGTACGAGGGCCAGACCGGGACGGCTCGTCCGACCGGTGCACCAGGAACGTCGTGTGACCTGGCGGGAAATCCGTTCCTGGGGCACGTATTCCGGGTATCGGCTTCACGGCGGGACGAACTGCACGCACGGCGCGCAGCCCCGGACGGATGGATTCGACACGCGTGACGGAGCACCCGACCTCCCACGAGCGCCCCCAGCCGGGCGTCGGCCCCGCGGAGCCCCGCGGGGCGCTCCTGCGTACCCCGGAGCCGCTCACCTCTCCGCCGGCCACGGCTTTACCCGCACAGACGCGGGCGGGTGACACGCCCGCCGCGCCGGCGCCCTGCGCCCAGCACGGATCGCCGGGCTCCCCGGGTGGCGCGTCCACCCCGCTGCCCGCGGCGGATGGCACCGAGCACTCCCAGCCGGCCGCGGACGAACCCGACACGCACCGGCCGCGTCCTGCCCCGGAGGTGATCCCGGTCCAGCCGAGCGGGGACCAGAACCGTCCCGCCGCCCTGCCCGGCGGCAAGGATCGGCGCACCGGCCAGGGCCTGCCGAGCGGGCCCATGCCGATGCGGCGCGACGGCGACCGGCTGCGTTTCGTGGGCGCCGCGACCCGGCGGATCGCCCGCGGCATCGACCTGGACGAGATCGTGATGGGCTTGTGCCGGGCCACCGTGCCCACGTTCTCGGACGCGATCCTCGTGTATCTGCGCGACCCGCTGCCGGTGGGCGACGAGCGCCCCACCGGTCCCCTGGTGCTGCGGTTGCGGCGCACCGACCGGATACCGCAGGAGCGGGACCTGGAGGACGGCATCCTGCCGGTTCCGGTGCCGGAGGACTCCGGGGTCGTCGAGCTGAGCAACGAGCTGTGCGAGGTGCGGCCCGGCGGTGCGCTCGCCGAGGTGCTGCGCGGGGTGCGGCCGGTGTTCGCGGACGCGCCCGCCGCCCGGGCCGCACTGCCCGAGCTGCTGGGCGACGAGCTGACGGTCCCTCCGGGCCAGCGCGCCATCCTCGCGCCGCTGCGCGGACGGCGCCGGGTGATCGGCGCCGTGCTGTTCCTGCGCCGCGCGGAGCGCCCGGCGTTCGAGGCCGACGACCTGCTGGTCGCCGCGCAGCTCGCCACGCACAGCGCGCTCGGCATCGACAAGGCGGTGCTGTACGGCCGTGAGGCGTACATCGCGGACGAGTTGCAGCGCACCATGCTGCCGGAGACGCTGCCCAACCCGACGGGCGTGCGGCTGGCGTCCCGCTATCTGCCGGCCGCGGAGACCGCGCGGGTGGGCGGGGACTGGTACGACGCGATTCCGCTGCCGGGCAGCCGGGTCGCGCTCGTCGTGGGTGACGTGATGGGCCACTCCATGACGTCGGCGGCGATCATGGGGCAGCTGCGGACGACGGCCCAGACACTGGCAGGTCTCGACCTGCCGCCGCAGGAGGTGCTGCACCACCTCGACGAGCAGGCGCAGCGGCTCGGCACCGACCGCATGGCGACCTGCCTGTACGCGGTGTACGACCCGGTCTCGCACCGGATCACCATCGCCAACGCGGGCCATCCACCGCCGGTGCTGCTGCACCTGGGCGGCCGCGCCGAGGTGCTGCGGGTGCCCGCGGGCGCGCCCATCGGCGTGGGCGGGGTGGACTTCGAGGCGGTGGAGCTGGACGCCCCGGCCGGCGCCACCCTGCTGCTGTACACCGACGGGCTGGTCGAGTCGCGCCTGCGGGACGTGTGGACCGGCATAGAGCAGCTGCGGGAGAAGCTCGCCGCGACCGCCCAAATCACCGGTGCCGACCACCCGCCGCCGCTGGAGGCGTTGTGCGACGAGGTGCTCGACATGCTGGGGCCCGGCGACCGCGACGACGACATCGCGCTGCTCGCCGCCCGCTTCGACGGGATCGCCCCGAGCGACGTCGCGTACTGGGTGCTGGAGCCCGAGGACGCGGCGCCGAGCCGCGCCAGGCGGCTGGCGCGCCGGGCGCTCGACCGCTGGGGGCTGCAGGACCTGACGGATTCGGTGGAGCTGCTGGTCAGCGAGGTCGTCACGAACGCCGTGCGGTATGCGTCGCGTCCGATCACGCTACGGCTGCTGCGCACCGACGTGCTGCGCTGCGAGGTGGGCGACGACGTGCCTCAGCTGCCGCGTCTGCGGCAGGCACGGGCCACGGACGAGGGCGGTCGGGGTCTTTACCTGGTGAACCGGCTGGCCCGGCGCTGGGGTGCGACCCGGCTGAGCACCGGCAAGGTGGTCTGGTTCGAGCTGAACCGGGGCTGAGAGCCTGTGTCCGGCACAGGCTCCCGGCTACGACGGCGACACAGGCTCTGAGGTACGACAGCGCGAAGGGCGCCCGGTGGCCGGTCCACCGGGCGCCCTTCGCGTAGGGCAGGGCCTAGTGGCCGCCGCCGTGGGGGTCGAGCGGATTCTCCGGCGGCGTCGGCTGCGACGGCGAGTTGGTCGGCGACGGCGGCGCCGAGCTCGTCGGAGGCCTGCTCGTCGTCGGCGAGCTCGACGGCGGGGCCGAGCTCGTCGGGGGCCTGGTCGTCGGCTTCTGCGAGGTCGGCGACGACGACGGCGAGGTGGTCGGCGACTGCGAGGGGGTCGGTGTCACACTCGGCTGGACGGCCGCGCCCTGCGTGGTGTCCAGCTGGAACTTGCTGACCGGGCCCATCGCCTGGAAGGTGTACGCCGCCCAGATCAGGGCCGGGTAGCTACCGCCGTTGATACGGCCGCTGGGGCTGCCCGGGACGTCGCCGGTGGCACCCGTCATCGGAACCTGGGCATGGGTCTTGGGGTCCTCGCCGAACAGGCCGACGGAGGTCACCAGGTTCGGCGTGAAGCCGGTGAACCAGGCCGACTTGTTGTTGTCGGACGTACCCGTCTTGCCGGCGACCTGCTGGCCGTGGCGCGCCGGGTTGTTCGCCACCGATGTCTTGGCCGTACCGTCGTCGACCACGCCGGTGAGCACCGAGGTCACCGTGTCGGCGGCCTCGGGGGTGATGACCTGGTCGCCTATCGGGTTGGGGAAGGTGACCGCGGTGTTGTTGTGCTCGGCCGACTTGATGATCGTCGGGGTGACCTTCTTGCCGTGGTTGTCGAGGGTGGCGTAGATGCCGGCCATCTCCATCGGGCTCGCGCCCATGGAGCCCAGCGTCTGCGCGGGAACCGCCTGCATTCCCTTGGTGTCCATGCCGAGCTTGCCGGCGACCTTCATCACCTCGGCCATGCCCACGTCGACACCCATCTGCGCGAAGACGGAGTTGACGGAGTCGTTCATCGCCGTCTGGACGGTGATGGGTCCGTAGTCCTGGTCGTCCTCGTTCGGCGGGGCGAAGCCGACCTTGGTGCCGTTGTCCACGACCTGGCGGCCGCTGGTGCCGTCGTAGATCGTGTTCGCGTCGATCTGTCGGCCGTCCTGGGTCTTGGCGCCCTCGTCCAGGGCGGCGGCGAGGATGACCGGCTTGAACGTGGAGGCGGGCTGGTAGTCGCGGCGCGTCGCGTTGTTGGTGTAGTGCTTGAAGTAGTCGACGCCGCCGTAGAGGGCGAGGACCTTGCCCGTCCTCGGGTCGACGGAGACGGCACCGGCCTGGACGGCGCCGTCGACGGCACGCTTCTTCTGGTCGAGCTTGCTGGTCAGTTGCTGCTTGACGGCCCGCTCCAGCCCGGTCTGCTTCTTCTTGTCGATGTTCAGCGTGATCGTCCAGCCGCCCTTGGTGATCAGCGCCTCGGCGTCGCTGAGGGTGGAGGCGGTGCCCTGGGCGACGAGCTGCTTCTCCAGCGCCGCGTTGGCCGCGTCGACCAGGTAGCCGGTCTGCCCCTCCATACCGGGCGCGCCCTTGGGTGCCAGGGGCACCGGGAACTTCATGGCCTGGCGCTTGCCCGCGTCCAGCCAGTGCATCTCGACCATGTTGTTCAGGACGTAGTTCCAGCGCTGCTGCACCAGCCTCTTGCCGGTGTCGCTGGCGATCGCCCAGTCGTACTGGTTCGGTGCCTGGAGCAGGGCGGCCAGGTACGCGCCCTGCTCGACCGTGAGGTTCTTGGCGTCCTTGTGGTAGTAGGCCTGCGCCGCGGCCTGGATGCCGTAGGCGCCCCGCCCGTAGTAGCTCGTGTTGATGTAGCCCGCGAGGATGTAGTCCTTGGACTTCTTGCGGTCCAGTTTCAGCGAGATGACCAGTTCCTTCAGCTTGCGCGTGACGGTCTGGTTCTGGGTCAGGTAGTAGTTCTTGACGTACTGCTGGGTGATCGTCGAACCGCCCTGCGCGCCCTTGCCGGAGAGCGTGTTGAGGAGGCCGCGGGCCGTGCCCCTCAGGTCGACGCCCGCGTCCTGGTAGAACGTCTTGTTCTCGGCGGCGACGAAGGTGTGCTGGACGGGCTTGGGGACCTCGGCGAGGTCGACCGTCTCCCGGTTGAGCTTGCCGCTGCGGGTGAGGATCGAGCCGTCGCTGTACTTGTAGACGTTGCTCTGCAGCGTGGCGTCGGCGTTCGCCGCCGGGATGGGAGTCATCACGTACAGCGCCACGAACGCGCCCATGACCAGCAGCACGAAGCCGAAGAGCGAGCCGAGGACCGTCTTCCAGGTGAAGAACCGGCGTATGCCGCTCTTACCGCCCTTGCCGCCCTTTCCGCGATTCCTGGCGGCCCGCGCGGCGGCCCTGCCGCCGGCCGGCGCTCCGCCCTGGCCGACCGTGCCGACCGACGCCGACCGGGTCGTCCCGGGCGAGCTCTTGGGCGCCGCGCGGCGGCCACCGCGCTGCCGCGCTCGTCTCTCTTCCGCTCGTCCCATGGGTCGATCCGCTCCGCTTCACTCTCGTGCGTCACACAGGTGCGTGGTTCAGGTCAGCTCAGAAAACTAACACCGCGCGGTATGACAAAGGGTTGTCGATCACGTCTTTTACGGACGTGAGATCCAGCACCCGTCCCATCGGAATCGACGATCAGGAGGAGTGGAAGGTTGTCCAGGAGGGTAATGTGTTATCACTTTGCTAGTTCGGAGCTAGAGACGAAACCGGGGGAGACCACCCATGTCGACACAAGCCGCGTCCGCCTCCACGGACATACCCGAGATGCCCAGCCCGCGCGTGCGGGAGTTCCCGGCACACAGCATCGGCGGCGGACTGGCGCTGCTGCTCGGGCTGGTGGGGCTGGCCCTTGGCGTCGGTCTGGTCGCCGTCGGCGCGACGGTCACCGCATCCGGCGTCAAGGCCGCGCTCATCGTCGCCGGCGTGCTGATCGGCTTGGCGGCGTTCCTCGCGATGTGCGGTCTGAACATGGTGGCGCCGGGCGAGGCACGGGTGGTGCAGCTCTTCGGGCGCTACCGCGGCACCATCCGGCAGGACGGGCTGCGCTGGGTGAATCCCTTCACCTCGCGCACGAAGATCTCGACCAGGGTCAGAAACCACGAGACCGCCGTCCTGAAGGTCAACGACGCCTACGGCAACCCGATCGAGCTGGCCGCGGTGGTGGTCTGGAAGGTGGAGGACACGGCCCAGGCCACCTTCGAGGTCGACGACTTCCTGGAGTTCGTCGCCACACAGACCGAGGCGGCCGTGCGGCACATCGCGATCGAATACCCGTACGACGCCCATGAGGAGGACGGGCTGTCGCTGCGCGGCAACGCCGAGGAGATCACCGAGAAGCTCGCCGCCGAGCTGCACGCGCGCGTGGAGGCCGCCGGCGTGCGGATCATCGAGTCACGGTTCACGCACCTCGCGTACGCTCCGGAGATCGCGTCCGCGATGCTCCAGCGGCAGCAGGCCGGGGCGGTGGTCGCGGCGCGGCGGCAGATCGTCGACGGCGCGGTCGGGATGGTCGAGGCGGCGCTCGCCCGGATCGCGGAGCGGGACATCGTGGAGCTGGACGAGGAGCGGAAGGCGGCGATGGTGTCGAACCTGATGGTGGTGCTGTGCGGGGACCGGGCGCCGCAGCCGGTCCTGAACACGGGGTCCCTCTACCAGTGACGGCTCCCTCCGGGGGCGCGGACCCCCAGCGTCGGCCGCAGCAGCGCAAACAGGTGCTGTTGCGGCTCGACCCGTCGGTGTACGAGGCGCTCGCCCGCTGGGCCTCGGACGAACTGCGCTCGGCGAACGCCCAGATCGAGTTCCTGCTGCGACGGGCTCTGGCGGAGGCGGGGCGCCTGCCGCGCGAGGCCAAGCCGATCCCACGCCGGGGGCGACCACCGGCCTCGGGAGAACCGGAAGCGTAGGCCTCCGTCGGGGGCTCGCCCCGCAGACTCCCACATCGACCTGCGGCCTCGTCCTCGAACTCGCCCGGCTCTTCGAGCACGGCCCCTGGACGGGCCCGGTGGGGGTGACTGTGTGGCAGAACCGTGACAATCAGCCCCCACCTGCACGGACCAACGCGCAGTCACTGCCTCTACGCGCCATGTATACGCAAGGTGTATACGCCGTATGTACAGTGCTCCGCATGTCCATCGGTCACACTCTCCTCGGACTCCTGGAGTCCGGGCCCCGCCACGGTTACGACCTGAAGCGGGCCTTCGACGAGAAGTTCGGTCATGACCGGCCGCTGCACTACGGTCAGGTCTACTCGACGATGTCCCGGTTGCTGAAGAACGGGCTCGTGGAGGTCGACGGGATCGAGCCCGGCGGCGGGCCCGAGCGCAAGCGGTACGCCATCACCGACGCCGGCGTCACCGACGTCCAGCGGTGGCTGGCGACGCCGGAGAAGCCGGAGCCGTATCTGCAGTCGACCCTGTACAGCAAGGTCGTCATCGCGCTGCTCACCCACCGCGACGCGGCCGGCATCCTCGACACTCAGCGCGCTGAGCACCTGCGGACGATGCGGATCCTGACCGACCGCAAACGCAAGGGCGACCTGGCCGACCAGTTGATCTGCGACCACGCCCTGTTCCACCTGGAGGCCGACCTGCGGTGGCTCGAGCTGACCGCCGCACGGCTGGCCAAGCTCGCCGAGGCGGTGGCCGAGTGACTGCTCCCGCTGGTTCCCTGCTCGCCGCCGAGGGCCTGCGCAAGGCGTACGGGCCCACCCTCGCACTGGACGGCGCGGAGTTCTCCATCCACCCCGGCGAGATCGTCGCCGTCATGGGCCCCTCCGGGTCGGGCAAGTCGACCCTGCTGCACTGCCTGGCCGGGATCGTGCCACCCGACGCCGGTTCCATCGTCTACAACGGCCGCGAGATGGCCGGTATGAGCGATGCCCAGCGCAGCCTGCTGCGCCGCAGCGAGTTCGGGTTCGTCTTCCAGTTCGGTCAGCTCGTCCCCGAGCTGACCTGTGTGGAGAACGTGGCCCTGCCGCTGCGGCTGAACGGCACCTCCCGCAAACAGGCCGAGCAGGCCGCGCTGTCCTGGATGGCCCGGCTCGAGGTCGACGACCTCGCGGGCAAGCGGCCCGGTGAGATATCCGGCGGCCAGGGCCAGCGTGTGGCCGTGGCCCGCGCCCTGGTCACGGGCCCGCGCGTGCTCTTCGCCGACGAACCCACCGGTGCCCTCGACTCGCTCAACGGCGAGCGCGTGATGGAACTGCTCACCGAGGCGGCCCGTTCGACCAACGCCGCCGTCGTCCTGGTCACGCACGAGGCACGGGTGGCGGCCTACTCCGACCGCGAGGTCGTCGTACGCGACGGCAAGTCCCGGGACATGGAGCGCCTCGTATGAGTGGGCGTCAGTGGTCGAGAGACCTGGTGATGGGTGCCAGGTTCGCGTTCAGCAGTGGGCGCGAGGGATGGGTCCGGCTCCTGCTGACCGGCTTCGGCGTCGGTCTCGGCGTGGCGCTGCTGCTCCTCACCACCGCTCTCCCCAACGCGATCGCGGTGCGGCACGAGCGGGACAACGCGCGCGCGGACCACACCTACAGCCAGACGCCCAAGCCGAAGGCCGACAACACGCTGGTGATCGCCGACATCGACACCACCTACCGGCAGAAGGCCGTCCGCGGACGGCTGATGGAGCCCGAGGGCGCCCGGGCACCGCTGCCGCCCGGCCTCGACCGGTTCCCGGAGCCGGGCACGATGGTCGTCTCGCCCGCACTGAAGAAACTGCTCCAGTCCGACGACGGCGCCCTGCTGCGGCAGCGGCTGCCGTACCGGATCACCGGCACCATCGCGGAGAGCGGGCTCATCGGCTCGCACGAACTGGCCTACTACGCGGGTGCCCAAGGGCTCGCCGCGAAGATCGACCCCCCGAACGTGGCCCGGATCGACATGTTCGGGGACGAAGAACCCACGTCCGAGAAGACGGACCCCGTCCTTCTCCTGCTGACCCTGGTCGTCTTCGTCGTCCTGCTCATGCCCGTCGGCGTCTTCATCGCCGCGGCCGTGCGGTTCGGCGGCGAGCGGCGCGACCGCAGGCTGGCGGCGCTGCGGCTGGTGGGTTCGGACAGCGGGATGACCCGGCGCATCGCCGCCGGCGAGGCGCTCGCGGGGTCACTGCTCGGACTGCTCTTCGGCACCGCGTTCTTCCTGGTCGGACGTCAGCTCGCCGCATCCGTCGAGGTGTTCGGCGTCAGCGTCTTCCCCAGCTACATGAACCCCTCTCCCACACTGGCCCTGCTCGTGGCGGTCGCGGTCCCGGCGGCCGCGGTCATGGTCACCCTGTTCGCGCTGCGCGGTGTCGTCATCGAACCGCTCGGCGTGGTGCGCACCGCGAAGCCGGCCCGGCGCAGGCTGTGGTGGCGCCTGCTGCTGCCGCTGGCCGGGCTCGCGATGCTCTACCCGATGCTCGGCAAGGGCCACACCAACGGGAACTTCAACGAGTACCTGGTCGTCGGGGGTGTCCTGCTGCTGCTGGTCGGCGTCACCGCGCTGCTGCCGTGGGTCGTCGAGACGGTCGTCGCCCGGCTGAACTCCGGTGGCGTGGCCTGGCAACTGGCCGTTCGCAGGCTTCAGTTGAGCAGCGGCACCGCCGCCCGCATGGTCAACGGCATCGCGGTGGCGGTGGCCGGGGCGATCGCCCTGCAGATGCTGTTCTCCGGCGTCGAGGGCGACTACACGAAGCAGTCGCGGCAGGACGTGTCACGGGCGCAGATACAGGTGAGCCTGCCGAGCGACGTCCGGGTCGCCCCAGCCGCCGCGGAGTTCGGCCGCACCAAGGGCGTCCGCCAGGTCATGGCGTTCTCCGGTTCCGAGATGGGCGACCGGCGCAAGGACCCCAAGACCAGCAGTGACGTGACCGTCGGCGACTGCGCGGCTCTGCGCGAGGTGGCGCATCTGCCCTCATGCCGGGAGGGCGACGTCTTCGTGCTGCGGGGCGCCGAATACGACACCGATACGCCGGCCCTGGCAAAGCCGGGCCGCACCCTGTACCTCGACCCTTCGTACGGCGACGAGAAGGGAACGGAGTTCGCCTGGACGGTGCCGCAGGGCCTCAAGCAGGCGCAGTCCCGTGAGGACCCGACCGGTGTACGGCGCGGCGGTTTCCTGTTCACCCGCGGCGCTCTGCCCGCGCAGGCGGAGCGCGGCTTCCGGGGGGAGATCTACCTCGCGCTCGACCGTTCGGTCCCGGACGCCCCCGACTTGGTACGGAACACCGCGGCGCGGGTCGCCCCGTACTCGACCCCCATGACCTGGGCGGCCACCGAGGAGTCCGTGCGCTTCACCTCCATCCGCAGGGGGTTGTTCGTCGGCGCAGCGTGCGTGCTGATGCTGATCGGCGCGAGCCTGCTCGTCTCCCAGCTCGAGCAGCTGCGCGAGCGCAAGAAGCTGCTGTCGTCTCTGGTCGCCTTCGGCACCCGGCGCCGCACGCTGAGCCTGTCGGTGCTGTGGCAGACGGCGATCCCCATCGCGCTCGGCCTGCTGCTGGCCTCGGTGGTCGGTCTGACGCTGGGCGCCGTCCTGCTGAAGATGTCCGCCGCCACGGTGAGCGTGGACTGGGCGAGCGTGCTGACGATGACCGCTCTCGGCGCGGGGGTCGTGCTGCTGGTCACCGCGCTCAGCCTCCCGCCGCTGCTGCGGCTGATGCGGCCGGACGGGCTGCGCACGGAGTAGCCGGTGCGGGGCCCGGTCAGTCGCCGGGCCCCAGCACCCGTACGGGGAGCGGCCGCAGCGCCTCGCGCAGGGACGCGGCCAGCTCCTCGTACTCAGGACCGCGTGCCGCGCCCGCGCGCATGGCGAAGGCGACGCGCCGGGTCGGGGCCGGGTCCGCGAAGTAGCCGGTGAGGAGCCGGCCGTTGCGGGTGGTCTCCACCCCGACGGCGGTGCGGGGCAGCAGCGTGACGCCGAGGCCGCCCGCGACGAGCTGGACGAGGGTGGACAGACCGGCCGCGGTCGTGGTCACCGGGACGTCCTCACGACCCGCCTCCCGGCAGATGTCGAGGGCCTGGTCGCGCAGGCAGTGCCCCTCGTCCAGGAGCAGCAGGTTCAGCTCGCGCAGCGCCTCGCGGGGTATCCCGTCCCGGCCGCCGAGCCAGTGGTCGAGCGGGGTGACGAGGACGAAGTCCTCGTCGAAGAGCGGGAGTTCCACGACTCCGGGCACGCCGAGGGGGACGGCGAGCAGCAGCAGGTCGAGGCGGCCGGTGGTCAGCCCGTCGAGCAGGTTCGCGGTCTGCTCCTCGTGGACCTGGAGGTCGAGGTGCGGATAGCGGTCGTGGACGAGATTGAGGACGGTGGGCAGGAGGTACGGTGCCACCGTCGGGATCACGCCGAGCCGCAGCGCCCCGGTGAAGGGGGCGCGGACGGCCTCGGCCTCCTCCATCAGCGCGCCGACCTCCTCCAGCACCGCCTTGGCCCGTACGGCGAGGCGCTCACCGGCGGGTGACAGGAGCACCTTGCGGGTGGTGCGCTCCAGCAGGGTGACGCCGAGCACCTCCTCCAGGGCGGAGACGGCGCCCGACAGGGCGGGCTGGCTCATGCCGATCGCGGCGGCGGCGTCCCGGAAGTGCAGATGCTCGGCGACGGCGGCGAAGGCGCGCAACTGGGCGAGCGTGGGCTGGCGGCGTCCGTTGGTCCTGGTCCCACCCGCGGCCATGCTCCTACTCCCGGTTACTGATAGCCGACACCGATCAACCCGACCGAGTGTAGCTATTTCCCTAATCAATGCACCCTGTGCCAGCATCGGAACAGTCCAACCCATGAGAAGCATCTTGCGCTCGAGGTGCTTCTGTGCTGCAAGGAGAGCGTGTGCTCACTGTCGGTGACAAGTTCCCCGAGTTCGAACTGACCGCCTGCGTCTCGCTGGAGAAGGGCAAGGAGTTCGAGCAGATCAACCACAAGACCTACGAGGGCAAGTGGAAGATCGTCTTCGCATGGCCCAAGGACTTCACCTTCGTGTGCCCGACCGAGATCGCGGCCTTCGGCAAGCTGAACGACGAGTTCGCCGACCGTGACGCCCAGATCCTCGGGTTCTCCGGCGACTCCGAGTTCGTCCACCACGCCTGGCGCAAGGACCACCCGGACCTGCGCGAGCTGCCGTTCCCGATGATGGCCGACTCCAAGCACGAGCTGATGCGCGCGCTGGGCATCGAGGGTGAGGACGGCTTCGCGCAGCGTGCCGTCTTCGTCGTCGACCCGAACAACGAGATCCAGTTCACCATGGTGACGGCGGGCTCCGTGGGCCGTAACCCCAAGGAGGTCCTGCGGGTTCTGGACGCCCTGCAGACCGACGAGCTGTGCCCGTGCAACTGGAACAAGGGCGAGGAGACCCTCGACCCGGTCAAGCTGCTGGCTGGTGAGTGACGTATGTCCCTCGACTCCCTGAAGTCCGCCCTGCCGGACTACGCCAAGGACCTGAAGCTCAACCTGGGCTCGGTCATCGGCAACTCCGAGCTGCCGGCACAGCAGCTGTGGGGCACGGTGCTGGCGACGGCGATCGCGTCGCGCTCGGCGATCGTGCTGCGCGAGCTGGAGCCGGAGGCGAAGGCGAACCTCTCGCCGGAGGCGTACACCGCGGCGAAGTCCGCGGCGGCCGTCATGGCGATGAACAACGTCTTCTACCGTACGCGGCATCTGCTGTCGGACCACGAGTACGGCAGCCTGCGGGCGGGGCTGCGGATGAACGTCATCGGCAACCCCGGGGTCGACAAGGTCGACTTCGAGCTGTGGTCGTTCGCGGTGTCGGCGATCAACGGGTGCGGGATGTGTCTCGACTCGCACGAGCAGGTGCTGCGGAAGGCGGGCGTCGAGCGTGAGGTCGTCCAGGAGGCCTTCAAGATCGCGTCTGTCGTCCAGGCGGTCGGTGTGACGCTGGACGCGGAGGCGGTGCTCGCGGAGTAGTCCGCGACGGCGCGCCTTCCCGGGCCCCGTTCACCTTGGCGGTGGGCGGGGCCCGGATGTTTTTCGCCCTCCGCGCCTACCCGTCCCGACCCGGGGGGCCGGCCGCGGCTCCCCCGCCGCGGACTGGTCCCCGGATGCCTCGCCGGGTGCTGCGTGCTCCGGCCCCCACCCGCCGACAGCAGTGGGCCGGCCTCAGTCCTCCCTGTTCTCGAGCGCCGCCTCGGGCTCCCCTTCGCTCTGGGCCGCAGAGCCCACGGCCGTGCTCTCCGGCGAGGGAGGCGGCACGGTCGGCTGTTGACGTGCGGCTGGAGCCGTCGCATACGAGCGCAGATAGCCCACCACCGTGTTGGCGACCGCCACCAGCGGTACGGCCACCACCGCGCCGCCGATCCCCGCGATCATCCCTCCGCCCGTCACCGACAGCACCACCGCCAGCGGGTGCACCCGGACGGCGCGGCCGAGGATGAACGGCTGCAGGATGTGACCCTCGATCTGCTGGACCGCCAGCACCACGACCAGCGTCATGATCGCGGTGAAGACGCCCTGCGTGACCAGCGCCACCAGTACGGCCAGCGCACCCGACGCCACCGCACCGACCAGGGGGATGAAGGAGAAGAGGAAGATGAACACCGCGAGCGGCACGGCCATCGGGACGTTGAGGAAGTAGATCCCCAGGCCGATGAAGATGGCGTCGATGAGGGCCACGAGCACCGTGCCCCGGACGTACGCCGTCAGCGTGCGCCAGGCGCGCGGACCTGCTCCGGCCACCCCGGGCCGCGCCGCCGCCGGCACCAGCTTCAGGGTCCACTCCCAGATGCGCCGGCCGTCGTACAGCAGGAACAGCGTCGAGAACATCGTCAGGAGGATGCCGGTCAGGGCCTCCACGATGACCTGTACGCCCTCCAGACCCGTCGACGTGATCTGGTCCGCGTTCGCGCCGATCGCCTCGCGCAGGTTCTTGGCGATCTGGTTGATCTGCTTGTCCGTGACATGGAAGGGGCTGTTCAGCAGCCACTTGCGCAGTTCGTCGATGCCGTCCTGTATCTGGTTGGACAGCGAGTCGATGTTCTCCATGACCTGCCAGGTCACGAACCAGCCGATCAGGCCCATGATGACGAAGCCGAGGATCGCGGTCAGCGCGGTCGCCGGGCCGCGCGGCACGCCGTGGCGCCTGAGCCGTGCCACGGTCGGCTGCAGCAGCGCCGTGATGAGCAGCGCGCACACGAACGCGAACACCACCAGCTGAATCGTGCTGATGACCCGCATCAGAATCCAGACGGTGCCCGCGAGGACGAGCAGTCGCCAGCCCGCCTCCGCCGCGACCCGTACGCCCCAGGGCACCGCCTCGGCGGGATGCGGACGCGGCTGCGGCCGAACAGCGGGAGCGTACGCGGGGGGTGGCGGGACGCTGTCCACGGCCGGGGGCGGCTCGGGCTCGCCGTGCTCCTTCTCGACCTCCGCGCGGCGTTCGTCCAGCCGCTCCCCCACCCGGCTCAGTTCGGCGCCGAGCCGGGAGAGCCACCCTGGCACTTGTGACATGATCCGTCCTCTTCCCCCGCTTCTCCGGGTGCTCCCCACCACTCCCCCCTGGAGTCGTCGGTTCCGACCGTACATGGTGGGGGCGGCGGTCCCTGAGACGGCCGCAGCCCCTCACCCGTAGACGGTGAGAGGCTGTGGAGGGTTGAGCGCCGCGCGCGGGCCGGATCGGCGGCTCAGTACCAGCTGTTGGCCTGCCAGAAGGACCATGCCTGGCAGGGGCTGCCGTAGCGGCTGTCCATGTAGTTGAGGCCCCACTTGATCTGCGTGGCCGGGTTGGTCCGCCAGTCGGCGCCGGCGGAGGCGTACTTGCCGGCGGGCAGCGCCTGGAAGAGGCCATAGGCGCCGGAGGAGGCGTTGACCGCCTGGTAGTTCCAGCTGGACTCGTGGTTCACGATGTTGCTGAAGCACTGGAACTGGTCGGCCGCCACCATCTGACGGGCCATCGCCTGGATCTGCGCGACGGTGTACGAGCTCTGGACCGGGAAGCTGGAGGCGTCACGGCTCGCGCTGCGGCTGGCGGCCTCCGCCTCCTTGCGCGCCTTGGCTGCCTCTTCGGCCTGCTGCGCTGCCTTCTGCTTGGCGATCGCGTCCGCGGCAGCCTGCTTGCGGGCCGCTTCCTCGGCGTCCTTCTTGGCGAGCGTGTCCGCGGCGATGGCCTGCGTGTCCGCCTGCTGCGTCAGCGACGCGGTCTGGACCTGGGCCTGCTGACCGGCGGGTATGTCGGCGAGGAGCGTCGAGTCGGCTGCGGTCGCCTCGGCGTCGTTCGTCTGGGCAGTGCTGCCCGAGGCGACTCCGACGACGCTTCCGACAGCGGTGACCGCCGTGGCCGAGGCCACTGCGAATCCCCGGACCGAGATCGGGCTCACACGGTTTCCTTCCAGCATCGCCCGCTTCGGTGACCCTGGCGGACGCGATCGTGCCCCTGACACTGGCCTCCCACCTGCGGGTCACGGGAGGCACGGGCCCGGTGGGCGACTCCCACTGAGGGAGCGCCGCGTGGTGCTCGGGCGGCATACGACGGCTGTATGCAGTTGATGTCTGTGTGGCGCCGTACCGCTGGGGGCACAGCTGTGTCGTATGCGGGGCCTGACAGGAACGAGACTCTGCCGTAATCCGGCGCCGCGTTGCAATTCCGAGATGAGTGTGAAAGCTCACATCCCGTTTGGACCACGGAATTCTCGGGATCTCCCGCACACGACAGCGCCGCCCGGCTAGGCTCTACGCCTTTGCCGGACGACGCCAACTCATGGGTAGCTATCCCATGTTGAACACTTGGGTCAGATCTGCCCGTCCTCGAGCATTTCGGTCACAAGGGCAGCGATCTGGGACCTCTCGGACCGGTTGAGCGTGACATGCGCGAAGAGCGGATGCCCCTTCAGCTTCTCCACCACGGCGACGACTCCGTCATATCGCCCGACGCGCAGATTGTCCCTTTGCGCCACATCATGGGTCAGAACGACCCGCGAATTGGCGCCGATCCGGGACAGAACGGTCAGCAGTACGTTCCTTTCGAGTGACTGCGCCTCGTCCACGATCACGAACGCGTCGTGCAGCGAGCGGCCGCGGATGTGCGTGAGCGGGAGGACCTCCAGCATCCCGCGCGCGGTGACCTCTTCGATGACCTCGCGGGTGGTGACTGCGGAGAGGGTGTCGAACACCGCCTGCGCCCAGGGGCTCATCTTCTCGGCCTCGGTGCCCGGCAGATAGCCGAGCTCCTGCCCGCCCACCGCGTACAGCGGGCGGAAGACCATCACCTTCTGGTGCTGCCGCCGCTCCAGCACGGCCTCCAGTCCCGCGCACAGCGCGAGAGCCGACTTGCCGGTGCCGGCCCGGCCGCCCATCGACACGATCCCGACGTCCGGGTCGAGCAGCAGGTCGAGCGCGATCCGCTGCTCGGCGCTGCGCCCCTTGATGCCGAACGCCTCCCGGTCCCCGCGCACCAGGCGGACGTCACCCTCCGCCGTGACCCGGCCGAGCGCCTTGCCCCGTTCCGACTGGATGGTCAGACCGGTGTGCACGGGCAGGTCGGCCACCTCGGGGACGTGCAGGTGGCCGTCCTCGAAGAGGATGTCCACCTGTTCGGCGGACAGGGTCAGTTCGGACATCCCGGTCCAGCCGGAGGAGTCCGTGATGGCCAGTTCCGCGCGGTACTCCTCGGCGAGGAGGCCGACGGAGGACGCCTTGATCCTGAGCGGCAGGTCCTTCGACACGACGGTGACGTCGAACCCCTCGGCCTGCAGGTTGCGGGCGACCGCGAGGATGCGGGAGTCGTTGTCCCCGAGGCGGTAGCCGGTGGGCAGAACGCTGGGGTCCGAGTGGTTGAGCTCCACCCGGACGGTTCCGCCGAGGTCCCCGATCGGGATGGGGGCGTCGAGCCGGCCGTGCCGTACGCGGTAGTCGTCCAGGTGGCGCAGGGCCTGCCGGGCGAAGTAGCCGAGTTCGGGATGGTGCCGCTTGGCCTCCAGTTCCGTGACCACGACGATCGGAAGCACGACCTCGTGCTCCTCGAAGCGGGTCATGGCATTGGGGTCGGCCAGCAGGACGCTGGTGTCGAGAACGTAGGTGCGCCGGTCTGGCTTGGGGCGCTTTGTGCTGGTCACCACGGAAGGACGTACCCCCTCGGATGAGGTCGGGGAGCGACGAGGCGGAGCTGGACCGGTCGTCGGCCGCGATGCACGGGCCGAGAACCGGCCCTCCGCGTCTGCGTCCGTGCTGTGACCGCACGGTCGGGCTGGTGCAAAGGGCCTCCCGGGCGGACGGCCCCGTGCCGTCCGCTGAGATACGACACCCGTGGTTCGGGTGTCGACCTGTCTGGCTTATGCCCTCGAAAATGCGCCGCCATGCCACGGCATATGACGGCGCCCCGGTGAACTCCTTGTTACATCCCGTCCCCCGAGCAGGTGACACCAGGGGCGGCCCGGGCGGGTACCGATGGCCGGCGCCCGGGGAGTCCTAACCGCCGTAGCGGCGGTGCCGCGCCGCGTAGTCACGCAGTGCGCGCAGGAAGTCGACCTTCCGGAAGGCCGGCCAGAAGACCTCGCAGAAGTAGTACTCGGAATGGGCCGTTTGCCACAGCATGAATCCCGACAGACGCTGTTCGCCGCTCGTACGAATCACCAGATCGGGGTCGGGCTGGTCACTCGTATAGAGGTGCCGGCCGATCATGTCGATGTCGACGGACTCGGCGAGGTCCTCCATCGAGGTGCCCTTCTCATGGGCGTCGAGGAGCATGGAGCGTACGGCGTCGGCGATCTCCTGACGGCCGCCGTAGCCGATGGCGACGTTGACGAGTATGCCGTCGACGTGGGCGGTGGCCTCCTCGGCCTCCTTGAGGACGGTCTGCATCTGCCCGGGCAGCAGGTCGAGCGCGCCGACGTGGTGCACACGCCAGCGGCCGTCGGCGGCGAGGGAGCGGACGACGTCCTCGATGATCTTCAGGAGCGGGACCAGCTCCTCCTTCGGCCGGTCGAAGTTGTCCGTGGACAGCAGCCAGAGGGTGACGACCTCGACGTCCGTCTCGGCGCACCAGCCGAGGAACTCCTCGATCTTGTCGGCTCCGGCCTGGTGCCCCTGCGCGGTGGTCGATCCCGCGGCCTTCGCCCAGCGTCGGTTGCCGTCCATGATGACGCCGATGTGCTTGGGCACCTGAGCGTGGTCCAGGTGGCCTTCCACCCGGCGTGCGTACAGCCTGACGAGCAGGCCGCGCAGCTTGTCGCGCAGGTTCACGTGATTGTCAGCCCCTCCGTGCGGATCAGACAGGCGCGGTCGTGCGCGATCCCCGTCAGATGGCGGTCCCCGAAGCCGAAGCCTACCGCCGGAGAGGGCGGGGGCGGCCAACGGGTGTCAGCGGGTTGGTTTGGGTTTGTGGGTCTGAATGGGGGTGGAGGTGGGGGGATTTGCGGTGATTGGCTGCGCGCGTACGGGGTGCGGACCGGCTCTGTTCAGCCCGTCCGGGCGACGCCCCTCCAGCAGGGGCGGGGGGAGCTTCCGGGGTGTGGGGGTTCTGAAGGGGGTGCCTCCGCAGGGGTCCACTGGACGCACTCCCCGGCGGGTCGGGGGCGAGACCCTCAGGCTGGTTCCCGGGGCAGGGGCCGCCCGCGGGCGGAAAGGAAAACGGGCCGGTCCGTGGGGGGGAGACGGACCGGCCCGAGGGGGGGCTTCCACCATAACCCTTCGTAAGGGATCCTGCGTGCATCGGCGCCCAACAACTACTCTCCGGAGCCGCCCGGCGACGCCCCGGTGGCCTCGGAACCCCTCATTCAGGGCCTGATCATGGCCGAAACCCGGCGCATTCCCGGGTAATCCGGCCGAAAGCCAAGGGATCCAAGGGGCTTGCGCCCTCTAGTGGGTCACCTGGCGACATGCCACTCCCTACTCCGCCCGAGTGACCCGCGCCAGAAGCCCGCACTTGACGCCGCCGCTAACTTCGCAGGCATGCCCATGCTCACCACACCGGAGACGCCCCACCCGGTGCCACTGGAGGTCGCACGGTCCGCGCAGTCCCGGCGGCGCGGGCTGCTGGGGCGCGACGGGATCGACGGCGCGCTGCTGCTGAGTCCGGCGAGCGCGGTGCACACCCTGGGGATGCGGTTTCCGATCGACGTGGCGTATCTGGACCGGACCTTGCGGGTCATGGCGGTACGGACGATGCCGCCGGGCCGCGTCGGCCTCCCCCGCCCGGGTGCGCGCCACGTCCTGGAGGCGGAGGCCGGGGCGATGGAGCGCTGGGGGATCAGGCCCGGCGTACGAGTCGGCATACGGGACCCGTGACGCCGTGGGGGCGCCGTACCGGCACGGAGTGCACGGAACCGCGCAGCCCCCTCCACTGCGCGGTCCCGCCCGCGCAGCTCACTCACGCGAATTACCTTGGTCTGAACTTACTCGAGCCACCTGAACCGACGGGAGTCGGCCTGCATAACGATGCGGAAAACCTACGCCCCCGGCTTGCGCGCCTCGATCAGGAACCGCGTGCTGTGCGCGACGAACGGCCCCTCCGACACGATCCGCTCGTGCAGGGACCGCAACCGGTCCTCGTACCGCTCCACGGTGAAGTCCGGCACCATCCAGATCACCTTGCGCAGGAAGTGCACGACGGCCCCGATGTCGTGGAACTCCATGCGCAACCGGGCCTCCCGCAGATCCACGACGTCCAGTCCCGCCGCTTCGGCCTCGGTGCGCGCCCGCCGCGGATCGCGCCCGCCGCGCACCTCCTCCGGCTGCGGCCCGAGGAAGTACTCGACGACCTCGAAGGCGCTCGCCGGTCCGACCTGCTGCGAGAAGTACGTGCCGCCTGGGCGCAGCACGCGCGCTGTCTCGCCCCAGTAGGTGCGCACCGGGTGCCGACTGGTGACCAGGTCGAACGCGGCTTCGGCGAACGGAAGCGGCGCATCCTCCGCCGAGGCGACGACCACCGCACCGCGCGGATGCAGCAGGGCGGTGGCCTTGGCGACGTTCGGCGGCCACCCCTCGGTGGCGACGGTGACCGGCGGCAGCGCCGGGGCGGAGGCCAGGACCTCCCCTCCCCCCGTCTGGACGTCGAGCGCGGCGGACGCGCGGGCGAGCCGCCGCGCCATCGACCGGGCGTACCCCCACGGCGGCCGCTCCTCGGTGGCCCGACCCTCGAACCAGGAGAAGTCCCAGCCCTCGACGGGAGCCTCGACGGCCTCGCGGACGAGCTCTTCGAACGAACGGTGGACGGACATGCCGCGATGTTCCCAGCGCCACGGAAGCGGACGCGACCGAATTACGGGTGACCGGCACGGGTACATGGCCGGCGGGCGGAACCGGCCCGGCCGGCTGCCGGCCTACGGCACGAGCGGCCGTACCTCCTCGGCCACGAACCGCACGAACCCCTCCGGGTCCGGTTCGTCGCCCGTCGGCTGCAGGACCACCGTGTCGGCACCCGCCTCCGCGAGCTGCTGCACTGCCTTGGCGACCGTGCCGGCGTCCCCGGCCACGCCGTGTGTCGCCCCGCCCTCCTGCTCGATCTCGGCGCGCACCCGGGCGGCGGCGTCCGGGCCGGTGGCGGCACGGAGGTAGACGACGACGGGGTGGAGGTCGCTGCGACCGGCCGCCTCGCGTCCCTCGTCGACGATCCCACGCGCGGCCCGCACGCCCTCCGGTGATGTGGCGGCGGTGAGGAGCGTGCCGTCCGCCGCCTCACCGGACAGGCGCAACGAGCGCGGACCGGTGACCCCGGCGAGGACGCGGACGGCCTGCGCCGGCGGCCAGTCCAGGGCGACGTCGTCCAGCTTCACGTACCGCCCGTCCGTGGTGACCCGCTCGCCGCGCAGCAGGGCCCGCAGCGCGTCCAGGTACTCCCGCAGCAGCGTCATGGGCGACTCGGCGCGGGCACCGACCTGTCCCATCCAGCTCTGGACGCCGTGCCCGACGCAGAGGACGGCCCGCCCGGGGAACATCCGCTCGAGCGTGGCGGTCTCCATCGCGGTGAGGGCGACGTTCCTGAGCGGGACGGGCAGCAGTCCTACGCCCACGCGCAGCCGTTCCGTCCAGGCGAGCGCGGCGGACGCCGTGGAGATCCCCCCTTCCAGGAAGCAGTCCTCCCACAGCCACAACTCCTCGAGGCCCGCCTCCTCCGCGAGCTGCGCGATCGCACGCAGTCGCTCCGGGGGCAGTTGGGGCCGGAACACAGCACCGAGTCCAGTCATGCGGCCTTCCTACCCGGCGGCTGCCCACCGGGCAACACCTTTACCGGCCGCCCGTCTCCGGGCGCCCGTAGTGCAGGAGCACGACGCCGTTGCCGAACCGGCGGGAGTCGATCAGCCGGAGGGTGGTGAGCGCGTCGCCCTCCGGGAACAGTCGTCTGCCGCGGCCGAGGAGGACCGGGTGGACGTACACGCGGAACTCGTCGACGAGGTCGTGCCGCAGGAACTCCGCGGCCAGTTCGGCGCCGCCGAGCGCGAGGTCGCCGCCGTCCTGTGCCTTGAGCGCGAGGATGTCGTCGACGACCACGTCCCGGACGATGGTGGTGTGCCGGTCGGCGTGCTGGAGGGTGCGGGAGAACACCACCTTCGGCATGTTCCGCCAGATGCCTGCGAACTCGACGACGGGGGCGGAGGCGTCGGGGTCCCGGTCGGCGTCGGGCCAGTAGCCGGCCATGAGCTCGTAGGTGACCCGCCCCTCGAGGAAGGCGCCCATCTCCTTCAGGACGTCGTTGAAGTGCTGGTGGAGTTCGTCGTCGACGAGATGCCAGTCGATCTCACGGTTCGGGCCCTCCATATAGCCGTCGAGGGACACCGACATCATCAGGACGATCTTCCTCATGGCCCACCTCATCGACGTCCGACCGGCACCGGCGCCCACGGTACTCAGCGGATGCGCCTCCTGATCGCTTCCTGCCGGAGTGTCAGCCGCCGGAAATCGCCGCGCCGCCGTCGCCCGACGCACCGGCGCCCGCCGAGCCTCCCCTCGGGAACGACACCTCCACCCGTCGGTTCTTGCGGCGGCCCTCCTCCGTGGAGTTGTCCGCGATCGGGTAGTCCTCGCTGTAACCGCGCACCTCGAAGGTGACGTTGCCGCCGAGGCGGGCGGCCAGTAGGTCGTGGACCGCCTCCGCGCGCTGCTTGGACAGGGTCAGGCCGTGGGCGTACGAACCGAGGTTGTCGGTGAAGCCGAAGACGCGGACGTTCGTGGCGTTCTGCTTCTTGATCTCGTCCGCGATGGCGTTGATACGGGACCGCGCCTCCGGGTTCAGCTTGGAGCTGTCCTTGGGGAACAGCACCTCGGCCTGAAGCGCGAACGTCACGTTCTCGTTGGTGTCCTCACGCCTCTCCTCACCACCGAGATCCTCCACGACGGACTTGATGTCCAGCACCTTGGCGGGCGCGAGAGCGGCCCCGTCGGCGAGCTTCAGGCCCGGGCTGGTGGGGTCGATGGAGGGGGGTGGGAGGTGGTTACGGTGCCGGGGGGTGCGCTGGGGTTGTCGTCGGCGAAGGCGGGGGGCGCGGCCCACGAGAGTGTGGTGAGGACGGCAAGAGCCGTGAGGGCGGTCATCGCGGTTCGAGCGGCGAGGGGCATGGTCTCTCACCCCTCGGAGATCTCGATGGATGCCGGCGGCATCGCGCCCACCTGGAAGTCGACCTTGTTGGTGCCTTCGGGCGGGGCGGGAAACTGAGCGAACCATTGTGCGGTCTCGCCTTCCCGCACACCGCCGGTGAACTGCGTGCACAGGCACCGGCCGGAAGTGTCGCGGAGGATCAGGTACCTCTTCTTGCCCTGTTGGTCGATCAGGCTGGCCCCGGCGATGGAGCCGCCGTTCCTCTTCAGCTCCTGTTCGTTGCCGCGCCAATTCGCGGCGACCCAGAGCGTGCCGGTGTTGTTCGTCACCGTCCCCTCCACGGTCACGAAGCCCCCGCTGTCGCGCCGGGCCGAGGTGACCGTGAGTGTCAGCCCGTTCTCCCCTTTGACCTCGGCGAGCACCTGATCCGCATGGGGGGCCTGCGACGTCTTCGGACCGCTGCTGCTCCGAGAGGGTGCGGCGGAGGTCGTGGCCTCCTTGTCCGACTTCCCATCGCCTCCCCCACCGCAACCGGCCACCGCAAGGAGCAACCCGGCGGTGATCGCGACCGCGCTCAGCGCCCTGCGGCCCTTCATGGTGTGCCGAAAATCCATCGGTACGGCTTCCTTTCACTCGGCCAGATGCACGGAGAACAGCACGGACGCGTCAGGAAGGTCGACCGGTTTGAACTTCTCGGGGTCGATGTCCACGGTCTGGCCGTCGCAGTTCAGTCGCACAAGTTTCTTGGGGTCCGCTTGCGCGTCGAAGTCGCAGCGCGGTTCGATGACTGCAATGGCATGGGCCCTCGCATGCATGCCCTCCGTACCGGGAATGACCGAATCACCCACCGTGTAGTTCGTCTGCACAGCCACCTGGAATCCGGGATAGCCGCCCCTGGTCACCGGCTCGGCTTCGCCCTCGAGGGCCGAGTCGTTCTCAGCAGCCAATCGCTGCGCGGCGGCGGTGGCTCCGTCGTCAGCGGGCAGTCGGCCGCCCAACCAGGTCAGCCAGTCGTCCTCTTGCCCAACGGCGGTCTGGATGCGGTCCATCAGCTGGTCCCGGGCATCCTGTGCCGCCGCCAAGGCGGCAGCGTCCGCCGCGGATTGAGCTCCATTGCGTGCGGACGCTGCTTGGGCGAAGGCGAAGAAGGCGAACGCGGCGAACAACAGGATCCCTGTCAGCCAGATGTAGAGGGGGAGCGTCTGTCCCCGGTCGTCCGCCAAATGTCGTGCGCTCAGCCGCCACCGATGACGCTGTTCACGGCGCGCATGATGGCCCCCGAGATCGCGCCGTCGAGGCCGAGTCCGTCGATCATCGTGAAAATCCCGGCGATGATGATCATCAACCCGGCATACTCCACGAACCCCGCCCCCGCATCGCGTCCGGCCCCCCGCATCCGGACACCCACGGCCCGTCCCCACGCGCTCACCCCGCGCCTGATCCTGTTCATCACGGCCCCGGCCCTCCCACCCGATGCGGCAACCACCAACCGAAACACCGTAGGTGAGAACACTCTCACTCTTCGTGGGCCCAGGGGCCCAACTTCCGCCCGCCGGTGCATTCATCGGCTCCACCCCTCCCGAGCCGTCCCCAGCCAACGAGCAATCGCTTCGCTCCGCGATGAGCTGTGCAGCTTCGCGAAGATCCGGTTGATGTGGTTCTTGACCGTCTTCTCGCTGATGAAGCAGGCGGCGGCGATCTGCCGGTTGTTCATGCCGGCCGCTATGAGGTCCATGACCTCCACCTCCCTCGAACTCAGCCCGAAGGACGGCCACCTGGCGGCGCGGCGCCGCAGACCCGCCGCCCGGGCGGGCGGAACCCCCGACGACTGTGCCATAACCGGTTGCAGGTGCGAAGAGACTTCCCGTTCTTCGTAGGAAGCGCCGAGCGAGGATCGGACAGAGCACGGGGACACCGTCCGTCGGCCCTCCCTGAGGCCCCGGACCGCCGCGATCAGTTCCGCCGCCGTGAACTCCCCGTGGACCAGGTAGCCCGAGGCCCCGCGACGCAGTGCCTCCGCCACCACCTCGGGTTCTCCGCTGTACGTCAGCATCATCACGGGGGCCTGGGCGGCCAGCCGCGGCAGTGCCGTCAGGCCGTCCGTGCCCGGCATGCGGTGGTCCAGGAGGACGACGTCGGGGTGGTGCCGGGTGGCGTACGTGAGGGCCTGGGCGCCGTCCGCCGCCTCCGCCACCACCTCGATGTCGTGGTGGACGGACAGCAGGGCGGTCAGGCCCGCCCGGACGACCGGGTTGTCGTCGGCCACGAGGACGCGCAGGCGCGGGCCGGGTTGTGCCTGGTCAGGCAGGTCAGGCATGTGCGGCCTCCTCTTGCGGGGCGGGGGAAGCGGTCGCGGGGAGAGGGAGGTGCAGGTGGATCTCGGCGCCGCCCAGCGGTGAGCGGCCCAGGCTGAGGTGGCCGCCGAGTGAGGCGGCGCGTTCCGTCATGCCGAGCAGGCCGAAGTGGCCGGTTTTCGCCAGGCCGTCGGGCGTGGTCGACGGGGGCAGGCCGACACCGTTGTCCCCCACCCGTAGGTCCAGCACGGCGTTGCGGGGCGCCTCGAGCGCGATGTGTATCCGGCTCGCTCGGGCGTGGCGATGGGTGTTCTCCAGCGCCTCCGAGGCGATCGCCAGGACGTGCTGGGCGGTCGTGTACGGCAGGAGCAGGGGGGCGTCCGGTTTTCTCAGGGCCACTGTCGCGCCGGTGCGGTCGGCGAAATCCTGGGTGAGGAGGGTGAGTTCGTCCGCCAGGTCCAGGTGAGCCGGCGTGACGCCCGTACGGCGTCGCAGGTCGCACAGCACGGCGCGGGACTCCGCGGCCGCTCTGCGTGCGGCCCCGGCGACCAGGGTGGCCTGGCGCTTGAGCGTGTCCGGGTCGCCGTGGTCGGCCGAGGCGGCCAGTGCCTGTGCCGCCAGGGCCAGGCCGTGCAGCGTCTTCGCCACCGAGTCGTGCATCTCCCGGGCCAGGCGGGCCCGTTCGGCCTCCACCGCCTCTGCCGCGGCCAGGCGGGCATTGGCCTGGGACAGCGCCTCGCCGGCCACGCCGATACGGAACATCAGGTTGCGCAAGGTCACCCCGATGACGCCGGCGGCGGCGCAGAAACCGGCGATGAGGAGTGTGCTGGTAGCCGCGCCGGGATGGTGTTCCCAGGCCCGGAAGACCGAGAGGACCACCGCGAGCTGGAGGCCCGTGAGGACGCCCGCGCCGCGCCAGCCGTACAGCAGGCCGGACAGCAGGGGCGTGCAGACCGTGGCGTACGCGAGGGGAGAGGCCGGGGAGGCGGTCAGGAGCAGTGTGGCGACGAAGAGCAGGTCCAGCGCCATCAGGGTGGGGTGGGCCAGGAGGCGTGGGCCCACGCGGTTCCAGTCGCGGAGCACGGCGTACGAGGTCGTGACGCCGAGGACGGCTGCCGCGACGGCGGCGTAGCGGGGACCTTCCTGGTCCGTGTTGGCCAGGGCGAAGGGTGTGCCGATCAGGATCAGGGCGAGTCGTACGGCCACGGTCTGGCGGCACAGCGCCTGGAGCGCACCGAGCTGGAGGAGGACGCTGGCGGGAGCGGGGGCGTCGTCCTCCAAGTACCCGGGGGCGGGATGACTCGTGCGGCTCATCGTCATCGGCCCAGAATCGATCCGAAGTCCGTCCCCGACCCCAGGAACATCCCGGTCGCGATCAGGATCATCGTCGCCGGGAGCATGAACACCAGGGTGACCAGCGTGGCCTTGGGGATCGTCTTGGCGGCGCGGCGGCGGGCGTTCTGGGCGTCCGTGCGGCGCATGTCCGTGGCCAGCTGGATGAGGGTTTCGGCGATGGGCGAGCCCAGTTCCTCGCCCTGTTGCAGAGCGGAGACGAACTGGGCGACCTGTTCGGAGGAGTTGCGCCTGCGCAGTTCGTCGAAGGCCTGGCGGCGGCTGACGCCCATGTCCATCTGGCGCAGCGTGATGCGCAGTTCGTCGGCCCAGGGGCCCTCGTACTTCTCCGCGACCCGGTCGAGGGCCTGCCGGAAGCCCAGGCCCGCCGAGACGACGACCGCGAGGACGTCCAGGAAGTCCGGCAGGGTGCGGTCGATGACGTCCTTGCGTTCCCGGATGGCCTGCCAGATCAGGGCGTCGGCGGCGAACAGCCCGAAGGCGAACGTCGCGGCGGCGAAGAGGAGTCGGCCGTTCGTGAGGAACATCAGGCCGAGGACCAGGCCGAAGATGCCGTAGACCGCCCGGCGTGCGGCGTACCGGTTCAGGGTCAGGCCGCCGGGGTTGCCCGCCATGTCGATGCGGCGGCGTTTGGCCTCGACGCGGCGCGGACCCATCAGGCGCAGCACGAGTGGGGCGAGGCGCATGCCGAGGCGGTCGACCGCCGAGCCCGTCCTGGACACCCGGGTGGCGCCGACCTCCAGGGCCAGTGCGAGGTCGCTCGGCAGCTTCGCGTCCGCGCGGATCATCCGGACGCCGAGGAGGACCCCGGCGACGGAGACCGCCATCAGTAAGGCGAGGAGCAGCGGAAGCATCGCGTTCTCCCCCTCACACTTCGATCTTGCCGAGGCGACGGATGACGAAGAAGCCGATCGTGTAGAGGCCGAGGGAGAGCAGGACGAGGCCCTGGCCGAGCGGGGAGCCGGTGACGCGTTCCAGCGCGCCCTCGTTCGACGAGTTGACCAGGATCAGGGAACCGAGGCCGAGCATCGGGACCGTGAAGGCCGTGGCGTTGACCTCGGAGAGCATCGTGCGGACCTCGCGCCGGGTCTCCTTGCGGTCCTCCAGGGTCTGGGTGAGGTTGCGCAGGGAGTTGACCACCGAGCCGCCCGCCTTGTTGGCGAGGACGAGGGTGGTGACGAGGACGATCAGCTCGCGCGACGGGAGGCGTTCGGCCAGTTCGTCCAGGGCGTCGTCGACCGAGCGGCCCAGCGACAGCTGGTCGGCGACCCGGGCGAGTTCCTCGCCCGCCGGGGCCTCCAGCTCCTCCGCCGCCATGGCGAGTGCGGTGCGCAGCGCGAGTCCGGCGGCCGTGGCGTTGGCCAGCAGACGGGCCACGTCGGGGAGTTGGTTGATGAAGGCCTCGATGCGTTTCTGACGCTGCCAGTTGAGGAAGATGGCCGCGCTCCAGATGCCGACCAGGCCGGCGATCGGGCCGAAGAAGGGCGCCAGGGTGGACGCCGCGATCAGCCACAGCGCGACAACGACGGCGACGACGTAGGTGAAGAACTCCCCCGCCGTCAGATCGAGGCCCGTGGCCGACAGGCGCATGTGGATGGCGCGTCCCAGGCGGGTGCGGCGCAGCCTGCGGTCCACGGCCGTGAAGCGCCGTGCGCGGCCGGCAGCCGTGCGGACCGGGCCGCCCGCGGCGCCGGAGAGCCGGTCGACGAGCGCCCGGCGCTGGGCGCGGCCGGAGGCGTACGAGTGCACGCCCGCGACGGCGAGCGTGCCGGTGAGGACGGTGGCGCCGAGGGCGAGGAGGGCGGGATCGTTCATGACCGGCTCCTGGGGTGGGCGGGGATCATCCGATGGCCTGCCTCGTGTTCAGTACGTCGAGGGCGTCCGCGACCCCGAAGGCCGGCGGAAGCGGTTCGCCCGCGCCGTACAGCTTCTCCGCGACCGGCCGCGGCAGCGGGAGGTGCTCGAAGCGCCCGCGGACGATCCGGTCGGGGCCGAGGGGCTGGGGCACGAAACGGGACACGGTGGCGACGCGGAACTGCTCACGGCCGTGCGACACGACGAGTGCGATCTCCACGACCTTGCGGGAGCCGTCGGGGTACCGGGCGAGCTGCACGACCACGTCGACGGCCGAGTTGATCTGGTCCTTCAGCGCCTCGAAGGGGATCATGACCTCAGACATCGAGCCGAGGGTCTGCAACCGCATGAGCGCGTCCTCGGCCGAGTTGGCGTGGACGGTGGCGAGGGAGCCGTCGTGGCCCGTCGACATCGCCTGGAGCATGTCGAGCGTCTCGCCGCCGCGGACCTCGCCGACGATGATCCGGTCCGGCCGCATGCGGAGGCTGTTGCGGACCAGGTCGCGGATGGTGATCTGACCCTTGCCCTCGACGTTCGGCGGGCGGGACTCCAGGCGGATGACGTGCTCCTGCTGGAGCTGGAGTTCGGCGGAGTCCTCGATGGTGATGATGCGTTCCCGGGAGGGGATGAGCCCGGAGAGCGCGTTGAGCAGGGTCGTCTTCCCGGAGCCCGTGCCGCCGCTGACGATCAGGTTGAAGCGGGCGCGGACGAACGCGGCGAGCAGCATCAGCATCTGCTCGTCGAGCGAGCCGAGGCCGATGAGTTCGGGCAGGGTGTAGGCGCGCGGGAAGCGGCGGATGGTGAGGGTGGGGCCGGTCAGGGCGAGCGGCGGGATGATGACGTTGACGCGCTCGCCGCTGGGCAGACGGGCGTCGACCATGGGGTTCGACTCGTCGACGCGGCGGTTGACGGTGGAGACGATGCGTTCGATCGTCTGCATCAGCTGCTCGGCGGAGGCGAAGCGGAGCGGGAGCTGTTCGACGCGGCCCGCCCGCTCCACGAAGATCGAGTCGGGGCCGTTGACCATGATCTCGGTGATGGAGGCGTCGGCGAGGAGCGGTTCGAGGACACCGAGGCCGAGGGCCTCGTCGACGACCCGCCGGATCAGCTGGGAACGCTCGGCGGAGGAGAGGACCGGGCCTTCGCGGCTGATGATGTGGCCGAGGACGCGTTCGAGCCGGACCCGGCGTTCGGCGGTGGCGAGGCCCGACATCTCGGCGAGGTCGATCTCCTCCAGGAGCTTGGCGCGGTAGACCGCGACGAGGTGTCCGTCCTCACGGGCGGCTCCCCCGTCGTCGGGGGCGGCGATACGGGAGCGGAGGCTCATGCCGGTCGTCAGCTCCTTCCCGGGATGAAGGGGTCCGGGTCGTTGGGCATGGTGGCGCGGCGGCGCACGGGGATGTTGTCGAAGAGGGGGATCACCGCCGGCACGCGGACGGTGACGGTGGCGGTGGTCGTGTCGGCGCCCTCCTGGACGTCCGGCGCAGGGTCCAGCCAGTCACTCACCGCGGCAATGCCTGCCGCCACTCCGTCCCGGTGTTGTGATCCCGCTCGTGCAGCTGCCCGTGCCCCCGACCCGGCCTGGTTGATGCCGTAACCGATGAGGCCGAGCTGGATGGCGGCCATGCCGATGACGAGGAGGACGGGCAGGAAGCCGGCGAACTCGAGCATGGAGACGCCGCGGTCGTCCCAGCGGCGGGTTCGCTTCATCCGCGTGCGGTGGCGGCGGAAGTTGCCCTTCACCCGGCGTCTCCCTCCAGCGCCGCGCCCGCGCTGCCTTCCACGTGCCAGCCCGGGTTGATGCCCGGGAAGAACAGCGGTACGTCGGCCTTCACGGTCGCCTTCATCACCGGTCCCTCCGGGACGCAACGGATCTCCGCGCCGCTCCAGGCGTCCGGCAGGTGCTCGGCGCCCGCCGCCTCGCAGGCCCCGTCGTAGTCGGTCCCCTTGGACGCCGCGAACGCCGCCGTACCCGCCCTAGCCGCCTCGTCCGCCGCGTTGCCCGCCAGCGAGTACGTGTAGCCGTACAGCACGCACTCCCACAGCAGCGCCAGCACGACCAGCACCAGCGGGAACATCCCGGCGAACTCCAGGGTCACCGACCCCCGGTCGCCACCCTTGCGCCACAGGCTCAGCGCGCCCCGGTCCGACGGTGCCCGGCGCCGCCGCCCGCCGGCCTCCTGCGCCTTGACCAGCTCCAGCTCCCCCGCCAGCGCCCACAGCGCCTGCTTGACGGTGGAGCGGGCGTCGAGGTCCTGGAGGCGTCCGGCGTCCACGACCGACTGGAGTTCCTTGAAGGCGGCCGGGACGGCGGCGCGGGCCACTTTGGTGCCGGTGACGCGTTCGACGAGGGCGGGCTGGATCTCCGTACCGCGCGAGTGGCGGTTGACGACGGTCAGCGTCTCCTCGGCCTTGCGGATCTGGAGCCGGTCCCACAGGCGGACCATCCGCTTGGCCGCGCGGACCGCGACCACGTCCGGGGTGACCAGCAGCACGGCCTGGTCGGCGATCTCGACGGCCGCGGCGGTGGCGGCGGTCATCTGCGAGCCGCAGTCGACGATCACCACGTCGTGGCGGGAGCGCAGCGCGCCGAGGACCTGGCGGGTCACCCGGTCGGTGACCTCCTCCCCGCGTTCGCCCTCGGCGGGGGCGAGGAGCAGTCCGATGCCGCTGTCGTGGGTGTAGAGGGCGTCCTGGAGGACGCGCGGGTTGATGTCCGCGATCCCGGCGAGGTCGGCGACCGAGCGCCGGAACTGCACGTCGAGGTAGGAGGCGATGTCCCCGGACTGGAGGTCGAGGTCGACCAGCGCGACCGTGCGGCCCGACGCCCGGGCGGCGAGCGCGAGGTGCACGGCCGCGACCGTGGCGCCGACGCCGCCCTTCGCGCCGGTCACCGCGACCACGGTCCCTCCGGGGCCGGCGTACGACTCCGGGGCGCCGCTGCTCAGGTGGCGCCGCATCCCGGCGGACCAGGTGGCGGCGGCCTGGACGCGTTCGGCGAGGGCGTCGTAGCCGAGGGGCAGGGTGACGATGCCGCGGGCGCCGGAGTCCATCGCGGCGGTGAGCACGCCGGTGCTGGTGTCGGCGGTGACGAGGACGACCCCGACCGCCGGGAACCGCATCACCAGGTCGCGGATCAGGTCGAGCGCGGGCACCGGGCCGATCCGCTCGTGCACGACGACGACCTCGGGCAGCTCGTCGAGGGAGTCCGCGGCCAGGCGCGCCAGGGTGTCGAGCAGGGCCGTGGAGTCGTGGACGGGCGGAGCGGGCTCGGCGTCGGGGAGCTGGCCGAGCAGGGTGGTGAGCGAGCGGGCGGCGTCGAGGTCGCCGGCGGCGGGGAGGACGCGGACGGTCATCGGCGACACCCCGCACCGTCGGACAGCGTGGGGACAGGCCCGCTGGGGACCGGTACGGACCTCATGCGCGGCCTCCTACTTGTCCTGGTCGAGGGTGTACGTACGGTCGCCCGGCGCGATGGTGGTCTGGGAGCCGCCCGCGACCAGGGCGAGCCGGACGTGCGTGGCGAACGACTCGGCGTACGCGACCCGTTGGGCGTCCGCCGTGTCGAGCGCGAAGGTGATGGGGACCGCCTCGGTGGCGGTGCGCCGCCGATCGTCGCTGGACTGGCCCGGGTCGAGGGCGGTGAGCTTGCCGACGTCGAGGACGCGGGCGTTGGTCACGATGACCTTGGACTCGTCCTTGCCCTTGTCGTTGTCGGCCTTGAAGGTGGCGTAGATGTTGACCCGCGAACCGGGGTCGATCTTGCCCGCGACGCCGGTGGATGCGTCGATCATGATGGCGATCTCCTGCTGCCCCGGCTGGAGTTCGGGCCGGTCCACGATCATGTCGCTCTGGAGCAGGGAGCCCTTCTCCAGCCGGGTCACGGCGATCTTCCCGCGGATCCGGGCCAGATCGGTGACGGCGGTGGCGGGCAGCCACCGCTTCGGCATGGAGATCTTCTGGAACTGGTCCGGCGTGAGTGCCTTGTAGGGGTCGATGCCGTTCTTGAGGCGGTACGCCGTGACCTCGGGGCCGACCTTGGAGTTCACGTCGCGGATCACCGACAGCACCCCGGCGAAGGCGCCGACGGCGGCGAGGGCCGAGAGGACCAGCAGGATGACGCCGCGGCGCTGGCGTGCGTTCACTACATCTCACCTCGAAGGGACGTGCCGGGTGGTCGAGCGGGCCTGCGTTTCGGCCGGGGGTCCGGGGGGCGTCCCCCGGGGCGGTGCAGCATGACGCGGACAACCTCGATCGGGACGGGAAACGGCGGGTCGGGCGGTCGAGCGGTCGAACGTTGTGCGAGACGTACTGCGGACCAACGCCTGCGGGTTACGTCCCGCCGCGGGGCAGGGCGGCGCGGACGGTCGTGGCCGGTGGCTGTTCGGGGGGCGGCGGGAGAGGAGCGGCGCAGAACCCGCAGCGGTCGCCGATGAGTTCCAGTCCGCACCAGTGGCATGTCTCGCGCCGTACGGACGACACGAGCTGGTAGAGCACGGACACGTCGTGCAGGCCGGCTGCGAACTCGACGAGCCGGTTCGTGCCCCACCAGCGGGCCGAGTCCTGCGGCAGCGGCACGGTCCCGACGCCCTGGACCCGCCAGGCGGGGGCGAGGGAGGCGGTGACCCAGTCGGAGGGCGGCTGCCCGGCGGCGACGAGCATCCGGGTGCCGAACTCGGGGCCGGGTAACTCCTCCTGCCCGACACGTACGAGCCGGGGGTGGGGGCCGGCGAGTACGGCGAACTGGGCGCCCGGCACCCATGACTTGGCGTGGGACGTGAGCGGGACGGGGACGCGGTCCAGCTTGGCGACCGAGCCGAGGAGGGCACCGGCGTAGATGTAGTGGGCCAGCAGGCGCGCGGAGGACGCGAGGACGCCGGGGCTGAAGTCGCAGACCGACAGCTGGCGCAACTGCTGGGCGAGGAGCGCGAGTGCGAGCGGGGGCAGGTCGATGCCGAGCAGCGCGACGCGGTCGCTCTCCAGGACGGAGCGGACGGTGCGCAGCCGCTGCACGGCCGGGTCGTCGCCGGAGGCCGGGTGCAGGGCGATGACGTAGCCGTGCTGCTCGATCAGCGCGTGCATACCGGTCAGGGACGCCTCCAGCGTGGGCTGGGGCTGGACGGCGGCGGACGGCGTCTGCCGGTCGAGCGGTGGGAGCACCAGGTCGGGACTGGTGACGGCTATCGCGGTCGGCACGGCTGCTCACCACCCCGTTCACTGCGGCGGGGTGGTCAACCACCGCCTCAGATGGCCCCTGTGACGTCCTGTTGCGTCGTCCTGCAACAGCACCATATCCACGGCATGCCCCGCTCAACACAGAATCGAGAAGATCATCTCACCGAAGGTGGGGACATGATCCACACAGAGTAGGGGCATATGCCCCAACTCCGGACGTCCCCAGGACGGTTGAAGGTGCACGAACCCTTGACACCGGGATTGGTCTGGACCAAATTCTTGGAGCATCAGGCGGTGGCCACCGTTCCGCAATGCCCTCCTGCGCTTTCCTCCCTTTCCTCTCCCCACATCGGAGGCCGAAGTGGACCGCCTACCAGCCCTGCCCCGCCGCAGAAGGACCCTCGCCGGGGCCGCCGTGGCCGCGCTCGCCCTCTCCCTGCTGGGCGCCGGCCACGCGGCCGCGGCGGACGTGAACAACGCGAAGAACGCCGGCTTCGAGTCGGGCCTCGCCGACTGGACCTGCTCGGCGGGCAGCGGCACGACGGTGTCCTCCCCGGTGCACGGCGGCACGGCCGCCCTGAAGGCGACGCCCGCGGGCCAGGACTACGCGCAGTGCGCCCAGACGGTCGCGGTGAAGCCGAACTCGACGTACACGCTGAGCGCATGGGTACAGGGCGGGTACACCTATCTCGGCGCCACGGGGACGGGTACGACGGACGTGTCGACGTGGACGCCGGACTCGGCGAGCTGGAAGCAGCTGTCCACGACGTTCACGACGGGCGCCTCGACGACGTCGGTGACGGTGTACCTGAACGGCTGGTACGGCCAGGCGGCCTACTACGCGGACGACGTGTCGGTGTACGGCCCGGACGGCGGCGGGGGCGGCGACCCCTCCCCCACGGTCCCGTCATCCCCCACGGGCCTGGCGGTCTCCGGCACGACGTCCTCTTCCGTGTCCCTGTCCTGGAACGCGGTGACGGGCGCGACGGGCTACACCGTGTACCGCGGCGGCACGAAGGTGACGTCGGCGACCAGCACGTCCGCGACGGTGACGGGCCTGTCCCCCTCGACGTCGTACTCCTTCCAGGTGACGGCGACGAACGCGGCGGGCGAGTCGGCCAAGTCGGCGGCGGTGACGGCCACGACGGCGCCGTCCGGCGGCGGGGGCGGCACCGGGCTGCCGAAGCACGCGGTGACGGGCTACTGGCAGAACTTCGACAACGGCGCCACGGTGCAGCGGATCTCGGACGTGCCGTCGCAGTACGACATCATCGCGGTGGCGTTCGCGGACGCGACGAGCACGCCGGGAGCGGTGGGCTTCACCCTCGACTCGGCCGGCCTGGGCGGCTACACGGTGGACCGGTTCAAGGCGGACATCGCCGCGAAGAAGGCCGCGGGCAAGAAGGTGGTCGTCTCGGTCGGCGGCCAGAACGGCACAGTGTCGGTCGACGACGCGACGTCGGCGGCGAACTTCGCGAACTCGGTGTACGCGCTGATGCAGACGTACGGCTTCGACGGGGTGGACATCGACCTGGAGAACGGCCTGAACGCGACCTACATGTCACAGGCGCTCAGGCAACTGTCGTCGAAGGCGGGATCATCGCTCGTGATCACGATGGCCCCGCAGACGATCGACATGCAGTCGACGTCGAACGCCTACTTCCAGACCGCGCTGAACGTGAAGGACATCCTGACGGTCGTCAACACCCAGTACTACAACAGCGGTTCCATGCTGGGCTGTGACGGCAAGGTGTACTCACAGGGCTCGGTGGACTTCCTGACGGCCCTGGCCTGCATCCAGCTCCAGGGCGGCCTGTCCCCGTCCCAGGTGGGCCTCGGCGTCCCCGCCTCGACGAGCGCGGCGGGCAGCGGCTACGTGTCGCCCTCCGTGGTGAACAACGCCCTGGACTGCCTGTCGAAGGGAACGAACTGCGGCACGTTCAAGCCGTCGAGGACGTACCCGGACCTCCGGGGCGCCATGACGTGGTCGACGAACTGGGACGCGGCGTCCGGGAACGCGTGGTCCGCCTCGGTGGGCCCTCACGTGCACGCGCTGCCGTAGGCAGGGGCTGACCGCGGCGCACGGCCCGCCCCTCCGGTGGAGGCGGCGGGCCGTGCGCTCGAGGACAGGGTCGTCGGGTCTCAGTCGGTACCCGACTCGATCGCGGCGTGGTCGAGCAGTTCGGCCTCGCCGGCGGTGCCCTCTCCCCGGGACGCGATCGTCTCCGCGCCACCTTCGGGCATCGCGCCGATCAGGCCGGTCGAGGCCGCCTGGGCGGCGCCGATGAGCGCCGGGTCCGGGCTGCCGCCGACCATGCCGAGCCGGGCGTACTGCTCCAGCTTGGCGCGGGAGTCGGCGATGTCGAGGTTGCGCATCGTGAGCTGGCCGATCCGGTCGACCGGGCCGAAGGCGGAGTCCTCGGTCCGCTCCATGGAGAGCTTGTCCGGGTGGTAGCTGAACGCCGGTCCGGTCGTGTCGAGGATGGAGTAGTCGTCGCCGCGCCGCAGCCGCAGCGTGACCTCTCCGGTGACCGCCGTCCCCACCCAGCGCTGCAGCGACTCGCGCAGCATCAGCGCCTGCGGGTCCAGCCAGCGGCCCTCGTACAGCAGCCGGCCGAGGCGGCGGCCCTCGGTGTGGTAGCTGGCGAGCGTGTCCTCGTTGTGGATGGCGTTGACCAGCCGCTCGTACGCCGCGTACAGCAGCGCCATGCCCGGTGCTTCGTAGATGCCCCGGCTCTTGGCCTCGATGATCCGGTTCTCGATCTGGTCGCACATGCCCAGGCCGTGCCGGCCGCCGATCGCGTTGGCCTCCAGGACCAGGTCCACCGGGGAGGCGAACTCCTTGCCGTTGATGGTGACCGGCCGGCCCCGCTCGAAGCCGATGGTGACGTCCTCGGGGGTCACCTCGACCTCCGGGTCCCAGAACCGCACGCCCATGATGGGCTGGACGATCTCGATGCCCGTGTCGAGGTGCTCCAGGGACTTCGCCTCGTGCGTCGCGCCCCAGATGTTGGCGTCGGTCGAGTACGCCTTCTCGGCGCTGTGCCGGTAGGGCAGGTCCCGCTCCAGCAGCCACTCGGACATCTCCTGCCGGCCGCCGAGCTCGCTGACGAAGTCGGCGTCCAGCCACGGCTTGTAGATGCGCAGGGAGGGGTTGGCGAGCAGACCGTAGCGGTAGAACCGCTCGATGTCGTTGCCCTTGAAGGTGGAGCCGTCACCCCAGATCTGCACGTCGTCCTCGAGCATCGCGCGCACCAGCAGGGTGCCCGTGACGGCCCGGCCGAGCGGCGTGGTGTTGAAGTAGACGCGGCCACCGGAGCGGATGTGGAAGGCGCCGCACGCCAGGGCCGCGAGTCCTTCCTCCACGAGCGCGGAGCGGCAGTCCACGATCCGGGCGACCTCGGCGCCGTAGGCCGTGGCACGCCCGGGCACGGAGGCGATGTCGGGCTCGTCGTACTGGCCGAGGTCGGCGGTGTAGGCGCAGGGCACGGCGCCCTTCTCGCGCATCCACGCGACCGCGACAGAGGTGTCGAGGCCGCCTGAGAAGGCGATCCCGACTCGTTCACCGACAGGCAGGGAAGTCAGCACCTTGGACACGAGGCCAAGTGTATGCACACCTTCGCATGATTATGCAACCCCCGAGCCCCGACGCTCTCCTCCGTGTCGCAGAGACGGTCACCGGGCGGGTCGCGTCCGGGACGGAGTGATCTGCCCGGCGAGCAGCGCGGCCAGGGCGAGGACGAACCCCGTCAGCTGGAGGCCGGTGAAGGACTCGCGGAGCAGGAGTACGCCGAGGGCGGCGGCGACGAGCGGGGAGAGCAGCCCGAGCAGGGCGGTCGCGGTGACGGGCAGAGTGCCTATCCCGCGGAACCACAGGGTGTAGGCGAGCAGACCGCCGACGAGGCCGAGCCACAGGTAGCCGGCCACCGCCGGAGCGCCGATCCGGTCCGGGACGCCCTCCACGAGCAGCGCGGCGGGCAGCAGCACGACCCCGCCCGCGGTGAGCTGCCAGCCCGCGAACGTCATGGCACCCACACCCGCGGGACGTCCCCAGCGTTTGGTGAGGGTGACACCGAGCGCCATGGCCCCCGCGCCGGCCAGCCCGGCGGCGATGCCGAGCGGGTCGAGCGCGGCCGTCGGGCCGATGACGACGAGTCCGACGCCGACCACGCCGATGACGCCCCAGGCCAGACGCCACACGGAAGGACGCTCGCGGAGAACGGGCACGGCGAGGAGGGCGACGACGATCGGCTGGGCCGCGCCCAGGGTGGCCGCGACACCACCGGGAAGCCGCTCGGCGGCGAAGAACAGCAGCGGAAAGAACACGCCGATGTTGAGCGCACCGAGCACCCCCGCCCTCACCCACCACGCGCCGCGGGGCAGGGTGCGGGTCAGGGCCAGGACGAGCAGCCCGGCGGGCAGTGCCCGCATGAGCCCGGCGAACAGCGGATGCCCCTCGGGCAGCAACCGGGCCGTGACGCTGTACGTCGTGCCCCACACCGCGGGCGCGATCGCCGTGGCGAACGTCGAGGCCGCCCGGCCCGCCGGGACGGCAGGGGCAGCAGGGGCAGCAGGGGCAGCAGGGGCGGCGGCCGTGGCGGCCGTGTGCATGCTTGTCGTAGTCACCTCATCACTGTCGGCCCTCAGCTGTCGATGAATCCAACACATGCTTGTCATGGCATCCATCTGTGCGGAAGATCGATGGGTGGATCTGCAGCAGATGCGGTACGTCCTCGCGGTGGCCGAGACCGGCAGCTTCACGCGGGCCGCCGAGCGGTGCTTCGTCGTCCAGTCGGCGCTCAGCCACCGGATCGCCAACCTGGAGCGCGAACTGGGCCTCAAGCTGTTCGCACGCACCAGCCGCCGGGTGCGGCTCACCGCGGCGGGGGAGGCATTTCTGCCCGCAGCCCGGCAGTGCCTGGAGGCGGCCGAGCGGGCGGGCGTGGACGCCGCGGCAGCGGTGGGCGAGGTACGCGGCCGTCTGGCCGTCGGCGTGATCCCGACCGTCGCCGCGGTCGATGTCCCGGCCGCGCTGCACCGGTTCCGCGACGAGCATCCGCGGGTACGGATCGCGCTGCGCGTCGGCTCGAGCGACGAGCTCACGGCCGAGGTGCGCGAAGGCAGACTCGACGTCGCCTTCCTGGGGTTGCCCGAGACCGACCGACCGCTCGGCGTGCGGGCGCGGGAGCTGGCCCGCGACCGTCTCGTGGCCGTCGTCGGCACCGCGCACCCGCTCGCCGCCGCCGGCGAGGTCGATCTGGCACGGTTGGCCGAGGAGACCTTCGTCGACTTTCCCGCCGGCACCCCTGGACGCGCTCAGAGCGACCAGGCCTTCACCGCCGCCGGTCTCGGCCGAGAGGTCGCCTTCGAGGTCACCGCCGCGGACCTGATGACGCGCATCGTCCGACAGGGCCTCGCGGTCGCCCTCCTGCCCACGGCGTTCACCCGCGATCTGCCGGACGTGGTCACCGTTCCGGTCACCGAGGGCCCGGTGCGGGTCGAGCACCTGGTCTGGAGCGACTTCAATCCCAGCCCAGCCGCGCTGGCGTTCGTCGGCGCCCTCGACCGCCCGGCGGACGCCCAGGTGCCGTGAGTCAGCCCATCGGGCGGTAGTGCCCCAGTACCGCCGCCAGTTCGGCGAACCACTCCCGCAACCTCTCGCGGCGTTTCGCGTCCACCCCGCACTCGAACACGCGGCCGTCGACGTGCACGACCGCCACCATCAGCACCTTCTCGTCGGGGCCGGAGCGGTAGTGGACGCTGCGGACCACCGGCCACGGGAAGTCCGCCGTCACACCGCGCATCTCGAAGGCGACACCCGACGCGTCCACCACGACGGAGTGGTGACGGTCGGCGGCCAGGAAGTCCGGTCCGGGCGGTACCTGGGGTGCCGGGGGAGCGTACGACGGGTACGGGGCGTAGGCCGGTGGCGGCGGTCCGAAGCCCGGTGGCGCGGCCGGTGGCGGCGGTCCGAAGCCCGGTGGCGCGGCCGGTGGCGACGGGTGGCCGTATACAGGAGGACCGGCCGTAGGAGGACCGGCTACAGGAGGACCGGAGACAGAAGGACCGGAGACAGAGGGATTGTGTCCAGGGGGCCCGTATCCCGGGGGACCGTATCCCACGGTCAGTCGTCGTCCTTCTCGACGGCGGCGGGTTCCTCCTCGCCGTCCTCGAAGTACGCGTCCAGCACCTCGTCGAGCCTGGTCTCCCACTCCTGGAAGCGTGCGCGGGAGTCGGCCTCGATCTCGATGGGGTACCAGCGGCGTTCCGGGGTGTGCACGGTCACCGTGAACCGCTTCCCGAAACGCGCGGTCTCCGTCTCCACCGCGCCGATCTCGTCCCAGCGGAACTCGCACTCCTGGTCGTCCAGGCGGAGCCGTACACCACTGCGATCGGCGACGATCCGGGCGCGGCGGTCGGCGGCCTCGAACACCGGGCCGTCAGAAGCCTCTTGCCCCTCTGCGGGGGTCTCCCCGGCAGGGGCCTCCTGCTCCGGTTCCGCGGCGGCGGCCTCCGTCTCCGGAACCACGTCCTCCGGCTCTACGGAGTCGTTCGGCTCCACGGAGTCGTCCGGTTCGACGGAGTCCTTCCGGTCCACGGCCACGGGTGAGGTGAGCCCGGGGATGAAGGCCGGGTCGACCCCGGCGCCGTCCAGGGGCTGGCTGCTCGAACCAATGCGCTGCTCCACAGCGGGCAGTATGGTCGAAGATCCTGTGCCGGACACAGTCGGCCCCGGCATCGTTATACGAATCCAGCCCGATGTCTTACGTCTTGGGTGTCTTACGACCGGCCCTCACGTCGGCACCGGACGGCTGGGGCGTCTCGCTTGGATCACGCCGGGCTCGCGGGGCCTGATCCAAACGAAAGACCCTAGACGAAGAGGCTCACCACCGCCGCGACCGCGAACCCGGCCACCGACAGCACGCTCTCCAGCACGGTCCACGTCCGAAGCGTGTCCCGTTCGCTGATCCCGAAGTACTTGGCGACCATCCAGAAGCCGCCGTCGTTGACGTGCGAGGCGAAGATCGAGCCGGCCGAGACGGCCATGATGACCAAAGCCGTGAACGCCTGCGAGTGGTGGCCCTCCGTCAGCAGCGGGGCGACGATGCCCGCCGTGGTGACGATCGCGACCGTCGCCGAGCCCTGGGCCACGCGCAGGACCAGGGAGATCAGGTACGCCAGCACGATCACCGGCAGGCCCACGTCGTGGAACGTGTCGGAGAGCGCCTGCGCCACCCCGCTGCCCTTGAGGACCGCGCCGAAGACCCCGCCCGCGCCGACCACCAGCAGGATGTTGCCGACCGGCTTGAGCGAGGCAGTGGACACCGTCTCCAGCGACTTGCGGGACCAGCCACGGCGGATGCCCAGCAGGTAGTACGCCAGCAGCAGCGCGATCGTCAGCGCCACGAAGGGGTGGCCGAAGAACTCGATGACCGAGCGGGACGTCGAGGGGTCGAAGGCGATCGAGGAGAAGGTGGCCAGGAGGATCAGGACCAGAGGCGTCCCGATGATCGTGAACACGATGGAGAGCGGCACGGGCTTCTCCGGCGGCGTCACGCCTGCCGCCCGCTGCTCCCGCTCGAGCGCCGCCTTGGCCTCCTCGGCCGCCTCGACCATGTCCTGCGGTACGGGGACGAAGATCCGCCTGCCGATCCACGCGGACCACGCCCACGCGGCCAGTACGGCCGGGATGCCGCAGACGACGCCCATCAGGATGACCATGCCGAGGTCGACCTTGAGCAGACCGGCCGCGGCGACCGGGCCCGGGTGCGGCGGCAGGAACGCGTGGGTCATGGACAGGCCCGCGAGCAGCGGCAGGCAGTAGAGCAGGATCGACTTGCCGCCCCGCTTCGCCGCCGCGTACACGATCGGCGCGAGGACGAAGATGCCGACGTCGAAGAAGACGGGGATGCCGAAGATCAGGCCGGTCAGGCCCATGGCCAGCGGGGCGCGCCGCTCGCCGAACAGGCCCAGCAGCCTGGACGCCAGCACCTCGGCGCCGCCGGAGACCTCGAGGACCGCACCGAGCATCGTGCCGAGCCCGATGATGACGGCGACGTGGCCGAGGGTGCCGCCCATGCCGGACTCGATGAGGGAGACGGCGTCGGAGCGCTGGACCGTGCCGAAGAGTTCGGTGACCGACAGGCCGGCGCCGAGGCCGACGGCTATGGAGACCGCGAGCAGCGCCACGAAGGGCTGGAGTCTGACCTTGATGATCAGGACGAGCAGCAGCACGATGCCGAGCGCGGCGACGGTGAGCAGCCCGGCGGTGCCGTGGACGAGGGCGAGCAGGCCGCCGGTGTGGGGTGCGGGCGGTGGCGTGGGGGACGCCGCGAGCGAGGAGAGGGACATGAGCATGACAGGTGGTCCTCTTGCTTCTCGTAAATCCATGGGGTTCGGGGCATGGGTGATCGCGGCGCGGCGTCCCAGGGGTGTTCGGTCGACGCGCCGTGACGGCGTACGGAGTGTGCGGGAGTGAGCGGGAGCCGACGGGGCGTCAGCCGAGGACGGCCAGCGCGTCGATCTCGATCAGCAGTCCGGCCGGGAGGCCCACGTAGACGGTGGTCCGGGCGGCGGGCGGCTGGGTGAGGCCCTGCTCCTCGAAGTAGGAGTTGTAGATCTCGTTCATCTCGGCGAAGTGGTCCACGTCCGTCAGATAGACGCGGATCATCATCACGTCGTCCCAAGTGGCGCCGCCCTCCTCGAGGATCGCCTTGACGTTGGCGAGGGTCTGGAGGGTCTGCTCGCGCAGGGTGGGACCCGCGGGCGTGGGCGGCTTGCCCTCCTCGGCGGGCAGGAAGCCGACCTGGCCGGCGACCTGGAGGATGTTGCCCTTCTTCACGCCGTGCGAGAACTTCGCGGGCGGGGTGGTGTGGGTCTTCGGGGTGAGGGCGATCTTGTCCGTCATTCGGGGTCCCTTACTGGTGTTCTGCCGGAATACTCGCCGCTGATCGCGTCCGCGGTACGGCGCACCTGCGGGAGCAGGGTGAGGAGTTCCTCGGCGGTGACGACGACGTTCGGCGCGGACACCGACATGGCGGCGACCACCCGTCCGTCGGCGCCGCGGACGGGGGCGGCGATGCAGTTGATGGACTCCTCGTGGCCGCCGAGGTCGGTGGCCCAGCCCTGTTCGCGCACCTGTTCCAACTCGCGCAGGAACGCTGCGGCGTTGGGGGTGGAACGGGCCGTGTAGGGGGGGTAGTCGAGCTTCTCCGCGAGGGCGCGGCGCTCGGCCTCGGGCAGGTCGGCGAGGAGCAGCTTGGCGACGGCGGCGACGGTGATGGCAACCGGCTTGCCGATCCGGGAGTACATGCGGACCGGATAGCGGCTGTCCACCTTGTCGATGTAGAGCACCTCGTTCTCCTCGTAGACGGCGAGGTGCACGGTGTGACCGCACTCCTCGTTGAGGCGCACGAGGTGGGGGTGGGCGATCTCGCGGATGTCGAGGTTCTCCATCGCCTCCTGGGCGAGGGCGAAGAGACGCGCGCCGAGGCGGTAGCGCTGGTCGGACTGGCGGTAGACCAGACCGTGCTCGTCGAGGGTGCGCAGCAGGCGGAGCGCGGTGGACTTGTGCACGCCGAGCCGGTCGGCGACCCGCCCGAGATCGGCGGGTCCCTCGGCGAGCAGCGGCAGGATGCTCAGCGCCCGGTCGACGGTCTGGCTCATGGGGTGGGTACCTCCTCCTCGGCCCGGGGGGCGGCTTCGGTCCAGCCAGGGCCGAGTCGAAGTGTCCCCCACGCGGTGTCGTCGAGGGCGGCCAGGCGGTCGGCGTGGTCGCGGGCGGGGGGCGTGGCGAGGTCGCCGGGGACGGTGAGCGCGGCGGCGGCCATCAGATGACCGTGGCGCAGCCGGTCCCGGACGGGCAGCCCACGCAGGGTTCCCGAGAGGAAACCGGCGGCGAAGGCGTCCCCGGCGCCGACGGCCGCCACGACGTCGACGTTCGGCGCGGGCACGAAGGTGGCGGTGCCCGGGGCGTCCTCGGCCGGGACGTCGGTGCCCTTGTCGAGCGCCGTCGCCCCGCCCCGGCCCTGCTTGACGACGACGATCTCCGGTTCGGGCAGCGCCTCGCGGACGGCCCGGGCGCCGTGCAGTCCCCACGCCTCACGCGCCTCGTCGTCACCCACGAACACGATGTCCGCGCCCCGCGCCAGTTCCAGCAGCACCCGTGCTCCCGCCGCGTCGCGCCACAGCCCGGGACGGTGGTTGACGTCGAAGGAGACCAGCGGGCGGCCGGGGCGGGGTGCGGTCAGCTCGCGCAGCAGGTCCAGGCAGGGCCCGGACAGCGCGGCCGTGATCCCGGACAGGTGCAGCACGCGGCCGGCGCGCACGGCGTCCAGGTCGACGGTGTCCACCGCCATCGCGGAGGCCGCCGAGCCCGCCCGGTAGTACGCCACCTCGTGGGCGTCGGTGGCCCGGTCCCCGGCCGTGCGGAAGTAGACGCCGGTGGGCCGCGCCGGGTCCCGCCGTACGAACGACACGTCGACGCCGTACGCCCCGATCGTCTCCACGAGGTGGTCGCCGAAGCCGTCCGCGCCGACCCGGCTCACCCAGCGCGCCGAGTGCCCGGCGGCCGCGAGCACGCAGGCCACGTTGGACTCGGCGCCGCCGATGGCGCGCTCGAAGGACGGAACGTCGGCGAGCCGCCCCGGCACCGTGGGCAGGAACGTGACCATGGACTCGCCGAGCGCGACGACGTCCACGACGTCGTGGGCCTTGCGCGATCCGTCGGTGGTCACGATGGTCGGAGCTCCTTTGTGGGGGTGCGGGTTCGGTCGGCGTCCGTTGACCCCGCGTCGGCCGAGATGTTAGACAGCCGTAAGCGACATACGCAATGCTCGTTGCACATACTGCAACGGCACAGATCAGGAGGCTCCATGGGCATCGAGGCGCTCGACCGCCTGGCCGATGAACGCGTCGACCACCGCTTCAAGGGCCTCCCTCCAAACGCCGAGGGCCTGACCGTCGGCGAGCTGGCCGCCCAGCGCCGCAATCTGTTCACCGGCGGATTCACGACACCCGTGCTGGCCCTCTCCGCGGAGCGCCTGGAGCACAACCTGACGCTCATGGAGACGTACGCGGTCCGTCACGGCCTCGCCTTCGCCCCGCACGGCAAGACGTCGATGGCTCCGCAGCTCTTCCACCGCCAGATCGAGCACGGCGCGTGGGGCATCACGCTCGCGGTCCCCCACCAGGTGCGCGTGGCACGGGAGTTCGGGATCCAGCGGGTGTTCCTCGCCAACGAACTCGTCGACCCCGCGGCCCTGCGCTGGGTCGCCGACCAACTCGCCGCGGACGCCGACTTCCGGTTCGTCTGTTACGTCGACTCGGTACGCGGCGTCGAACTCATGGACGCGGCCCTGACCGGAACCGCCCGCCCGGTGGACGTGGTCGTGGAGCTCGCGGCCGGCGAGGGCGCCCGCACCGGCGTGCGGACGGAGGCGGAGTGCGCGGCGGTCGCGGACGCGGTGGCCGCCACCACGACGCTGCGGCTGGTGGGGGTCGCCGGATACGAGGGCGAGGTGCCGCAGCCGGACCCGGACCGGGTGCGCGCGTGGCTGCGCCGGCTGGTCGCCCTGGCGGTCGACCTCGACATGGCCGGGCGCTTCGCCGGATGCGACGAGATCGTGGTGAGCGCGGGCGGCAGCGCCTGGTTCGACGCGGTCGCGGAGGTCTTCACGGAGATCCCCGAACTCTCCTCGACCGTCCTGAAGCTGCTCCGCTCCGGCGCCTACGTCTCGCACGACGACGGCCACTACCGCAGGATCACCCCGTTCACCAGGATCCCGCAGGAGGGCGCGCTGGAGCCGGCGTTCCGGCTGTGGGCGCAGGTGGTGTCCCGGCCCTCCCCCGAGCAGGCCTTCGTCAACGCGGGCAAGCGGGACGCGGCCTACGACCTGGACCTGCCCTTCGCCCAGGTGGTGCGCCGGGACGGCGAGGAGCGGCCGGCCACCGGCGTCTCGGTGACCGCCCTGTCCGACCAGCACGCCTGGCTGCGCACCACGCCGGAGGCGGACGTGGAGGTCGGCGACTGGATCGGCCTCGGCCTGTCGCACCCGTGCACGTCGTTCGACAAATGGCAGCTGATCCCGGTGGCGGAGGCGGACGGCACGGTCGTGGACTACGTCCGCACGTTCTTCTAGGCCGACCACGTCGCACGTTCTTCCAGGCCGACCGCATCGCGCTTTCTGCCAGGCCGGCCGCATCGCACGTTCTTCCAGGTCGACCACATCACACGTTCCGCCAGGAGGCCCCGTGGACGGTATGGACCCCGTGGATTTCACCGACCTCGCCGATCTCGCCATCCGGGACGCCGACGTCGTCGACGGCACCGGCGACCCCTCCTACCGCGCCGATGTGGCGATCAAGGACGGCAGGATCGTCTCGATCGTCAAGGAGGCCGCCCAGGCGGGCTGCCAGCGCCCCCGGGCCGTACGGGAGCTGGACGCCGAGGGCCTGGTGCTCTCCCCCGGCTTCATCGACATGCACGCGCACAGCGACCTCGCCCTGCTGCGCGACCCGGACCACAGCGCCAAGGCCGCGCAGGGCGTGACGCTCGAGGTCATCGGGCAGGACGGGTTGTCGTACGCCCCGGTCGACGACCGGACGCTCGAAGAGGTGCGCCGCGCCATCACCGGCTGGAACGGGTACGGCGACGACATCGACTTCACCTGGCGCTCCGTGGGCGAGTACCTGGACCGCCTGGACGAGGGCATCGCGGTCAACGCGGCCTATCTGATCCCCCAGGGCACGGTCCGGATGCTGGCCGTTGGCTGGGAGGACCGGGAGGCGACACCCGAGGAACTGGACCGGATGCGGCGGCTGGTCGCGGAGGGCATGGAACAGGGCGCGGTCGGCATGTCGTCCGGGCTCACCTACACGCCCGGCATGTACGCGAAGGACGCCGAACTCACCGAACTGTGCCGGGTGGTGGCCTCCTACGGCGGCTACTACTGCCCGCACCACCGCAGTTACGGGGCGGGCGCCCTGGAGGCGTACGAGGAGATGGTGGGCCTGGCCCGGGAGGCCGGCTGCCCGCTCCACCTCGCCCACGCCACCATGAACTTCGGCGTGAACAAGGGCCGCGCCCCCGAGCTGCTGTCCCTGCTCGACGAGGCGCTGGCGGGCGGCGCCGACATCACGCTGGACACCTACCCCTACACCCCCGGCTCCACGACGCTGGCGGCACTGCTGCCGAGCTGGGCGAGCGAGGGCGGACCGGCGGAGATCCTCGAGCGGCTCGCCGACGACACGACGGCCGAGCGGATCCGGCACCACATGGAGGTCGTCGGCGCGGACGGCTGCCACGGCGTGCCTGTCGAGTGGGACACCATCGAGATCTCGGGCGTGAGCGACCCGGCGCTCGCGTCGTACGTCGGCCGGACCGTCCAGAAGTCGGCGGACCTGCGCGGCGAGAGCCCGTGGACCCTCGCCCGCCGCCTGCTGACCGAGGACCGCCTCGGTTCGACGATCCTCCAGCACGTGGGCCACGAGGACAACGTACGGGCGATCATGCGGCACCGCGTCCACACCGGCGGCTCGGACGGCATCCTCCAGGGCGACAAGCCGCACCCGAGGGCGTACGGCACCTTCCCGCACTACCTGGGCAGGTACGTACGGGAGTTGGGGGTGCTGTCCCTGGAGGAGTGCGTGGCGCATCTGACCGGCCGCCCGGCGGCCCGCCTCCGCCTGCCGGACCGGGGCCTGGTGCGCGAGGGCTACCGCGCCGACCTGGTGCTCTTCGACCCGGCCACGGTCGCGGCGGGCTCCACCTTCGAGCGACCGCGCACGCTGCCGACGGGCATCCCGTACGTCCTGATCGACGGCCGTTTCGTGATCGAGGATGGTCGGCGGACGGACGTGATGGCGGGGCGGGCGGTTCGCAGAAGCCCAGCATGACCGCCGACCTGCGTCGCGCGTACTCCATGGCCTGACCTTGTGCCCTCCGGCTCAACACCGGCTCGCACCACAGATATCCGACCTGCCGCTCCGGCATAATCCAGCGGCAAAGTCACGCGAACGGCTGAACGCATCACGTTCGACCATCGGAGCGCGGGCAACCTCACTACGTTCCGTCACATGGTCAGCTCAGCACATGAGGCGTTGCACCAGATCTTCAGGGAGGACCCAGGCCTGTTCACCCGGGCCCTTCCGAAGGCCGGCATCGCATTCCCCGAACCCACGGCGATCCAGCTCCTGGACACCGATCTCACGGAGATCAAGCCGCTGGAACGCCGTGTGGACACCCTGGTGCGTATCGACACGGCCCACGACGGAAGCTACCTGCTCGCCGTGGAGTCGCAGGGCAGACGGGACCCCGACAAGCTCAACAGCTGGACGTACTACCTGGCCCACCTGTACGCCAAGTACGAAGTGCCGCCGATCCTGCTCGTCGTGTGCCAGGACAAGACCACCGCGTCCTGGGCAGCGGAACCCATCCGCATCGGCCCGCCGACCCACACCAGCATCGCGGTCTTCCCGCTGGTCCTGGGCCCCGACAACCTCCCCGCGATCACCGACCCGGACGAGGCGGCACGCGACCTCCCCGTCTCCGTCTTCTCCGCGCTCACCCACGCCAAGGATCCCGCCCTCCCTGCGATACTGGACGCGCTGGCGACAGCGCTCGCCAACACCGGAGGCGACACCGCAGCGGACTGGGCCGAATACACCGAGATCGGCCTGGGCGACGCCCAGACCCGCGAACTCTGGAGGCAACTGATGACCACCCGCACCAGCCGCTTCCCCGGCAGCGGAACCCTCATCGAGGAGACCCGCCTGAAAGGCAAGGCCGAGGGAAAGGCT
>NZ_PQSR01000008.1 GCF_002920635.1 Streptomyces sp. Ru72 | reverse complement strand
GGGTGCCGGCCTGCACGTCGGTCACCCCCTGGGGTACATCGCCACCGACGTCTTCGCCCGGTTCCAGCGCATGACCGGCCACAACGTCCTGCACACCCTGGGCTTCGACGCCTTCGGCCTGCCCGCCGAGCAGTACGCCGTGCAGACCGGCACGCACCCGCGCGTGTCCACCGAGGCCAACATCGAGAACATGAAGTCCCAGCTGCGCCGGCTGGGTCTGGGCCACGACAAGCGCCGGTCGTTCGCCACGATCGACCCGGACTACTACAAGTGGACCCAGTGGATCTTCCTGCAGATCTTCAACTCCTGGTACGACGATGAGGCCCGCACGGCCCGCCCGATCTCCCAGCTGATCGCCCAGTTCGAGTCGGGGGAGCGGGCGATTCCGGGCACCACGCGCGCGTGGAACGAGCTGAGCTCCGCCGAGCGCGCCGACGTCCTGGGCGAGTACCGACTGGCCTACGCCTCCGACGCGCCCGTCAACTGGTGCCCGGGTCTGGGCACGGTCCTGGCCAACGAGGAGGTCACCGCCGACGGCCGCTCCGAGCGCGGAAACTTCCCCGTCTTCAAGGCCAAGCTGCGCCAGTGGAACATGCGCATCACCGCCTACGCGGACCGGCTGCTGGAGGATCTGGAGGAGCTGGACTGGCCCGAGGCGATCAAGCTGCAGCAGCGCAACTGGATCGGCCGCTCCGAGGGCGCCCGCGTCGACTTCCCGATCGACGGCGAGACGATCACGATCTTCACCACGCGCCAGGACACCCTGTTCGGCGCCACTTACATGGTGCTGGCGCCCGAACACCCGCTGGTCGAGAAGTTCACCCCCGAGGCGTGGCCCGAGGGCACGCACGAGGTCTGGACCGGCGGCCACGCCACGCCCGCCGAGGCCGTCGCCGCCTACCGCGCCCAGGCCGCCTCCAAGTCGGACGTGGAGCGGCAGGCCGAGGCCAAGGACAAGACCGGCGTCTTCACGGGCGCGTACGCCACCAACCCGGTCAACGGCGAGAAGATCCCCGTCTTCATCGCCGACTACGTGCTGATGGGCTACGGCACCGGCGCGATCATGGCCGTCCCGGCGCACGACAGCCGCGACTTCGCCTTCGCGCGCGCCTTCGAGCTGCCGATCCGCTGCGTCGTGGAGCCCACCGACGGCCGCGGCACCGACCCGTCCACCTGGGACGACGCCTTCGTCTCCTACGACGCGAAGATCGTCAACTCCTCCGGTGACTCGGTGAAGCTGGACGGTCTGGGCGTCACCGACGCCAAGGCGCGCATCACCGAGTGGCTGGAGCGCAAGGGCATCGGCGAGGGCACGGTCAACTTCCGGCTGCGCGACTGGCTGTTCAGCCGCCAGCGCTACTGGGGCGAGCCCTTCCCGATCGTCTACGACGAGGACGGCGTGGCCCACGCGCTGCCCGAGTCGATGCTGCCGCTGGAGCTGCCCGAGGTCGAGGACTACAGCCCGCGCACCTTCGACCCGGACGACGCCGACACCCAGCCCGAGACCCCTCTGTCGCGCAACGAGGAGTGGGTCAACGTCACCCTGGACCTGGGCGACGGGCCGAAGAAGTACCGCCGCGAGACCAACACCATGCCCAACTGGGCCGGTTCCTGCTGGTACGAGCTGCGCTACCTGGACCCGCACAACGGCGAGAAGCTGGTCGACCCGGCCATCGAGCAGTACTGGATGGGCCCGCGCGAGGGCATGCCGCACGGCGGCGTCGACCTGTACGTCGGCGGCGCCGAGCACGCCGTGCTGCACCTGCTGTACGCGCGCTTCTGGTCCAAGGTGCTGTACGACCTGGGGTACGTCTCCTCGGCGGAGCCGTTCCACAAGCTGTTCAACCAGGGCATGATCCAGGCCTACGTCTACCGCGACAGCCGCGGCATCGCGGTGCCGGCAGCCGAGGTGGAGGAGCGCGACGGCGCCTACTACTACCAGGGCGAGAAGGTCACCCGTCTGCTGGGCAAGATGGGCAAGTCCCTGAAGAACGCGGTGACTCCGGACGAGATCGCCGCCGAGTACGGCGCGGACACGCTGCGCCTGTACGAGATGGCGATGGGCCCGCTGGACGTGTCGCGGCCGTGGGACACGCGGGCGGTGGTCGGCCAGTTCCGGCTGCTGCAGCGGCTGTGGCGCAACGTCGTCGACGAGACCACCGGTGAGGTCACCGTCGTCGACGCCGAGCCCGACGAGGACACCCTGCGGGCCCTGCACAAGGCCATCGACGGCGTGCGCCAGGACCTGGAGGGCCTGCGGTTCAACACGGCCATCGCCAAGATCACCGAGCTGAACAACCACCTGACGAAGGCGGGCGGCTCCGTGCCGCGCTCGGTCGCCGAGTCGCTGGTGCTGCTGATCGCGCCGCTGGCCCCGCACATCGCCGAGGAACTGTGGCGCAGGCTGGGCCACAACGACTCCGTCGTCCACCGGGACTTCCCGGTCGCCGACCCCGCCTACGTCGTGGACGAGACCGTGACCTGCGTGGTCCAGGTCAAGGGCAAGGTCAAGGCTCGCCTGGAGGTTCCGCCCTCGATCTCCGAGGAGGAGCTGGAGAAGGTGGCGCTGGCCGACGAGAAGGTGGTCGCGGCCCTGGGCGGCGCCGGGATCCGCAAGGTGATCGTGCGCGCGCCGAAGCTGGTGAACATCGTCACGGCATAGCGGCCTCGCCGTCGGGGGCGGTCGGTGCCGCCCTTGTCGGGGTAGTCCCCTACGGGCAGGTTCGGGGTTCTTCCGGAACCCTGGGCCTGCCCGTTGCGTTTACCGTGGAAGAGCGGTGAGCAGCCGCCCGGCCGACCGGAGGAGGAGCGTCGTGGAAGCCGTTCTGACCGTCATCGCGCTCCTGTTCGTGCTGTGCCTGATCCTCGGCGTGTATGCGACGGTGAAGGCGGTCGGCGCGGCGAAGCGCGGCGTGGACCGTACGATCGCGCAGGCCCGGCGCACGGTGGAGGACACCACCCTGCGCGCCAGAACCCTCACCCAGCCCGGTCCGGCGGGTGAACTCGCCGAGCTGCGGCTGAGGCTGCGCACCTCGATGCGCGCGACCCAGGACGCCCTCCACGCGGGCGTCACCGAGGACGAGTCACTGAAGGAGGCACTGGGCCTCTTCAAGCGCCTCAGCGCGCACGGACACGAACTGGACGCCGAGCTGCGGCGCCTGGAGACGGAGCCGGACCGCCAGGCGCTGGTCTCCCGGCTTCCGGAGCTGCGCGAACGAACCGAGCGCGTCACCCGGTCGGCGGACTCGCTGCGCTGGGCCGCTCATGACAGGGCACGCCGGTTCGCGGACGACGACCTGGACGCGCTGAGCGCGCAGATCGACGTGGAGGCGGGCGCCCTGCGCCACTGGACCAGGGAGCAGCCGACGGGGTCAGCCCCGTCCTGGCCCGAGGCGGCGGCGCCGCAGGACGCGGCCTCCTCCCAGACCTGGCCGCAGACACCCGAGTCGCGTGCGGCGCGGGAGCAGACCCGGCCGGCGCTCGGCCCGCGCACCCAGCGGCCCGTGTACCCCTGGCAGAGGAAGCCCCGCCCCGAGAGCAGCCGATGATCCCGCCAAGGACCGTCCAGCTCGACGGGGTCGGTCTGCCACCGTCGCGTTCCGGCAGGTAACCTCCAGCTCATGTCCCGCCATGTCGCGATCGTCACCGATTCAACGGCCTACCTGCCGCCCCGGACGATGGAGCGCCACGGCATCACCGCGGTGCCCCTGACCGTGGTCCTGGGCGACCAGGCACTCGAGGAGGGCACCGAGATCTCCGCCCGCTCCCTGGCCCAGGCCCTGCAGAAGCGACGGCCCGTCACCACCTCCCGGCCCAGCCCCGAGCTGTTCGCGGACACCTACCGCAAGGTCGCCGCGACGGGGGCGACCGACATCGTCTCGCTGCACCTGTCCTCCGAGTTCTCCGGCACGTACGACGCCGCGGTGCTCGCCGGGCGCCAGGCTCCCGTGCCGGTGCGTGTGGTCGACACCGGGATGGTCGCGATGGCTCTCGGCTTCTGCGCGCTGGCCGCCGCTCAGGCCGCGGAGGCGGGCGGCACGGTCGACGACGCCGTCACGGCGGCGGAGAAGCGGGCCGCGGACACCTCCACGTACTTCTACGTGGACACCCTGGACTATCTGCGGCGCGGCGGCCGGATCGGCGCCGCGCAGGCGCTGTTCGGCTCGGCGCTCGCGGTGAAGCCGCTGTTGCAGCTGAACGGCGGCCGTATCGAGTTGCTGGAGAAGGTGCGTACGGCGTCCAGGGCCATCGCCCGCCTGGAGGAGATCGTCGCCGAGCGCGCAGGCAACGGGAAGGTCGACATCGCGGTCCACCATCTCGCCGCTGCGGAACGGGCGTCGGCGCTCGCCGACCGCCTGCGCGCACGGGTGCCCGGGCTGGCCGACCTGCATGTGAGCGAGGTCGGCGCGGTGATCGGGGCGCACACGGGACCGGGTCTGCTGGGGGCCGTGGTGTCGCCTCGGTGACGGGGCCACGATCACGGCGGTACCTGGGGCGACGATGACTCATGTGGGTGACGGAGTTATCCACAACTAGGCAGTAATCCCCGGGAATCGACCAAGATCATCGCGAGGTCGGCGATCTGCCCGATCCTCGGCGCATGGCACTTCGACCACGTTCACGCACCACCGCTGCCACCAGCGGTCCCGGCCGCGGCCCCGGCTCCGACGGCCGCGCGCACCACCGCCCACGGCATCCGCGGGCGCACGCCCGGCGGCACCAGCCCTCGGCCGCTGACGCGCTGCGCCTGCGTGCGGAGGCACTCTTCGCCGAACGCGCGCAGGCCCGCTTCGCCGAAGGAGCAACGGACCGACAGCCATGGGGAAACGGCCCACCGAGGACGGACCGGGACGTCGGGGAGTCACGGGTGGGCACGTCGACGGCAAGCGAGGTCGCCCGTCCGAGCGGGCCGGCCGCCGTCGGCGACATGGACGCACCCGAGCCCGCCGCGGCGGGCGGCGCATGGCGGGAGCGCGTCGTCCCGGCACTGCGCGAGCGGATGCCGTTGTGGCTGCAGGCCAGGTGCGGGCTGGAGCGCAGGAGTGTGGCCGCGCTGGGCGTGCTCCTGCTGGTGGCCGTGGTCTTCGCCGCGCAGCACTTCTGGACGGGCCGGACCGAACCGGTGCGGGCGCCGGAGGTGGTCCGGGCGGCGGCGCCCTACGGGACGGCGGGAGCCGAACGCCCGGCGAAGCCGGGCGCCTCGACGGGAGCGCCGGCGACGGGACCGCGGGCGACGGACGGCCCGGGAGCGGGGACGGGGGCGGCCGTGGTGGTGGACGTCGGCGGCAAGGTGCGCAATCCAGGGCTGCAGAGGCTGCCGGCCGGGTCACGGGTGGCGGACGCCCTGCGGGCGGCGGGCGGAGTACGCCCGGGCACCGACACCGACGGCCTCAACCGCGCCCGCCTCCTGGTGGACGGCGAGCAGATCGTGGTGGGCGGTCCGGCCCCGGCGCCGGGCACCGGCCCGGTCCTCCCGGCGGCCGGCGGATCGGCCGCTCCCGGCACCCCGGTCTCCCTCAGCACCGCGACGGTGGACCAGCTCGACGCGCTGCCCGGGGTGGGGCCGGTGCTGGCCCAGCACATCGTCGACTACCGGTCCCAGCACGGCGGTTTCCGCTCGGTCGACGAACTCCGGGAGGTCAACGGCATCGGCGCACGCCGTTTCGCCGACCTGCGAAACCTCGTACAGCCATGAGGCCGCCGAAGCAACCCGGCGCGGACGGGCGGAAGGCGCCACCGGGGGACGTCCGCAGCCCGCTGGGTGATCCCCACCCCCGGCAGGAGGGGCCGGCGGATCTCCGGCTGGTGGGGCCCGCGTTGGGGGCCTGGAGCGCGGCCGCCTGGGCTCTGGACGCGCCGGTCGCCTGGGTCGTCGGTGTGGCCGTCGGCTGTCTCGCGGCGGCAGGTGGGCTGTTGGTGCTGCGCCGGGGCGACGCCGGCGGCGGGCTTCGGACCGGAGGCACGCGGTCGGTGGTACCGGTCGCCGCCGTGCTGCTCTGTGTCGCCGCTGCCGCCGCCTCCGCCTGGTTCCACGGCGCGGATCTGCGACGGGGGCCGGTTCCCGCTCTGGCACGTCAGTACTCCGAGGTGACCGCGGAGGTCGAGGTCACCTCCGACCCACGGCTCACCCGGCCCAGGATCCAGGGTGACCACGCCACGGCTACCGCCGTCCTGCTCGACGGCGAGATGCGGCGCCTGACGAAGGGCGACGGGACCGCGGTGGCGACGCGGACGCCCGTGCTGCTGGTCGTCGACTCGCACACCCGAGAGGCGGAGCCCGGGCGGTCACCGTGGCTCGCGCTGCTGCCCTCGACACGGGTGCGCGTGACGGGCAGGCTGGCACCCCCGCTGACCGGAGGTGACCGCGCTGCCGCCGTGCTCCGCGTCCGGGACGGGGGACCACCCGATGTCGTGGGCGAGCCGTCGACGGCGCAGCGCTGGGCGGGGCGGTTGCGCGCGGGGCTGCGGGAGGCGACCGACGGGCTCGGCCCGGACGCGCGGGCATTGCTTCCGGGGCTGGTCGTGGGCGACACCTCCCGAGTCACCCCAGAGCTGGACGACGCCTTCAAGGAGACGGATCTCGCGCATCTGCTCGCCGTGAGCGGAGGCAACCTCACGCTTGTGCTGGCCCTGTTCATCGGCCCGGCCGGACTGGCGCAGCGCGTCGAGCGCCGGGGACTCGCACCGCTGCTCGGCATCCCGCTGCGCAGCACGGCGCTGCTGGGCGGCGTGCTCACCCTCGGCTTCGTGGTCGTGTGCCGGCCCGACCCGAGCGTGCTGCGGGCCGCGGCCTGCGGGACGATCGCTCTGCTCGCACTCGCCACCGGGCGCCGCAGATCCCTGCTTCCCGCACTGGCCGCGGCGGTCCTGCTGCTGGTGCTGTACGACCCCTGGCTCGCGCGGGGCTACGGCTTCCTGCTGTCCGTGCTCGCCACCGGGGCGCTGCTGACGGTCGCCCCGCGCTGGAGCGCGGAGTTGCGGCGGCGCCGGGTGCCGCCCAGGCTCGCCGAGGCACTGGCCGCCGCGGCCGCCGCCCAGGCGCTGTGCGCACCGGTCGTCGCGGTGCTGTCGGCGCGGGTGAGCCTGGTCGCGGTGCCGTGCAACCTGCTCGCGGAGTTCGCGGTGGCGCCGGCCACGGTGCTCGGGTTCGCGGCACTGGCGGTGGCTCCGGTGGCTCCCCCGGTCGCCAAGGCACTGGCGTGGTGCGCGGGTTGGCCGGCCGGGTGGATCGCCGGCATCGCGCGCACCGGGGCGTCGTTGCCGGGCGGCGCGGTGGACTGGCCAGGCAGCTGGACGGGCGCGCTGCTGCTGGCCGCCGTGACGGCGATGGTCCTGGCCGTCTTCCGGAGGCTGCTGAGGCACCCCTGGCTGACCGGTGCCTGTGCCGTGGTGCTGCTGCTCGTGGTGGTGCAGCCCCCGCCTCTGACCCGGGTGATCACCGGGTGGCCGCCGCCGGGCTGGCGGTTCGCGATGTGCGACGTGGGGCAGGGTGACGCGACCGTGCTGGCTGCGGGCCGGGGCACGGCGGTGGTCGTGGACGCGGGGCCCGATCCGGCGCTGGTCGACCGGTGTCTGACCGTGCTCGGCGTCAGCCGGGTCGCGCTGCTCGTGCTGACCCACTTCCACGCCGACCACGTGGCGGGGCTCCCGGGAGTGCTGCGCGGGCGTGCGGTGGGGGCGATCGAGACGACCGGGTTCGACGAGCCACCGGACCAGGCCGCGTTCGTGCGCGCCCAGGCGGCCGCCCGGCACATTCCGGTGACGCGCGCCGTCGCCGGAGAGGCCCGCCGCACCGGGGAGCTCGACTGGCGGGTGATGTGGCCCCCCACGGATCCCGCCCCGTCCCCCGACGGACCGAACGACGCGAGCGTGGTGCTGTCGGTGCGGTCGGCGGGACTGACCCTGCTGCTGCTCGGGGATCTCGAACCACCGGCCCAGCAGGAGCTGTTGAGATCACCGGAAGGGGCGGAGCTGGGACCCGTGGACGTTTTGAAGGTCGCCCACCACGGGTCGGCCTACCAGGACCCTGAGCTCATACGCAGGGTGGCACCGCGGCTCGCGCTGATCTCATGCGGCAGGGGCAACCCCTACGGTCATCCGGCGCCGAGCACCCTCGCGGCGCTGCGGGACGAGGGCGCGCTGGTACTGCGCACGGACCAGGACGGCGCGATCGCCGTCGCCGGGGCGGGCGGAGGGCTGAGTGTGGCGAGAGACTGAGGGCATGGACTCCGCACAGGTTGACGCCTACCTCCGCAGGATCGGGGCGCGGCACCCCGCCTGGCCCACCGGCGATGTGCTGCGCGAGCTGCATCTGCGCCATCTGAGGACCGTGCCGTTCGAGAACCTGTCGATCCACCTCGGCGAGAAGATCGTGCTGGAGGAGGAGCGGCTGCTGGACAAGATCGTGGGGGCCCGCAGGGGAGGCTTCTGCTACGAACTCAACGGGGCGTTCGGGGCGTTGCTGACCGCACTCGGCTTCGATGTCACGCTGCTCGCCGGGCGGGTCCACGACGACGAGGGGCGGCTCGGGATTCCGTACGACCATCTCGCGCTGCGGGTGCGGGCGGTGGACGGAGGCGACTGGTTGGCGGACGTGGGGTTCGGTGCCCACAGCCACTGTCCGCTGGCGTTCCGGCAGCGGGGCGAGCAGCGGGACCCGGCCGGGGTGTTCCGGGTGGTCGAGGCCGGGGCGGATGCGGCGGGAGCGCGGGGAGGCGGGGATTCGGCCGAGTTCGAGGACCTCGACGTGATGCGCGAGGGCAGGCGGCAGTACCGGCTGGAGGTGCGGCCGCGGACGCTCGGGGACTTCAGGGCCGGGGCCTGGTGGCACAGCACGTCGCCCGAGTCGCACTTCGTGCGGTCGCTGGTGTGCTCGCGGGTCACGGAGGACGGAGGGCGGATCACGCTCAGTGGCAGCCGACTGACGGTGACGACCCCGGACGGGCGGAAGGAGGGGACGGAACTGGCGGGTGAGAAGGAGGTGCTGGAGGTGTACCGGGAGCGGTTCGGGATCGAGTTGGACCGGGCGCCCGCGCTGCGAAGGGCGGGCCAGAGCGGCTGAGCGGTGCAGGGCTTGGGCGTCGGCCGGGTCCCGGTGCCGGACAATGGCCTCGTGAGCGATGTGAGACATGTGCTGGTGCTGCCGGACCGCGATGCCGCTCAGGAGGCGGCGGAGGTGCTCGCGGAACGGTTCCGGCTGGAGGAGGAACCGCGGATCGTCCGGGACGCGCTGGCCGGTGAGGACGACGCCGAGGACGCGCAGTGGCTGGTGGTGCTGCGGGACGAACAAGGGCTGCTCGACCCCGAGCTGCTGGACGCGTTCGCGGGGGAGTGGGACGGCTGGCGGGAGGAGCCGTGACCCTCCGGGCGGCGGCTGCCGCCGACATCCGTTGTCAGTGGCGCGTGGGATGCTGTCCGTGATGGCCAAGAAGACCGTGAATGACGACCCTCTCGCCCCCGTCACCCTTGCCGTGGGCCAGGAGGACCTCCTGCTCGACCGTGCCGTGCGGGAGGTGGTGGCCGCCGCCAGGGCCGCCGACGCCGACACGGACGTGCGGGACCTGACCCCGGACCAGTTGCAGCCCGGCACGCTGGCCGAGTTGACGAGCCCGTCGCTCTTCGCCGAGCGCAAGGTCGTGGTCGTGCGCGACGCACAGGACCTTCCGGCCGACACGATCAAGGAACTCAAGGGATACTTCGCCTCGCCCGCCGAGGAGATCACCCTCGTGCTGCTGCACGCGGGCGGCGCCAAGGGCAAGGGCCTGCTCGACGCCGCGCGCAAGGCGGGCGCCCGGGAGGTGGCGTGCCCGAAGATGACGAAGCCGGCGGACCGGCTGGCGTTCGTGCGCGGAGAGTTCCGCACGCTGGGGTGTTCGGCGACGCCCGAGGCGTGCCAGGCACTGGTCGACGCGATCGGCAGCGACCTGAGGGAGTTGGCATCCGCGGTGGCGCAGCTCACCGCGGACGTCGAGGGCACGATCGACCAGGCGGTGGTCGGGCGGTACTACACAGGGCGGGCCGAGGCCTCCAGCTTCACGGTCGCGGACCGGGCGGTCGAGGGGCGGGCGGCGGAGGCGCTGGAGGCGCTCAGGTGGTCGCTGGCGACGGGCGTGGCGCCGGTGATGATCACGAGCGCGCTGGCGCAGGGTGTGCGGGCGATCGGCAAGCTCTCCTCGGCCCGGGGCGGCCGGCCCGCGGACCTCGCCCGGGAGCTGGGCATGCCGCCGTGGAAGATCGACCGGGTCCGGCAGCAGATGCGGGGCTGGACGCCGGAGGGGGTCGCGGTCGCGCTGCGTGCGGTGGCCGAGGCGGACGCGGGCGTGAAGGGCGGCGGGGACGACCCGGAGTACGCGCTGGAGAAGGCCGTGGTGACGATCGCCCGGGCGGCGCGGTCCCGGGGGCGCGGATAGCGAGAGCACGGCCCGCCCACCCAGCGGATGCCGAGGGCGCTTCCGCTGGAGCTGAGGGTGACTTCCGATGCCGACGCGGCTGCCTCATGCCCGACTGGCTGCCTGTGCCCGACCGGCTGATCATGCCGAAGGCCCCGCGCACTCCGTCCTGGGGAAGGACGGGCCGCGGGGCCTTCGGTTGAAGCAGATGAGTCCGTACCCGCGTGGCGAACGCAGGCCGCGTACGGACTCGGGATGCCGGTCGGGAGCGGATGAGAGAGGGCCCGCTCTGGGTCCTTCCGGCGGTTGGATCAGTTCAGATCAAAAGGAGGGTCAGCCCTTGAGGGCCGTGACCTTGGTGGCCAGCGCCGACTTCTTGTTGGCGGCCTGGTTCTTGTGGATGACGCCCTTCGAGACGGCCTTGTCGAGCGCACGCGCGGCGGCGCGCTGGAGCTCGGTGGCCTTCTCGACGTCGCCCGCGGCAGCGGCCTCGCGAGCCTTGCGGATCGCGGTCTTGAGCGAGGACTTGACGGCCTTGTTGCGCAGGCGCGCCTTCTCGTTCGTCTTGTTCCGCTTGATCTGGGACTTGATGTTCGCCACGAATGAGCCTTTACAGGTTCAGGCACGCGAGACTGGACGTCTCACGCTCCGGTGATTTCTTGAAGACGTGTCTCGCGCTGAGAGGGCAGGAGACACAGCCACCCAGGCTACCAGCCGCCCTCCGGCCCGCCCAAACCGGCCGCGAGCCCTCCCCCGGCCACCCGTTCCACCGCCTCCGGTACGGCCCAAACCGGTCGTAGCCCCGCGCGCGTGGGACCATGGAGGCTACGTATCGATCCGACCCGAGACCGCAGACACTGCGGACGCCTCAAGAATCAGGACCCTGCGTGCCCGCGATCCCTAGCCATGTGCCCGAGCCGAGCCGTACCGACCCGGCTCTGATCCGCAATTTCTGCATCATCGCGCACATCGACCACGGCAAGTCCACGCTCGCCGACCGGATGCTCCAGTTGACCGGCGTCGTCGAGCAGCGGCAGATGCGCGCTCAGTACCTCGACCGCATGGACATCGAGCGCGAGCGCGGCATCACGATCAAGTCCCAGGCCGTGCGGCTGCCCTGGGCCCCCACCCACGATCCGGGCAACACGCACATCCTGAACATGATCGACACCCCCGGGCACGTCGACTTCACCTACGAGGTCTCGCGCTCCCTCGCCGCCTGCGAGGGGACCATCCTCCTCGTCGACGCCGCCCAGGGCATCGAGGCGCAGACCCTCGCCAACCTCTACCTGGCGATGGAGAACGACCTCACGATCATCCCCGTCCTCAACAAGATCGACCTGCCGGCCGCGCAGCCGGAGAAGTTCGCCGAGGAGCTCGCCAACCTCATCGGCTGCGATCCCGGCGACGTGCTGAAGGTCTCCGCCAAGACCGGTCTGGGTGTCGAGGCGCTGCTGGACAAGGTCGTCGAGCAGATCCCGGCCCCGGTCGGCGTCGCCGACGCGCCCGCCCGCGCGATGATCTTCGACTCGGTCTACGACTCCTACCGCGGCGTCGTCACCTACGTCCGTGTCGTCGACGGCCAGCTCAACAAGCGCGAGCGCATCCGGATGATGTCCACCGGCGCCACGCACGAACTGCTGGAGATCGGCGTCAACTCGCCCGAGATGCTCGGTGCCGACGGCCTCGGGGTCGGTGAGGTGGGTTACCTCATCACCGGGGTGAAGGACGTCCGCCAGTCCAAGGTCGGTGACACCATCACCAGCCAGGCCAAGGGCGCCGAGAAGCCGCTGGGCGGGTACAAGGACCCGAAGCCCATGGTCTTCTCGGGTCTGTATCCGCTGGACGGTTCGGACTACCCCGATCTGCGCGAGGCCCTGGACAAGCTCCAGCTCAACGACGCCGCCCTCGTCTACGAGCCGGAGACCTCCGCCGCCCTCGGCTTCGGCTTCCGCGTCGGCTTCCTCGGACTGCTGCACCTCGACGTGATCCGCGAGCGGCTCGAGCGCGAGTTCGGGCTCGACCTGATCGCGACCGCGCCGAACGTGGTCTACCGCGTGATCATGGAGGACGGCGAGGAGCACACGGTCACCAATCCGAGCGAATTCCCCGAGGGCAAGCTCGCCGAGGTGTACGAGCCGGTCGTGCGGGCCACGATCCTCGCGCCCACCGAGTTCATCGGCGCGATCATGGAGCTGTGCCAGACCCGCCGCGGCTCTCTCCTCGGCATGGACTACCTGTCCGAGGACCGCGTCGAGATCCGCTACACGCTGCCGCTCGCCGAGATCGTCTTCGACTTCTTCGACCAGTTGAAGTCCAAGACGCGCGGGTACGCCTCCCTGGACTACGAGCCCACCGGAGAGCAGTCCTCGAGCCTCGTCAAGGTGGACATCCTGCTGCACGGCGACAAGGTCGACGCCTTCTCCGCGATCACCCACAAGGACCAGGCGTACGCCTACGGCGTCCGGCTCGTCGCCAAGCTGAAGGAACTCATCCCGCGGCAGAACTTCGAGGTGCCGGTGCAGGCCGCCATCGGCTCCCGGGTGATCGCCCGCGAGACCATCCGCGCCATCCGCAAGGACGTCCTCGCCAAGTGCTACGGCGGTGACATCTCCCGTAAGCGGAAGCTGCTGGAGAAGCAGAAGGAGGGCAAGAAGCGGATGAAGATGGTGGGTTCCGTGGAGGTTCCGCAGGAAGCCTTCATCGCGGTGCTCTCCAGCGATGACAGCGCGGGGTCGAGCAAGGGCAAGAAGTAACGCGGTCTCCCGCGATGACCCCGGCAAACCGGGTGGTACGGGGCCCGTCGTGCGAAAGCGCGGCGGGCCCCTGTGCGTGCGGCCGGTCGCTCTGTGTACGAAACGACAGGCCACCGCCCCTTACGCACCGGCCGGTCGGGCTCTACTCTGATGCCTGCTCGAGGGTTACTCGTGAGTTAAACAAAAGGTCTCGAGTGACCGCAGCCGCAACGATCCAGCAGCAATGAGCCAGCCAGCCGCACCGCCGCGGGCCCCGGAGGATGTCGTGAGCGACACACAGACTTTGATCGAGAACCGTCCGCCCTCCGTGGCGGCGCTCTTCCTGGAGCGCGTGGCGGCCACGCCGGACGCCGAGGCCTACCGCTACCCCGTACCCCCGGCCTCCGGTGAGGGCCCCGACGACTGGAAGTCGCTGAGCTGGGCCGAAGCCGCAGAGCGGGTCCACGCGATCGCGGCCGGGCTCATCGAACTGGGGGTCCAGCCCGAGCAGCGCGTCGCCCTCGCCTCCTCCACCCGGGTCGAGTGGATCCTCGCCGACCTCGGCATCCTGTGCGCCGGTGCCGCCACGACCACCATCTATCCGCAGACCAACGCCGATGAGTCGGCCTTCATCCTCGCCGACTCCCAGAGCAAGGTGCTCGTCGCGGAGAACGCCGAGCAGCTCGCCAAGGCACAGCAGAAGCGCGACGAGCTGCCCGCCCTGACGCACATCGTGGTGATCGACCCGGCGGGCGCCGAGACCGGCGACGGAGTGCTCAGCCTGGCCGAACTGGAGCAGCGCGGCGCCGCCCACCTGGAGAAGCACCCCGAGCTGATCAAGGAACGGGTCGGTGCGATCACCAAGGACCAGCTCGCCACACTCATCTACACCTCAGGCACCACCGGGCGCCCCAAGGGCGTGCGTCTGCCGCACGACAACTGGGCGTACATGGCGAAGGCGATCGCCGCGACCGGGCTGCTCGGCCCCGAGGACGTGCAGTACCTGTGGCTGCCGCTCGCCCATGTCTTCGGCAAGGTGCTCACCTCGGGCCAGATCGAGGTCGGGCACGTCACCGCCGTCGACGGCCGCGTCGACAAGATCATCGAGAATCTGCCGGTGGTGCAGCCGACGTACATGGCCGCCGTGCCGCGCATCTTCGAGAAGGTCTACAACGGCGTCGCGGCCAAGGCCCGGGCGGGCGGCCCGGCCAAGTACAAGATCTTCCAGTGGGCGGCGGAGGTCGCCCGCGAGTACGCCAAGGTCTCCCAGGACAACTTCCGCCGCACCGGCACGCATGCCGTGCCGTTCGGTCTCGGCGCCAAGCACAAGGTCGCGGACGCCCTGGTGTACGCCAAGATCCGCGAGGCGTTCGGCGGCCGGCTGCGCGCCTGCGTCTCCGGCTCGGCCGCCCTCGCGCCCGAGATCGGGTACTTCTTCGCGGGCGCCGGCATCCACATCCTGGAGGGCTACGGCCTCACCGAGTCCTCCGCGGCCTCCTTCGTCAACCCGGGCGAGGCCTACCGCACCGGCACGGTCGGCAAGCCGCTGCCCGGCACGGAGGTGCGCATCGCGGACGACGGCGAGATCCTGCTGCGCGGCCCCGGCATCATGGAGGGCTACCACGGGCTGCCCGAGAAGACCGCCGAGGTGCTGGAGCCGGACGGCTGGTTCCACACCGGTGACATCGGCGAGCTGTCGCCCGACGGGTATCTGCGCATCACCGACCGCAAGAAGGACCTCATCAAGACCTCCGGCGGAAAGTACATCGCGCCCGCCGAGGTCGAGGGACAGTTCAAGGCGGTCTGCCCCTACGTCTCCAACATCCTCGTGCACGGCGCCGACCGTAACTTCTGCACCGCGCTCATCGCGCTCGACGAGGTCGCGATCCTTCAGTGGGCGAAGGAGAACGGCCTGGAGGGCAAGTCCTACGCCGAGGTCGTGGCCGCCCCGCAGACGGTGGAGATGGTCGACGGCTACGTCAAGCAGCTCAACGAGGGCCTCCAGCGCTGGCAGACCATCAAGAAGTTCCGGCTGCTGCCCCGGGACCTCGACGTGGAGCACGGAGAGATCACGCCCAGCCTGAAGCTGAAGCGTCCGGTCGTCGAACGGGAGTACAAGCACCTGATCGACGAGATGTACGCGGGGTCGCGCGAGGTCTGAGGGAGCGTCAGGACCCTTGCCCCTCGGCCGCCAACTGCTGCAGCTCCCGGACCTGGCACCGTAGTTCCGCCAGGTCCGGGAGGGCGCCCGCGGACAGGCGTTCCTCCAGGCCGGACAGGTGCTCCACCAGGCCGGTCAGGCCCTCCTGCAGCCGCTCCAACCGCCTGCTCTTGCGGTACAGATCCAGGAAGACCGTCACCTTGGCCCGCAGCACCCACGGATCGAACGGCTTCGTCAGATAGTCCGCGGCCCCCGTCGCGTACCCCCGGAAGGCATATCCGGCCTCCGCGTCCGAGCCGGTCAGGAAGACGATCGGGACGTCCTTGGTCCGGTCCAGGCGTTTGATGTGCGCGGCGGTCTCGAAACCGTCCATGCCCGGCATGCGGATGTCCAGCAGGACCACCGCGAACCGGCGTTCGAGCAGCGCCTTCATCGCCTCCTCGCCCGAACGCGCGCGTACCAGCGGCTCGTTGAGCGAGCGCAGCACGGCCTCCAAAGCGGTGAGGTTGTCCTCCATGTCGTCGACGAGGAGGATGCCGGCGCTGTCCTCGGACGTCTTCTCAGTAGGCATGCCCTGCTCGAATCTGTCCGTCTTCGACCACATGCGTAGCACGGTTCTCACTCATGGCGGGCCACTTCGGTAACTCGGCGCTTATGGGCGGGGTCAGTCTGTCACCCTGTCCGCATCGCCACAGGCTCATTCGACCGAACTGCCCGGGGAGCTGTCCATGGGGCCCATTCCCACCCAACGGGAGACCGCCTCCCGCGCCCCCGACGTGCTCGAGTCCGCGGGCCTGCGCACGGTGGTGCGGGCGACCCTGCCCGGCAGCCCCCTAGCGGCCGGCAACGCCCGACGGCTCGTGCGCGCCGCCCTCGGCGAGTGGGACCGGGCCGCCGAGCCCGACGCCGTCACCGAGCGGCTGGCGGACGACGCCCTGCTCGTCGTCAGCGAACTCGTCACCAACGCCGTCGTGCACGCCGGCACCGACGTCGAGCTGGTCTGCCGCCTCATGGACGCGCAGGGCGAGTCGGCCGGGCTCCTCGTCGAGGTCTCCGACCACCACCCCTCACGCGCGGTCCGGGACGACGGCGCCGAGCGCCCCTACGGCATACCGGAGTACGGGCGCGGCCTGCGCCTCGTCTCCTCCCTCTCCACGGCCTGGGGGATCAGCTACCGCACCGGCGCGAAGACCGTCTGGGCGCTGCTTCCCCTGCACGCCGCCCTGGACGCCGAGGGCGGGATCGAGACGTACGCCGGAGACAGCGCCCTGGGACGCGGGCTGAGCCCGGCCGAGATACTCGGGCCCGAACTCTCCGCCTTCGCCGAACCCGGGCGCGGCCTGCCCGACCGGGAGTGGCGGGGCCGCGGCGCGCTGTCCTTCCTGGCCGAGGCGTCCGACCTGCTCGCCGGGCAGCTCGACGAGGACCTGGTCGCCGCGCTCACCGGGCAGCTGATCGTGCCCCGGCTCGCCGACTGGTGCGCGGTGTGGCTGGAGGACGAGGCGACCGGCTGGCGCGGCCCTTCGGCGCCGGTCGCGGCCGGGCCCCGGCTCGCCCGTGTCTGGCACGGCAGCGAGAACCGCATCGAGGAACTGCGCCGGGCCCTGGAGAAGGACCCTCCCCGGCTGCCCGAGTCGGTGCGTTCCCGGGCGGTGCCCGTGCCCTGGCCCGGCGAGGCGCTGGGCCCGCGGGGCGCGACCGGGGCGGCGCTCGCCTACCGGCTGATCGCGGGCGGCCGGCCGCTCGGGACGCTCGTCATCGGGCGGGCCGGCTTGCTGCGTTTCCCCGACGAGATCACCGGACTCGTCGAGGACCTCAGCCGCCGGGTGGCGCTGGCCATCGGGGCGGCCCGGCAGTACGCGCGCCAGGCCACCATCAGCCGGGTGCTCCAGCGCGGGCTGCTGCCCGGCGCGGTCGCCGAGATCCCGGGGGTGAGCAGCGCACTCGTCTACGAGCCGTGCGACATGGGTGGACCGAGCGGTGACTTCTACGACATCTTCCCCGCCGGCCACGGACGGTGGTGCTTCGCGCTCGGCGATGTCCAGGGCAAGGGTCCGGAGGCCGCGGTCGTGATCGGGCTCGCCCGGCCCTGGCTGCGGCTGCTGGCCCGCGAGGGCTACGACGTCCCCGACGTCCTGGACCGCCTCAACCAGCTCCTGCTCGACGACGCCACCGAGGCGTCCGACGCGGCGGCGCGGGCGCTCGTCGCGGCGGGCACGCCGATGCCGGTCGCCGACGAGGGCCCCCACGCCCGCTTCCTCTCCCTCCTCTACGGGGAACTGGTGCCCTTCGACGGCGGGGTGCGCTGCACGCTCGCCTCGGCCGGGCATCCGCTGCCGCTGCTGCTCGGCCCGGACGGCGACGTACGGGCCGTGGCCCAGCCGCAGACGCTGCTCGGGGTCGTCGAGGACGAGACGTACACGTGCGAGACCTTCGATCTGCGCTCCGGCGACACGCTGCTCTGCGTCACCGACGGGGTGACCGAGCGGCGCTGCGGGTCCCGCCAGTTCGACGACGGCGACGGGCTCGCGGCGGCACTGGCCGGCTGCGCCGGCATGAACGCGGAGCTGGTCGCCGAGCGGATCAGGACGCTGGTGCACGAGTTCGGCGGGAATCCCCCGGAGGACGATCTGGCGCTGCTGGTGCTGCAGGCGGAATGAGGACTTCTGGCAGTACGGGACAATGGAGGACATGCCTTCCGCACTCCCCGACGGCGAACCGGTCCCCGACGACGGCGCACTCCCCGCGCACGCGCTCGCCGGGGCCGCCGAGCGCCCCCTCGGGTTCTACCTCCACGTCCCGTACTGCGCGACGCGCTGCGGCTACTGCGACTTCAACACGTACACGGCGACGGAGCTGCGGGGCACGGGAGGCGTCCTCGCCTCCCGGGACAACTACGCGTCGACCCTGATCGACGAGGTGCGCCTGGCCCGCAAGGTGCTGGGCGACGACCCGCGCGAGGTGCGCACGGTCTTCGTCGGGGGCGGTACGCCGACGCTGCTGGCCGCGGACGACCTCGTACGGATGCTGGGCGCGATCCGCGACGAGTTCGGCCTCGCGCAGGACGCGGAGGTGACGACGGAGGCGAACCCGGAGTCGGTCGACCCGGAGTACCTGGCCACCCTCCGGGAGGGCGGCTTCACCCGGATCTCCTTCGGCATGCAGAGCGCCCGCCCGCACGTCCTGAAGATCCTCGACCGCACGCACACCCCGGGCCGCCCCGAGGCGTGCGTGGCCGAGGCTCGGGCGGCGGGCTTCGAGCACGTGAACCTGGACCTGATCTACGGCACCCCGGGGGAGTCGGACGACGACTGGCGCGCCTCCCTGGACGCGGCGCTGGGAGCGGCCCCGGACCACGTCTCGGCGTACGCGCTGATCGTGGAGGAGGGCACACAGCTCGCCCGGCGCATCCGCCGGGGCGAGATCCCGATGACGGACGACGACGTGCACGCCGACCGCTACCTGATCGCGGACGAGGTGCTGGGGTCGGCGGGCTACGACTGGTACGAGGTCTCGAACTGGGCCACGTCCACTGCCGGTCGCTGCCTGCACAACGAGTTGTACTGGCGGGGGGCCGACTGGTGGGGAGCGGGTCCGGGCGCCCACAGCCACGTGGGCGGCGTCCGCTGGTGGAACGTGAAGCATCCGGGGGCGTACGCGGCGGCGCTGGCGGAGGGCCGCTCCCCGGGCGCCGGGCGGGAGGTCCTGTCGGAGGAGGACCGCCGGGTGGAGCGGATCCTGCTGGAGCTGCGGCTGCGGGAGGGGGCGCCGTTGGCGCTGCTGCGAGAGGAGGGGCTCGCGGCCTCGCGCCGGGCACTGGGGGAGGGGCTGCTGGAGGCAGGGCCCTACGAGGCGGGGCGGGCGGTGCTCACGCTGCGGGGGCGGCTGCTCGCGGATGCGGTGGTGCGGGACCTGGTGGACTGATCACTCCGGCGGGTGAATGCCAGCGGAACGGGGGTTCGGTCCCTAACCTGGTTCGTAGGCTGCCGCTGACAGTACGCGGCGAATGTGGAGGCCACGGAGATGACCGCTGTGGACGAACGTGGAGTCGCAGAGTTCTTCGAGCGGTTCGAGCCGCCCGACGGACTCAAGGTGGAGCTCCTGCGGGGGGAAATCGTGATGATGGCCAGCCCGGATCTGGTGCACAACCTCATCGTGTTGCTCACGGAGAGGCAGATCCCACTGGAGCGCTGGTATCCCCTCCAGACCCAGGACGTCGACATTGTGGACGAGGCCAGCGAGCCCGTACCGGACCTGGTGGTCGTGGAGCGCGATGTCCTGCCTGGCTCGGGTCGCCTGATTCCGTGCAGCCTGATCACGATGGTCGTCGAGGTCGTCTCCAAGACCAGCGTCCAGCGGGACTACGAGATCAAGCGGTCGATCTATGCCGCCGGGAAGGTGCCTGTCTACCTCATCGTGGATCCGATCATGGCGCAGTGTGTCCTGCTGACGAGGCCTGTCGGGAAGGGAGAGGACGCCGACTATCAGCGCCAGCAGATCACCAAGTTCGGGGCGCCGCTGCCGGTAGAGGATTTGGGACTCGAACTGGACACCACCGAGTTCGGAACGTTCACCAACGTCAAACCCCACCGCTACCCGTGACGAAGTCGATCAACTCCTCCACCCGGCCCAGCAACTCCGGCTCCAGGTCCTTGTAAGACCCCACCCGCTTCAGGATCGCCTGCCACACCGCGCCGGTGTTGTCCGACGGCCACCCCAGCGCCCGGCACACCCCCGTCTTCCAGTCCTGCCCGCGCGGGACGCTCGGCCACTCCCTGATGCCCAGCGCCGCCGGCTTCACCGCCTCCCAGATGTCGATGTACGGGTGACCCACCACCAGGGCGTGCTCGCTCGTCACCGACTGCGCGATCCGCCACTCCTTCGTTCCGGGGACCAGGTGGTCCACCAGGACACCCAGGCGTGCGTCCGGGCCCGGGGCGAAGGACTCGACGATCGACGGCAGGTCGTCGACGCCCTCCAGGTACTCCACCACCACGCCCTCGATGCGCAGGTCGTCGCCCCAGACCTTCTCCACCAGTTCCGCGTCGTGACGGCCCTCGACGTAGATACGGCCGGCACGGGCCACCCTCGCGCGCGCTCCCGGAACGGCCACCGACCCCGACGCCGTACGCGTGGGGCGCTGCACGGCGGTCTTGGGACGGACAAGCGTCACCGTCCGGCCCTCCAGCAGGAAGCCCCCCGGCTCCAGCGGGAACACCCGGTGCTTGCCGAAGCGGTCCTCCAGCGTCACCGTGCCCGCCTCGCAGCGGATCACCGCGCCGCAGAAACCCGTGCGCGGCTCCTCCACCACCAGACCGGGGTCCGCCGGGACCTCCGGGACGGGCTTCGGCTTCTTCCACGGAGGGGTCAGATCCGGAGAGTACTGGCGCATTCGAGTGACGATAGGAGAAGACGTCCCCGAGGTGCTACGACACGCCGAAGCGTGCCGCCAACTCGTCCCGCTGGGCCCGTACGAACCCCGCGTCCACCACCGCCCCGTGCCCCGGCACGTACACCGCGTCCTCCCCGCCCAGCTCGAGCAGCCGGTCCAGGGCCGCCGGCCAGTGCGAGGGGATCGCGTCCGGGCCCGCCTGCGGTTCGCCGGACTCCTCCACCAGGTCCCCGCAGAACACCACTTCCGGGTCCCCGGGGACGAACACCACCAGGTCATGGGCCGTGTGGCCCGGGCCCACATTCGCCAGCAGCACCTGGACCCCGCCCAGGTCCAGCGTCCACTCGCCGGAGACCTGGTGGTGCGGGCGGACCAGTGCGTCCGCCGCCTCGGCCGCCTCCGCCGGATCCAGACCGTTGCGCACCGCGTCCGCGACCAGCTCCCCCCGTCCGTACGCGAGCACCCTGTCGATGCCCACGGCCCCGAACACCTCCGCGCCCGCGAACGCCGCCGCCCCGAAGACATGGTCGAAGTGCGGATGGGTGAGCGCGAGATGCGTCACACGACGGTCTCCGCCGAGCGGCTCCAGCATCCGCTCCGCATCGCCGCGCAAGCGTGCTCCCTCCGCCACGCTCGACCCGGCGTCGACCAGCAGCGCCGCGTCATCGCCCACGACCAGCCCGGCCGTGCAGTCCCAGACCGGAAGCCTGGCCCGCCCCGCGCGCGCACCGAGCGCCTCCCACCCCGACCCTTCCCACAACACCGTCATACGGCGACGCTATCCGCAGGTGACCGACCCGGCAGGACAGGCCGGTACAGGTCGGTAACACCTCGGCACGGCACCGGCGCCCGCCCTTGCCGGGTGTGTACCCGACAGCCGTACACTGGGCCGGGGAATGCTGGCACTCGCAAGTGCAGAGTGCCAGGGGAAGCGTCAAGGGGACATGACCGCTGGAGGTGTGCGCGATGCTCAGTGAACGCAGGCTCGAGGTGCTGCGCGCCATCGTCCAGGACTACGTCGGCACCGAGGAGCCGGTGGGCTCCAAGGCCCTCACCGAGCGGCACAACCTCGGCGTCTCCCCGGCCACCGTCCGCAACGACATGGCCGCGCTGGAGGACGAGGGGTACATCGCCCAGCCGCACACCAGTGCAGGACGCATTCCCACGGACAAGGGCTACCGCCTCTTCGTCGACAAGCTCGCGGCCGTCAAGCCGATGAGCCCGCCCGAGCGCCGCGCGATCCAGAACTTCCTGGAGGGCGCCGTCGACCTCGACGACGTGGTGGCGCGCACGGTGCGGCTGCTCGCACAGCTCACCCGGCAGGTCGCCGTGGTGCAGTACCCGTCACTGACGCGTTCGACCGTGCGCCACGTGGAGTTGCTGTCGATGGCACCCGCGCGTGTGATGCTCGTGCTGATCACGGACACCGGCCGGGTCGAGCAGCGCATGATCGACTGCCCGGCGCCGTTCGGCGAGACGTCGCTCGCGGACCTGCGCGCGCGGCTCAACAGCCGGGTCGCCGGCCGCCGCTTCGCGGACGTCCCGCAGCTCGTGCAGGATCTGCCCGAGGCGTTCGAGGAGCCGGAGGACCGCGGCACGGTCTCGACGGTGCTCTCCACGCTGCTGGAGACGCTCGTGGAGGAGACCGAGGAGCGGCTGATGATCGGCGGCACCGCGAACCTGACCCGCTTCGCGCATGACTTCCCTCTCACCATCCGGCCCGTCCTGGAGGCGCTGGAGGAGCAGGTCGTGCTCCTCAAACTGCTGGGTGAGGCGAAGGATCCGGCCATGCGGGTACGTATCGGCCATGAGAACGCGCACGAAGGACTCAACTCCACGTCCATCGTCTCCGTGGGCTACGGTTCGGGCGGCGAGGCAGTAGCGAAACTCGGCGTGGTCGGACCGACCCGCATGGATTACCCGGGAACGATGGGAGCGGTACGAGCGGTGGCACGGTACGTCGGACAGATCCTGGCGGAGTCGTAAGTGGCCACGGACTACTACGCCGTACTCGGCGTGCGCCGCGACGCGTCGCAGGAAGAGATCAAGAAGGCGTTCCGCCGGCTCGCCCGCGAGCTGCACCCGGACGTCAATCCCGATCCGAAGACGCAGGAGCGGTTCAAGGAGATCAACGCCGCGTACGAGGTGCTCTCGGACCCGCAGAAGAAGCAGGTCTACGACCTCGGCGGCGACCCGCTGTCCCAGTCGGGCGCGGCCGGCGCGGGCGGCTTCGGCGCGGGCGGCTTCGGGAACTTCTCCGACATCATGGACGCGTTCTTCGGTACGGCGTCGCAGCGCGGTCCGCGCTCGCGCACCCGCCGGGGCCAGGACGCGATGATCCGGCTCGAGGTCGAGCTGGACGAGGCGGCCTTCGGCACCACGAAGGACATCCAGGTCGACACGGCCGTCGTCTGCAACACCTGCAACGGCGAGGGCGCCGCGCCGGGTACGTCCGCGCAGACGTGTGACATGTGCCGTGGTCGCGGTGAGGTCTCCCAGGTCACGCGGTCCTTCCTGGGCCAGGTCATGACCTCCCGGCCGTGCCCGCAGTGCCAGGGCTTCGGCACGATCGTCCCGAACCCGTGCCCGGAGTGCGCCGGTGACGGGCGTGTGCGCTCGCGCCGGACGCTCACCGTGAAGATCCCGGCCGGTGTCGACAACGGCACACGGATCCAGCTCGCCGGCGAGGGCGAGGTCGGCCCCGGCGGCGGTCCGGCCGGTGACCTCTACGTCGAGATCCACGAGCTGCCGCATCCGACCTTCCAGCGCCGCGGCGACGATCTGCACTGCACGGTCACCATCCCGATGACGGCGGCGGCTCTCGGCACGAAGGTGCCGCTGGAGACGCTGGACGGCCTGGAGGAGGTCGACATCCGTCCCGGTACGCAGTCCGGGCAGTCGATCCCCCTGCACAACCGCGGTGTCACGCATCTGCGCGGCGGTGGCCGGGGCGACCTGGTCGTCCACGTCGAGGTCCAGACGCCCACCAAGCTGGACCCGGAGCAGGAGCGACTGCTGCGCGAGCTGGCGAAGCTGCGCGGCGAGGAACGGCCACAGGGGCAGTTCCAGCCGGGGCAGCAGGGGCTGTTCTCGCGGTTGAAGGACGCGTTCAACGGGCGTTGAGGCGAGTGTCGGCGTTGCCCGGGGGTCCGGGGGTCGGCCCCCGGGCAGGCACAGTCGGCCGGGGTGGCAGGGGCTGTTCTCGCGGTTGAAGGACGCGTTCAACGGGCGCTGATGGTGTTGGCACCCGGCGGCGGATGGGCATCCGGCGCCGGGGCGGCCGTCCCTGGGGGCTGCGCCCCCGGACCCCCTTCGGCCTGAACGGCCTCGCCCTCAAACGCCGGACCAGCTGAGTTTCACCGTCCCGGGCTGCCATCGCACTGTTCTCATTCCTCCGGCGTATGCAGCGGGACCGGTGGATTCGGACTCGTTCGAAAGACGTGACAACATGCCGTCATGTCCTCCCTGACCGATCTCTTCCCGCACCCGATCGTGCAGGCCCCCATGGCAGGCGGCGCCTCCGTGCCGCAGCTCGCCGCCGCCGTGTCAGAGGCCGGCGGCCTGGGTTTCCTCGCCGCCGGGTACAAGACCGCCGACGGGATGTACCAGGAGATCAAGCAGCTCCGCGGGCTGACCCACCGCCCCTTCGGCGTGAACGTCTTCATGCCCCAGCCCGAGTACGCCGACCCCGCCGCCGTCGAGGTGTACGCCAACCAGCTCGCCGGCGAGGCCACCTGGTACGAGACCGAGCTGGGCGACCGCGACAGCGGCCGTGACGACGGCTACGACGCCAAACTCGCCGTCCTCCTCGACGACCCGGTGCCGGTGGTCTCCTTCCACTTCGGCGTCCCGGCCCCGGACGTGCTGGACTCCCTGCGCCGCCTGGGCACCCTCACCCTGGTCACCGCGACCACCGCCGAGGAGGCTCTCGCCGTGCAGGAGGCGGGCGCCGACGCGGTCATCGCGCAGGGCATCGAGGCCGGCGGCCACCAGGGCACCCACCGGGACTGCCGGGAGGACGACGGCTCCGGCGTCGGGCTGCTCTCGCTCCTCGCCCAGGTCCGCGAGACCGTCACCATCCCGATCGTGGCCGCCGGCGGCATCATGCGCGGCAGCCAGATCGCCGCTGTCCTCGCCGCGGGAGCCAGTGCCGCCCAGCTCGGCACCGCGTTCCTCGCCACGCCCGAGTCCGGCGCCCACCCCGCGCACAAGCAGGCGCTGACCGGCTCCCACTTCGTCCGCACCGAGCTGACCCGGGCGTTCTCCGGACGTCCGGCCCGCGGTCTGGTCAACCGGTTCATGCGCGAACACGGCCCCTACGCGCCCGCCGCGTACCCCGAGATCCACCACCTCACCTCCCCGCTGCGCAAGGCGGCCGCCAAGGCCGGCGACGCGCAGGGCATGGCGCTGTGGGCGGGCCAGGGCCACCGCCTGGCGCGGGACCTGCCTGCAGGCCGGCTGGTGGAGGTGCTGGTCACGGAGCTCGAGGAGGCGACGACAGCGTTGTCGACGGGAGGTGCCGGGCGATGACCGCTCCCGTCTTCGTCGTCGACCGACTCGACGTGATCGGAACGGAGTTCGTGCTGGACGGCCCCGAGGGCCGGCACGCGGTCTCGGTGAAGCGGCTGCGACCCGGTGAGGACGTCGTCCTCACCGACGGGCGCGGACGCTGGACCGAGGGTGTGGTGAAGGCCGCCGAGGGCAAGGACCGGCTCGTCGTGACGGATCTGGAGTCCGTCCACGAGGAGCCCGTGGAGTCTCCCCGCATCACCGTCGTCCAGGCCCTCCCCAAGGGCGACCGCGGTGAGCTGGCCGTGGAGACCATGACCGAGGTCGGCGTCGACGCGATCGTCCCGTGGCAGGCCGCCCGGTGCATCACCCAGTGGAAGGGCGACCGCGGGCTGAAGGCGCTCGGCAAGTGGCGGGCCACCGCCCGCGAGGCGGGCAAGCAGTCGCGCCGGGTGCGCTTTCCGGAGGTCGCGGACGCGGCGACGACCAAGCAGGTTGCCGCACTTCTCGCCAAAGCCGACTTCGCCGCCGTGCTCCACTCGGACTTCGAGTACGGCAGCGAGCCGCTCGCCACCGCCCAACTGCCCACGGAGGGCGAGATCGTCCTGGTCGTCGGGCCCGAAGGCGGCATCTCCTCCGAGGAGCTGGCGCTGTTCCGGGAAGCCGGTGCGAAGGCGTACGTCCTCGGGCGTAGTGTCCTTCGTACATCGACCGCCGGCACCGCGGCGGCCGCGCTGCTGCTCGGCCGCACGGGCCGCTGGTCCTGACGCACGGACCTCGAACGGATCCATCCAGCCACCGGGGGAACGCCATGGAACTCGCCCAAGTGCGGCTGCTGGTCACGGACTTCCCGGCCTGCTACCGCTTCTACGCCGACGTCCTCGGCCTCAAGCCGCAGTCGGGCGCGGCCGACGGGCCGTACGAGAAGTTCAGCCCGGCCGCCGGATCCGCGGGCATCGCGCTGCAGGACCGGGCGATGATGGCCCAGGTCCTCGGCGAACTGGGCGACCACGCCACGGGCCACCGCTCGCTGGTGGTGCTGCGCGTGGACGACCTGGACGCGTACTGCGCCGAGATCACCTCCCGCGGCGCGACCCTGCTGCACGGCCCTGCCCACATGACCGACCGTATGCGCGTCGCCCACCTCAAGGACCCGGAGGGCAATCTGGTGGAACTCCAGCAGTGGCTGCTGCTGCGCGGCTGACGGCGCGGGGAGGCCGACGGCGGGGCGCTCGTGTGACCGTATGCGCTCTACCGTCGCCGCCGCGGGAGTGGCACGCTGCCCTTCATGGGGGCATTGCGGCGCATTGGGCGACGACCCGGGGTACGGCGGGTCGCCGCGGTCACCGGCCTCGCGGTGGTGGCCGTGGGCGGAGCCGTGGCCTGCCAGCCCGGTGATCTCAGCTCCGCGTCGGTGGCGTACACCACGGACCAGACCGCCACGAAGGAGCTGGAGCGGCAGCATGTGAAGGTGCGCTGGCTGAGCTGCTCGGGCGACTACGGCAGCAGCGGGGCCGGCGCGTCGGGTACGTCCGGCTCGGCGCTTTCGGCGAGCGAGACCGCCGTCGTCACCGTCGACTGCAAGGGGCAGACGGACGACGGCAAGGACATCACCGTCAAGGGCCGGGTCACCCGAGCCGTCGACGGCAGGTGTGTCCGCGGGGACCTCAGGGGCACCGTGGGCGGCAAGGAGCTGTTCCACGTCAGCGGCCTAGGCAACTGCCAGGGCAGCACGCCCAGTCCGCCCGGCGGCCGCCCGGCCGGCCCCGGGCAGCCCGGTCCCACCGTCACGGTCACCGTCACCAGGACCATCTGGTGCCAGGGCGATCCCACCTGCTGGCCGGTTCAGGGCAAGTGACGGACGCGAGCGGTGCGGGCATGGGACAGGTAAGTGGGAAAACCCCCTGTTCGGGTACGCGCTCGCTGCTTAGGGTGACCTGGTGACTCAGTCCGCATCGCCCGCGTATCTCCGTTTCCCGCATCTGCACGGCGAGTTGGTCGCCTTCACCGCCGAGGACGACGTCTGGGTCGCCCCGCTCGACGGCGGCCGCGCCTGGCGGGTCAGCGCCGACAACATACCCGTGAACCACCCCCGCATCTCCCCGGACGGCACGACCGTCGCCTGGACCTCCACCCGCGACGGCGCGCCCGAGGTGCACATCGCGCCGATCGACGGCGGACCCGCCAAGCGCCTCACCCACTGGGGAAGTGTGAAGACCCAGGTGCGCGGCTGGACCCCCGACGGGGACGTGCTCGCGCTCAGCACGGTCGGCCAGGCGTCCTTCCGCCGCACCTGGGCGCACGCCGTACCGCTCGACGGGGGACCGGCGACCACGCTGCCGTACGGGCCCGTCGGCGAGGTGGCGTACGGGCCGCACACCGTGCTGCTGTCCGCCGGGGCCCGCGAGGCCGCCCTCTGGAAGCGTTACCGGGGCGGCACGGCCGGCAAGCTGTGGATCGACCGCGAGGACAACGGCGAGTTCGTACGGCTGCACGAGGACCTGGACGGCAACATCGAGTACCCGTCGTGGGTGGGGGACCGCATCGCCTTCCTCAGTGACCACGAGGGCGTCGGGGCGCTGTACTCGTCGCTCGCCGACGGCTCCGACCTGCGACGGCACACCCCCCTCGACGGCTTCTACGCCCGGCAGGCGGCCACCGACGGCACCCGGGTCGTGTACTCCTCGGCCGGCCGGCTGTGGATCCTCGACGACCTCGACGGGGCCGAGCCGAGGCCGCTCGACATCCGGCTCGGCGGGCAGCGCGTGGACCTCCAGCCGTATCCGGTCGACGCCTCCCGCTGGTTCGGGGCCGCCTCGCCCGACCACACCGGGCGCGGCAGCGCCGTCGCGGTGCGCGGCGCCGTCCACTGGGTGACCCACCGCTCGGGGCCCGCCCGCGCGCTCGCCGCCGAGCACGGCGTGCGCGCCCGGCTGCCGCACACCTTCCGCGCGGACGGCGAGGAGTGGGTGGTGTGGGTGACGGACGCGGAGGGCGACGACGCGCTGGAGTTCGCGCCCGCCACCGGCCTTGCTCCCGGCGCCGTCCCGCGACGGCTCGCCGCCGGGCAGCTCGGGCGGGTGCTGGGGCTCGCGGTGTCGCCCGACGGCAGCAAGGTGGCCGTCGCCGCGCACGACGGGCGGGTGCTGCTCGTCGAGCGGGACAGCGGCGAGGTGCGCGAGGTCGACCGCAGCGAGGACGGCGAGGTCAGCGGGCTCGTCTTCGCGCCCGACTCGGTGTGGCTGGCCTGGTCGCACCCCGGGCCGCGCCCGCTGCGCCACCTGAAACTCGCCAACACGGCCGACCTTTCGGTGACCGAGGCGACCCCGCTGCGGTTCCGGGACTACGCGCCCGCGTTCACCCTCGACGGCAAGCATCTCGCGTTCCTCTCGGCGCGCTCCTTCGACCCGGTGTACGACGACCACGTCTTCGACCTCGCCTTCGTGGGCGGCTCCCGGCCGTACCTGATCACGCTCGCCGCGACCACCCCGTCCCCGTTCGGGCCGCAGCGGCACGGCCGCCCCTTCGAGGCGCCCGACAAGGACGAGACACCCGACAGCGAGGGCGCGCCGACCACCCGCGTCGACCTGGAGGGCCTGGCCGACCGGATCGTGCCGTTCCCGGTGGAGGCCGCGCGCTACTCGGGGCTGCGCGCCGCCAAGGACGGGGTGCTGTGGCTGCGGCACCCGGTGCGCGGCGTCCTCGGCACCTCACGCGCCACTCCCGACGATCCCGACCCCAGGAGCGAGCTGGAGCGGTACGACCTCGTCCAGCAGCGCATCGAGCACCTGGCCTCGGACGCCGACCACTTCTCGGTCACCGGCGACGGCAAGCGGGTGCTGCTGTGGACCGACGGCAAGCTCAAGGTCGTCCCCAGCGACCGGCGCGCCCCGAACGACGACGACTCCGACGCGAACATCACCGTCGACCTGTCGCGCATCCGGCAGACAGTCGACCCGGCCGCCGAGTGGCGACAGATGTTCGACGAGACCGGCCGGATCATGCGGGACAACTTCTGGCGGCCCGACCTGGGCGGCGTCGACTGGGACGGCGTACTGGCCCGGTACCGGCCGGTGCTCGAGCGGGTCGCCACCCACGACGACCTGGTCGACCTGCTGTGGGAGGTGCAGGGCGAGTTGGGCACCTCGCACGCGTACGTCCTTCCCCACGGCTACGGCCCCGGCCAGGACCGGCGGCAGGGACTGCTCGGCGCCGACATCTCCCGGCATGCGGACGGCAGTTGGCGCGTCGACCGGGTGCTGCCCTCGGAGACCTCCGACCCCGACGCCCAGGCACCGCTGGCCGCACCCGGGGTGGCGATACGGGCCGGTGACGCGATCGTCGCGGTCGGCGGGCGGCCGGTGGACCCGGTGACCGGGCCCGGGCCGTTGCTGGTGGGGACGGCCGGCAGACCGGTGGAGCTGACGGTCTCGCCGGCGGGCGGGGGCGATCTCCGGTACGCCGTCGTCGTCCCGATCGCCGACGAGGAGCCGCTCAGGTACCACGCGTGGGTGGCGGACCGGCGGGCCTACGTGCACGAGAGGTCGGGCGGGCGGCTCGGGTATCTGCACGTGCCGGACATGGTGGGCTCCGGATGGGCGCAGCTCCACCGTGACCTGCGGATCGAGGTCGCGCGGGAGGGCCTGGTGGTGGACGTCCGGGAGAACAGGGGCGGCCACACCTCCCAGCTGGTCGTGGAGAAGCTGGCGCGGCGGATCGTGGGCTGGGACGTGCCGCGCGGGCTGCGGCCGTACAGCTACCCGGAGGACGCGCCGCGCGGGCCCGTCGTCGCGGTCGCCAACGAGTTCTCCGGCTCGGACGGCGACATCGTCAACGCGGCGATCAAGGCGCTCGGCATCGGCCCGGTGGTCGGGACGCGGACGTGGGGCGGTGTCATCGGGATCGACAGCAAGTACCGGCTGGTCGACGGCACGCTGGTGACCCAGCCCAAGTACGCCTTCTGGATGGAGGGGTACGGGTGGGAGGTGGAGAACCGCGGCGTCGATCCCGACGTCGAGGTGGTCCAGGCCCCCCAGGACCACGCGGCGGGCCGCGACGCGCAGTTGGACGAGGCGATCCGCCTGGCACTGGCGGCACTGGAGGAACGTCCGGCGAAGCAGCCCCCGGAGCTGCCGGAACTGTGATCCGCCGCCCCGCCCCGGAAGGGCGGGCGGACGCTCTCCCCCCGCCCGCCTTCCGGGGCGGGCGGGGAGAGAGTGCCGATAGCATGCGTCGTAGTGATCAGTCCGTGTGAGGAGGCACGCATGGCGGGAGAGCCGCAGGACGACTGCCTGTTCTGCAAGATCGTCGCGGGGCAGATCCCGGCGACGATCGTCCGGGAGACCGACACCACCGTCGCCTTCCAGGACATCAACCCCCAGGCGCCGACCCATGTGCTGGTCATCCCCCGGGTGCACCACCGGGACATCGCCGCCCTCGCCGCCGCCGAACCGGCCATCACCGCCGACGTGCTCCGCGAGGCCGGAGAGGTCGCCGCGCAGGAGAAGCTCGACAGCTACCGCGTCGTCTTCAACACCGGCAGCGGCGCCGGCCAGACCGTCTGGCACGCGCACGCCCACGTCCTGGGCGGCCGCGGCCTGCAGTGGCCCCCCGGGTAAGGCGCCGTGTCCGTACGCGAACTGGTCGTCCTGGGCACCGCCAGCCAGGTCCCGACCCGGCACCGCAACCACAACGGCTACCTGCTGCGCTGGGACGGCGAGGGCATCCTCTTCGACCCCGGCGAGGGCACCCAGCGGCAGATGCTGCGCGCCGGGGTGGCCGCCCACGACCTGCACCGGATCTGCGTCACCCACTTCCACGGCGACCACTCGCTGGGTCTCGCCGGTGTCATCCAGCGCATCAACCTCGACCAGGTGCCGCACGAGATCACCGCGCACTACCCGAGGTCGGGCCGTCGGTTCTTCGAGCGCCTGCGGTACGCGACGGCGTACCGCGAGACCGTCGCCCTGACCGAGGCGCCGGTCGACACGGACGGGCCCCTCGCCGTGACTGCCGCGTACACGCTTCAGGCCCGCCGGCTCTCCCACCCGGTCGAGTCCTACGGCTACCGGATCATCGAGCCGGACGGGCGCCGCATGCTGCCCGGACGGCTCGCGGCCCACGGCATCAAGGGCCCCGACGTCGGGCGGATCCAGCGGGAGGGATCCCTCGGCGGTGTGTCGCTGGAGGAGGTCAGCGAGGTGCGGCGCGGGCAGCGGTTCGCGTTCGTCATGGACACCCGGCTCTGCGACGGCGTCCACGCCCTCGCCGACGGCTGCGACATGCTCGTCATCGAGTCGACCTTCCTGGACGAGGATGCCCGACTCGCCGAGGAGCACGGGCATCTGACGGCCGGGCAGGCCGGACGTGTCGCCGCCGACGCGGGGGTGCGGCATCTCGTCCTGACCCACTTCAGCCAGCGCTACACCGAGCCCGACGAGTTCGAACGACAGGCCCGGGACGCCGGGTTCGAGGGGGAGTTGACCGTGGCGCACGACCTCATGCGGGTGCCGGTTCCGAAACGGCGATAAAACACCCGTACGATGCTTCGATGCCCCTCCCGAAAGCCGAACTGCACCTCCATATCGAAGGCACCCTGGAGCCCGAGCTGGCGTTCGAGCTGGCCGCGCGCAACGGCGTGAAGCTGCCCTACGCCGACACCGACGCACTGCGCGCGGCCTATGCCTTCGAGGACCTCCAGTCCTTCCTGAACCTGTACTACGAGCTGATGGCCGTCCTGCGCACCGAGCAGGACTTCGAAGACCTCGCCAACGCCTACCTCGGGCGCGCCGCCGCGCAGGGCGTGAGGCACGCCGAGATCTTCTTCGACCCGCAGGCCCACACGGCCCGCGGCGTGGACATGGGCACGGTGGTGGAGGGGCTGTGGCGCGCGCTCGGCCACAGCGAGCGGAACCACGGCGTGTCGACCCAGCTGATCATGTGCTTCCTGCGCGACGAGTCCGCGGAGTCGGCGATGCAGACCCTGGAAGCGGCGCGGCCGTACCTCGACCGGATCACCGGCGTCGGTCTCGACTCCGCCGAGGTCGGACACCCGCCGGTCACGTTCCGCGAGGTGTACGAGGCCGCCGCCGCCCTGGGCCTCAGGCGCGTGGCGCACGCAGGTGAGGAGGGGCCGCCGGAGTACATCACCGAGGCCCTCGACGTGCTCGGTGTCGAGCGCGTCGACCACGGGCTGCGATGCATGGAAGACCCGGCGCTGGTCGAGCGGCTCGTGAGGGAGCGGATCCCGCTGACCCTGTGCCCCCTGTCGAACGTCCGCCTGCGAGCCGTCGACGTCCTGGCGGACCACCCCCTGCCGGCCATGCTCGACGCCGGGCTGCTGTGCACCGTCAACTCCGACGACCCCGCCTACTTCGGCGGCTACGCCGGCGACAACTTCGACGCCGTCCGCACGTCCCTGGGGCTCGGTGAGGAGCGGCTGCGCGAACTGGCCCGCAACTCCTTCCTCGCGTCCTTCCTGGAGCACGACGAGGAGCGGCGGGCGCGCTACCTCGCCGAGGTGGACGCGTACACGTTCTCGTAGGCGTCGGGTACGTCCACGACCGGTGCGCCGCCCCCGAGCCCTTCGAGCGGGGAGGATCCCCAGCCCCGGCGCACCGGCGCCGGCCGCGGCGTGCGGCCCCCGGTGCGCAGGGCGACCGCGGTCAGCGGGCACGCGATGGCGAGCAGCCCGGCGGCGAGGATCGCGCCCATCGCGGGGAAGCCCGCCTGCGCGGACAGCACACTGCCGGTCAGAGGGCCCGCCGCCGTGCCGAGCGAGGACGCGGAGCCGACGAGGACGGCCCACCGGCCGCGCCCGTCGAGGGAGGCGGCCAGGCCGATCAGATACGACAGCACGATCGGGTAGAGCGTGTTCCAGGCGATCTCGCCGGTGGCGAAGGTACCGAGCCCGGTGGCGGACGCGCTGACCGCGATGCAGCCGGCGATGAGCGCGGTGCCCGCGCCGATGGGCACGGCACGGCCGAGGCGCGGGCCGAGCGCGCCCGCGCCCAGCACGCCGAGCAGCCCGGCGCCGAGCGCGACCGCGAAGACGGCGCCGACGGTGACCTCCGTCAGGTGCGCCTGGGTGAGGCCGATGCGCCCGCTGACGCCCCACAGGGAGTTCTGGGCGAGGGACCAGCACAGGATGCCGACGGCCAGGACCAGCCCCGAGCGCGGATGCGGCAGCCGGCCGCCCTCGAGGGTGGCCTCGGTGGCCGGGCCGTCGGAGGTGAGGCGACCGGTCGCGGGCCACACCAGCAGCGCGGTGAGGGCGATCGCGGCGAGCGGCAGGCCGTGGCCGGGGCCGAGGTGAGGGACCGTCAGATAGACGGCACCGGCCAGCGCGGACACCCCGAGCAGGCCGAGCGTGGAGGCGCGGTGGGGGTCCGGCTGGGCTGCGATGCCGGTTGCGGCGACGGTGGTGACCGTCCCCGAGCCGAATCCGCCGAGGACCGCCCCCGCGACGACCACGGGGATGCTGTGGCTCAGCGCGGCCGTGCCGTAGCCGGCGGCGGCGCACAGGAGCCCGGCGCGGGCGAGGCGGCGGGGGCCGATGCGCCGGACGTGCGCGGCGAGCAGGAACCCGGCGGTGGCCGAACTCAGCAGAAGGGCACTGCCGATGGAACCGGCCTCGGTGGCGGAGAGTGGAAGACCGGAGTCGAGCCTGCCGACGGTGGTGGGCAGCAGGTAGGAGGCCAGGTACCCGGCCGTGAAAAGGGCGACGAGAGGCCAGGGCGGGGCGGTGCGGGGGGACACGGGCGTTCCAGGGCGTGCGAGAAGAGCGGCTCAGAAAAAAAAGGGGGGTGGGGCGCCGTCCGTCGAACGACAGGAACGTGCAGGGAATTTGTATCAAGCACGCGGTTCGAGAAGAAGCGGAGAATGTGTGATGTGAGTCACTTCGAGTTTGGCTCAGGGGAGGTCGGGTAGTAGTTGCTGCTCTGTTTGTCGTCCGTAGCCCTCAGCGCCAGTGCGGAGCGCCCGCGCCGCCCACCGTGACACCTTCGATCCTGGCCCGGATCTCCCGCATCACCGCGACGATCCGCTCCTCGTGACTCGGCGTCAGCCGGGCCACCGGTACCGAGCAGCTGATGGCGTCCTGTGCCGGGGTGTCGTAGCGCAGGGCGAAGCCGAAGCCCGCGATGCCGACGACGCTCTCCTCCCGGTCGATGGAATAGCCCCGCTCGCGCGTGGCGGCGAGGTCCGCCAGCAGGGACTCCCGCGTCGTGTGCGTGTTCGCGGTCAGGGGCTCGAACGGCCCCTGCGGCACCGCCTCGTCCGGCTGCTGCGCCAGCAGTGCCTTGCCGAGCGCGCCCGCATGCGCGGGCAGTCGCCGGCCCACGCGGCTGATCGTGCGCAGGTATTCGTGCGACTCGCGCGTCGCCAGATACGCCACGTCCCTGCCGTCCAGCCGTCCCAGGTGGATCGTCTCGCCGAGCGCCTCCGACGCCTCGTCCAGGTAGGGGCGGACGATGCGCACGCGCGGGTCGGAATCCAGGTAGCCCGTGCCCGTCAGCAGCGCGTGGATGCCGATGCCGTACAGCGAGCCGGTGACGTCCGTCCGCACCCAGCCCCGTGAGATCAGGGTCTGCAGCAGGGCGTACATCGAGCTGCGCGGTACGCCGAGCTCGTCGGCCAGCTCCTGCAGACGTGCCGGACGGTCGCCGCGCGCGGCGAGCACCTCGAGCAGCTCCACCGTGCGTGCGGCCGACTTGACCTCGCGGACGCCCCCTGTGTCGGACATGCGGCGATGGTAATGCGGCGGGCGGTGCGGCACTCCTGCCGCACTCCGGGGCATTGACGGCCTCTGTTCGCGTATCTAACCTTCATCTTCATACGTGGATGACATCTAGCCAGGGAGACGACCAGGGTGAGCGGCGGTTCGGACACGGAGGCCGTGGCACGGCGGCTGCGGGACGGTATGGCGCGCGGGATCCTGTCATTCCCGCTCACGAGCTTCCACGACGACGGCTCTCTCGACCTCGACGGCTTCCGCGCCCATGTCGCGGCCCAGCTCGCCACCGGCCCCGGCGCCGTCTTCCCCGCCTGCGGCACCGGTGAGTTCTTCTCGCTGGACGAGGACGAGTACGGGCAGGTCGTCGCCGCGGCGGTGGAGGCCGCCGGAGGTGCCGTGCCCGTCGTCGCCGGCGTCGGACACGGCTGGGCGCAGGCCGTGCGGTTCGCGCGGATCGCCGAGGACGCGGGCGCCGACGCGCTGCTCGTCCTGCCGCACTACCTGGTCGCGGCCCCGCAGGACGGGCTCGTAGCCCAGCTCGAGCACATCGCCGCCCGCACCCGGCTGCCGCTGATCGCCTACCAGCGCGGTCAGGTCGACTACGGACTGCGGGCGTTCCGGCGCATCACCGAGATCCCCGGCGTCATCGGCCTCAAGGACGGCCACAGCGACCTCGACCGGCTGCAACGGCTCACCCTCGCCGCGCCCGAGGGCTTCCTGTTCTTCAACGGCGCCGCCACCGCGGAGGTCCAGGCCCGCGCGTACGCCGCTGTGGGCGTACCCGCCTACTCCTCCGCCGTCCACGCCTTCGCCCCCGAGATCGCGGGCGCCTTCTTCACCGCGCTGCGCGCCGGGGACGACGCGACGGTGGACAAGCTGCTGCGCGACTTCTACGTCCCGTTCGTCGACCTGCGCGACCGGGTGCCCGGATACGCCGTGTCGCTGGTCAAGGCCGCCGCCCGGCTGCGCGGCCGCCCGGTGGGACCGGTGCGCGCCCCGCTCACCGAGCCGTCCGCCGCCGATCTGGCCGACCTGAAGGACCTGCTGACCACCGGACTCGACCTCGTAGGAGCCGCCCTGTGAGCCGCGACCTGACCGTCTCCGAGGTACGGCTGACCCCGATCCTGGTCGCCGACCCGCCCCTGCTGAACACCCAGGGCGTCCACCAGCCGTACACGCCCAGGCTGATCGTGGAGGTGGTGACGGCCGACGGCACCAGCGGCGTCGGCGAGACCTACGGCGACACCAAGTACCTGGAACTCGCCCGGCCCCTCGCCGACAAGCTGGTGGGCCGTCAGGTGTCCGACCTGAACGTCCTGTTCACGCTCGCGGAGGAGGTGGCCGTCGACGGCGCCCGGGCCTCCGACCGGCTCGACGTCGGCGGGCTGCGCGGCGTCCAGACCGGCGACAAGCTGCGCCTGTCCGTCCTCTCCGCCTTCGAGGTCGCCTGCCTCGACGCGCTCGGCAAGGCGCTCGGCCTGCCCGTGCACGCGCTGCTCGGCGGCAAGCTGCGCGACGAGGTCGAGTACAGCGCGTACCTGTTCTACAAGTACGCCGCTCACCCCGAGGGCGTGGCGGGCGAGCAGGACGACTGGGGTGCCGCACTCGACCCGGCGGGGGTCGTCGCCCAGGCGCGCAGGTTCAAGGAGCGGCACGGCTTCACGTCCTTCAAGCTCAAGGGCGGGGTCTTCCCGCCGGACCAGGAGATCGCCGCGATCCGCGCGCTCGCGGAGGCGTTCCCCGGGCATCCGCTGCGCCTGGACCCCAACGGTGCCTGGTCGGTGGAGACCTCGGTGAAGGTGGCCGAGGAACTGCGCGACGTGCTCGAGTACCTGGAGGACCCGGCCCTCGGCACACCCGCCATGGCGGAGGTCGCCGCGCGGACCGGGGTGCCGCTCGCCACCAACATGTGCGTGACCACGTTCGGCGAGATCAAGGAGGCGTTCACTCGGGGCGCCGTGCAGGTGGTGCTCTCCGACCACCACTACTGGGGCGGGCTGCGCAACACGCGCGAACTGGCCGCGATCTGCCGCGCGTTCGGAGTCGGGGTGTCCATGCACTCCAACACCCACCTCGGTATCTCGCTGGCCGCGATGACCCATGTCGCCTCCACGGTGCCGGGTCTGCACCACGCCTGCGACACCCACTACCCGTGGCAGTCCGAGGACGTCATCACCGAGCGCATCGCCTTCACCGGCGGCCGGGTCGCCGTCCCCGACGCGCCCGGGCTCGGCGTCACACTGGACCGCGATCGGCTGGCCGCGCTGCACGAGCGCTGGCTCGCCGACGACGGCGGCCTTCGCGACCGCGACGACGCGGCGGCGATGCGGGTCGCGGACCCGGGGTGGGTGACGCCGACGGTGCCCCGCTGGTAGCGCCCCGCGACCCCGGCGGGCGCGGGCGACCGGCCCGCCCGGCGCGACACTTGGTGCACACTGGCTGGATCAGCACCACGCCAGGGAGCGCACCGTGACCGCGTCCATCGGAGAGGGACCACACCGCCACCACGCCCACGTCGACCCCCTTGCCGCGCTGCGCGCGCCCGGCGACCCGCCCTGGGACGTCTACCTCACGGGGACCGTCTTCCTCGACATCATCTTCACCGGCCTCGACTCCGCCCCGGTGCGCGGCACCGAGTCCTGGGCGCGGGGCATGGGGTCGAGCCCCGGCGGCGTCGCCAACATGGCCACCGCGCTGGCCCGCCTCGGCCTGCGGACGTGCCTGGCGGCGGCCTTCGGTGACGACCACTACGGCGAGTACTGCTGGGACGAGTTGAAGGAGGGCGAGGGCATCGACCTCTCGCCGTCCCGCAAGGTCTCCGGCTGGCACTCCCCGGTGACCGTCTCCATGGCCTACGAGGGCGAGCGCACCATGGTGTCCCACGGTCACGAGCCGCCGCCGGAGGAGCCTGCCCCGGACTGCCCGCCGCGCGCCCGGGCCGCGGTCGCCTCGCTGACGCCTGGCAGGCGCGAGCCGTGGATCGCGGAGGCCGCGAAGCAGGGCACACGGATCTTCGCCGACGTCGGCTGGGACGAGACCGGGGCGTGGGACCCGGCGGGGCTGGCCGACCTCGAACACTGCGAGGCGTTCCTGCCGAACGCCGAGGAGGCCATGCGGTACACGCGCACGGACTGCCCGCGCGCCGCCGCGCACGCGCTTACCGAGTACGTGCCGCTGGCCGTGGTCACCCTCGGCGCGGAGGGTGCGTACGCCGTGGACGGGCGTACCGGGGAGAGCGCGGGTGTGCCGGCGATCGCCGTGGAGGCGCTGGATCCCACGGGGGCGGGTGACGTCTTCGTGGCGGGGTTCGTGACCGGAACGCTGGCGGAGTGGCCGCTGGCCGACCGTCTCGCCTTCGCCGGCCTGACGGCGGCGCTGTCCGTCCAGGAGTTCGGCGGTTCGCTGTCGGCGCCCGACTGGTCGGAGATCGGGGCGTGGTGGCGCAAGGTCCAGTCCTACGAGAACCAGGACCCGGCGGCCCTGACCCGCTACGCGTTCCTGGAGGGCCTGGTCCCGGAGGAGGACATCGAAGCCTGGCCACGCCGCCGCGCCGTCCCGACGATCGGCTTCCGCCGACCGGGGTGACGTCGGCCGCCGGGGGCCGCGCAAGATGCGTTGCGCCCCCGCCGCCCCTCCCCGTCCCGGACCTGGGGGCTGCGCGCCCAGACTCCCCTTCGGCCTGAACGGCCTCGTCCTCAAACTCTCCCAAGCTCTTCGAGCAGGGGGGGACCCCCAGACGGGCTGAAAATTCAGCCCCTCCGGCGTCTGAGGAGCGGGGGGTCCGGGGGCCGGCCCCCGAACGGGGTCTGGGGCGGGGCCCCGGCGGGGTCGAAGGGGCGGAGCCCCTGGAGGACGGGAAGGGTAGGCGGCGGGGGCGAAAAACCTCTCAGAAGCCCAGGCGTCGCAGCTGCTTCGGGTCCCGCTGCCAGTCCTTCGCCACCTTCACATGGAGGTCCAGGAACACCGGCGTCCCCAGCAGCGCCTCGATGTGCTTGCGGGACTTGATGCCGACCTCCTTCAGCCGCCTGCCCTTGGGCCCGATGATGATGCCCTTCTGGCTCGGCCGCTCGATGTAGACGTTCGCGTGGATGTCCAGCAGCGGCTTGTCCGCCGGACGGTCCTCGCGCGGCAGCATCTCCTCCACCACCACCGCGATCGAGTGCGGCAGCTCGTCCCGGACGCCCTCCAGTGCCGCCTCACGGATCAGCTCCGCCACCATGACCTGCTCCGGCTCGTCCGTCAGATCGCCCTCGGGATACAGCGCCGGCCCCTCCGGCAGCAGCGGGATCAACAGATCCGCCAGCAGGTCCACCTGCTTGTTCGCGGTCGCCGACACCGGGACGATCTCCGCCCACTCGATCCCCAGCTCCTCACCCAGCCGGTCGATCGCGATGAGCTGCTCGGCCAGGGCCTTGGAGTCCACCAGGTCCGTCTTCGTGACGATCGCGACCTTCGGGGTCTTCCTGATCCCCGCCAGTTCCTTCGCGATGAAGCGGTCCCCGGGGCCGATCTTCTGGTCGGCGGGCAGGCAGAAGCCGATCACGTCGACCTCCGCCCACGTCGTGCGCACCACGTCGTTCAGACGCTCGCCCAGCAGCGTGCGCGGCTTGTGCAGACCCGGTGTGTCCACCAGGATCAGCTGCGCGTCCGGCCGGTGCACGATGCCCCGCACCGTGTGCCGCGTCGTCTGCGGCCGGTTCGAGGTGATCGCCACCTTCTGCCCGACCAGAGCGTTCGTCAGGGTGGACTTGCCCGCATTGGGACGGCCCACGAAACAGGCGAAGCCCGCCCGGTGGACGGCCTCGGTGGGCTCGGATGGCTGGGTGCGCACGCTCATGGCGCCCATTCTCCCTGATCCACGGAGCCCCTCCGCACGCCCGGCCGCGCCCCGGTCCCCGCACACACCCCGGTGAGATTCCGGAAACCTTCCCGCAACACGAAACGTCACGGAAACACACCTGTACGCAACAGGAAACGAGCGCCGGTGACCCTCGGACGAGCCCCCGGACCGTAGGAGAGCCCGTGACCCTGGCCGCGTCCCACATCAACCCCGGCGACACCGCCTGGCTGCTCGCCGCCACCGCCCTCGTGCTGCTGATGACCCCCGGCCTCGCCCTCTTCTACGGCGGCATGGTCCGCACGAAAAGCGTGCTCAACATGCTGATGATGAGCTTCGTGTCGATCGCCCTGGTCACGGTGGTGTGGCTGGCCTGCGGCTACTCCCTCGCCTTCGGCGACGACGCGTTCGCCGGTCTCATCGGCGGGCTGAAGCACTCGGGCATGGCGGGTCTCGGCCCGGACAGCGTCCACGGCACCGTCCCAACTCTCCTCTTCGCCACCTTCCAGCTCACCTTCGCGATCATCACCGCCGCCCTGATCAGCGGGGCGATCGCGGACCGCGCGAAGTTCGGCGCCTGGCTGGTCTTCGTGCCCGTCTGGGCCCTGCTCGTATACGTTCCCGTCACCCACTGGGTGTGGGGCCCGGGTGGCTGGATCCTGGACAGGCTCGGCGCCCTCGACTTCGCGGGCGGCCTGCCCGTCGAGATCACCTCCGGCGCGTCCGGACTGGCGTTGTGCCTGGTCCTCGGCCCGCGGCTGGGCTTCAAGAAGGACGCCATGCGTCCCCACAACCTGCCCATGGTGGTGCTCGGCGCCGGTCTGCTGTGGTTCGGCTGGTTCGGCTTCAACGCCGGTTCGGCCCTCGGCGCGAACGGCCTCGCCGCGGCCGCCTTCCTCAACACCCTCGCCGCCGGCTGCACCGGTCTGCTCGGCTGGCTCTTCGTCGAGCAGAAGCGCGACGGGCACCCGACCACGCTGGGTGCCGCCTCCGGCGCGGTCGCGGGCCTCGTCGCGATCACGCCCTCGTGCGGCACGGTGTCCCTGCTCGGCGCGCTGGTCGTCGGCCTCGCCGCCGGCGTCGTCTGCTCGTACGCGGTGAGCTGGAAGTTCAAGCTGGACTACGACGACTCGCTCGACGTCGTCGGCGTCCACCTGGTCGGCGGCGTCATCGGCACCCTCCTCATCGGACTGTTCGCCGTGAAGGAGATGACCGGCGGGGCCGAGGGCCTCCTCTACGGCGGCGGGATCGCCCAGCTCGGCAAGCAGCTCCTCGCGGTGGTCGCCGTGGCGCTGTACGCCTTCGCCGTGACGTACGGCATCGGCAGGCTGATCGACAGGACGATGGGCTTCCGCGCGAGCGAGGAGCAGGAGCACACCGGGCTGGACCTTACGGTGCACGCCGAGACCGCTTACGATCACGGGGTCCTGGGCCACGGCGCCCCGGTCGCCCACTCCGTCCCCGCAAGCACCCAGAAGGTCACGACCCAGGCATGAAGCTCATCACCGCGATCGTCAAGCCGTTCCGTCTCGACACGGTCAAGACGGCCCTGCAGGAACTCGGCGTGCACGGCCTGACCGTGACCGAGGCCAGCGGCTACGGCCGCCAGCGCGGCCACACCGAGGTGTACCGGGGGGCCGAGTACCGGGTCGATCTCGTGCCCAAGGTCCGGATCGAGGTCGTGGTCGAGGACGCGGACGCCGACGCCGTCATCGACGCGATCGTGAAGGCCGCGCAGACGGGGAAGATCGGAGACGGGAAGGTCTGGGCACTGCCGGTCGAGACGGTCGTGCGCGTACGGACGGGCGAGCGCGGCCCCGACGCACTCTGACCGCCGACGCTCCCGCCACGACCCCCGCGACGAACACGGCCGCGACCGCCGGCCACGGCAGCGCCAGGAACGAGGCGCTCGCCGACTCACGCGTGTCCCTCGCGCTCGCCGTCAACGTGACGTCGCCCCAGTCGAACCGGGGCGCGTCCCGCCATGGTTCGGACAGCCGCACGCGCTGACCGGGCAGCAGCTCGGAGGGGGTCCGCGACAGGGAGCGCGTCAGGAGCGTCCGGCCGAACAGGCCCGTCGCCCGCAGCTCCACCTTCGGGTCGAGGGTGACGACCAGCCCCTGGTCCTCGGACTCGGCGACAGCACGGCGACCGTCTCCTACACCCTGCACAACACCGGCTCTCCGCCGACCCCGGCCAGACCCTCAGCGACAAGGTCGCCGTCCAGAGGAGAAGGACGGGAAGGCCGCTTTCCCCGGCACCGGCGGGTTCTTCTTCGGCCCGGCGACGGTGACGTCACCGGTCTGAGCGCCACCGAGGGACACCTTCCCGGTCGGGGTCATGATGTCGGCGGGCAGCGCCAGGTCGGTCGGATTGCTCGCGGCGGCCGTGACCACCGTGTAGGTCACGGTGACCGTGTCACCGACCTTCGCACCGGCCTTGTCCGCCGTGATCTTCGCGGTGGTCGTGCCGTCGATCGGGGGGATGCCCGCGACCGCGGGCGGGATGCAGTGGGTGGGGAAGTCCACCTGCTGCGGGGTGGCGCCGGCCGGACAGGCCAGGGCACCCCCGCCGGCGACTGCGAGGGCGGTCACCGTGAGCACCGAGGCCCAGCGGCGTCTTCGAGTCGGTAAAGCCATGACGGCCCCCTCGTGTGGTTGCGGGCGCAGCGGCTCTTCTGCGCCGACAGGGGGCCATCGACGTGCGGGTTGTGTGAGAAGTCAATGGAGATGCGGCAAGTGGACTGACGGGCCGTCAGTTTCTGCCGCTCGACCGTGCCGGCCCTCAGCCCGCGGTCACCGTGACGCGGACCGTCCCGTCCGGCCCGGCCACCAGCACAGGCGTCTGAGGCCCGCCGAGGTCCCGTACGGCCGCACGGTCCTCGGCGGACGCGCCCTCGGCCTCCGTGACGACCGCCGCCGCCTCCAGCGACTTGGCACCCGACGCCACCGCCATCGCCACCGCCGTCTGCAGGGCACTCAGCTTGAGGGAGTCCAGGGCGACGGTGCCGGCGACGTACGTCCGTCCGGTCTCGTCCCGTACCGCGGCCCCCTCGGGCACGCCGTTGCGCGCCCGCGCGGAACGGGCCAGGGTGACGATCTTGCGGTCCTCGGGATCGAGCGCGTTGCTGTCGGTCATGCTCCGAGCATACGGAGAACCGCCGAGGTCATCCCGCAACGGGGTACCGACGAGGTCAGCCCGTGCCGGAACAACGCCGAGGTCATCCCGCCACGGGATACATCGCCCCGCGCCTGCCCTGCGCCGACGCCAGCCACTCCAGCTTCGCCGTGGTGTTCGCCTCGTCGAGCGGGGTGTGCAGGACGATCGTCAGGTCGGGCCGCGCCGGCACCTTCAGTGCCGTCGACTCGACGCACAGCAGACCCACCAGCGGATGGTCCAGCTCCTTGCGGATCACCCCGGCGTCCTTGATGTCCCGCCGCTCCCACAGCTCGGTGAACTCCGGGCTCACCGACCTCAGTTCGGCCAGCACCGCCCGGAACCCCTCGTCGTCGGGGCTGGCCGAGCACATCGCCCGGAACTGTGCGACGACCGTGTGCGCGTTCTGCTCCCAGCTGTGGGAGCGGGAGCGGTACAGCGGGTCGGTGAAGAAGTCGACGATGCAGTTCTGCGTGATCTCGGGCCGCATCCCGAGCACCCAGCCCGCCGCATCGTTGTACATCACGCAGTTGTAGTACCGGTCCATGATGTGGGCCGGATACGGCATCCAGGCGTCGATCAGCCGCCGCATGCCCTCACAGCCGTGGTCGGGCGCCGGTTCCGGCGCGGGCGGGTTCAGCCCGGCCAGGACGTACAGATGCCGGCGCTCGGCGTTGCTGAGCCGCAGCACCCGCGCCACCGCGTCCAGGACCTGCGGGGAGACGGAGATGTCCCGCCCCTGCTCCAGCCACTGGTACCAGGAGATGCCCACCCCGGCGAGTACGGCGACCTCCTCGCGGCGCAGCCCCGGCGTACGGCGCCGCGGCCCGCCCGCGGGCAGTCCGGCCTCCGCCGGGCTGACCCGGGCTCGCCTGCTCATCAGGAACTCGCGCAACTCCCGCAGCCGATGGCTCTTCAGCGCGTCCTCGGGCACGTACGGATCCCCCCGTCCTGTCTGGTGGTGCCACCACCACCATAAGTGCCGACTCCCCAGGGATGTTCCCGTCGCACGAGGCTCTTTCCCATGGCGATCGACACCACCACCTCCACCGCTTCGACCACTCCCGCACGCGAACCGCTCGACAACCCCCGGCTGTCGACGCGCGACAAACTCGTCCTCTTCGTGCTGTGCGCGGCCCAGTTCATGGTCGCGCTGGACTTCTCCGTCCTGAACGTGGCGCTCCCCGTCCTCGGCGACGACCTGGGAATGAGCCGTTCCGCCCTTCAGTGGGCGGTCACCGCGTTCGCCCTGCCGTCCGGTGGCTTCCTGCTCCTGTTCGGCCGGATCGGCGACCTCTACGGGCGCCGCAGGCTGTTCCTGACCGGCCTCGCCCTGTTCGGCGCCGCCTCGCTGCTCGCGACGTTCGCCTGGGACCCGACGTCGTTCCTGGCCGGCCGCGCCCTTCAGGGCCTAGGCGCGGCGGCGATCGTGCCCACCGGGATGTCGCTGCTCACCACCACCTTCCCCGAGGGCCCGGCCCGCGACCGCGCCCTCGGCATCTCCGGCACGCTGCTGTCGCTGGGCTTCACGGTCGGCATGGTCGCGGGCGGCGTCCTCACCGACGCCCTCGGCTGGCGCTCCACGATGGGTCTGCTCTCGGTCTTCGCGCTGATCGTGCTCCCGCTCGCGCCCGGCCTGCTGCCCGAGTCCCGCACCCCGGACCGCCCGCGCCTGGACGTCCCCGGCGCGATCACCGTCACCGGCGGCCTGCTCTCCTTGATCTACGCCCTCTCGACGGCCGCCGACCACGGCTTCGGGCGTGCGGACGTCATCGCGACGCTGGTCGTCGGCGCCCTGCTGCTGACGGCGTTCGCCCTGGTCGAGTCCCGCACCGCGCAGCCCCTGGTGTCGCTGCCCATGCTGCGCCGCCGGACGGTGGCGTGGGGCAACCTGGGCGGCCTGGTCACCTTCTCGATGATGTCGACGGTGATCTTCGTGCTGACCCTCTACCTGCAAGAGGTGCTGCGTCTGTCCGCCTTCGAGACCGGTCTGGTCTTCGGCTTCCAGGGGGTCCTGTCGGCGGTGGCGGGCACATACGCCCCCAAGGTCATCGGCCGCTTCGGCGCCCGCCGCACGCTGGTCGGCTCGCTCGCCGGGCAGGGCGCGCTGATCGCCGCCCTGCTGGGCCTGAACAGCCACGCCTGGTCGGTGTGGCTCGCCACGGCCGCCGTCTCCCTGGCCAGCATGTGCCACTTGGGCGCGATCATCTCCTACGGCCTGACCGTCACCTCGGGCGTCCCCGACGAGGAGCAGGGCCTGGCCACCGGCCTGGTCACCTCCACCCAGCAGGTCGGCATCACCGTGGGCATCCCGATCCTCGGTGTCCTTGCCACCACCTCGACGGACCTGCTGTCGGGCCTGCACACGGTGATCGCGCTGGACGCGGCGATCGTCCTGGCGACGGCGGCGCTGCTGGCGCTGGGCCTGCGCACCCGGCGTGCGGGCGGCTCAGGGCCGGTCGAGGCGGAGGCGGTCGGCGCGCGGTAGGCCGGCGACGACCAGGTCGTACGAGTCCTCGACGAGCTCCCGGACCAGGCGGTCCGGGAGCCCGCCGTCGACCGTGACCGTGTTCCAGTGGCGCTTGTTCATGTGCCAGCCGGGGACGATCAGGCCCTCGTAGTCGCGGCGGAGGCGCACCGCGTCGTCCGGGTCGCACTTGAGGTTGACCTTCAGGGGCCGCGCCTGAAGGGCCGTCAGCGCGAAGAGCCTGCCCTGCACCTTGAAGACCGAGGTCTCCGGGTTGAACGGGAAGTCCTCCACCGCCGCGTTGAACGACAGACAGAAGGCGCGCAGCTCCTGAGGCGTCACTCGGGCTTCTTCTCGTCGTCCTCGGCGGGATCCACCGGGCGCACCGGCTCCACCAGCACCGTCACGATCTTGTTGCGGCGGCCCGCCGCGGCCTCCGCCGTCAGGCGCAGTTCCCGGCCGTCCGGAAGCTCCACCACGGACGACGCCCCGGCGATGGGCACCCGGCCGAGGGCCTTGGCGAGCAGACCGCCGACGGTCTCCACATCCTCGTCGTCGAACGCCTCGAGCCCGTACAGCTCGCCCAGGTCGCCGATGTCCAGCCGGGCGGTGACCCGGTAGCGGTCGTCGCCCAGCTCCTCCACCGGCGGCAGCTCGCGGTCGTACTCGTCGGTGATCTCGCCGACGATCTCCTCGAGGATGTCCTCGATGGTGACGATGCCGGCCGTGCCGCCGTACTCGTCGATGACGACGGCGACGTGGTTGCGCTCCTTCTGCATCTCGCGCAGCAGGTCGCCCGCGTTCTTGGTGTCGGGCACGAAGGCGGCCGGCCGCATGGCGGTGGACACCAGCTCCGACTCGGCGTCCCGGCTGATGTGCGTCTTGCGGACCAGGTCTTTCAGGTACACGATCCCGACGACGTCGTCCTCGCTCTCCCCGGTGACCGGGATGCGTGAGAAGCCGGAGCGCAGGGCGAGGGTGAGGGCCTGGCGGATCGTCTTGAAGCGCTCGATGGTGACCAGGTCCGTCCTCGGCACCATCACCTCCCGCACGAGGGTGTCGCCCAGCTCGAACACCGAGTGCACCATGCGGCGCTCCTCGGCCTCGATCAGGGAGTCCTTCTCGGCGAGGTCGACGAGGGCGCGCAGCTCCGCCTCGGAGGCGAACGGGCCGCGGCGGAAGCCCTTGCCAGGGGTGAGCGCGTTACCGATGAGGATCAGGAGGGACGGGATCGGGCCCATGATCCGGGCCAGCGGCAGCAGGACGTACGCCGCCACCGTGGCCGTGTTCAGCGGGTGCTGGCGGCCGATCGTGCGCGGGGACACACCCACGGCGACGTACGACACCAGCACCATGACCGCGATCGCCACCAGCAGGGCCTCGGCGGTCCCGGGGAGCTCCTTCAGGCAGGCGTAGGTGACCAGCGCGGCGGCGGCCATCTCGCAGGCGACCCGGACCAGCAGCGCCACGTTCAGATAGCGGGTTGGGTCCTCGGCGACCTGGGCGAGCTTGGCGCTGCCGCGCCGGCCCGCCCTGACGGCCTCCTCGGCGCGGAAGCTGGAGACGCGCGCCAGGCCCGCCTCCGCGCAGGCGGCGAGCCAGGCGACGACGACCAGGGCGATCGCGCCGACGACGATCTGGGGGCTCATGACACGGTGGGGGCCGGGGACGGGCCGGTCAGGCCCCTCTCCGCGCGCCAGCCGTCCACGATGGCGGCCTGCAGACCGAACATCTCGGCCTTCTCGTCCGGTTCCTCGTGGTCGTAGCCCAGCAGGTGCAGCACCCCGTGGACGGTCAGCAGTTGCAGCTCCTCGTCCATGGAGTGCTGCGTCGGGGCCTCGGCGCCCTGCTTGGCGGCGACCTCGGGGCACAGCACGATGTCGCCGAGCAGGCCCTGCGGGGGCTCGTCGTCGTCCTTGGACGGCGGCCGCAGCTCGTCCATCGGGAAGGACATGACGTCCGTGGGCCCCGGCAGGTCCATCCACTGCACGTGCAGCTGCTCCATGGCGTCGGCGTCCACGACGATCACCGAGAGCTCGGAGAGCGGGTGGATGCGCATCCGCGCGAGCGCGTAGCGGGCGATGTCGAGGATCGCCTGCTCGTCGACCTCGGTTCCGGACTCGTTGTTGACGTCGATCGACATGTGGTGCTCGGTCTCTACTTCCCCTTGTGCCCGGCCTTGCCCCGGCTCTGCCCCTTGTGCGCGCCGTTCTGGGTGCCGTGCCTGCTGTCGTACTGCTCGTACGCGTCGACGATACGGCCGACCAGCTTGTGCCGTACGACATCGTGCGACGACAGCCGGGAGAAGTGGACGTCCTCGACGCCCTCCAGGATCTCCTGGACCTGGCGCAGACCGCTCTTGGTGCCGTCCGGGAGGTCGACCTGGGTGACGTCACCCGTGATCACGATCTTCGAGTCGAAGCCGAGGCGGGTGAGGAACATCTTCATCTGCTCGGGGCTCGTGTTCTGGGCCTCGTCCAGGATGATGAAGGCGTCGTTGAGCGTGCGACCGCGCATGTACGCGAGCGGGGCGACCTCGATCGTGCCCGCCGCCATCAGCCGGGGGATCGAGTCGGGGTCGAGCATGTCGTGCAGCGCGTCGTACAGCGGGCGCAGGTAGGGGTCGATCTTCTCGTAGAGGGTGCCGGGCAGGAAGCCGAGGCGCTCGCCCGCCTCCACCGCGGGGCGGGTCAGGATGATGCGGTTGACCTGCTTGGACTGCAGGGCCTGCACCGCCTTCGCCATGGCGAGGTAGGTCTTGCCCGTACCCGCGGGCCCGATGCCGAAGACGATCGTGTGCTTGTCGATCGCGTCCACGTACCGCTTCTGGTTGAGCGTCTTCGGGCGGATCGTGCGGCCGCGTGACGACAGGATGTTCTGCGTCAGCACCTGCGCCGGGGTCTCCTGCGCGCCCTCGCCGTTCTCGCCCGCCCGGAGCATGGCGATCGAGCGTTCCACTGCGTCCTCCGTCATCGGCTGCCCGGTGCGGAGCACCAGCATCATCTCGGCGAACAGGCGCTGGATCAGGGCGACCTCCGTCGCGTCGCCGACCGCGCTGATCTCGTTGCCCCGGACATGGATGTCGACCCCGGGGAAGGCCGTCTCGATCACGCGCAGCAGGGAGTCGCCGGAACCCAGCACCATCACCATCGGGTGCTGGGCGGGGACGGTGATCTGTGCACTCGCCTGCCCCTGCGCGGGGGTGTGAGCTGTGGGTGTCTGAGTCATGGGCCGGCTCTGTAGGCCTGCGATTCCTCCTCGGTACGGCCGCGCGACTGACGGCGGCCTCGCGACTTCAAGAGTACGACGCGGGGCTGACAGAGCCGTAGGGCTTTTCCTTGCGGTCTTGCACCGCCGCTCGGGTGACGTCACCGCGGGTCGCGACGGTGACATCAGGCGCGGAGACCCATACCACTTCGTCCCGGAACGCATCGCTCCGTATCCGCCTTTTCACCAATCATGGTTGCGGGGGGTGACAGGGTGGTGACTCAGTGCAATGGTGCCGTGCATGACCAGTCACGGGGGCCACGGGCCCGTCTTCTGTACCATCGTTCCACCGCATGTCCTCGACAAGCTCGCCCAGCACGAGGACACCGCGCTCGCCACTCCCGCGCGCCGCACCCTGGAGCGCGACGCCCTCGAGCGCACCCGCCGCCGGCTGACGACGGTCATCGGCGCACCCACGGCGGCCCCGCCCCAGGACACCGCCGCCCAGCCGCACCGCACCATCTACGACGCCGGGCACCGCCAGACGCTGCCGGGGAAGAAAGTCCGCGGCGAGGGAGACGAGCCCGGCAGGGACGCCACCGTCAACCGGGCCTACGCGGGCCTCGGCGCCACCTTCGAGCTGTACCGGACGGTGTACGGCCGCGACTCCATCGACGGCAAGGGCCTCCCGCTGGACGCCAGCGTGCACTTCGGCGAGGACTACGACAACGCCTTCTGGAACGGCGAGCAGATGGTGTTCGGCGACGGGGACGGCAGGGTCTTCCTCGACTTCACCCTCCCGGTGGACGTCATCGGGCACGAACTCACCCACGGCGTCACCCAGTACACGGCGAACCTGGCCTACTTCGGCCAGTCGGGTGCCCTCAACGAGTCGGTCTCGGACGTCTTCGGCTCGCTGATCAAGCAGTACACCCTCGGCCAGACCGCCGACCGGGCCGACTGGCTGATCGGCGCCGGACTCCTCGCCCCGCACGTGAACGGCACGGCGCTGCGCTCCATGAAGGCGCCGGGCACCGCGTACGACGACCCGGCGCTCGGCAAGGACCCGCAACCCGCGACCATGGCCGGGTACGTGAGGACCAGCCAGGACAACGGCGGCGTGCACATCAACTCCGGCATCCCCAACCACGCCTTCTACCTGGTCGCCACCGCGCTCGGTGGACATGCCTGGGAGCGGGCCGGGCAGATCTGGTACGACGTGCTCACCGGCGGCGAACTCCAGCAGGACGCGACCTTCGCGGAGTTCGCGAAGCTGACCGCGGCGGCCGCCAAGTCCCGCTACGGCGCCACCGGCCAGGAACAGGAGGCGGTGCTCAAGGCCTGGGAGGAGGTGGGGGTGCCGACCGCGTAGATCTGTACTACACAGACACCCATGCGTATTCACGTCAGGCGCACGGGCGGTTTCGCGGGTATCGAGCGGCAGGCCGAGGTGGACACCTCGGGGCGGCCCGACGCACCCGAGTGGCATGACCTGGCCGAGCGCGCGCTCGCGGCCGGCCAGGGCACGCCCCCCGCGGGGGTTCCCGACGGTTTCGGCTACCAGATCACCGTGGACGGCAGGACGGTGTACGCCGCCGATCCCCGGCTGACCGAGGAGCAGCGGCAGCTGGTCTCGCGGGTGCTCGAGGAAGGGGCCTGACTGCTTGTTCCCGCCTGCCCGTTGACTTCTGTTACCGACGGTAAGGATGATCCGCGCATGGCGACAGACGAGCGCATGGCGACGGACCCGATACCTCAGTTCCCGCCCGGCTTCCTGTGGGGCGTGTCCACCTCGGCCCACCAGATCGAGGGGGCGGCCGACGAGCGCGAGCCCTCGGTGTGGGACGCCTTCACCGCCGAGCCCGGCCGGGTGAAGGACGGCTCGACCGCGGAGGTGGCCTGCGACCACTACCACCGCTACCGCGAGGACGTGGCGCTGCTGGCCGGTCTGGGCGTGGACGCGTACCGCTTCTCCGTCTCCTGGCCCCGGGTGAACACCCCTGGCGGCCTCGACTTCTACGACCGCCTGGTCGACGAGCTGTGCGCGGCGGGCGTACGCCCGGTCGCGACCCTCTTCCACTGGGACCTGCCGGTCACGCTGGACTGGCTCCAGAGGGACACGGCGTCGCGTTTCGCCGAGTACGTGTCGGTGGTGGCCGGCCGTCTCGGCGACCGCGTGCACAAGTGGATCACGCTCAACGAACCCGCCGAGCACACGCTGCTGGGCCACGCCCTGGGGGCGCACGCCCCCGGCAGGCAGCTGATGTTCGACGCCCTGCCGGTGGCCCACCACCAGTTGCTGGCCCACGGCCTGGCCGTACGGGCGCTGCGCGCGGCCGGGATGACGGACATCGGGATCGCCAACTCCCACGGCCCGACGTGGCCGGCGTCCGGGGAACAGGAGGACGTGGAGGCGGCGGAGTTCTACGACGTCCTGCTGAACCGGTTGTTCTCCGACCCGCTGCTGCTCGGCCGCTACCCCGACGGAATAGGCGAGTTGATGCCGGGCGACGTGCACTGCGACCTGAAGGTGATCGCGGAGCCGGTCGACTGGTACGGGATCAACTACTACGCCCCTACACGGGTGGGCGCCCCGAAGGGCGCGGAGATCGAGTTCGGCGGCCTGACACTGCCCGCCGGACTGCCGTTCTCCGTCCGGGAGATCGAGGGCCACCCGGTCACCGACTTCGGCTGGCCGGTGGTCCCCGAGGCGCTCACCGAGCTGCTGACCGGCTTTCGCGCACGCTACGGCGACCGGCTGCCGCCCGTGGTCATCACCGAGAACGGCTGCTCCTACGAGGGCGTCGACGATCAGGAGCGCATCGCCTACCTGGACGGGCACATCCGGGCCCTGCACCGGGCGCTGGAGGCCGGTGTCGACGTGCGGGGCTACTTCGTCTGGTCGCTGCTGGACAACTTCGAGTGGGCCGAGGGGTACGCGCGCCGGTTCGGGCTGGTGCACGTGGACTACAAGACGCTGGAGAGGACCCCGAAGGCGTCGTACGGCTGGCTCCGGGACCTTCTGCGGGCGCGGGGATGACGACGGCCGACCGGGCCCTGCCCGCCGTCGACGCCCTCGCCGAGCCCGTCGAACGTGTCGGCCGGGCCTGGACCTCCGCCCTGTCGCTGGCCAACGGGGCGATCTGGGTCGGCTGGTACGGCCCGTTGCAGATCCTGCTGGCCTCCCAGGCGAAGGACTTCGCGCCCGGCTCCGCACTGTCCAAGGAGTCGATGCTGGCCTGGGTGACGGGCGCGGGCGCTGTGGTGTCGCTGGTCTCCAACCCGGTCTTCGGGGCGCTGTCGGACCGCACGACGGCGCGCTGGGGCCGCCGCACGCCGTGGATCGTGGCCGGTACCGCGGGCGGCGCGCTCTCGCTGCTGCTGCTCGCGGGCGCGGGCGGTCCCTGGACCATGGCGCTCGGCTGGTGCCTGGTGCAGCTGACGCTGAACGCGGCCTTCGCGGCGGTGACGGCGGCGGTGCCGGACCGGGTGCCCCGGCCGCAGCGGGGTTCGGTGGGCGGCTGGCTGGGGGCGGCGCAGATCCTCGGCGTGGTCGGCGGCACCGGCCTGGCCACGGTGGCCGGGGGCATCGGGGCGGGCTATGCCGCGTGCGCGGTGTTCACGGGGGCGGGCGTCCTGCCGTACGTGCTCGGCCACCGGGACCTGCGGCTACCCGTGGCGGCCCGGCCGCCCTGGTCCTGGCGGGGCTTTCTGGCCGGCTTCTGGCTGAGCCCTCGCCGCCACCCGGATCTGGGCTGGGCCTGGCTGACCCGCTTCCTGATCAACCTCAGCAACGCCCTGGTCCTGCTGTACCTGCTCTACTACCTGCGGGACCGCCTCCATTACCAGGACCCGGACCAGGGCGTCCTGATCCTCACGGCGGTGAACGGGGTGACGCTGCTGGCGACGGTGGTGGTCGGCGGGGTCTGGTCGGACCGGGTGGGCCGCCGCAAGCCGTTCGTGATCTGGTCCGGGGTGCTGATGGCGGTGGCGACGGCCGCCCTGTCGGTCTGGCAGACGTGGCCCGGGGCGATCGTGGCGGCGGCGGTGCTCGGCGTCGGCTTCGGGGTGTTCACGTCGGTGGACTTCGCCCTGATGACGGATGTCCTGCCGAAGGCCCTGGACAGGGGCAAGGACCTTGGGGTCATCAACGTCGCCAACGCCCTGCCCCAGGTCGCGGCCCCCGCGCTGGCGGCACCCATCGTCACCCACCTCGGCGGGTACCGGGTCCTGTACGTGGTGGCGGCGCTGGTCGGGATGGCGGGGGCGGCGCTGGTGGGCCGGATTCGCGGGGTGGACTGAGCCCGTCCCCTCCCTTCACGGGCGCCGCCAGTCGTCCCCGGCCATGTGCGAGCCGGCCATCGGCCCCATCCGCAGCATCCCGCCGTCCACGCTCCAGGAGGCCCCGGTGACGTAGGACGCGTCGGGGCCGGCGAGGAAGGCGATCACGGCCGCGACCTCGCGGGCGTCGCCCGGGCGCCCCAGCGGAACGCCGGGGCGGCGCTCGGTGCGCACGTCCGTGTCCTCCTGCCCGGTCATGGGCGTGGCGATCTCGCCGGGCGCCACCGCGTTGACGGTGATGCCGTGCTCGGCCAGCTCCAGGGCCATGACCTGGGTGAGCAGCCCGAGACCGCCCTTGGCCGCGCAGTACGGGGCCGCCCCCACCCGCGGCTGGTGCTCGTGCACGGAGGTCACGTTGACGATCCGGCCGCCGTCGCCCTGCCGGATCATCCTGCGTGCCGCGCGCTGACCGCACAGGAACGGGCCGAGCAGGTCGACGTCCAGGACCTGGCGCACGTCGTCGAGGCCCAGGTCCAGGAACGGGGTCATGGTGCCCGTACCGGCGTTGTTGACCAGGACGTCGATGCGGCCGAGCTCCTCGCACAGTGCGTCGACCCTGTCCGCGGCCTCGGGAAGCCGGGTGAGGTCCACCTGGGCCACGGCGGCCCGCCGCCCCGTCCCGCGGACCTCCTCGGCGGTCTGCTCGGCGCCTTTCTGGTCGCTGTGCCAGGTGATGCCGATGTCCATCCCCGCCTCGGCCAGGCGGACGGCGGTGGCGCGGCCGATACCGGAGTCGGATCCGGTGATCACGGCCACCCTGGACGCGGACGGGCTGGGGGCGGGCATACGGGCCTCCCGTGGGGTGTGCGGTCCTGGACGAGGGGTCGACGAGGGATCGCAGTACCCGGGGACGTACCGGGCAAACGGAGGCCGGTTCCTGGCCGGTACTACAGCGCGCCGGCGTCGCGGGCGGCCCACACGGTCGGGTAGTGGGGCCGGAAGCCGAGGTCCCGGCGGATCCGCTCGGTGGACATGATCCCGAACCACGGGTCGGGATCCGTACGCGCGTGGAGTTCGGCGGGCACCTCGACACCGTTGAGCTGGTGCAGGTCGACCGCCGTCACCGGGGCGTCGTCGGCGATGTTGTAGACCGGTGAGCCGACCGCCGGCGCGTGGAGCAGGCGCAGCAGCCCCTGGGCGACGTCCGCGTGGTGCCCCATGTGCAGCCGCTGGGTCGCCGCCCAGGTCGCCGCCCACCTCAGGGACTGGGCGAGGTGTGGATCGCCCTCGCCGTACACGAAGGGGAGCCGACCGATCCGCACCTCCACGCCCTCCAGCGCGAGCAGCTGCCGCTCGGCCTCGGCCTTGGACTCCGCGTAGGCGCCCCACATCGCGCCGCCGGGCCGTACCTCGTCGTCCTCGGTCAGCGGGCGGCCCCGCCCGACGCCGTACACCAGCCCCGTGCTGACCTGCACGAAGCGGCGCACGCCCGAGGACAGGGCGGCCCGGCCCAGTTCCACGGCCGCGTCCCGGTTGACGGCCCACGCCTCCTCGTCCGGCACCCCGCGGAAGGCCGCCGCGACGTTCACGACCGCGTCCGCCCCGGCCACCGCCTTGCCGAGCGCCTCCGCGTCCCGCAGGTCGCCCACCACGATCTCGGCGCCGAGCTCCGCGAAGCGCTCGCCGCGCGCCGCGTCGCGCACCAGGACCCGTACCTCCTCGCCCGGCCGCCGCTGCGCCAGCAGCCTCGGGACGAAGCGCCGGCCGACCTGTCCCGTCGTGCCCGTCACCAGTGTCAACATGATCTGCTCCTCTCGGTCCGGTGCCACCAGCCTCGGGGAGTGCCGCGCCGGCCGGGAGAGACCCGTCGATCGGGGGATCGGCAGTCCCTGGATAAGCCGGCCGGGCTGCCGCAGTCTTGAGGGGTGAACCGAGCCGAACTCGCCGACTTCCTGCGCCGCAGCCGGGCCCGTCTCGAGCCGTCCGACGTCGGCCTCCCCCCGGGAGCCCGGCGCCGCACCCCGGGCCTGCGCCGGGAGGAGGTGGCGGGGCTCGCCGGCATGTCGGTCGACTACTACACGCGCCTGGAGCAGTCCCGGGGGCCGCGCCCGTCCCGTCAGATGCTCACCGCGCTGGCGAGGGCGCTGCGCCTGACGGACGACGAACGCGACCACCTCTTCCACCTGACGGGCGAGGAGCCGCCGCGCCGCGAGACGGCGTCGAGGCATGTCCGCCCCGGGCTGCTGCTGGTCCTGGACCGGCTGCACGACACACCGGCACAGGTGGTCACCGACTGCTCCGAGGTGCTGGCGCAGAACGCGATGGCCAGGGCACTGGTCGGCGACGTGATGTCCCGCCCGCCGGGCGAGCGCAACCTGACCCGCCGGTTCTTCCTGGACCCGGCCGCCCGGGGGCTGTTCCCGCCCGAGGACCGGCCCGACCACGCCCGCGCGCACGTGGCGAGCCTGCGCGCGGTCGCCGCCGCCCGCCCCGACGACCCGGAACCGGCCGCCCTGGCCGCCGAACTCCGCTCGGCGAGCGCGGAGTTCGCCCGCCTCTGGGACGAACACGAGGTCTCCTCGCGGCACCGGAGCACCAAGCGCTTCCAGCACCCCGTGGTCGGCCTGCTGGAACTGGACTGCGAGGCGCTGCTCAGCCACGAGCACCATCAGCTGCTGATCGTCCACACGGCTCGCCCCGGCACGGAGTCGTTCGAGCGCCTCCAGTTGCTGCGGGTGGTGGGACTGCAGGACCTGGCTCCGAGTGGGGCCATGCGGAATATGTGACTTTAGGTACTTTTTGTCCGAAAGTCGCCTCCGGTCCCGCATACTGATACAGGCCTTCGCATCCGGCGCGCCTCGGCTAGCATGCGGAGCATCATGCGTTTCGGGCTGCTTCTTCTTAGCTGCCGCGGCGAGGGCCTGTAGTCGAGGCCGACTCCCTCCCCGCGGAGCTTGGCGTTGCGTCGTCGGCCGTCCTTTCCGGACCTCTTGAGGAGCCCACGCACCATGGCGAACCGCCAGCAGCCCACCTCCATGCCGATCCACAAGTACCGGCCTTACGAGCAGGTCGACATCCCCGACCGCACCTGGCCCGACCAGCGGATCACCAAGGCCCCGCGCTGGCTCTCCACCGACCTGCGCGACGGCAACCAGGCCCTGATCGACCCCATGTCGCCGGTGCGCAAGCGCGCCATGTTCGACCTGCTGGTGAAGATGGGCTACAAGGAGATCGAGATCGGCTTCCCGGCCTCCGGCCAGACCGACTTCGACTTCGTGCGCTCCATCATCGAGGAAGAGGGCGCGATCCCCGAGGACGTGACGATCTCCGTCCTGACCCAGGCCCGTGAGGACCTGATCGAGCGGACCGTGGAGTCCCTGAAGGGCGCCCGGCGCGCCAACGTCCACCTGTACAACGCGACCGCCCCGGTCTTCCGCCGGGTCGTCTTCCGCGGCTCCAAGGACGACATCAAGCAGATCGCCGTCGACGGCACCCGGCTGGTGATGGAGTACGCGGAGAAGCTGCTGGGCCCCGAGACCGAGTTCGGCTACCAGTACAGCCCCGAGATCTTCACCGACACCGAGCTGGACTTCGCCCTGGAGGTCTGCGAGTCGGTCATGGACGTCTGGCAGCCCGGCCCGGACCGCGAGATCATCCTCAACCTGCCGGCCACCGTGGAGCGTTCGACCCCGTCCACGCACGCGGACCGCTTCGAGTGGATGCACCGCAACCTCTCCCGCCGCGAGTTCGTCTGCCTGTCGGTCCACCCGCACAACGACCGCGGTACGGCCGTGGCGGCGGCCGAGCTGGCCCTGATGGCGGGCGCCGACCGCGTCGAGGGCTGCCTGTTCGGCCAGGGCGAGCGCACCGGCAACGTCGACCTGGTCACCCTGGGCATGAACCTCTTCTCCCAGGGCGTCGACCCGCAGATCGACTTCTCCCACATCGACGAGATCCGCCGTACCTGGGAGTACTGCAACCAGATGGAGGTCCACCCGCGCCACCCCTACATCGGGGACCTCGTCTACACGTCCTTCTCCGGCTCCCACCAGGACGCCATCAAGAAGGGCTTCGACGCCATGGAGGCCGAGGCCGAGGCCAAGGGCGTCACCGTCGACGACATCGAGTGGGCGGTGCCCTACCTGCCGATCGACCCCAAGGACGTCGGTCGGTCCTACGAGGCGGTCATCCGCGTCAACTCGCAGTCCGGCAAGGGCGGCATCTCCTACGTCCTGAAGAACGACCACAAGCTGGACCTGCCGCGCCGGATGCAGATCGAGTTCTCGAAGATCATCCAGGCGAAGACGGACGCCGAGGGCGGCGAGATCACGCCGAAGGAGATCTGGGACGTCTTCCAGGACGAGTACCTGCCGAACCCGGACAACCCGTGGGGCCGCATCCAGGTCAGGACGGGTCAGACGACCACCGACAAGGACGGCGTCGACACCCTGACGGTCGAGGCCACCGTCGACGGCGACGACACGGTCCTGACCGGCACCGGCAACGGCCCGATCTCCGCGTTCTTCGACGCCCTGCAGTCCATCGGCATCGACGTACGCCTGCTGGACTACCAGGAGCACACGATGAGCGAGGGCGCCTCCGCGCAGGCCGCCTCGTACATCGAATGCGCGATCGACGGAAAGGTCCTGTGGGGGATCGGCATCGACGCGAATACGACACGTGCCTCGCTGAAGGCGGTCGTCTCCGCGGTCAACCGAGCCGCCCGCTGACCCTCTGACCTCCGGGTTCACGGCCCCGTCCGCCTCCTGAGGCGGACGGGGCCGCGTCGTGCACCGGCCATTTCGGCCGAAGATCACGAGGAGGTCTCGTCCGGGGTACTGACTCCGCCTCAACAATGTGGCTAACATCACGCCAGCAGCGGCGATGTTGCCGCGGCGAGGACGGAGGTGCGACGTGCTGCCAGGACGGGGACGCAACGGCCCGGAAGCCCGCAAGGGCCGCATTTCGCAGGTCCTCGGCGTCCGCATCGCGTGGACCACCGTCGGCGACGGCGAGTTCTTCTGCCCCGGCTGCGGGGGCGACCGCAACTACCAGCGCCTCACCGGACGCCGCCGCCTCACCCTCGCCGGCCTGCCGGTCGTGCCGCGCGGGGAGACGGGTCCGGTCGTGGAGTGCGCGGCCTGCGGCCACCACTACGGCACGGACGTCCTCGACCACCCGACCACCACCCGCTTCGCCGCGATGCTCCGCGACGCCGTCCACACCGTGGCCCTGGCGGTCCTCGCCGCAGGAGGCACCTGCTCCCGTACGTCCCTGGAGACGGCCGCCGCCGCCGTCCGCTCCGCCGGCTTCGACGACTGCACGGCGGACGGGCTCAGCGCCCTGGTCGACGCCGTGGCCGCCGACACCGGCCGGGTCTGCGGCGAACCGGGCGGCGGCGCGAGTCTGGCCATAGAGCTGCACGAGGCCCTGGACCCGCTCGCCCCGCACCTCGCCCCCGCCGGCCGGGAGTCCATCCTCCTCCAGGGCGCTCGCATCGCCCTGGCCGACGGCCCGTACACCCCTGCGGAACGCGACGTCCTGGCCACGGTGGGCGCGGCCCTGACGATCTGCTCGCAGGACGTGACCCGCCTGCTCGCGGCGGCCCGCACGGTGTCGTAATCGCAACGACGGGGCACCGGTCACTCGGTCCGGCTCCGGCCCTGACCGGCCCGAGTTACCGTCACAGCAGCCCGGCCGCCGCGAGACACTTCCCGACCTCCTCCCGCTCCTCCTGCGTGAGCGGCACCTGTGGCTCCGCCGTCACCGGACACGCGATCACCCCGCGCAGATGCAACGCCGCCTTGAACGCGCCCAGCGCCGACGAACTCCCGCCCATCCGGGCCGGGTCCCCGACACCGACCATGCCGTACAGCGCGCACAGCCGCTCCTGTTCGGCCCGCGCCGCCTCCCAGTCGCCCGCGCGGCACAGCCGGTCCAGCCGGACATAGCCCTCCGGGTCCACGTTGGCCAGCCCGGGCACCGCCCCGTCGGCGCCGAGCGCCAGGGCCGAGTCGACGACCAGCTCCGAACCCGTCAGCGCGCTGAACCCCAAGAGCGCGGGACGCGACCGCACCCCCGTCACGACCGCACGCAGACCGGCCAGGTCACCGCTGGAGTCCTTCAGCCCGGCCAGCGTCCTGTCCGCCGCCAGTTCCAGCACCAGCTCCCAGCCCAGCTTCACGTGCACGGACACGGGGATGTCGTAGGCCACGACCGGCACGGGGGAGTGCTGTGCGACCAGCCGGTAGTGCCGGGCGATCTCCGCGGGGTGCGTCCGTGTGTAGAAGGGCGCCGTCACGACGACCGCGTCCGCGCCCGCCCGTGTCACAGAGGTCACGTGGTCCAGCACCCGGGGTGTCGTCATGTCGATGGCCCCGGCCAGTACCGGCACCTGCCCGGCGACATGGGCCACCACCGACTCGACCACGGCGGCCCGTTGACGGTCCGTGAGGTGGGCGGCCTCGGAGGAGGACCCGAGCACGAACAGGGCGTCCACCCCGCCGTTCAGCAGATGGTCCACCAGCCGCAGAAGAGAGGGCACATCCACCTCGCGGTCCGGTGTCAAGGGGGTGCAGACGGGCGGGATCACTCCGGTCAGCGGGGCGGGGAAGGGCATCGGGGCTCCCGGACGTGTTCTTGTTCGTGGCGCCGCGCCCGCCATGGCGGTGGCCGTGGAGGGCCGGGACGGCCGACGTGTTCGGCTCGGAGGCGGCTCGCCCCCTCCCCGGGATGGTGGCAGCGGGAGCGGTGGCGGACGGCCGCCGACGCGCCCGTCCGCCACCCGCGAAACGGCCCGCCCCCGCGGGGCCACCGGCCGACACTGGACCGATGAGCGATCACGAACCGGACGACGGCAGCAGGGCCGACGGCGGAGGCTGGGACCCCGGGACTCCCGGCGTCCTGCGACTGCCGTCCGGACGGCTGGTGCGCGGGCGGGGCCTGCGGCGGCCCGTGCCGGACGGGCCCGCGCCCACGTACGGGCTGTATCTGCTCGGCAAGCGGCCCCCGGACGTGTCCTGGGACTCCGACTGGCTGCGGTGGCCCGACTTCGGGTTGCCCAGCAGCCGTGGCGAGGCCCGGCGGCTGCTGACCGAGGCATGGGAGCGCGCCGCGCGCGGGCGCGTCGAGGTCGCCTGCGGCGGCGGACGTGGCCGTACCGGTACCGCTCTCGCCTGCCTCGCCGTACTGGACGGCGTACCGCCGGAGCGGGCCGTGGCCTATGTGCGCGCCCACTACGACCGGCACGCCGCGGAAACGCCCTGGCAGCGGCGGTACGTACGGCGCTTCACAGGCCGAGCGTCATGATGAGCCGGTCCTCCCCGGCCCCGAAGTAGTCCTTGCGCACCCCCTCGTCGGACGAGAACCCCAGCGACCGGTAGAGCATGATCGCAGCCGCGTTCGCCGGCTCCACCGTCAGCCGTACCTCGCGCACCTCCTCGGCCCGCAGCCGGCGCAGCACCTCCAGCATCAGCCGCCGCCCGAGCCCGCGCCCCCGCTGGTCCCTGGTCACACCGAGGCTGACGATCCAACTCCGGTAGCGGTCCGGCGTGGTGACGTAGAGGACGTATCCGTGCAGGCCCTGCCCGTCGTCGAGCACCAGCAGACAGTCCCCGTGCAGGTCGAACAGCTGGCGCAGCACGAAGTAGGGGTACGGCTCGTCGGGGAACGCCTCCCTGTCCACCCGCACCAGTTCGGGCAGGTCGTCCTCCGTGACCCCCCGCATCGTCAGGGGGCGGTCGACGAACGCCCGGTCGTGGAACAGAGCCGGTCCGGTGGACCCGCCACGGGAAGGGAAACGTTCCTCTGGAAACACAGTCATGCCGCCCCCCTGCGGAATGGAGTCAAGCGCGGGTGACCATCCGTACGGGTGGTACGAGTGGGACGCGCGCTGTCTGCCGTTCGGGTATGTTCGACAGATTTCCGACCATCTTGAGCGGGACGATCCAGCCCGTTCAAGGCAGGATCAGGTCCAATAAGTCATTCGCCCCGATGCGCCCCCGGTGCGCCCCGAGTGGCCCAACTGCGTCGCCCGGTTGGCCCAGGGGGGATCCCGCCCGGTCTTCCGATTGGTACGCTCGACCAATGACCTTCAGATCGCCGGGGGATGTACAGCTGAATGCGGACGTATCATGGGCCGCATTCGACCCCATTGCCTACGTCGAGCACAATTACCGCGGCCTGCAGGCGGAGGACGCGGAGATCCTTCAGATCGTAGGCGATCATTTCGGCGATCATTTCCAGGGACGTGACACCGCCCGCGTTTCGGGCATCGATGTCGGGGCCGGTGCGAACCTCTACCCGGCGCTCGCCATGCTCCCCTGGTGCGACGAGATCACCCTCTACGAGCGCTCGCCGTCGAACGTCCGCTACCTCGAGAGCCAGGTCGCCTCCTACGACGGGAACTGGGACCAGTTCTGGGACCTCCTGCGCAAGAACGAGGCTTACGGCTCACTGGAGTTGGACCCGCGCGCCAGGTTCCGGGACGTGGTCCGGGTCCAGTCGGGCAACCTCTTCGACCTGGTGCGGTACCAGGGTCGCTGGTCCATGGGGACCATGTTCTTCGTCGCGGAGTCGATGACCACCTCGCACGCGGAGTTCGCCCGCGCCGTCGAGTGCTTCCTGCGCGCCCTGGCCCCCGGTGCCCCCTTCGCCGCCGCGTTCATGGAACATTCGTCCGGTTATCACGCGGGCAAGCATTTCTTCCCGGCGTGCGACGTGGGAGAGTTGGAGGTGTACGAGAGTCTCGTGCCTTTCGCGGGCGAGTTCAAGACCATGCGTCTCAAGGCTTCGGCCGCCGTGCGTGAAGGCTATTCGGGAATGATCGTCGCCTACGGCTGGACGAATTCGGAGTCCGACATTCCGGAGTCCGATATTCCGGCCGTTTGAGGACCGCATCGTCACAACAGAAGACGGCACGTCCTCCAATGACGGCAGCGCGGCCTGTGTGAGGGGCATGGGATGCAGATCAAGCCACGCCAGCATCTGCTGGACATCTGGCAGGCGATCGCCCGCCACTCGTTCGACGGCGGGGAGTGGACCTGGGGCAAACGGGGTGGGGAGAGCAGCGTCGCCGACGCCGAGCGCCTGCTCTGCATCCTGTACCCGGCCACCGAGATCCCCGCCTTCCGCCTGGACGACCCGGACACCACACAGGACGACGTCCAGAGGGTGATGAAGCGGGCCGGCGGGCGCCTGGAGATCCCCGCGAACCTCGTCACGGCGACCGCCGAGTTCATGCGCAGGCACACCGACGAGAAGAGACCCACGTTCGCCGGCGGCCACTACTTCGTGTCCGGGGACAAGGACCGGGACCTCACCCAGGAACAGCGCGACCTCGGAGTCGTCGACTCGTACTCCATGTCGATCACCCTGTGCCTGGCCACCCTCGGCTTCCTCAAGATCTACGAGTCGAAGACCCGGCGCGGGGACATCCTGGAGACCATCCAGGAGGTGCGCGCCGCCACCAGCAACCGCCTCACCGCGGCCATGGTGAGCCTGCTGCGCTCCTTCACCATCAACGTCTTCGACACCGACTCCTCCCAGGGGCGCACACTGTGCGAACTCCTCGGCCAGGGACGGCTGTCGCAGCGGCACGTGCTGCGCAGGTTCCAGGACCGCTTCGAGGCCCTGCGCGCCGCCATCGTCGAGAGCTTCGTCCTCGGTGTCGACGTCGAGGAAGGCCTCAAGGACCCGAACCAGCTCTTCGAATGCGGCTGGGGCTGGAGCATCGTCAGGGACGCGCCCGAGGTCGCGACCGAAGAACCCATCGGGCCGCAGCCCCAGGGCGTCGCCAACCCGGTGCCGTACCTCTACTTCACCGTCGTCGCCCTCGACGGTATCCAGGACCTGTTCTCCGACCGCACCCTCACCCTCGGCCTGCTCAACCCCGAACAGCAGCGGCTCGCCGAGGCGTTACGACTGCGCTGGGAGATCACCCAGCAGTTCTGGTCCGGCATCGCGCGCTTCGGCGGCGACCGCTGGCCCCTCGAGGACATCCCCTGGCGCACCACGGGCCAGAAGCTCGAATCCGAGTACTTCTCCCTCTCCGTCGCCGCCATCCTCGTCCACGACCTGATGCGTCGCCGCGCCACCGACGACGACCTGACCCGCACCGTCAGCGTCATGGAACGCCTCGCCGAACGCGGACGCATCACCAGCCGCATGACCCGCGACGACCCCATGGTCCGGCTGCACCACCCCGGCGTCACCCTGCCGTTGCAGGGCAGCGAGAGCGTCGGACCGCCCATGCAGTGGATCATGAGCGACTTCTCCGCTCAGCTGCTCAAGCGGACCATCCAGCTGTGCACACTGTCCCGCAACCTGGGCTCGCACGACCGGCTGCTCCGGCTCGCCGAGGACATCTTCGACCACCTGTGGCGGCGCCGGATCGGCGACGGCGAGGGCACCGGCCTGTGGGACAACGTCCACGCCGCCTACCCCGACACCCCGCCGTACGAGGGGCAGGTGTCCTGGAGCGTCACCGAGCGCGTCACCGAGGTGATGGTCCAGGTCCACCAGATGTACAAGCAGCCCCCCATCCGCAGCTCCGAACTGACCGTGCTGGCCCGCGCGTTGCTGAGCGAGTCGACCCACCTCCTCGGCAACGAGCAGATGGAGCCCGCGCCGGCCTCCGAGGGAAACCGCGGCATGGAACTCAGGAGCATCGAGGTCAAGTTGCGCCGCGCCCGCAAGCTCGTGGACGAACAACCCGGCACCGCCTGCTCGTTGACCCTCGACGTCCTCGGACAGCTCGACGCCCTCGCCCGGGCCCGCGAAGCCGCGGCCCAGGGGGTGTGACCGTGCTCGTCTTCGCGGCCTCCGACAAGGGAGGCACGGGCCGCTCCGTCACCAGCGCCAACCTGGCATACCACCGGGCGCTGGCCGGCGACGACGTCTGCTACCTGGACTTCGACTTCGGCTCGCCCACCGCGGCGGCCGTCTTCGACGTGCCCGACGCCCGCCGGGCCGCCGAGGACCGCGGCCTGCACTCCTACCTGACCGGCGAGGTCGGCGAACCGGCCCGCATCGACGTCTGGGCCGAGACCGAACACCCGGTGCTGCGCAACCGGCCCCCCGGCTCGGGCAGCCTGGTGCTGATGCCCGGCGACGTCAGCGGCGGCGAGTTCGCCACCACCGACGACACCCTGCGCCGCTGCGTCGACCTCCTGCTGCGGCTCAACGGCGAGTTCGACATCATCGTCGTCGACCTCAGCGCCGGCCGCAGCTACGCCGTCGACATGGCCCTGGAGGCCACCTCCCAGCGCGAGCTGCGCGGTGTCCTGGCCCGCTGGCTGGTCTTCCACCGCTGGACCCGGCAGCACGTGGGTGCCGCGGCGAGCCTGGTCTACGGCAAGCGCGGCATCGTCGCCGGCGGGGTGGCCCGCGGCCACGACGAGGAGGCGCTGCGCAACGTCATCCGGTTCGTCCGGGCCGCCGTACCCGACCCCGAGTCCGCGCTGTGGTCGCAGGTGTCGGCGACCCAGTCGGCGTGGATGCGCGCCTGCGACCGCGACCTGAAGCAGATGTCCTCCACCCTCGGCATCGGATACGCCCAGGTCCTCGGCTCGGTGCCGCTGGAGCCCGTCCTGCAGTGGCGCGAGCAGCTCATCACCGACGAGGACGTCCTCGACAGCCAGATCGCCAACCGGGAGACATGGGAGGCACTGAGCGAACTGGCGAACCGGCTGACCGACGACAAGTACTGGGAGCAGCCGTGACGGAAGCCGTGTTCCGCGAGACCACCGCAGAGCCCCGCACCCAGTCCGTACCGCTCGCCCACCTCTCCCTCGAACTCGGCCACCTCTACATGGAGGACTTCGAGGCCGGGCCCGAGCGGCTGCGCGAGCACTTCGCGGAGGTGCGCGTCTGGGTGGACGCCGCCCGGGCCGCCGCCGCCCGCCGCACCGGCGGCAAACGGCCCCGCATCAGCACCTGCTTCCTCATCGACGACTACTTCACCCGCTTCTCCACCCCCGCCGAACTCGTCCCCGTGGTGCTTCAGGAGGCCGAGCGGGCCGGCCTCGTCATCGACTACCTGGCCCGCGAGTCGGGCTGCGCCGTCGCGGACAAGATCGAGCTCGCCGAGGCCGTGATGCACCGCCTCGTCGAGTCGCCCCCGCCGGGCAGCCACGGCTCCCGCCCGCCCGTCAGCCAGACCGGCTGGCTCGCCAACGGGCAGCGCAGCCCCGGCTCGCGCAGCGCCATGGGCGAGATCACCGGCTGGCAGCCGCCGCAGGAGACCGCCGCCCGCAACCACTCCGTGTTCATGGACGTCGAGCTGTGGTCGGAGAAGGACGGACAGCGGCTGTGGTCCTGCCCGTTCCTCGCCGCCGTCTGGCAGCTCGCCCGCCTCGGCCTGCTGCGCCACCTCGGCGAACCCGTCCTCGTACCGCGCCCCTGGAACGGCCGCGACTTCCCCCACGAGTGGGACCGGCTGCCGCCGCTGATCCAGCTCAACCCGACGGCGGCACCGTTCAGCGCGTACCGCACCTGCACCCTGATGCCCAACCGCTTCCTCGCCGTCGAGGACGCCGTACGGCTCGTCCTCGACCAGATAGACGTGGACTCGGGCGCGCTCAAGCAGGTCGCCGAGCGCTCCGCCCGCGAGGGCGCGGCGGTGCCGGACGCGGTCGCGCAGCGCGCCACGTACGTCTTCTACGAGGAGCCCGCCGGCGCCTTCACCGCCGAGGGGAGCTGAGATGCCGGCCGTGGGACAGTCGGCGCGCCCGGTGCTCGCCTGCGGTGAGGTGCGGACCTGTCTGCTGCCGTCCTTCCACGCGCTGGACGGCCGGGCCGCCGCCCAGCTGCTGAGGCTGCGCGCCGACGAACACGTCCGGGTCTCCGAGCGGCCCAACCTGTACGCCCTGTCCCCGGACGTCCTCACCGGCGTGGACTGCCGGCTGCCCACCTCCAACGGCGCCAAGGTACGCGCCGTCGGCACGGTGGCCGCCCGCGCCGCACTCACCGAGGGCCGCGTCCTGCAGGCCACCGCCTACTTCAGCGCCCCGGCCGCCGGCCCCGACACGCGCCGGCCCTGGGGCCACTACCTGGTCAGGCCCGGCCTGGTCGAACCCTTCGGGAAGCTCCCCGAACAGGCCACCGCCGAAGGCGTCCTGCGCGGCGGCGCACGCGGCGAACTCGACCTCGGAATGATCGCCGAGGGACTGCTCGCCCAACTGCTGCGCCACCCGCTGCTCGACCACAAGGCGCCCTTCAAGTCCCGGCGCACCCATCTGCGCTGGGCCGCGCGACGAGCCCCCGAGGGCGAGGGGCCGTCGCTTCAGCGCTTCACCCTCGCCGAGCACGGGCTGCGGACCGTGGAACTGAGGCTTCCGGAGGACGTCCCGGCCGCCGCGGCCGCGGGCCTGTGCGAGGACCTCGCCCTGCACGACTGGCTGCTGACGACCGTCGTGCACATGCTGGACAGCAGCCGGCTCGGTGCGGCGGACGGCCCCTCGGCCGTCCTCGCGCTGCGCCCGGCCGTCGATCACCTGCTGCATCTGTGGATGCCGCGCGCACACGTGGACCGCACCCTGGGTCACCTGTGGGACGTGCTGGAACGGGAGCCGGGGTTCACCCGTCAGTGGCAGACCCTGGTCCAGCGCATCCGTGACCAACTGGCCGTCCAGGCCATTCCGTTGCTGCACGAGGCACTGAGCACACGCTGAAGGGCGGCACGAACCGACAATCGCGACGGGGGAGAGGCGACATGACCGGAACGTCAGGAGCGTCATCAGGGGAAGCACGCGGGGCGTCGAGGAGCGAGGAGGGGCAGCGCTCACCGAACCTGTTACGGAAGACACTGGTCACGGCGGTGGTGGCCGCCGCCACCTACCTGCTGACCAACGTCCTCAACCAGGACAAGAACCAGGTGTGGCAGCTGACCGTGTCCGTCGTCCTCGGTGGCGCGGCACTGATCATCCAGTACCTCGTGGACTTCGAGCAGCGGCTGAACTCGATGGAGCAGGGCCTGGACAAGTACCACCTGGAGATGCGACGGGAGGTCGAGGGGGCATTCGCCCGGATCAGTGAGGCGACCGAACTGTTCAGCGAGGTGGACCGCTCGGTGCTGCGGTCCGACGGCGTGGCCCGGCTGGCCCGCGCCTACACACATGTGGGCCGCCAGGAGTCACAGCTGGTGAAGGACTTCGCCCAGGACCGCATCGCCCAGCTCGCGTCCACGATGGAGAGCCTCAGCCGTGGGAGCACGGACTGTCCGGGCGAGGAGCACGACTGGCTGATCGCCCTCACCGCGTGCTGCACCCGCACCCTCGAGGCCACCAGCACCCCCGTGGACCGCGACTTCTGGACCAGCGAGCCCGCCAACCGCTATCTGAAGGCACAGGAGGAGGCCGTCAAGCGGGGAGTGCGGGTACGACGGCTGTTCCTCGTGAAGAATCCGCTGGAACGCACCGAGGAACTGGAGGAACTCTGCCGCAGCCAGCGGGACCTCGGCATCGACGCACGCATCGCGGTCCGCTCGGAACTGCCGCAGCGGGCCCGCCTGACGCTCACGAACGACTTCATCGTCTTCGACGGGCAGCTTTGCTACGAGATAGAGCCGGACGTGGACGTGGTGCCGGCCAAGACCCTCCTGAAGATGACACCCGCACACGTCCAGGAGCGCATGAAGCGGTTCAACGTCCTGTGGGAGGCGACCGAACCCACCGGGCCCGACCCCCTGCCGGCACCGACCGCCGCGTCTGGCTGAGCGTACGCCGGGCGTCGGAGGTCGGTTTCGGAGCCGGAGCCTCAACTGTTGGTCAGGGCGCGGTCCAGGAGAGAGAGCAGGCGGTCCCAGTGGCGCTTCAGCCCGGAGGCGCTGAAAGCGTCGGTGTCGGACATGGTGAAGCCGTGGACGGTGCCGGGGTAGATCTCGGAGGTGTAGCCGACACCTGCGGCATCCAGGGCCTGGTTGAGCTCGCCGAGGGCCTCGGGTGTCATGTCGCCTTCGGCGTGGCGAGGTGGACCTCGGCGGTGAGCTTGGAGAGGAGATCGCGCCCGCCGGCGCCCACGGGGCCGTGGAATCCGGCGACGGCGGCGACCTGGCCGGGGTGGGCCGCGGCGGTGCGGATCGCCAGGAGGCCGCCTATGCAGTAGCCGGTCACCGCGACCGGACCGGCGCCGACCTCGGGCTGGGTGGTGAGGAACCTGAGGTAGGCGTCGGCGTCGCTCAGAACACGTTCGGGGGTGTGCGCCTCGATCAAGGGCATCAGCTGGGCGAAGACCGCAGGCCGGACCTCTTCTCCGATGTGCTCGGGAAGTTCGATCACCGGTGCCGGGCCGTGCCGGTAGAAGGGGTTGGGGAGAAGCACGTAATACCCGTGCCCGGCCAGTTCCCGGGCCATCTCCCGCAGCACGGGCCGGATGCCGAAGCCGTCCGCGTACATCAGCACCCCCGGATGCCGCTCGCCGTGGTCGGGGAAGGCGGCGAATGCGTCAGCCTGACCGTCCGCGGTGGGAATCTGGAGCGTCTTGGTGGGCATGAATACTCCTGTCGTGGTTGATGTGTCGAACCTCTGATCAACACGACGGAGGCGGAGCTCGCGCGGCAACGCAAGATCCTCGATCGGAAAAGGGGCCCGCACCGGCCCGCACGGCGCTCAGAAGCGCACCGGGTCACCAATCCGTGTGTGGCGCAATGCCGTCCCGGTATTCATCCCCACAACGTAGCCCGCCGAACAAGGCCGACGCCAGCACCCCCAAGCGCCGCAGCGGTTCTCCGCTCCGGCCTCGCGGGCACCTTGGACAGCCCTTATCGAACCGGTAGCGATCGCAGCCCGCTCTCGGGGGCTGTCGAGGCATCACGGTGGGAGGGGCCTGGGCCGGCTCGGGCATAGCCCTTACTCATCCCCGTGAGCAGCACCCGGCTGGCGTTCGCCATGCTGGAGGAGTCGCCCGAGGACTGAAGGCCCTCCCGGCAGCACGTCGGGCTCGGTCTCCCGCGCGAGTGAAGATCGAGGGGTTGGGGCCGCCTTCATGCCCCGTGCCAACGGCCCTGCGTCGAAGGGGATTGAGATCCTCGCCCGCAAGCCCGTGGAATTCGAGCGAGTCATGTGAGGCTCCTGTGAGAAGCTGCCGATGACCATGTGGCACATGACATGTGCCGTTCAGTACCTCGCAGGGGGAATCTTCGTGATCAACGCTCGACGCCGGCGTGCGTTCCGGGGTGCGCTGGCGGCCACCGCCGTCACGGCCGCGCTGGCCGCCACGGCCGGTACGGCCTTCGCCTCCGGCGACCCGGCCGGGGCCGCCCGGATGCGTGCCGTGGCCGGGGCGCAGCAGCAGGCACGGGCCGCCCAGAGCCTGGGACCGCGCGCCCGCGTGGCCGGGACGGTGGAAACGCCCAGCTTCGCGATGACCGCCGTGCACAAGCAAACCGCCGAGCTGTACCTGTACTTCACGGACCGCAAGGGCGGCTTCGAGCCCCGCGAAGATGTGGGGGTCACTTTCGAAGCCATCGCCGACTCGATCGACGTCGACAACGACAAGGACGGGTGGAGCGACGGCACCTGGTACCTCGGCAAGGACGGGAAGCTGGACTACGACTGGATCGACGACCAACTCGGCTACCACACCCAGCGCGTCGGCACGGGCTGGAACATCTACACCACGGTTCTCTCGCCCGGGAACCTCGGCGGTGCCAAGGAGGCCGACCTCATCGCCGTCGACATGGCCGGTGTCCTGTGGGAGTACCTCGCCTACCCGGACGGCACCCTCACCTCGCGGAAACGTGTCGGCACAGGCTGGGGCCAGTACACCCAGATCGCCGGCCAGGGTGATCTGACCGGTGACGGCAAGGCCGACATCGTCGCCCGCGACAAGTCCGGCGTCCTGTGGCTGTACAAGGGAACCGGCGACTACAAGGCCCCGTTCGCCCCGCGTACGAGGATCGGCGGCGGCTGGAACATGTACGACCGGCTGCTGTCGGTCGGCGACCTCGACGCCGACGGAAAGCCGGACCTGATCGCCCGCAAGCCGAACGGCGACCTGCTCCGGTACTCGGGCACCGGCAACACCCAGTCCGTGTTCCAGAAGCCGGTCGAGATCGGCAGCGGGTTCCAGGCCTACAACCTGCTGTAGCGGTACGTATCGACGAGACGGGCTGACGGGTCGCTGTCTGCGGCCCGTCGGCCGGGCGGTGTCAACTCGTGCGCGAGACCAGCGGTCCGCGCACGAACGCCGTCCAGGCGGCCGTGCCCACGAGCACCACGGGACCTCCGGGCACCTTGCTGTCCCGGACGGGGACGACACCGGGGACTCCGTCGGCTACCTCGACACAGCTGCCGCCGTTGTCGTCGCTGTAGCTGCTCTTGCGCCAGCGGGCGGCGCCGGGGAAGTCGTACGCGACTTCGACGCAGTCACCGCCGTTGTCGTCGCTATAGCTGCTTTTGCGCCAGCGGGCGTTGCTCAGGTCGTACCCGCGCATCGTCTGTGGTCCTCCGCCGCCGACTGGATCAGGGCGAGGGACGCCTTCGGCGGCAGTGCGGCGGCCCTGAGCAGATCGTATGCTCCCTGCACACGCTTCACCAGGGCCGGATCGTCGAGCAGGTTTCCCGAATACACCGCCTCTGTATAGACAGTTGGCGGCGCTTCCTCGAACTCGAAGAGTCTGACCATGCGGCCCATGAGCGGGTAGGCGCCCGCGCTCGTCGGCAGCACCTGCACCAGGACCCTGCGCTCCCCGGCCAGTTCCGCGATGTGGTCCAACTGTGCCGCCATCTCGGCCTCGCCACCGACCGGGATGCGTACCACGTGCTCATGCAGGATCACCCAATACACGGGCCGTGCAGCGCCCGCCAGGACCTGTGCACGCTCCACACGAGCCGTGACCCTCTCCTGGATGCACTCCTCGGCGACGAACGGGTTGCTCGCCAGGGTCACCGCTCGGGTGTACTCCGCCGTCTGCAACAACCCCGGCACCAACGTAGGCGCGAACTCGCAGATCTTCGTCGCCGTCCGCTCGAGCTCCACCACCTGCGCGAAATAATCCGCATACCTCGCGTCATCAATGAGCTTTCGCCACGTGCGCTCGAAAAAGCCCTCGGTTTGCAAGGCCTCGTCGATGCGCTGTGCCACGTCCAACTGAGGTTTGCGAATCGCCTGTTCGAATTGGCCGATGTAGCCGCCCGAGACGAAAACACGCGTTCCCAGCGCCGCCTGGGTGAATCCCGCGTTCTCCCGCCGCCGCTTCAGTTCGGCACCGAAGAACTCCCAAGCAGCCTGCCGCGCACCGTTGGCCATGGCTCAACGCACCCCCACTGCCTCGCACTTGTAGGGCACAGACACCTGTCGAGTGTAGATGCAGAGCGTCACCATGGAGATGCGAAGCGTGAAATTGCATGGGGAAGGGGAGCACGGTGACTGCAGTACACGTATCACTCGGGGGACGAGACTCGGCGCACCGCGTCGAAGAGGCGGAGGAGACTGTGGAGGAATTGCGGGCTGCGCTCGCGAGCGTCGGAATCACATTGCCGTCGCTCCGGCTCGACCCGGCAAGCCTGGCGCGGGAGACACCCTGTCCGCTGGTGGAATTGGGCGGCTGTTCCGCCGAGGTCGCCGCCCGGCTCGCGGCGGCGCTGCGGGCGCGGCCGGCGGCGGAGGTGCGATGAAGAAGAAGCCGCCGATCGGGTCGTACGCCGTCGACACCCGCAGCGGGAGGGTGGGCATCGTCATGGGGCACGAGGGCCCGTACGTACAGCTGAGACCGTACGGCGGGGGCAAGGAGTGGGACGTCGAACCGGAGGCCGTGCGCCCGGCGACCCAGGCCGAGCGCCTGCGGGCCGCCACGGCGTACGCCAACGCACGCAGCCGCGGTGAGGTCCCTTGAGGACCCCGCCCGAGGCGGGCCCGTCGTAGGCGAGAATGGACCCCATGAGTCTGTTCCGCGACGACGGCATCGTGCTGCGCACCCAGAAGCTGGGTGAGGCGGACCGGATCATCACGTTGCTCACGCGGGGTCACGGACGTGTACGCGCCGTGGCCCGCGGGGTGCGCCGGACGAAGTCGAAGTTCGGGGCCAGGCTGGAGCCGTTCTCGCACGTGGACGTGCAGTTCTTCGCGCGCGGGAGCGAGCTGGTCGGGCGCGGGCTGCCGCTGTGCACGCAGAGCGAGACCATCGCCCCCTACGGCGGTGGCATCGTCACCGACTACGCCCGGTACACAGCCGGGACCGCCATGCTGGAGACCGCCGAGCGGTTCACCGACCATGAGGGGGAGCCGGCCGTCCAGCAGTATCTGCTGCTGGTCGGGGGCCTGAGGACGCTCGCCCGTGGTGAGCACGCGCCGCACCTCGTCCTGGACGCCTTCCTCCTGCGCTCCCTCGCCGTCAACGGCTACGCGCCCAGCTTCAGCGACTGCGCGAAGTGCGGCATGCCCGGGCCGAACCGCTTCTTCTCGGTCGCCTCGGGCGGGTCCGTGTGCGCCGACTGCCGGGTGCCCGGCAGCGTCGTACCCTCGCCGCAGGCCCTGGAACTGCTCGGCGCGCTGCTGACGGGAGACTGGGAGACGGCGGACGCGTGCGAGGCGCGGTACGTCCGGGAGGGCAGCGGACTCGTGTCGGCGTATCTGCACTGGCACCTGGAGCGGGGGCTGCGCTCGCTCCGGTACGTGGAACAGTAGAGCGACGCGGCGTCACAGCTGTCAGAGCGGCAGACCGGCGCAGCGGCGCAGCGAACAAGACCGAAGAACCGAGGAGCGAGAAGCACATGGCCGTACGCGGGTTTCTGGGGCGCCAGCGCCGGGAGTACAGGACGCCGGAGCCGCACCCGTCCGGCGCGCGGCCGCCGAAGCTCCCCGGGGAGCTGATCCCGAACCACGTGGCGATCGTCATGGACGGGAACGGGCGGTGGGCCAAGCAGCGCGGGCTGCCGCGCACCGAGGGGCACAAGGTCGGTGCCGAGCGGGTGCTGGACGTGCTGCAGGGCGCGATCGAGATGGGTGTCGGGAGCATCTCGCTGTACGCCTTCTCCACCGAGAACTGGAAGCGTTCGCCCGACGAGGTCCGCTTCCTGATGAACTTCAACCGCGACTTCATCCGCAAGACCCGCGACCAGCTCGACGAACTGGGCGTGCGGGTGCGCTGGGTGGGCCGTATGCCCCGGCTGTGGAAGTCCGTCGCCAAGGAGCTCCAGGTCGCCCAGGAGCAGACCAAGGGCAACGACCGGCTGACGCTGTACTTCTGCATGAACTACGGCGGCCGCGCGGAGATCGCGGACGCGGTGCAGGCCATCGCGGAGGAGGTCAAGGCCGGCCGGCTCGACCCGTCGAAGATCTCCGAGAAGACGGTGGCGAAGCACCTGTACTACCCGGACATGCCGGACGTCGACCTGTTCCTGCGCCCGAGCGGCGAGCAGCGGACCTCCAACTACCTGCTGTGGCAGAGCGCCTACGCCGAGATGGTCTTCCAGGACGTGCTGTGGCCGGACTTCGACCGGCGCGACCTGTGGCGGGCGTGCGTCGAGTACGCCTCCCGCGACCGCCGCTTCGGCGGCGCGATCCCGAACGAGGAGCTGCTGGCGATGGAGGGCCGCACCGAGGGCAGCTGATCAAGGGAGGTACGATCCCGCCTCGTGGTCATGGACACGGGGCGGGACCAAGCCGGACAGGGAGCGGTGGAGTTGGCCTACCGGCCGACGCGGAGGGACTTTCTGGCGGCTGTCGTGGTGCGCGAGCGCAGACGGCGGCTGCACCTGCTCCGATGGTGCCTCGCCGCGGTCTTCCTCGCCCTCGCCGCGCAGGCCGCGACCTCCGAGAACATGTCGGCGTTCTCGGTGGGGACAGGGGTTTTCTGCGCTGCCGTGATCTGGGCGGTCCCGCATCTCCAGGCCCACCACGCCCTGCGCACGGTCGCCTGGCAGGGGGAGTACCGCACGGCCGTGACGGGGGCCGGGGTCGCGGTCGAGACCGCGCACACGAGGCTCCTGCAGCGCTGGTCGCTCTTCCGCGGCTATCGCGAGACACGCGACCACATGGTGTTGTTCAGCCGCGACCCGAACATCCTGCTCGTGGAGGTGCTGCCCAAGCGCGGACTGGGCTCCCCGCAGGACGTGGGCCGGCTGCGCGCGCTGCTCGACCGGCACCTGTCCCGCGTATGAGCGCCGTCCGCAGCTGTCTGGCCGTCGTCGTCTTCGCCTGTGCGGGGCTTGCCGTGGGCTTCGCATTCCTCGTCACGGCCGGCATGGACTCGCCCGGTTGGCAGGACAACACGGCGCCGATGGCTGTCGCCCTGTCGGTGGTCGCGGCGCTGCTGTCCGCCGGAGGACTGGCGCTCGCCGGGCGGCCGTACGGCGGATGGTGGGTGGTCGTCGCCGCCCTCGGCGCCCTCATCGCGCTGCGGATGTGGACGCTCGCCCCGGCGCTGCACTGCTGGTCGTACGACAGCGTGGGGCGGAACGACGACGGGTCCTACTCCTGCGGGAACCGCTACGACGGGGACCCCTGAGCCCCAATCGGTCCGTCAGCCCCCGGGGGCGGCGTCCGCGCACTGCGCGCACTCCGCGCACGTGCCGAAGATCTCCACCGTGTGGGCGACGTTGACGAAGCCGTGCTCTGCCGCGATCGCCTCCGCCCACTTCTCCACCGCCGGGCCCTCGACTTCGACGGCCTTGCCGCAGACGCGGCAGACCAGGTGGTGGTGGTGTTCGCCGGTCGAGCAGCGTCGGTAGACGGACTCGCCGTCGGAGGTGCGCAGGACGTCGACCTCGCCGGCGTCGGCGAGGGACTGCAGGGTGCGGTAGACCGTCGTCAGGCCCACCGAGTCGCCCTTGTGCTTGAGCATGTCGTGGAGCTCCTGCGCGCTGCGGAACTCGTCGACCTCGTCGAGGGCCGCCGCGACAGCGGCACGCTGCCGGGTGGCGCGGCCCTTCACGGGCGGTCCTGCGGTGGTCACCGGTTGCCTCCCCTTTGATGGCAGCTTATGTCTGCGTCTTGCCGGGCCATTGTGCCAGCCCGGCCTGTGCGGGGTCAGACTCCGACCTCGTCGCCTGCCCCCCGGGTGGCCGGAATCGCGCACTCTGCGGGGTCCCCGGAGGGCTGCGCGGCGGCGAGCGCCCGCGCGCGTCGCCGGGCCAGCGGAGTGGCGAGGGCGGTGAGTGCGATGAACGCGGCGATGGTCAGCAGCACGATCGTCGCGCCGGGCGGCACGTCCTGGTAGTACGACGTGATCGTGCCGCCGAGGGTGACGGTCACGCCGATCGCGACCGCGATCGCGAACGTCGCCGCGAAGCTGCGGCCGAGCTGCTGCGCGGCCGCCACCGGGACCACCATCAGCGCGGAGACCAGGAGGAGACCGACCACCCGCATGGCGACGGTCACGGTCACGGCCGCCGTGACCGCCGTCAGCAGGTTCAGGGCGCGCACCGGCAGGCCCGTCACCCGGGCGAACTCCTCGTCCTGGCTGACCGCGAAGAGCTGGCGGCGCAGGCCGAGCGTGACCAGGACGACGAAGGCGGCGAGCAGGCAGATCGCCACCACGTCGGACTGCGAGACGGTGGACAGCGAGCCGAACAGGTACGACGTCAGGTTCGCGTTGGAGCCGCCCGGTGCGAGGTTGATGAACATCACGCCGCCGGCCATGCCGCCGTAGAAGAGCATCGCGAGCGCGATGTCACCGCGTGTCTTGCCGTACCAGCGGATCAGTTCCATGAGGACCGAACCGAGGACGGAGACGGCCGTCGCCATCCACACGGGGGAGGTGGACAGGAGGAAGCCGAGGCCGACGCCCGTCATCGCCACGTGGCCGATGCCGTCGCCCATCAGGGCCTGGCGGCGCTGGACGAGGTAGATGCCGACGGCGGGGGCCGTGACGCCGACCAGGACGGCGGCGAGCAGGGCCCGCTGCATGAAGGCGTAGTTCAGGAAGTCCATCAGCTCAGCAGTCCCGTGCGGATCGGTTCGGTGCCCGCGGCGTCGTGCGGGTGGACATGGTCGTGGCCGGGCAGGGCGTGCTGGCCCACCGCCTTCGGGGGCGGGCCGTCGTGCAGTACGCAGCCGTCGCGCAGGACGACCGCCCGGTCGATCAGGGGCTCCAGCGGGCCGAGTTCGTGGAGCACCAGCAGGACGGTGGCGCCGGAGGCCACCTGGTCCTTCAGCGTCCGGGCGAGTACTTCCTGGCTCGCCAGGTCGACGCCCGCCATCGGCTCGTCCATGATCAGCAGCTCGGGCTCGGAGGCGAGCGCGCGGGCGATCAGCACGCGCTGGTGCTGGCCGCCGGACAGGGCGTTCACGGAGTCCTTGGCCCGGTCGGCCATGCCGACGAGGTCCAGGGCGTGGCGCACGGCCTCGTGGTCGGCCTTGCGCAGGATGCCGAAGCGCGCCCGGGACAGGCGGCCCGCGGAGACCACCTCGGTCACCGTGGCGGGCACGCCGCCCGCGGCGGTGGTGCGCTGCGGCACGTACCCGACGCGCCGCCAGTCGCGGAAGGCGCGCCGCGGGGTGCCGAAGAGTGCGATCTCCCCGGTGCTCACCGGCACCTGGCCGATGATGCTCCGCACGGCGGTCGACTTGCCCGAGCCGTTCGCCCCGAGCAGCGCGACCACCTCACCGCGGTGCACGGTGAGGTCGATACCGCGCAGGACGGGGCGCGAGCCCAGGTCGGCGCGTACGCCGCGCAGCGATATGACGGGCTCACCCATCGCGTCCATGCCGTCCATGCCGTCCTCCGTAGCGATCACTTGGTGCCCAAAGCGGACCGCAGTGCCTTGAGGTTGGACTCCATGACCTGGAAGTAGTCGCGGCCGCGGGACTTCGGCGTGATGCCCTCGAGCGGGTCGAGGACGTCCGTCTTCAGGTTCGCGTCCTCGGCGATGGTCTTCGCGGTCTTGTCGCTGACGAGCGTCTCGTAGAAGACCGTGGAGACGCCGTCGGCCTTGGCCATCTTCTCCAGGTCGCGGACGCGTGCGGCGCTGGGCTCGGACTCGGGGTCCAGGCCGTTGATGGCCTCCTCGGTGAGACCGTAGCGCTCGGCGAGGTAGCCGAAGGCGGCGTGCGTGGTGATGAAGACCTTGGTCTTCGTGTTCCTCAGACCTTCCGCGTACCGGGTGTTCAGGTCGCCGAGCTTCTTGACCAGCGCGTCGGTGTTCTTCTTGTACGTGTCCGCGTGCTCGGCGTCCGCCTTCTCGAAAGCGGCGCCGACGCCCTTGGCGACCTGGGCGTAGCGCACCGGGTCGAGCCAGATGTGGGGGTCCTTGCCGCTGGACTCCTCGCCCTGGTGGGTGTCGTGGGCGGCCGCGTGCCCGCCGACCTCGTTGCCGTGCTCCTCCTCGGAGGTCAGGGAGGCGGCGTCGATCTTCGTCTTGATCTCGGACTGGGCCACCGCGTCGTCGACGGAGGGTTGCAGGCCCTTGAGGTAGAGGACCGCGTCGGACTCCTGGAGCTGCGCGGTCTGCTTGGCGCTGATCTCCAGGTCGTGCGGCTCCTGGCCGGGCTGGGTCAGACTGGTGACATGCACGTACGACCCGCCGATCTGCTCGGCGAGGAAGGCCAGCGGGTAGAACGACGCCACGACGTCGAACTTGCCGCTGTCGCCCCCCGCCGCGTCGGCCGAGGAGCAGGCGGAGAGGGCTCCGAGGCCGAGGGCGGTGGCCGCCGCGACCGCGGCCCCGGTTATGAGGCGTCGTCGTACGTTCATGACAGTCATTTTCATCAAATATGGAAACCGTTGTCAACAAGCTCCGGCGTGGGCTCGTGCACGGAACCGATTTGATTGCAGGGGAGCCACCGCCGGTACCCTGAAGCATTCGCTTAGAAGCGTCTCGCTTCGTCGCCCGTCGTCGTAATGAAGAGAGCACCGTGGCCGCCGACAAGATCGACACCATCGTCAGCCTGAGCAAGCGCCGTGGCTTCGTATTCCCCTGCAGCGAGATCTACGGTGGTCAGCGTGCCGCCTGGGACTACGGGCCGCTGGGTGTCGAGCTCAAGGAGAACATCAAGCGCCAGTGGTGGCGCTACATGGTGACGTCGCGCGAGGACGTGGTCGGTATCGACTCGTCCGTGATCCTGGCCCCCGAGGTCTGGGTCGCCTCCGGCCACGTCGCCACCTTCACGGACCCGCTGACCGAGTGCACCTCCTGTCACAAGCGGTTCCGCGCCGACCACCTGGAGGAGGCCTACGAGGCCAAGCACGGCCGCCTCCCGGAGAACGGCCTCGCGGACGTCAACTGCCCGAACTGCGGCAACAAGGGCCAGTTCACCGAGCCCAAGCAGTTCTCCGGCCTGCTCTCCACCCACCTCGGCCCGACCCAGGACTCCGGCTCCATCGCCTACCTGCGTCCCGAGACCGCGCAGGGTATCTTCACCAACTTCGCCCAGGTGCAGACCGCTTCGCGTAAGAAGCCCCCCTTCGGCATCGCGCAGATGGGCAAGTCCTTCCGCAACGAGATCACGCCGGGCAACTTCATCTTCCGCACCCGCGAGTTCGAGCAGATGGAGATGGAGTTCTTCGTCAAGCCGGGCGAGGACGAGAAGTGGCAGGAGTACTGGATGGAGCAGCGCTGGAACTGGTACACCGGTCTCGGCCTGCGCGAGGAGAACATGCGGTGGTACGAGCACCCGAAGGAGAAGCTCTCCCACTACTCCAAGCGCACCGCCGACATCGAGTACCGCTTCCAGTTCGGCGGCAACGAGTGGGGTGAGCTGGAGGGCGTCGCCAACCGCACCGACTACGACCTCACCGCGCACTCCAAGGCCTCCGGCCAGGACCTCGTCTACTTCGACCAGGAGGCCGGCGAGCGCTGGACGCCGTACGTCATCGAGCCCGCGGCGGGTGTCGGGCGCACCATGCTGGCGTTCCTGCTCGACGCGTACGTCGAGGACGAGGCGCCCAACGCCAAGGGCAAGATGGAGAAGCGCACGGTGCTGCGCCTCGACCACCGTCTGGCCCCCGTGAAGGTCGCGGTGCTGCCGCTGTCCCGCAACCCGGAGCTGTCGCCGAAGGCCAAGGGCCTCGCGCAGGCGCTGCGCAAGCACTGGAACATCGAGTTCGACGACGCGGGCGCGATCGGCCGCCGCTACCGCCGCCAGGACGAGATCGGTACGCCGTACTGCGTGACGGTGGACTTCGACACGCTGGAGGACAACGCGGTGACGGTGCGTGAGCGGGACTCCATGAAGCAGGAGCGGGTGTCTCTCGACCAGATCGAGGGGTACCTGGCCGGGCGGCTCCTGGGCTGCTAGGCGCCGGGCGCTCCGCGCGCGACCGCGGGACGAGGACGCCGGGCGGGCTGGATGGTTTCCAGCCCGCCCGGCGTCTTCTGTTCGGACTCCCGGAGGTGCCGCCCGGGTGAATGCCCGGTGGGCAGGTCCTGCCGGAGCCGCCAGAAAGCAAAAAAGATCTTCATACTGCGTGCATGCGGACACAGGAGAAGATTCCCGCCCTGATCCACCAGACCTGGAAAGACACCGACGTACCCGAGAAGTGGCGCAAGTGGGTCGATTCCTGGCGTCTGCATCACCCCGGCTGGGGATACCGGCTGTGGACCGACGCGGACAACCGCGCCTTCCTCCAGGAGCACTATCCCTGGTTCCTGCCGATCTACGACGGCTACCCCGAAGCGATCATGCGGGCCGACGCGATCCGCTACTTCCTGCTCGATCATTTCGGCGGGCTCTATGTGGACATGGACTTCGAGTGCCTGAAGCCGGTCGACGCACTCCTCGACGGGCGCGAACTCGTCCTCGGCTGCGAACCCGAGGCTCACACGCGTCTGCTGCTGGCCCGCCGGAGCGGATTCGGCCGCATCGTCGGCAACGCGTTCATCGCGTCACGGCCGGGCCACCCCTTCTGGGCCCATGTGCACCGGCAGCTGGTCGGCGCTCACCGGGCGCCCGGTGCTCTGGAGGCCACAGGCCCCTTCTTCCTCACCAGGGCCGTCGACAGCGCCCCGGAGCCCGCCTCGGTCACGGTCCTCGGGTCGGAAGTCCTCTATCCCGAGGTGAGCCCTTACGCGGCAGAGCTGTTCGGCCCTCAGAAAACCGACTGCGAGGGTGCGTACGCCGTGCACCACTGGTCCGGCAGCTGGGTGCGGGACGACTCCGATGCAGTGCGGATCTCGGCCGGCAGGCGGTTCCGCTTCTGGGCGAGCCAGGGACTTCAACCGCTCGCCGACGGTCAGCTCGGTCTTGACGCCCAGCGGCGCCGCTGGGCCTCGGGCGCGCCCGCGCCCACGGTGTCGTGCCTGATGGTGACGAAGGGCCGCCTGGCGATGGCGAGCCGCGCGATCGCCTGCTTCGGTGCGCAGACGTACCGCGCACTGGAGCTGGTCGTCGTGGACGACGGCGCCGACGACGCCCTCGAGCGGTTCATCCGGGAGCTGGGCGACCCGCGGATCCGCCATCACCGGCTCCCCCCGGAGGGGCGGACGCTCGGCGAACTGCGCAACGAGGCGGTGGACCGGGCCACCGGGCCCTACGTATGCCAGTGGGACGACGACGACCTGTACGACCCGGAGCGGGTCGAGTCGCAGATGGCGGCGATTCTCGCCCTCGGCGCGGATGCCTGTTTCCTCGCCCGTGAACGCCTGTGGTGGCCCGCTCGCCACAAGCTCGCGATCTCCTGCGCGCGGGTCTGGGAAGGATCGATGATCTGCGCCAAGGACCGGATGCCCCGCTACCCGGCACAACGCCGGGGCGAGGACACACCGGTGGCGGAAGAGGTGGTCCGCACCTGCCGGGTCGTCTCCATCGACGCGCCGGAGCTGTACACCTACGTCTGCCACGGCGGCAACACGTTCGAGGAGTCGCATTTCGCCGAGCACTTCGAGGTGGCGACCCAGGTCTGGGCCGAACCCGGCGCGTACGCCGAGCGGTTGCTGGCCATGGCGACCCGGCTGCCGATCGAGCCGCGGGACATCGCCCACGCCGAGACCGGCGCCGCCGCCGCGGGAGCGGCCGACGAACGACCGCGCACGGCTGCCGAACCGGCTCCGGGCCCGGCGAGCGAGCGGCCCCTCGTGCTGGTGCTCACGCCCCTGAAGGACGCGGCCGCGCACCTGCCCGGCTATCTGGAGAAACTGCGCTCCCTGGACTATCCGCGTGAGGCGATCTCCCTGGGGCTGCTGGAGGGCGACAGCGAGGACTCGACGCCGGAACTGCTGCGGCAGGTCCTGCCCGGCCTCGAGGCGGAGTACCGGCGGGTCACCCTCGTCCACCGCGACTTCGGCCTCCACGTCGCCGGGCCGCGCTGGGAGCCGGGCCTCCAGCGCCGGCGCCGGTCGGTGCTGGCCAAGGTGCGCAACCACCTGCTCACCCGGGCCCTTGCCGACGAGGAGTGGGTGCTGTGGCTCGATGTGGACGTCACCGACTACCCGGCCGACCTGATCCAGCGGCTGCTCGGGGCGCGCAAGGACATCGTCGTCCCGCACTGCGCCACCACGGCCGGGGGACCCACGTACGACCTCAACACCTTCGTCCTCCACCCCGGCGCCGGCACGCTCGACTGGTCCCGGTGGCTTCGCGACGGCATTCTGCAGCCGCCCAAGGGGTTCGGCCGGATCTACCTCGACGAGCTGCGCGGCAAAGGGCTTGTCCGGGTGGACTCGGTCGGTGGCACCGTGCTGCTGGTCCGCGCCGACCTGCACCGCGACGGCCTGATCTTTCCGCCCTTCCCGTACCGGTACCTCATCGAGACCGAGGGCCTGGCCGCGATGGCCCGGGACATGGGCACCGCCTGCTGGGCGCTGCCGGATCTGGAAGTGCTGCATCCGCTGCCCGTCCCGGATCCGGCCGACACCGCGGTGCTGTCCCCGTCCTGAACGGAGCGGTGCCGCTGCGTGGGGCCCTGCCCCTCGCATTGCCGCCTCGGTCCCCCCCCCGCCACTCGCACGGTGTAATCGTTTTGCCACGCACGGTATGCAAATCCTACGGTGGCGCTGCTGTCCCTGCCGTGTAGGTCGCCGGCCGTCGGGGCAGCTCCCTCCCCGAAAGGAAGGCACCACCGTGAAAGCTCGTGTCATGTCCTCCCTGGCTCTGCCGGCCGCACTCGCAACCGCTGGACTGCTCAACACCGCGGAGGCCGCCTTCGCCGCAACCCTCGGCCAGGAGACGCTCACGGCGTCGGCCCCGTACGCGCACCAAGGGCAGCCGACGAGCGGCGACGTCACCCTCATACCGGGGGAGGACCACCCCTGCAAGAACCTGGCGAACGTCACGATCAGCGACTACGGCCACTGCTGCCCGCCCATCGCCAACGTCACCATCAGCGACTACTGCTGCGCACCCGTGGCCAACCTGACCATCTGTGACTACGGTCACCACCACGATCACCACGGCTCCGGCCACTACTCCGACTACGCCGACCGCGACTACGCCGACCGCGACCACGCGCGCACCCTCGGCATCGGCTAGCACGTGATCGGCGGGTCCGCTGCGACGTGGCCCTGACGCAGGGCCGGGGGGGCGCCCGCGCCGGACACCCGTGGTTCCGGGCCTCTCGTCCCTTCCCTTCCGTTCCGAGCGAAAGACGGCTCATGCCCCACGGCTTCGACCCTGTGGTCTCGGTGGTCATCCCCTGCCACGACTACGCCCGCTATCTGCCCGACGCGGTGTCCAGCGTCGTCGCCCAGACGTTCCGTGACTGGGAACTCGTCATCGTCGACGACGGCAGCACAGACGACACCGCCGAGGTGGCGAAGGGCCTGATCGCCCGCCACCCCGACCGGCGCATCCGGCTGCTCCGGCAGGCCAACGCCGGAGTCTCCGCCGCCCGCAACACCGGGATCGAGGCGGCGGCCGGCCGCTACATCCTTCCGCTCGACGCCGACGACGTGATCGCGCCCACGATGCTGGAGAAGACCGTCGCGGTCCTGGACGGCGACCCCGGCATCGCCATCGCGTCGACGGACGTCTTCACCTTCACCGACGACGACCTGCCCCCGCAGGCGGTGCCCCTCCCCGCCTACAGCCGGGAACTGATGCTCCAGCGGCTGATCATGTTCTACTGCTCGCTGTACCGCCGTGAGGCCTGGCAGGCCGTGGGCGGGTACGACGAGAGCATGAGGGCGGGCGAGGACTGGGACTTCTGGATCGGCTGCGTCGAGCACGGCTTCGACGCCCACCACATCCATGAGCCGCTGTTCGGGGCGCGCAACAAGGACACCGGACTGCATCTGGAAGCCGCCGAGAACGATCTCGCCATCCGGGCACGGATCGTGGTCAAACACCCGGGCCTGTACAAGCCGGTCACGCGTGGCTGGGCGCACGCCGTACTGGCGCAGGACGCGGAAGCCTGCCTGCGGGACGAGAACGTACCCGACGACATCCTCACCCGGGCCGCCGAGATGGACCAGTTCCTCGGAGCGGTCATGGCCCTGCAGCGCACCACGCGCGTGCAGTACTACCACATCCGTCGCCTGGAGAAGGCGCTGGCCGCGCACACGGGCACCGCCGCCCCGCCCACGCGGGAGGGCGCCCCCGCCGCGACGGCTGCCGCCGTGCCCTAGGCCGCCGCCAGGCGGCCGACAGGTCCATACGAGGCTGCCGCTGGGCCACTACTAGGCCACGCAGAACTCGTTGCCCTCCGGGTCCCGCATGACCCACCAGTGGCCGGCCGGGCCCTTGTCCACCTCCTCGACGCGACGCGCGCCCAGGGACTCCAGGCGGGCGACCGTCGCCTCGCGGGCGTCCGGGCCGGCGTGCACGTCGAGGTGGAGGCGGTTCTTGGCGGTCTTCGGCTCCGGGACGTCCTGGAAAAGGATGCGGCGGCCCCGGCCGACGCCCGTCTCCTTGTCGTACGGGTCGTCCGGGTGCCGGACGGCGGCGAAACCCCGGAAGATCCGCGTGCCGTTGTGCTCGGCGACCGCCTCCTCCGGGAGCTGACCTGCCGTCAGCAACCGGTTGATCAACGCACCGTTGTCCTCCACCTCGTACCCCAGCGCCGCCGCCCAGAAGTCCGCGAGGGCAGGGGCGTCGTGCGTGTCGACGACCAGTTTCCAGTCCAGTGCTGCTGCCATGCAGCCACTGTCCCGGACGGCGCCGACGCCTGTCCCGGAGATCACGAAAAGGACGCGGCCGCGGCGCGGGAGCACACGGCGGCCCCGCACCCGTGTCACCGGGGTGCGGGGCCGCATCCCCCACTGAGCGGGCGAGGGGCCTCAGCCGATCGTGCGCGGCAGGCGCAGGCTCAGCGCCGCCGTCAGCGCGATGCCGGCCAGCTGGACCAGCAGCGTCGTCACCAGGGCGTCGCGCATGCCCATGCCCGGAACCAGCGTCAGGAACAGCGTGCCGAGCGTCGCCACGCCCAGCGCAAGCGCCGACTGCTGCGTCGTCACCATGACACCGCTGCCGACGCCCGCCCGCGCCGTCGGTACCTCGGAAAGGACGATCCGCATCACGATGGGGAGCTGGAGCGCCTGGCCCGCGCCCGCCACCGCCGCGCCCGGCAGCAGCTCCCACACTCCCAGGTGCGGCCAGGAGCGCCAGGCGGTCAGGACCAGCAGCCCGATGCCGACCGCCTGGATCAGCCCCCCGGCGGTCACCACCCGGGTGCCGAAGCGGGCGACCAGCCGCGGCCCGTACAGCGAGACCACGAAGAACGCCACCGCCATCGGCGTCAGCGCCAGGCCGGCGGGGACCGGCCCGAGCCCCGCGCCCTGCTGCAGCGACACCGCGATCACGAACATGAACCCGCTGAACCCGATCGAGAACGGCACCATCATCACCAGCCCGCGCCGCAGCGACGTGAGCGCGAACAGGCTCGGCGGCACCAGCGGCGTACGGCCCTGCCGGTCCGCGCGGCGCTCCACCGCGTAGAACGCCCACGCCGCGAACGGGAACGCGGCCAGTGCCAGCCAGGTCCACAGCGGCCAGCCCGCGGCCCGGCCCTCGGTCAGCGGCGCCAGCAGGGTCAGCAGTGAGACGGCGAGCAGCACCGTGCCAGGCCCGTCCACCGGCTCCGGGTGCTGTGAGCGGGTCTCCGGCACCGCCCGCGCCCCCAGGAACAGGCCGACCACCACGACCGGCACGTTGACGAGGAACACCGAACGCCAGCCGGTGCCCCAGATGTCCGCCGCCACCAGCACTCCGCCGAGGATCTGCCCGGCCACCATGGACAGACCGGCCGTCGCGCCGTACAGGCCCATCGCCTTGGCGCGGCGCTGCCCGCTGGTCGCCGCCTGGATCGTGGCGAGCACCTGCGGCAGCATCGCCGCGGCCGCCGCGCCCTGCGCGACCCGCGCCGCCACCAGCGTCCAGGCCGTCGGGGCGAGCCCGCACGCCAGCGAGGTCACACCGAAGGCGGCCATCCCGTAGAGGAAGAACTCACGCCGGCCGAACAGGTCGCCCAGCCGGCCACCGAGCACCAGCAGCACGGCGTACGACACCCCGTACCCGGCGACGACCAGTTCGAGGACGGACTCGCCCGCGTGCAGGTCCCTGCCGATCGTCGGGAGGGCGACGTTGACGATGAAGAAGTCGATGAGGGGCAGTGCCGCGCCCAGCAGCACCGTGAACAGTCCGAGCCCGCCGAGCCGTGGGGTCGCCACCGGCGAGCGGACGGTAGGGGAAGTGAGAGTCTCGGTCACACCAGCAAGGCTCCGCCGCCCCTCAGCGTGGTACCAGAGTGTCTTTATCCTGGTACCAGGACTACCTGGAAACAGGCTCCGCGGAGCGGCAGGCTGGGGGCATGGCGACGATGGTGCAGGAGACGGTGGCGGTCCGCGAGACACGGACGGACCGGGAGGCGGAGGCGCCCGATCGGCGCGCATCCGAGATCCGGCGGCATGAACTGGCCGCGTTCCTGCGGCACCGCCGCGAGCACATCACCCCCGAGCAGGTCGGGCTGCCCCGCGGCCGGCGCCGCCGCACCCCGGGGCTGCGCCGTGAGGAGGTCGCGCAGCTCGCCGCGGTCGGTGTCACCTGGTACACGTGGCTCGAGCAGGCCCGGGACATCCAGGTGTCCGTCCAGGTCCTCGACGCCCTGGCCCGCACGCTGCTGCTCGACGCCAGCGAGCGGGCCCATCTGTTCAACCTGGCCGGTGCCGTCGACCCGGCACCCGGCGCGCACTGCCCGTCCGTCACCGAGGCCCAGCGCATCCTGCTGGAACAGCTCGAGCCGCTCCCGGCCTGCATCTCCAACAGCCGGTACGACATCCTCGCCTACAACCGCACCTACGGGCTGCTGATGTGCGACCTCGACGCCGTCCCGCCGGCGGACCGCAACTGCATGGTGCTGTGCTACACGCACCCGGACTGGCGGGCGGCGATCGTCGAGCACGAGGCGACCATGCGGCTGATGGCCGCCAAGTTCCGCGCCAACATGGCCGACCACCTCGGTGAGCCCGCCTGGAAGATGCTGCTCAACCGGCTGATGACCGAGTCCGCCGAGTTCCGCGAGGCCTGGGAGCTGCACGAGGTGGTCGGCGCCCGCAGCAAGCGCAAGCAGTTCCGCAACGCCCACGTGGGCCTGCTGACTCTCGACCACACCGATCTGTGGCTCGGGCCGCACAACGGGCCCCGGATGGTGACCTACGCGCCGGCGGACCGGGAGTCGCGGGAGCGGCTGGAGAAGCTGCAGGCGATCGCGTTGGAGCGGAGCGCCGCGTGAGCCGTGGGAGGCGCTAGGCGGAGACGCCGGAGGCCTCACGAACCTCGGGGGACTCGAGCCGGTCGGCCGTGCGCTCGGCCGTCCCCCTGGCCCACCGGCCCGTGGTGAGCGCCCCGAGTATCAGCACGGCCGCACCGCAGGCGACGAGGATCCACCAGCCGGGGCGGGCCGCCGAGACGAAGGTCTGCCTGTACGCCGACGCCGTCACACCGGAGGCCAGCACCGCGCCGACCACCGCCACGCCGAGGGTCTGGCCGAGCTGGCGGCTGGTGGAGGCGACCGCCGCGGCGACGCCGGCCTGGGCACGGGGCATGCCGGAGACGGCGGTGTTGGTGATGGGGGCGTTGACGAAGCCGAAGCCGATGCCGAACAGGACGTAGCCGACGAGCAGCGTGGTGTTCGACGTCTCCGCCTCGAAGGCCGCGAACAGCACCGCGCTCGCGGTCATCGCGCAGCCCGCCACCAGCAGCGGCAGGCGCGGCCCGCGGTTGCCGACCAGGCGGCCGGACAGCGGGGCGCACAGCATCGTCGGGGCCGCCAGCGCCAGCATCCACAGACCCGCGTGCAGCGCGTCCAGTCCGCGTACGTTCTGCAGGTAGAGCGTGGACAGGAACAGGAAGCCGCCGAGGGCCGCGAACGCGCTGATGGCGATCACCGTGGCCCCGCTGAACGGCGCCGAGTGGAAGAAGCGCAGGTCGATGAGCGGTTCGGCGCGGCGCGGCTCGTACCAGAGCAGGCCGAGCAGGGCCGCGAACGCGACCACGGCGAACGGCACGATCCTCGCGGCACTCGCGTCCGGGGCCTCGATGATCGTGTACGTCAGGCAGCCGAACAGGGCGATCACCAGCAGCTGGCCGACCGGGTCCGGGCGACGCGCCTTGGGCGCGCGGGACTCGGGGACGAAGCGCAGGGTGAGCAGGAGCGCGGCCAGCCCCACCGGGAGGTTGACCCAGAAGATCGACCGCCAGCCGACCGACTCGACCAGCAGCCCGCCGACCAGCGGGCCGGCGGCCATGGATATGCCGACCACGGCACCCCACACACCGATCGCGCGGGCGCGCTCACGGGCGTCGGTGAACGTGTTGGTGATGATCGACATCGCGACCGGGTTGAGCATCGAACCGCCCACCGCCTGCACCATGCGGAACACGACCAGCAGTTCGAGGTTCGGCGCGAGCGAGCACAGCAGGGAGCCGACGCTGAAGACGATCAGGCCCGCCATGAAGACCCGCTTGCGGCCGATCCGGTCGGCCGTCGAACCCGCGAGCATCAGCAGCGAGGCCAGGACCAGCGTGTACGCGTCGATCGTCCACTGCAGGCCGGACACGCTCGCATGCAGTTCCCGCTGCATCGAGGGCAGCGCCACGTTCAGGACGGTGTTGTCGAGGCTCACGATCAGCAGGCTCATGCAGCAGATCGCGAGCACCAGCAGACGTCGGCGGTGGCTGAGCTCGGGCATGGGCCCATGGTACGCCGACATTGATAGTGCGTCTAACTAATGAGTGATACATGATCATTGGCGATACGCGACAATGGGGCAATGCCCATGACCGAGTCCCTCTTGCAGATCGGCCCGCACACCGTCCGGCCGCCCGTCGTGCTCGCGCCCATGGCCGGGATCACGAACGCGCCGTTCCGCACGCTGTGCCGAGAGTTCAGTGGCGGCAAGGGCCTGTTCGTGAGCGAGATGATCACGACGCGGGCGCTGGTCGAGCGCAACGAGAAGACCATGCAGCTGATCAAGTTCGACGTGAGCGAGCGCCCTCGGTCGATCCAGCTGTACGGCGTGGACCCGGCGACCGTCGGCAAGGCCGTCCGCATGATCGCGGAGGAGGACCTCGCCGACCACATCGACCTCAACTTCGGCTGCCCGGTGCCGAAGGTGACCCGCAAGGGCGGCGGCTCCGCGCTGCCCTACAAGCGGAACCTGCTGCGGGCGATCCTGCGCGAGGCGGTCAGCGGCGCGGGCGACCTCCCGGTCACCATGAAGATGCGCAAGGGCATCGACGACGACCACATCACCTACCTCGACGCCGGGCGGATCGCCGTCGAGGAGGGCGTGACGGCCATCGCGCTGCACGGACGTACGGCCGCCCAGCACTACGGCGGCACGGCGGACTGGGACGCCATCGCGCGGCTGAAGGAGCATGTGCCTCAGATCCCGGTGCTGGGCAACGGCGACATCTGGTCCGCCGAGGACGCGCTGCGCATGGTGGGCGAGACGGGCTGCGACGGGGTGGTCGTGGGGCGCGGCTGCCTGGGGCGGCCGTGGCTGTTCGCGGACCTGGTGGCGGCTTTCGAGGGGCGGACGGAGGACATCGCCAGGCCGGCCCTCCGCGAGGTCGCCGACGTCATGGTCCGGCACGCCACCCTGCTCGGCGAGTGGCTCGGCGACGAGTCGCGCGGTGTCATCGACTTCCGCAAGCACGTGGCCTGGTACCTGAAGGGCTTCGCGGTCGGCTCCGAGATGCGCAAGCGGCTCGCGATCACCTCCTCCCTTCAGGAACTGCGGGCCGGCCTCGACGAGCTGGACCTCGACCAGCCCTGGCCGTCCGGCGCCGACGGGCCCCGGGGCCGTACGTCAGGCAACAACCGGGTGGTGCTGCCGGACGGCTGGCTGAAGGACCCGTACGACTGCGCGGGGGTCGGCGAGGACGCGGAGCTCGACACCTCCGGAGGCTGACTCGACACCTCCGGAGGCTGATCAGTCCTCGGACGGGTGCGGCGTGGAGCCGTACGCCGTCAGGAAGCGGTCGCGGAACGAACTCATCTTCCACACGGGTGCGTTGTGCGCGGGCCGCAGGCCGTCCGTCCAGCCCCAGCTCGCGATCCTGTCGAGGACCTTCGGGTCCTTGGCGACGATCGCGCAGGGCACGTCATGGCTGGCGTGGTCGCCGCTGACGTGGGCGTTCGCCTGGTGGTCGCCGAGGAAGACGAGCACGGTGTCGTCGGTGCCGTAGCGCTGGAGGAACTGGGTGAGGGCGGTCACCGAGTACTGGACGGACTTGCCGTACTCCTCCTTGGAGTGGATGTCGCTGGTGTAGGTGTAGTCGGGCTTGTTGCCCGCCTTCTGGATGGCGTCGAAGACCGAGCCGTCGCCCAGCTGGTTCCAGCCGACCATCTTGGGGATGGGGGCCCAGGGGGTGTGGCTGGAGGTCAGGATGATCTCCGACATCAGCGGCTTGTCGCGCTGCCTGCCGTGCTCCAGGCGCTGGAACGCCTCGAGCGCGTACTGGTCGGGCATGGTGGACCAGCTGAACTTCGGGCCCTTGTAGCCCATCTCGAAGGCGTTGTAGACCTTGTCGAGGCCGTAGAACCTCTGCTCCGGCCAGCCCTTCTGCACGCCGGGCATGATGCCGACGGTGTCCCAGGCGCCGGTCTTCTTGAACGCCTTGGTGAGGCTGAGGTGGTCGCTGGTGGTGACGGTGCGGTAGCGGTTCTGGTTGTCGATCCACAGGCCCGACAGGAACGTCGAGTGGCCGAGCCAGCTGCTGCCGCCGTACGTCGCCGAGGTCAGCCAGCCGCTCTTGGCGTGGAAGCCGGCCTCGGCGAGGGCCTGGGTGCTGGTGTCGAGGGTCTTGTCGACGCCGGGTGCCATGATCGGGTCCTCGATGGCGCTGCGGCCGTAGCTCTCGATGAACGTGAAGATCATGTCCTTGCCCCGCAGGCCGGGCACGAGCTGCGAGCCCGGGGTGGCGCCGAAGGCGTCGACCCTGGCGGTCTTCGCGAAGTCCCGCTCGTCCCTGAGGGTCTGACGGATGAGGTCGGAGCGGACCTTGAGCATCGTGACGGTGCGCTCGGCTGCCAGCGGCACACCGCCGAACTGGAGGCCGAGGACCGTGCACGTCATCCACACCATGCTGAGCACGAGGACGGTACGGGTGGCGGTGGCGCGGTGCCGGGCCATGACGTTGCCGAGCCGCACGACCGAGAGTGCCGACACGGCGAGGACGACGAGGACGATGACGACGGCCGCGAGCAGGACTCCCAGGGCGCCCGCCCCGCCGAGGGTGTCCTGGAGGTAGGAGTAGGCGTCGCTGAGGAGGGGCCAGTCGAGGACGGCGTTGAAGTCGCGGCCGAGGTACTGGTAGAAGCCGGCGTCCAGCAGGTTGAGCATGGTCTGCACGCCGAGCGCGACACCGCCGACCCAGGCGACGACCAGCCGCGGCCGTCGGGGCAGGGCGGTCAGCACGACGCCGCCTATCAGCACCTCCACCGGGATCCGCGTGAACATGGCCGGCCGGAAGCTCCCGAGCCTGTTGGGCATGACGAGCGAGACGACGAGGAGGACACCGGCGAGCACGGAGACCGTGACACCGAGGACGCGGGCGGCGAGCGGGTGGTCGGCCCGCCAGGTGCGCAGGCGGAAGCGGGGACGGGGGCCGTCGGCTATGCCGGCCCGGTTCTCCGCGGCCTCGCTTTCGGTGGCTTCGGCTTCGGTTTCCGTGGTCTTGGTTTCCGCGGCTTCGGTTTCGGCGGCATCGGCTTCCGCCGTCTCGTGCTCGGCCGTGGGGCCGTCCTCGGTGTCCGGCTCCGTCGTACGGTCGGCGGGCCCGTCCGCAGCGGCGGATGCCGCCTGCGACACCGGTCGCTCGTCCTCCTCCGCCGGCATGACCCCGTCGGTGGCCGCCCCCGCCTTGCTCGTCGTGTGTGGTGCGCGCGTGTTGAGAGGCAACCCGAGGGTCCTTCCGTGCGAAGCCCGTGGTGGAGGGCGGGCCGCACTGGGGAGGCCGGCCCGCCGTCATCCCGTACGGGTGGCCGGGTACATGCGTTCACCACGACGTCCCAGCGCCCGGCAAACACCCGGCAAATCCCAGGTCAACCAGTCCGGGAGCGCGTCGGGTCGCACACGCGGTCGCACACGCGAGGCGTCGGGAGCAAGTCGCCCCGGGGCCGCGCGCCGCCCGCCCATTGGCTCCGCGCGGTCCCGGGTGTCCGTGGGGCTACGTCCTGCTCACCGCAGGAGCCGGACTACGCCCCGCCCACCGCCGTGAGCAGGGCGAGCGGTGTCGCCGCCGAGCGGGACTCGCGGACGCAGGCGTGCGGGTACGGCACCGGCTCCGGGTGGTTGTCGCGGCCGTACCCGGCGAGCACCTCCGGCAGCCGGTGGCCCGTCGCCGTCGCCGCGTCGACCAGGGCGTGGGCGACCGCACGGGCCTCGTCGTGCAGGCCGTAGCGGGCGAGGCCCAGCGTGATCAGCGCGTTGTCGTGCGGCCAGACCGAGCCGCGGTGGTACGACATCGGGTGGTACGCCGCCTGGTCCGCGGCCAGCGTGCGGACGCCCCAGCCCGAGAAGAAGTCGGGTTCCAGGAGGCGGCGGCCCACCAGTTCGCCGTACTCCTTGTCCAGCAGGCCCGACCACAGCAGATGCCCCGCGTCCGAGGCCAGCGCGTCCACCTGACGGCCCTCGCCGTCCAGCGCCAGCGCCGGGAACGCCCGGTCGTCCATCCAGAAGTCCCGCTGGAAGCGGTCACGCAGATCCGCGGCCGCCTGTTCCAGCAGCGCCGCGTACACCTCGTCCTCCCACACCGTGCGCGCCAGGTGCGCCGTGCGGCGCAACGCGTCGTACGCGTACCCCTGCGCGCCCGCCGCCATCACCGGCCCGGTGGGGCGGCTCCCGTCGGCGGAGCAGATCGCGCCGGGGGAGTCCTTCCAGTTCTGGTTGGCGAGTCCGCCCTGGTCGGCGCGGTAGACCAGGTAGCCGCGCGAGGTGAGGCCGCCGTGGTCCAGCATCCAGCCGATGGCCGCGCGGGCGTGGGGCTCCAGGCGGCGAGCCATCGCCGTGTCCCCGGTCTGCTCGACGTAGGCCCCGAGCAGCACCAGGAAGAGCGGTGTCGCGTCGACCGAGCCGTAGTAGCGCCCGTACGGCACCTGCCCGAAGTGTGCCAGCTCCCCGTGCCGCACCTCGTGCACGATCTTCCCCGGCTGGGCGACCGAGCCGGTGGCGACCTCGGTCGCCTGGGTCGCGGCGAGGGCGGGCAGGGTGGCCGCCGCCGGCTCGGGGCGGTAGGGGAGCAGGAAGAGGGAGGTCAGGAGTGCGTCGCGGGCGAGGAGCGTGAGGAACCAGGGCGCGCCGGCCGCCGGGACGCGCAGCTCCTCGCGGTCGGGGCCCGTCGCCGGGACCTGGAGCGAGGCGAGGTCGGACAGGCCCCGCGCACAGGCCGCGGCCAGCTCGGGCCAGCCGGTGGGGAAGGCGATGCCTTCCATGAACTCGCCCTCCAGGCGGAGGAGCCGGTGGTTGGCGGCGGCCGGGGACGCGGGGACCGGGGGAGCCTGCGCCGCCCCGTGCGGCCGGGCGGCGACCCGCAGGGACAGTTCCGCCGAGCCGTGCGGCTCCAGCTCCAGTGTCCACACCAGGCGCCGGGCCCCCGTGCCCGTCTCCTCGACACCGTCCGGCGCGGGCTCCGCCGTGACCCTCGTGCAGGAGCGCCACTCGCCGCGCCGGTAGCCGAACTCCACGCCGTCCTCGAGCACCCGGCGGAAGCGCACGGCCCCCGTCTTGGCGTACGTACGGTGGTCGGAGCGCAGCTCGAACTGGTCCGTGAAATCGGCGTCCGCGGTGACGGCGACACGGACCGTGGTCGGCACCGGGCGGTTGCTGGTGACGCGCAGCGACTCCACGAACGCACCGTCGACGACGGCCTGTTCGCGGAAGAGCGTGTGGGCGGGCGGCTCCTGGCGGCCTCCGCGCGGCACGAGGACGCAGCGCGCCGTGTCTCCGTCGGCGACCGGCGTGAGCGTCTCGGGCACCGCGCCGTTCACCGTCAGCTGCCAGCGACTCAGATGGCGTGCGTCCCGCACGAACAACCCGGACGGGGAGGTGACGCCCCGAACCCCGCTGATGTCCCCGCTGTCGCTCACGGCGGCGAACGTCCCGCCGCACACGAGCAGATGATGCCGGTCCGTCATCCCCGGCCCCCTCCCTTGTCGCTCCTGTCGAACGTGCCGATGCCCGTCGGGGACACGCCCTGTCCGGGGTGGTCGTGGAGCAGGTCGAGCGTGAGGGCGGCGGTCCAGCCGAAGCCGACCGCTCCGCACGCCTCACCGGTGTACGGATCGACGTACTCCGCGAAGTCGGAGGTGCCCGCGGTCTCCAGCAGGGCCTCGCGCAGCGCGTCGGCGTCCGCCCGCTCGCCGTGCACGCGCAGGCCGCGCTCCAGCAGCCAGCCGGTGTTGAACCAGGCGGGCCCGCGCCAGTACCGGTGGGGATCGAAGGACTCGCCGAGCAGGTCGTAGCTGGGTACGAGCCGGGTGTTGTCGCCGAGCGAGAAGTGCGGCCCGCGCAGGGTGCGGACGAGGGCGGTGGCGATGTCGCGCGGGAGCGTGGGCAGCAGCAGGGGGATGAGGCCGGAGACGGTGCGCTCGGGGACGAGGGTGCCGGTGGGGGAGCGGCGCTCTTGTCCGAGAGCGCTGCTTCCAAAGCGCCGATCTCGATCGAGAGCACCGCTCTCCCGCGCCTCGCCCCCATAGACGTCCCGGCAGAAGAACATCCCCTCCACCGGGTCCCAGAGCCGGTCGATCAGAGCCTCCGTCAGGCGCTCCGCGCGGGCGTGCCGTGCCGTCCCCGGTGCGCCCAGCTCCTGTGCGATCCGGGCCAGCGCGTGCTCCGACGCGATCAGCAGAGCGTTGAACGCCGGGTCCTCCACCGCGAAGCGGCCCACCCGTCTCCCACCAACCTCAACCGAGGCCCTACGGGCCGCCCCCTTGTCTGCTCCGTCGGCGTATCCGCCGTCGCGGTACTCCGTCGCCAGTCGTACGTACCGCCCGTAGTCCAGATCCGTCGGCCGGTCCTCCGCCGCGCCGTGGGCCAGGTCGGCGCGGCGGAACGAGCGGGCCGGGGCCGGGGTGATCCGGGACAGCGGAGCGTCCCAGGCGGGGCTGTTGTCCATGCCCTGCTCCCAGGGGTGCACCACCGAGGCCAGCCCGCCGCCGCCCAGGTCACGGCGGTGCAGCAGATAGCGGTGCCAGGCCGCCAGGCGCGGGTGGACCCGGGCGAGGAAGCCGCGCGCCAGGGACAGCCCCGGGTCGGCCAGATGCACCAGCCAGGCCGCGAGCGCGTGTACCGGTGGCTGCACGATGCCCGAGGTCTGTACGGTGCGCGGGGCGCCCGCGGCGCGCCCGGCCGTGGAGGAGCGCCAGAAGTCGGGGCTCGGGAAGTACGCGTCGAAGGGCACGGAGGGGTTGAACACGATGTGCGGGATCCGCCCGTCCGCCCACTGTGCGTCCAGCAGCGTCTCGAGCTCGGTCTGCGCCCGTAACGGGGAGATGTGGCGCAGCCCGATCGCGATGAACGCCGAGTCCCAGGACCACTGGTGCGGGTACAGCCCGCGCGAGGGCACCGTGGACGTCCCCGTCCAGTTGGCGTCGAGTACCTGCGCCGCCCTGACGTGCAGCGATCCGGGAACGTCCGGTTCGTATACACGTGTTCCGGAAGGGGTGGCCTCACGGGGGCGGGACGTGGTCGGTGAGCTCGAGTGGCGGGCGGGAGGTGCCGGTTCCGTGCGGCGGGCGGTGAGTTGGGTCGTGCGCTCCACTCAGGTCTCCCCGTAAGACGTGTGGCCGAAGGGTTCGGCGCGGTTCGGCAGCGGCTACCGTAGGGTTACGTCTATTTAACACGCAAAACTCAATATGTAATGCAAGGTTGGTGAACGCAAGGGGGTGTGCATGAGGGGAAGACCCGGAAAGCCGGGCGCGTCGGCCGGCGCCGGAGATCTGCTCGAACTGGTGCGCAGTGGCCGCGCCACGACCCGGGGTGCCCTGCAGCAGGCCACCGGCCTGTCCCGGGCCACGGTCGGCCAGCGCCTGGACCGGCTGTTCCGGGCCGGGTGGCTGCGCGAGGGTGCGGGCGGACCGGTCGACTCGCCGCTGGGCGGACGCCCCTCGATCACGCTCGAGTTCGACGACGCCCATGCCGTGGTGCTCGCCGCCGACCTCGACACCCGGCACGCCCGCGCGGCCGTCCTCACCCTGGCCGGGGAGATCCTGGCCGAGCGCAGCGGCGTCCTGCTCCTGGAGGAGGGCCCGGACGCCGTCCTCGGCGAACTGGGCCGCTGGTTCGCCGGACTCCTCGACAAGGCGGGCCATCAGGCGCACGAGGTCTGCGGGATCGGCCTCGCGGTACCGGGCCCCGTCGACAGCGACACCGGCCGGGTCGTGCAGCCGCCGATCATGCCGGGCTGGGACGGCTACGACATAACGGGGCGCCTCGCCCGCGCCTTCACCGAGCACGCGCGCGGCGCCGCCGACGTCCCCGTCCTGGTCGACAACGACGCGAACCTGATGGCCTACGGCGAGCAGCGCACCGCACACCAGGACTGCCGGGCGTTCGCGCTGGTCAAGGTCTCGACCGGGATCGGCGCGGGCGTGGTCGTGGACGGCCGGATCTACCGCGGCATCGACGGGGGCGCCGGCGACATCGGGCACATCCGGGTCCCCGAGGGCGCCGACGCGCTGTGCCGCTGCGGGTCCTACGGCTGCCTGGCCGCCGTCGCGAGCGGTGGTGCCGTGGCGCGCCGGCTGGCTCAGGCGGGGGTGCCGGCCGCCTCGGGCTCGGACGTGCGGGACCTGCTGGCCGCGGGGCACCCGGAGGCCGTCGCGCTCGCCCGGGAGGCCGGGCGGAGGGTCGGGGAGGTGCTGGCGACCGTGGTGACCCTGCTGAACCCGGGGGTGCTGATGATCGCGGGCGACCTGGCCGGGACGCCGTTCCTGACGGGCGTACGGGAACTGCTGTACCAGCGGGCGCTGCCCCGCTCCACCGCGCATCTGGACGTGGTGGTCTCGCGGCTCGGGGAGCGGGCGGGGCTGGTGGGTGCGGGCGCGTTGGTCGTCGAGCACCTGTACGCACCGGAGCGCGTGGAGGAGCGGCTGACGGCACTGGGTGTCTAAGTCCCCACCATCCGCCGCCCGCGCCCGAAAGACCTTGCCCCCCGTTCTTGTCGTGTGCGTGACAGTCGCATTTCGGCCCGGATCGGCGTCCGCATGGTGAAATCGGGCGACCTCGGTTAGCGTGATTCTCGCCACCCCTGATAGGGGTTGCGCTCAGATGAGCGGATCTTGAGCGGTTGCACTTCCTCAAGGGGTGGCACTGAGTGTCATCCCTTGATCGTTCATCGATCGAAAATCAGAAGTGTCGAGAGCTGCTCATGTGAGCATCAAACCCCCTCTACGGGCGTTGATGCCTTCAAGAAGTGAAAACATCGCCCGGTCGCCACTTGCCAAGGTTTGACTTTCGATCCGGTGGTGGGCGAGTGGTTACGGGCGCATGACGCGCAAGTGGACGTACCCAGACGCCTTTGATCTGGGTATGTTCCTCGCCGTCAGGGCAGCCACCGCGTCCTCGAGGAGTCGAGACCGTGTCGGAAAACAAAGATCGCCACGTAACAGAGAACGGCGTCGAGGGCATGAAGTTCGTTTACGACTTCACCGAAGGCAACAAGGACCTCAAGGATTTTCTCGGCGGCAAGGGCGCGAACCTCGCCGAGATGACCAACCTGGGCCTGCCGGTCCCTCCGGGCTTCACCATCACCACCGAGGCCTGCAAGGTCTACCTGGACAGCGGCGAGGAACCCCCGGCACTGCGTGACGAGGTGAGTGCGCACCTCGAGGCCCTCGAGAAGAAGATGGGCAAGAAGCTCGGCCAGCCCGACAACCCTCTGCTCGTCTCCGTCCGCTCCGGGGCCAAGTTCTCCATGCCCGGCATGATGGACACCGTCCTGAACATCGGGCTCTCCGACAAGTCCGTGCAGGGCCTGGCGAAGCAGGCCGGCGACGACCGCTTCGCGTGGGACTCCTACCGCCGGCTCATCCAGATGTTCGGCAAGACGGTCCTCGGCGTCGACGGCGAGCTCTTCGAGGACGCGCTGGAGGCGGCCAAGGAGGCCAAGAAGGTCGCCGACGACACCCAGCTCGACGCGGCCGACCTGAAGAAGCTGGTCACCAAGTTCAAGAAGATCGTCAAGACCGAGGCCGGGCGCGACTTCCCGCAGGACCCGCGCGAGCAGATGGACCTCGCCATCAAGGCGGTCTTCGACTCCTGGAACGGCGACCGCGCCAAGCTCTACCGCCGCCAGGAGCGCATCCCGCACGACCTCGGCACCGCGGTCAACGTCTGCTCGATGGTCTTCGGCAACCTCGGCCCCGACTCCGGCACGGGCGTCGCCTTCACCCGCGACCCCGCCTCCGGCCACCAGGGCGTCTACGGCGACTACCTGCAGAACGCGCAGGGCGAGGACGTGGTCGCGGGCATCCGCAACACCGTCCCGCTCGCGGAGCTGGAGAACATCGACAAGAAGTCGTACGACCAGCTGATGCAGATCATGGAGACGCTGGAGAACCACTACAAGGATCTCTGCGACATCGAGTTCACCATCGAGCGCGGCAAGCTGTGGATGCTGCAGACCCGCGTCGGCAAGCGCACGGCGGCCGCGGCCTTCCGTATCGCCACCCAGCTGGTGGACCAGGGTCTGATCGACGAGGCCGAGGCGCTGCAGCGGGTGACGGGCGCGCAGCTCGCGCAGCTGATGTTCCCCCGGTTCGACGAGAAGGCGAAGGTCCAGCAGGTCGCCCGCGGTATCGCGGCCTCGCCGGGCGCGGCGGTCGGCAAGGCGGTCTTCGACTCGTACACCGCGGTGAAGTGGTCCCGCTCCGGCGAGAAGGTCATCCTGGTCCGCCGCGAGACCAACCCCGACGACCTGGACGGCATGATCGCGGCCGAGGGCATCCTGACCTCGCGCGGCGGCAAGACCTCCCACGCGGCCGTCGTCGCGCGCGGCATGGGCAAGACCTGTGTGTGCGGTGCGGAGGAGCTGGAGGTCGACACCAAGCGCCGCCGGATGACGGTGCCGGGCGGGCAGGTCGTCGAGGAGGGCGACCTGATCTCCATCGACGGCTCGAGCGGCAAGGTGTACCTGGGTGAGGTCCCGGTCGTCCCGTCCCCGGTCGTGGAGTACTTCGAGGGGCGGATGCACGCGGGCGCCGACGACGCCGACGAGCTGGTCGAGGCGGTCCACCGGATCATGGCCTTCGCGGACCGCAAGCGCCGCCTGCGCGTCCGGGCCAACGCCGACAACGCCGAGGACGCGTTGCGCGCACGGCGCTTCGGCGCCCAGGGCATCGGTCTGTGCCGTACCGAGCACATGTTCCTCGGCGACCGGCGTGAGCTGGTGGAACGCCTGATCCTGGCGGACACGGAGGCGGAGCGCGAGGAGTCGCTCAAGCAGCTGCTGCCGCTGCAGAAGCAGGACTTCGTGGAACTCTTCGAGGCGATGGACGGCCTCCCGGTCACGGTCCGCCTGCTGGACCCGCCGCTGCACGAGTTCCTGCCGGACATCACCGAGCTGTCGGTCCGCGTGGCCCTCGCCGAGTCCCGTCAGGAGCCGCACGAGAACGAGCTGCGCCTGCTCCAGGCCGTGCACCGGCTGCACGAGCAGAACCCGATGCTCGGCCTGCGCGGCGTACGTCTCGGCCTGGTCATCCCCGGCCTGTTCACCATGCAGGTCCGGGCGATCGCGGAGGCGGCGGCCGAGCGCAAGGCGGCCAAGGGCGACCCGCGCGCCGAGGTCATGATCCCGCTCGTCGGCACGGTCCAGGAGCTGGAGATCGTCCGCGAGGAGGCCGACAAGGTCATCGCGGAGGTCGAGTCGGCGACGGGCACGGAGCTGAAGCTCGCGATCGGCACCATGATCGAGCTGCCCCGCGCCGCGCTGACGGCCGGTCAGATCGCGGAGGCCGCAGAGTTCTTCTCCTTCGGCACCAACGACCTCACGCAGACGGTGTGGGGCTTCAGCCGGGACGACGTGGAGGCGAGCTTCTTCACGGCATACCTGGAGAAGGGCATCTTCGGCGTCTCCCCGTTCGAGACGATCGACAAGGACGGCGTGGGCAAGCTGGTCCGCGACGCCGCGAAGGCGGGCCGCGCCACCCGCCCCGACCTCAAGCTCGGCGTCTGCGGCGAGCACGGCGGTGACCCGGAGTCGGTGCACTTCTTCCACGAGGTGGGCCTGGACTACGTCTCCTGCTCCCCCTTCCGCATCCCCGTGGCCCGCCTGGAGGCCGGCCGGGCGGCGTCGCAGTCGCAGGGAAGCGACCACCGGTAAGGCTTCGGACGGACCTTCGCCGAACGCCGGAACCACTGTCGGTCACCCCGACCCTCACCGACAGGGCAGCGGTTCCGGAGCACGGAGAGAGGGCGGCACCCCTGTGCGGGGGGTGCCGCCCTCTCGCGTGTCAGTAGAGGAAACGGTGCAGCGGAGCGGACTCGGTCAGCAGCATGGTCACGCGGTGGGCGAGCCGCTGCCATGCCTCCTCCTGGGCGTAGGAGAGCCGCACGTCGTCGCCCGTCCCGTCGCCGGCCGCCTCCAGCGCGGCGAGGAGGACGTCGGTGTCGGCGTCGGGCGTGAGGTCCACCATCGACAGCACACGCGCCAACGCACCGACCAGGCCGGCCGCGGACTCGCCCTCGGCGGACACGTCGCTGAGGAACGCGGCGACGCCGCCCGACTGCTGCGGTGATGCGACGAGGGCCCCGGACAGCTCACGCAGCAGTGCGTACAACAGGTCCGTCTCTTCGGTGGGCAGCCGGACGACGCGCAGACCCTCGTGCTCCCAGCGGCCGTTCGGCGTCCACACCCGCGGTCCGCGCGCCACCGCTTCGGCCAATGCCGCCCGGACGCGCCGGAAGGCGGCGAGTCCGCCCGCGAACAGCGCGTGATCACACCCGTCACGGGGAGCCCCGACCAGGGGGGTCAGCAAGTGCTGCTCCACCCGCTCGCATTGAGCGTCCAGTTCCGGATCCACGACGACGAGGCGAACTGACGTGCGCTGCTGGTGCTCCTGCTCCATGTCGAACACTCTGCCAGTCGGCTCTGACAACGGTCGTGGGGCGTCCCGCGGACTCGGCGCCCGGCGCAGTCCTCGTGGCCGGGCTGTGCGCGCGGCAGCGGCTGCATGACGCGTCCGCAGGTGCGACACATGTCCCAGATGTGTCGCAGTCCGCCGGTACGCCACCTGTGTGGGCGCGCCCGGTTCCTCGCGACGCGAGGAAGGCGGAGCCGGAGAAAAGGCGTCGCGCACGTGCCGTCCTTCCGCGCCCCGTCTCACACCGCGCCCCCACCCCGCCCCCGGAACCCTCACACCCACCCCCCGCCCCCGCTGAGGGCAGCGTTCCCCGTGGGAAACAGACGTGATGCGGCCGGGTAACGTCGGCACCGCACGCTCGACACATGACCTCGAATACGCGTGTGGTGGTGATCGGCGCCGGGCTCGCGGGCGTCCGTCTCGCCCGGCGGCTGGGCGAGCTGGGTGTGCCCGCCCTGGTCGTCGGCGAGGAGGAGCACCCCCCGTACAACCGCGTCCTGCTCGCGGACGTACTGGCCGGCCGCTACGCGCCCGAGGTGATCTCCCTCCCGGCCCCCGAGCGCCTCGTCCGTGCCCGGGTCACCCGGATCGACCGGGCGGCCCGCGAGATCCACTGCGCGGACGGCGCGGTGATCGCATACGACACGCTCGTCCTCGCCACCGGCTCGAACCCCGTCCTGCCGCCCCTGCGCGGCCTGCTCACCCCGGACCGGCCCGAGCTGCCCGAGGGCGTCCACGCGTTCCGCACGATGGACGACTGCCTGGGCCTCGCCAAGGCCGTCCGCGCGGGTCTGCGCGCGGTCGTCATCGGCGGCGGGCTCCTCGGTGTCTCCGCCGCCCGCGCGCTCGCCGCCCGTGGCGCCCAGGTCGTCCTGGCCCAGCAGGCCGAGCGACTGATGGAGCGCCAGCTCGACCCGTCGGCGTCCAAGCTGGTGCGCCGCCACCTCACCGACCTCGGCGTCGAGGTCCACACCGAGACCCGGGTGCGCGGCGTGTGCACCCTCGGCGGCGCCGTCCGCACCGTCGAGATGGCCGACGGCTACGCCCTCGACACCGACCTCGTCGTCCTGGCCTGCGGCGTCCACCCCCGGGTGGGCCTCGCCCAGGACGCGGGCCTCGCCGTCCACAAGGGCATCCTCGTCGACGACGAACTGCGCACCTCCGACCCGCACATCCGGGCCATCGGCGACTGCGCCCAGCACGACGGCACGGTGTACGGACTCGCCACCCCCGCTCTCGAACAGGCCGAGGCGCTGGCCGAGTCCCTGGCCGGAGACCCGGACTCCCGCTACACCGGCACCCGCTCCCTGACCCGGCTCACCCTGGCCGGGCACGACTTCCTCGACCTCGCCGCCTTCGGCGAGACCGAGCCCCGCCCCGGCGACGACGTCGTTCAGCTCACCGACGCCACCCGCGGCACCTACAGGAAGGTCGTCGTCCGCGACGACCGCCTGGTCGGCGGCGTACTCGTCGGCGAACTCGGCACCGTCGGCGCGCTCGCCCGCGCCTGGGAGGGAGCAGAGCCGCTCCCCACGGACGGTGCCCCGCTGCTCCACCTGCTCACCAATGATGGAGGCTCCTGATGTCCACGGACACCACCCCCACGATCGTGCTCGTCGGCCATGGCATGGTCGGCCAGCGCTTCCTCGAAGCGCTCGCCGAGCGCGGCCTGACCGCCACGCACCGGGTGGTCGTGCTGTGCGAGGAGCCTCGCCCCGCCTACGACCGTGTCCAGCTCACCTCGTACTTCTCGGGCACCACGCCCGACGAGCTGTCCATGACCGACATGGAGTTCATCGCCACGCACGGCATCGAACTGCACATCGGCGACCCGGCCGAGACCATCGACCGAGAGGGGAAGACGGTCACCGCCCGCTCCGGACTGACGGTCGCGTACGACACCCTCGTCCTCGCCACCGGCTCCTACCCCTTCGTCCCGCCGGTCCCCGGCAAGGACGCCGAAGGCTGTTTCGTCTACCGCACCATCGAGGACCTTCTCGCCATCGAGGAGTACGCGAAGACGAAGGCGACGACGGGCGCGGTGGTCGGCGGCGGCCTGCTCGGTCTCGAAGCGGCCGGCGCGCTCAAGGGCCTCGGTCTGAACACGCACATCGTGGAGTTCGCGCCGCGTCTGATGCCCGTGCAGGTCGACGAGGGCGGCGGCGCCGCGCTGCTGCGCACGATCGAGGACATGGGCCTGACCGTGCACACCGGCACGGGCACCCAGGAGATCGTGGTCGGTGAGGACGGCTCCGTCACCGGCATGAAGCTCTCCGACGGCTCCGAACTCGCCACGGACATGGTGGTGTTCTCGGCCGGTGTCCGCCCCCGCGACCAGCTCGCCCGCGACTGCGGTCTGGCGGTCGGCGAGCGTGGCGGCATCACCGTCGACGAGCAGTGCCGCACGGTCACCGACCCGCACGTGTTCGCCATCGGCGAGTGCGCGCTCGCGGCGGACGGCCGGGTGTACGGCCTCGTCGCCCCCGGTTACGAGCAGGCCGAGACGGCAGCCGCGACGATCGCCGCCGACGAGGCGGAGTTCACCGGCGCCGACCTGTCCACCAAGCTGAAGCTGCTCGGCGTCGATGTGGCCTCCTTCGGCGACGCACACGGCACCACCGAGGACTGCCTCGACGTCGTCTACTCCGACTCGCGCTCGGGTCTGTACAAGAAGCTGGTCATCGGCCGCGACGGCACGCTGCTCGGCGGCATCCTGGTCGGCGACGCGGAGGCGTACGGCACGCTGAAGGCCTTCACCGGTTCGGTCCCGCCCGTCTCGCCCGAGTCGCTGGTGCTGCCCGCAGGCGCCGGGGAGTCCGCCCAGCTCGGCCCGACCGCGCTGCCGGACGACGCGATCATCTGCTCCTGCAACAACGTCACCAAGGGCACGATCCGCGGCGCGGTCACCGAGCACAAGTGCACCACCGTTCCCGAGGTGAAGAAGTGCACCAAGGCCGGAACGACGTGCGGCAGTTGTGTCAAGGTGCTGGGCCAGCTGGTCGACGCCGAACTCGAGGCGAGCGGCGTCGAGGTCGACAAGGGCCTGTGCGGCTGCTTCTCGCAGACCCGCGAGGAGCTGTACGAGATCGTCCTCGCCCTGCGCATCAACACCTACCAGGACCTGCTCGACCGCTACGGCCGCGAGGAGGCCCGGGGCGGCGACGGCTGCGAGGTCTGCAAGCCCGCCGTCGCCTCGATCATCGCCTCCCTCGCCCCGACGATCGGCGCGAGCGGCTACGTCCTGGACGGGGAGCAGGCCGCGCTGCAGGACAGCAACGACCACTTCCTGGCCAACCTGCAGAAGAACGGCTCCTACTCGGTCGTGCCGCGCATCCCCGGCGGTGAGATCACCCCGGAGAAGCTGATCGTGATCGGCGAGATCGCCCGGGACTTCGGCCTGTACACGAAGATCACCGGCGGTCAGCGGATCGACCTGTTCGGTGCGCGCGTCGAGCAGCTCCCGCTGATCTGGGCGCGGCTGGTGGACGCCGGCTTCGAGTCCGGCCACGCCTACGGCAAGGCGCTGCGCACGGTGAAGTCCTGCGTGGGCTCCACCTGGTGCCGCTACGGCGTCCAGGACTCCGTCCGCATGGCGATCGACCTGGAGCTGCGCTACCGGGGCCTGCGCTCCCCGCACAAGCTGAAGTCGGCCGTCTCCGGCTGCGCCCGCGAGTGCGCCGAGGCCCAGTCGAAGGACTTCGGCGTCATCGCCACCGCGAACGGCTGGAACCTCTACGTCGGCGGCAACGGCGGCGCCACCCCGCGCCACGCGGACCTCCTCGCCCAGGACCTGTCCGACGCCGAGCTGATCCGCCTCATCGACCGGTTCCTGATGTTCTACATCCGCACCGCCGACCGTCTGGAGCGCACCTCGGTGTGGCTGGAGCGGATCCCCGGCGGCCTGGACCACGTGCGCGACGTGGTCGTCCACGACTCGCTCGGCATCTGCGACGAACTGGAGGCCCTGATGGCCGCGCACGTCGCGAACTACCGCGACGAGTGGGCCGAGACCATCAACGACCCCGAGAAGCTGGCCCGGTTCGTGTCCTTCGTCAACGCGCCGGACACCCCCGACCCGGTCGTCGGCTTCGTCCCCGAGCGCGACCAGATCAAGCCCGACCTGCCGCTGCTCACCATCGGCACGCGACCCCTGGAAGGAAGCGCCCAGCGATGACCCTGGCACTCGAGACCACCGACCTGAAGATCGAGCTCCGTATCGACGAGGACACCTGGCTCCCGGTCTGCGACATGAGCACGCTGACCCCGGGCCGTGGCGTCGCGGCGCTGCTGCCGGACGGCCGCCAGGTCGCGCTCTTCCGGGACCGCTCGGGCCGGCTGTACGGCATCGACAACCGGGACCCCTTCGGCGGCGCCGCGGTCCTCTCCCGGGGCCTGACCGGCACCCACCAGGGCCGCGCCTTCGTCGCCTCGCCGCTGTTGAAGCAGCGCTTCGACCTGGAGTCCGGCCAGTGCCTGGACGACGAGACGGTCCGGGTGACGGCATACGAGGTACGGGCCGCCTGAGGACGGCGCCGAGGAACCCTGCCGCTGTCCGCCGGGCCGGTCACAGGCCCGGCGGCGGCGCCGTCGGCAACCTCGGCAGACCCTCGTGCAACCTCAGAAGACCCTCATATGGATGGACGGGCCACCGACCCCGTCCCTAGGGTCACGATCATGCCCGACATCTCGCTGACCTTGGTCGCCGCCCTGTGCCTCGCCGCGCTCGCGGCCGGCTGGATCGACGCCGTGGTCGGAGGTGGCGGGCTGCTGCTGCTTCCCGTACTGCTGCTGGGGCTGCCCGCCGGCACCCCGGCGTCGTACGCGCTCGGCACCAACAAGGCCGTCGCGATCGTCGGGACGACGGGGGCGGCCGTGACGTACGCGCGCCGGACACCGGTCGACGTGGGCACGGCCGTACGGATCGGGCTCGCGGCGCTCGCCGGGTCCACGGCCGGGGCGTTCGTGGCCGCCGGGCTGAGCACCGACGTCCTCAAGCCGGTCGTCATGGTGGTGCTGCTCGGCGTCGGCGCCTTCGTGCTCCTGCGCCCCGCCTTCGGCACCGCCCCCTCCACCGCGCCGGTCTCCGCACGCCGGGTGCTCGCCGCGATCGGGCTCGCGGGCCTCGGCATCGGCTTCTACGACGGCCTCATCGGCCCCGGCACCGGCACCTTCCTCGTCCTGGCGCTCACCGCGGTGCTGCACCTGGACCTGGTGACCGCCTCCGCCACCGCGAAGATCGTCAACTGCTGCACCAACGCGGGCGCGCTCGCCACGTTCGCGTGGAAGGGCACGGTGTTCTGGCAGCTGGCGGTGGTGATGGCCGGCTTCAACCTGGTCGGCGGCATGATCGGGGCGCGGACGGCGCTGAAGCGGGGCAGCGGGTTCGTGCGGATCGTGCTGCTGACGGTGGTGTTCGCCCTGGTCGCGAACCTGGCGTACGAGCAGTGGCTGGCCTGAGTGAGCGGTGGGTGCGGCAGATGGCCCGGGCGGTTCAGCGGCTGCCCGTCAGGTGGGCGAAGACGACCACGTTGCCCTGGTAGCCCGTCGCCTTCGAGTAGCCGCCGCCGCACGTGATCACCCGTAGCTCCGGGCGCCCCGCCGCGCCGTACACCTTGTCGTCGGGGAAGTTCCGCGCGGCGTAGACCTCGACCGCGTCCACGGTGAAGACGGCGGTCGAGCCGTCGCGGCGGCCGATCTCGATCGTGCTGCCCTTGCTCAGTGCGCCGAGGTCGTAGAAGACCGCCGGGCCCCGGGTGTTGTCGACGTGCCCGGCGACGATCGCGGTGCCGGTCTCGCCGGGCATGGTGCCCGCCTCGTACCAGCCGGCGAGGTTCTTGTCGTCGGCGGGCGGGACGTCCAGGCTGCCCGCACCGGTCAGCCTCAGGCCCATCAGCGGGGCGTCCACATGGATCGAGGGTATGCGGATGCGGTCGGGCGGGGAGGGCGGCAGCGCGGGCGCGGCGGAGCCCTCGCGGTCCGGGTCCAGGGCGCCCTGGGCGGCCGAGGGCTGAGGCGGAGCGTCGCTCTTGTAGGCGCTGTGCAGCAGCCAGGCGCCGGAGCAGAGGGAGACCACCGTGACGGACGCTATCGCCGCGTTACCGACCTTGTGCACACCAAGCTCCTTCCGGGAGGGCGGGACCCCCGGACCCCCTCCGGGCCGCGAGGGGCAGTCGGACCCGGAGAGGGATGGGGAGGGCGGTACCGGCGACGGACAGCGGAGGTGTCCGTCACATCCCGTCGCCTCTCAGTCGGCGATGCAGGAGCCAGGTACCGCCCGCGGCGGCGACGGCGAGTGCCGTCACACCGGCCGCGGTCCGCATGGGGTCGGGGCCGAGTGCGCCGCCGACCCCCGTCTTCACGCTTCCTCGCGGACGCGTCTGATCCTTGGCCGCGCTGAGGGTGACCGTCAGGTCGCCGGTCACCCTGGCCCGCCGGCCTGCGGAGCACGTGGCGACGATCTCGTACGTCCCCGGCTGCGCGCCGGGCGGCACCCGGAACCGGCCGATCGCGTCCTGCTCGTGCGTACTGGGCGCGAGCGTGAACGTGCCGCCGCCGACCGCCGTGGCGTCGCCCGCCGCGGAGCCGTCCGCGCCGCACGCCGCCGTGTTGACGGTGACCTCGCTCCCGGGCACGGCCATGGAGGGGAAGACCTCCAGCCTCCCGGTCTCACCGCCGTACGCGGGCGCCGCGGCGAGCCCCGCGACGGCGAGGGCGAGCGCGGTGCCGGTCAGCGAACGGGCCGTACGTCGCATCGTGGTGCTCCTCGGGCGGGACACGGCCCGCGGCATCACCGGCGTGCCGCTGTGTCGGTCGTGTCCCCGCACTGTCGAGGAAAAGGGCGGCGGGCCGCCACCGCTCGCTGACGATGCGTCAGAAATACGGTGAACGGGTGCCGGACGAGGGCGGCAGCGGCGGCATGTGGCCAGGTCAGGGGCGCAGAGGCGGCGAGTGCGGGAAGAACACCCGAGGGTGAACGGGGGTGGTGAACAGGGGTGGTGAACGGGTGACCGGTCCGGTACATGGCGTTGTCCGTCCTGGCGGACGGACGGCACCTCGGTGACCGGCAGCCCGGCCCCCTCGGGGAACTGCCCGGCGACCGGCCGGCGCACCGGCGCGGTGTCCACGTCCAGTTCGTCGGCGTGTATCTTCGCGGCGGGCATCGCTCCCCGGCGGGGGACGGCGGTCGGGTGCCGCAGCGTGGGCAGGGCGGCACCCGACCGCCGCCGTGTTTCCTCAGCCGACGTTCACGGCGCTCCAGGCCGCCGCCACCGCGTTGTACTCCGTGCTGCCCGCCCCGTACAGGTCCTTCGCCGCGTTCAGCGTCGCCGTGCGGGCGCCCGCGTAGTTCGTGGAGGACGTCATGTAGACCGTCAGCGCCCGGTACCAGATCTTGCCGAGCTTGTCCCGGCCGATGCCCGTCACCGTGGAGCCGTCGCAGGTGGGGGAGTCGTAGCCGACGCCGTTGAGGGTCTTGGCGCCGCTGCCCTCCGCGAGGAGGTACGCGAAGTGGTTCGCGACGCCGGACGAGTAGTGCACGTCCAGCTTGCCCACCGAACTGCTCCAGCAGTCCGCCGAGTTGCCGTCCTTGGACGGCTTGTCCATGTAGCGCAGCGCCGACTTGCCGAAGCCCGAGCGGACGATCTTCTCGCCGATCAGGTAGTCGCCGGGGTCGGAGGCGTTGTTCGCGTACCACTCCACCAGCGTCCCGAAAATGTCGGACGTGGCCTCGTTCAGCCCACCCGACTCCCCGGAGTACGCCAGCGCCGCCGTCTTCGACGTCACGCCGTGCGTCATCTCGTGCCCGGCCACGTCCAGCGCCACCAGCGGCCCGAGCGTCGTGCCGTCACCGTCGCCGTACGTCATGCAGAAGCAGTTGTCGTCCCAGAAGGCGTTGTTGTAGTTCGTGCCGTAGTGGACGCGGTTGTAGGAGCCCTTTCCGTCACCCGCGATGCCGCTGCGGCCGTGCACGTTCTTGTAGTAGTCCCAGGTCACGTCGGTGCCGTACTGCGCGTCCACCGCCGCCGAGGAGCGGTCCGACACCGTGCCCGAACCCCAGTGGTTGTCGGAGTCGGTGAAGAGGGTCGCGGGGGCGCGGCTGACGCAGACGGTGGTGAGGAAGCACAGGTCGGTCTTGTTCTCGGCGTCACCGGTGTACGTGTCGCCCCTCGTGGGGTCCTTGAGCTGGTACGCCGACCCGGACTGCGTCGTCTGAAGCGGAACCGTGCCGCTGTAGAGGGACTTGCCGTCACCGGTCGCCGTCTCGATGCTGTCCCATGCGTCGATCTGCCGCCCGGTGCCGGCGTCCGTGACCACGGTGCGCGCGACCGGGTTGCCGAGCGTGTCCTGCCCGGTGACCTGGGTGCGCCAGGCCAGCCGTGGCGCGCCGTGCAGCGCGTCGACGACCAGCTGCGGCCTGGCGGTCAGGTGCTTGAGCAACTCCCCGGCGTTGGCGGCCCGCAGCGCGGCGGTGGCGAGGTCGGCGGCCTCGGGGGCCTTCACGGCCGGAGTGACGGTCGGCAGGGAAACGGCGCGCCGGGTGGCCCGGTCGGCGCTGCGGTACGACCCGTCGGGCGCCAGATGGAGCACGAAGTCCCCGCCGAGAACGGGTAGCTGACGGTACGTCCGGTCGTAGCGCACATGCCGGCTGCCGTCCGGGTCCACGACGACGTCTCGTACGCTCGTGCCCTGTGCCGGTGTCAGGCCCAGGCGGGCGGCCTCGCGCACCAGCACCGCCGCGGCGTCGCGGATCACGGTGGACCGGCCGGGTCTGGCGGCCGCGTCGGCGGCGGGGGCCGGGGCGAGCGCCGCGGCCAACAGGGCGGCGGCGGTCGCGGCGGTGCCGGCCGCGGTGAGACGGGAACCTCGGGCAGGCCGTATCCGGCTCATCGGTCTCCTAGGGAAGGCGCCCGGGGGCGCGTGGGGAGGGCAGGGGCGGGGAACCCCCTGGCGTCCCTCTGATTGAAGGGTTCAGGACATGTCATGTCCATGGGGCCGCTGGGGAGATGTGTGAGGGGGAAGAATCGGTTCTGTGAGACTGCCGTTCTTCGTCTACGGGACGCTGCGCCCGGGGGAGCACAACCACGCCCTCTTCCTGCGCGGCCGCACCGGCTCCGAGGAGCCGGGCCGGCTGCGCGGCGCGGTGCTGTACGAAGGGCCCGGCTACCCCTACGCGGTGGCGGACGAGGACGGCGGCACGGTCACCGGCGAGATCGTCACCCCGCGGCCCGGGGCGTACGACGATCTGCTCATGCTGCTGGACCGCCTCGAGGAGTTCGTGCCGGGGGATCCGCGCAGCCTGTACGAGCGGGTGCAGCGGGAGGTGACCGCCGCGGACGGCAGGACCGTATGGGCCTGGGTGTACCTGGCCGCACCCGCCGTCGCGGCCCGGCTGCGGAGGCGGGGCAAGCTGATCGAGAGCGGGGACTGGCTGAGTCGTCGGACTCCGGAAACGTCGGGCTGAGGACCCGCAGTCCACGGTGAGTCGGGTACGCCGCGGGAGCGCCGTGCGGGCCCTGGCATACCAGCGGTTCGTGAAGCCGGAACTGGGGCGCTGTCACGCGGGACGCGGGCCGTGATCCTCGTGCTGCCGATGCCGTTGGTGCATTGCCGCCGGTGGTTCGAGGCGGCCCGCGCGGGCTGCCGGGTAGGCGGTGCACTCGGTGCGACAGTTCTCGGCAAACCGTCGCACTGTGCGCCCGGGTGGCCCACGGGGCGCCCAGAAGACAGCCGCTGCGCCGCGCTCGACCGTCGGGAGCACCCTGACACGCAGCCGTGCGTCGCTCGTGTGGGCGACCGCCCCGTGCGCCCCCACTCACCGGCGCGCCGCCGCGCCTAGGGTCCCGGCCATGACCGACAGCGACCTCACCCGACGGCGTGCGCTCGCGCTGGGCGGTGCCGCCGCCAGTGCCGTTCTCGGACTGGGGACCAGCGCCTGCTCCTCGCGGCACCGACACGCGCCGGACGCCCACAAGGCACCCGATGCCGAACTGTGCGTGCTCAACCCGAGCGTCACACAAGGGCCGTACCACCTCGCCGACGCGCCCTTCCGCAAGGACATCACGGAGGGCAAGGAAGGGGTCCCGCTCACCGTACGGCTCACCGTGCGCGACCAGCCCCACGCCTGCGCCCTCCTGAAGGACGCCGCCGTCGAGATCTGGCAGTGCGACGCCTGGGGCTACCACTCCGGCTTCCCCCACGTGCCCCCGGGCGGTAGCGCACCCGCCGAGAGCCACGTCAGCGGCATCGCCCCCATGACGTACCTGCGCGGCTTCCAGACCACCGGTGCCGACGGCGTCGCCGAGTTCACGACGATCTTCCCCGGCTGGTACACGGGGCGCGCCCCGCACCTCCACGTCAGGGTGCACACCGGCGGCAAGAAGACCGCCGGCACCTACAAGGGCGGCAGGGTCAACTGGACCGGGCAGCTCTTCCTCCCCGACAGCGACGCCGACGCGGTGTACGCGAAGGCCCCGTACACCCGGCACACCGGCACCCGGACCCGGCTCGCGCACGACCCGGTCTACCGCGGGGGAGGCGCCAGGGACGGGCTGATGACGGTCACCGGGGACGCCGGGACGGGCCTCGTGGCGACCCTGACCGTCGGTATCGACTCCACCCGGGAGGACCCCGGAGCGGGCGGCTCACCCGCCTCCCCCCTGCCGGGCAGCGCGTCGGCCGACGGCTCGCCACCGCCGGACAGCGCGGCGAGCGCATCCCGTACGCCCACCTCCGACCTCACTCCGCGGAGCCCTGACCCAAGCGCTCCAGCCGTACCGCGCACACCTTGAACTCGGGCATGCGGGAGGTGGGATCGAGGGCCGGGTTGGTCAGCGTGTTGGCGCGGCCCTCGCCCGGCCAGTGGAACGGCATGAAGACGGTGTCGGGCCGAATGGCACGGCTGATCCGGGCGGGCGCGACGGCCCGGCCCCGCCGCGACACCACCGCGACCGCGTCGCCCTCCGCCGCGCCGAGCCGCTCCGCCAACCGCGGGTGCATCTCCACGAAAGGCCCGGGCGCGGCGGCGTTCAGCTCCGCGACGCGCCGCGTCTGCGCCCCGGACTGGTACTGCGCCACGACCCGTCCGGTGGTCAGCAGTACCGGGTACGCGTCGTCGGGCTCCTCGGCGACCGCCCGGTAGGACACGGCGGCGAACCGGGCCCGGCCGTCCTCCGTGGCGAAACGGTCGAGGAAGAGACGGGGGGTGCCGGGGTGGACGCCGGGCGCCCGTTCGCCGGAGGGGTCCGCCGGGACCTCATGGTCCGCCGGGTCGTCGGGGAGCACGCCCAGCGAGGCTTCGGGCCTCCGCGCTCCCCCAAGCTCTTCGAGCAGGGGGGACCCCCACACCCCCTCGTCACCGGCGCGCCCCTCCGGCTCCGCGCTGTCGGCCGATGCCGGACACGGCCAGAACACCCCGTTCTCGTCCGCCAGCCTGCGGTAGGTGATGCCCGAGTAGTCCGCCGGACCGCCCGCGCTGGCGCGGCGCAGCTCCTCGAAGACCTCTTCCGGGTCCGTGGGGAAACCCTTCTCCACGCCCAGGCGGGCGGCCAGTTCGCCCAGGACCTCCAGGTCGCTGCGCACCCCGGGCGGCGGGGCCAGCGCGCGGCGGCGCAGCAGGACCCGGCCCTCCAGGTTGGTCGTCGTGCCCGTCTCCTCCGCCCACTGCGTCACCGGCAGTACCACGTCCGCCAGCTCCGCCGTCTCGGAGAGGACCACATCGCACACCGCGAGGAAGTCCAGCGAGCGCAGCCGGTCCTCGATGTGCGCGGCGCGCGGGGCCGACACCACCGGGTTGGAGCCCATGAGCAGCAGCGTGCGGATGTCCGTGCCGAGGGCGTCGAGGAGTTCGTAGGCGCTGCGGCCCGGGCCCGGCAGCGAGTCCGGGTCCACGCCCCACACCGCCGCCACGTGCCGGCGCGCCGCCGGGTCGGTCAGCTTGCGGTAGCCGGGCAGCTGGTCGGCCTTCTGGCCGTGCTCCCGGCCGCCCTGCCCGTTGCCCTGTCCGGTCAGACACCCGTAGCCGGACAGGGGACGGCCCGCGCGGCCGGTGGCCAGGCACAGGTTGATCCACGCGCTCACCGTGTCCGTGCCCTTGGACTGCTGCTCGGGCCCGCGCGCGGTCAGCACCATCGCGTTCTCCGGCGCGCAGAACAGCCGCACGGCCTCCCGGAGCTGCGGAACGGACACCCCCGTGATCCGCTCCACATACTCCGGCCAGTGCGCCATCGCCGCCGCCCGCGCCTCCTCCCAGCCGCTGGTGCGCTCCCGGATGTATTCCTCGTCCGTGCGCCCCTCGGCGACCACCAGGTGCAGCAGACCGAGCGCCAGCGCGAGGTCCGTGCCCGGGCGCGGCGCCAGGTGCAGATCCGCCTGCTCGGCCGTCCGCGTCCGCCGCGGGTCGACGACGATCAGCGTCCCGCCGTTCTCCTTCAGCTCCGTCAGGTACCGCAGCGCCGGCGGCATCGTCTCGGCGAGGTTGGAGCCGACGAGGATCACGCATCCGGTCTTCGGGATGTCCTCCAGCGGGAACGGCAGCCCCCGGTCGAGCCCGAACGCCTTCGTCCCCGCGGCCGCCGCGGACGACATGCAGAACCGCCCGTTGTAGTCGATCTGCGAGGTGCCGAGCACCACCCGGGCGAACTTCCCGAGCGTGTACGCCTTCTCGTTCGTCAGCCCGCCCCCGCCGAACACGCCGAGCGCGTCCGGCCCGTGCTCCGCCCGCGCGCGCGACAACGCCCCGGCGATACGGTCCAGCGCCTCCTCCCAGGTGGCAGGCTTGAGCTCGCCCCCGGACCGCACGAGCGGCGACGTCAGCCGCACCCGTGAGGACAGCACCTCCGGCGCCGTACGGCCCTTGCCGCACAGAGCGCCCCGGTTCACCGGGAAGTCGGCACGCTCGGCCACCTCGACGCCTCCCTCGGGCGTGGGCTTGAGGTTCATCCCGCACTGCAGGGCGCAGTACGGGCAGTGCGTGGGCGTCGAGGTGGTCTGCATGCCGCTCAGCGTGCGTCGGGCGTGTTACACGGCGGGGCGCTGCCGGTTACACGGCCGGGACCAGGACCTCCCCGCCGGGCCCGGGGCGGCGTGAGGTCCGCAGACCGGCTCTGCTACTGCCGGTTCAGCGAGCGTGTCACGCCCGCCGCGATCGTCGTCGCCAGCACCCAGCCGGTGGCGATCAGCAGATACGACAGCCACTGGTACCAGCCGCGCGGTGCGTACGCCTGCTCCTGCCCGAAGTCGATGATCGGCAGCAGCAGGTCCAGGGTGTAGAACAGCGGGTTGAAGGCGGGCGCCTCGGAGGGCTTCAGCGCGGGCGGACGGTGCAGCGCGAAGGCGAGCGTGCCGGTGCACAGCAGCACCAGCAGCCAGGCCGCGGCCCGCATCGGGCGGAAGCCGTAGCCGACGGCGGCGTCCTGCACCCAGCCCCACAGCCGGGCGTACCGCGGCAGGGTGCGGCGGTGCCGGCGCAGTTTGGCCAGCTGGACGGTGCGCGCGGCGGCTTCGTCGCCCACCGTGCGGTAGGCCGTGGTCAACTGCTCGTACGGGTACGGGAGGTACCCCAGCTCCTCGCGTTCCAGCAGCGGCAGGCGCTGCTCGGCCGGAAGGTGCGGAGTCAGGACGCGATAGCTGCACGCGTCGAGCCTGACCCGGTCGGGCCACACCTCGGGCGGCACGTGCAGCAGCTCCAGCTGGGCCCCGCGCAGATTGACGGCGCCCTCGACGGGCGCCGCGTCGCGCAGCCACAGCTCGCCGACGACGCAGCTGCTGGCGCGCAGAGCCTGTCCGCCCGGGTTGGACAGACGGGCGTGGGCGAGGTTGAGCTGGCGCGGAATGCGGGCACCGGCGAGATTGACCCGGCCACGGGTGCGCAGCCGCATGGCGTGCAGGTCGGTCCCGACCGCCAGGACCTCGGCGTGCAGGGCGGTGGCGCCCGGGGCGTACAGCTGCGCGTCGTTCAGGTTGACCTGGCCGGCGACCGTGGCCCCGTTCATGTGCACCCGGCCGTGTGCGACCAGGCCGACGGCCAGGACGTCCGTGCCCACGTCCGCGTGGTTGAGCTGGAGGACGGGCTCCTCGGGGGTCTCCCCGGGGCGGCCCAGCTGCGCCGCGTTCGCGAAGAACGCCCCGGAGAGCTTCGCGCCGGCAAGCCGTACCGGACCGGTGATGCGGCAGCAGGTGATCCGTACGACGCCTTCGGCGCGCAGGCTCCCCGCGGTCAGCCCGGGCAGCACCGAGTCGTTCAGGACCAGGGCGCCGATGTGTGCCCCGTACAGGTCGGGCGCCTCCTCGAAGTGGCACTGCCGCAGCCGGACGGGGTGGCCGACCGTGCCGTACTTGAGGTCCAGCCGGCCGGTGACACGCGCGCCCCACACCTTCAGCCCGGCGATCCGCCCGTCCCGCACCGGCCCGTCCAGCAGCAGCGCCCGCAGCACCTCGGCCCGCAGCGTCCGCTCGGGACCCCATGAGCCGCCCTGCGCGGGATCGTCGTCGGGGTCCTCCCGGAAGTCGACCCCCTCACCGAGCGGGAAGGCCTCCCACACGCGGCGCTCGGCAGGCGTCAGATCCGTGATCTCCACGCTCACCCCCGGGCCCCCGCCAGCGCCTTCGCGACCCCCTGCTCCTTCGGTCCGAGGAACGTCGGGTCCGGGTGGAAGAGCGCGTCCAGGGCCGCCTTGCCCGCCGCGAAGACCTCCCGGGTGCCGCCGTAGTACCAGGTCACGTCGTGCTTGTCCTCCACCCCGACGCCGTACGACGTCACGCCCGCCGCCTGGCACAGGGCGACCGCGCGGCGGATGTGGAAGCCCTGGCTGACCAGGACGGCCCGGTCGACGCCGAAGATCTTCTTCGCCCGGACACAGGAGTCCCAGGTGTCGAAGCCGGCGTAGTCGGTCACGACCCGCTCGCGCGGTACGCCGTGCCGCGCAAGGTAGGCGCGCATCGCGTCCGGCTCGTCGTAGTCCTCGCGGCTGTTGTCCCCGGTGACCAGGACGACCTTGATCCGGCCCGCCCGGTACAGGCTTGCCGCCGCGTCCAGGCGATGGGCGAGGTACGGCGACGGCTCGCCGCCCCACAGGCCCGCGCCGAAGACGACGGCGACCTCGGTGCGCGGCACGTCCGCGGTGGTGCGCAGCCGGCCGGCCGTGGTCAGGTACAACCAGGTGGCCGGCAGCAGCGCCAGTACGCACAGCGCGGCCAGGACCTGAACGGCCCTGCGCTGTCCGGCGCGCGTGCGCGGCAGCCTCGGTCTGCGGATCTTCATGCCCGGCATGCCAAGAGGGACGCGGCGAACGGCCATCCGGTTCGCGCACCCCTCGCGATCCCCCTCACACCCTCCGCGCCCGCGCCGTGAAGCGACGGAAAACAACCCGGTCACGGCCGCGCAACGGCGCGGCAACCTGCTGCCGCCAGGATCGGTGCATGACGGCGTCGAACCTTCCACCCGACGAGTCCCCCCTGCGCCCCGGCGGCCGGCCGCCCGGTGGCGCCCACCTCGACAGTACGGCGCAGCTCATGAACCGGATCACCAGCCAGCTCGGCAGCCAGCTCAGCCTCGTCTCGCTCGACGGCAGCCGGCGTCCCGCCCCGCCCGCGCTCGTCCTCGTGGCGCACGGCAGCCGCGACCCGCGCGCCCTGGCGACGGTGCGGACCCTCATGGAACGGGTCCGCGAGCTGCGCCCGCACCTGCCGGTGCGCCTCGGGCACATCGAGCTGAACGAGCCGCTGCTGCCCGACACCCTCGCCTCCCTCGGCGACGCCGACGCCGTCCTCGTACCGCTGCTGCTCAGCCGCGGCTACCACGTCAAGCAGGACATCCCCGAGGCGGCGGCAGCGGCGCGTGCCCGCACGCGCGTGGCGGCCCCGCTCGGCCCGCACCCGCTCCTCGTGGAGACCCTGTACGCCAGGCTGGTCGAGGCGGGCTGGCCGGCCGGCATGAGCGACGCCCGGCGCCGCACCAGCGCGGTGGTGCTGGCCGCCGCCGGCTCCCGCGACCCCGAATCCGCCCTCGACACCCGCCGCACCGCCCAGCTCCTCGCCGAACGCCTCGGTGTCCCCGTCGTCCCCGCCTACGCCTCCGCCGCCGCGCCCACCGTGCCCCAGGCGGTCCGCGCGCTGGCCGCCCGCGGACGCCACCGGGTCGCCGTCGCCTCCTACTTCACCGCCCCCGGCCGCTTCCACACGGAGTGCGCCGAGGCCGCCCCCTGGATCGCGGCGGCCCCTCTCGGCGACCACGCGGCGATGGCCCGGCTGGTCCTGCACCGCTACGACCAGGCCCTCGCGGCCCCGGAGGCGGCCACGGAACCCGCGCTGGCATCGGCCTGAAGCCCGCCTGACGCTCCGGCGAGAAACGGACGACGGCATCCCGATTGTCCGTCGCTGCGATTACTGTCAGGTCATGGACGGGATCGCACCGAAGGCCCACGAGACCACCCCCACACGCTGCGAGAACGGCTCGGCGTACGACGCCTCGGACATCGAGCGCTGGGCCGCCGAGCCCGACAAACGCCCCGGCCGCACCGCCTTCCAGCGCGACCGCGCCCGCGTGCTGCACTCGGCCGCGCTGCGCCGTCTGGCGGGCAAGACCCAGGTCGTCACCCCCGGCACCAGGAGCGAAGCCTGGGACGCCAGCCCCCGCACCCGGCTCACCCACTCGCTGGAATGCGCCCAGGTCGGCCGGGAGCTCGGCGCCGCCCTCGGCTGCGACCCCGACCTGGTGGAGGCCGCCTGCCTCTCCCACGACCTCGGCCACCCGCCGTTCGGGCACAACGGCGAACAGGCGCTGAACGAGTTCGCTCACGACTGCGGGGGCTTCGAGGGCAACGCCCAGTCCCTGCGCCTGCTCGCCCGCATCGAGCCCAAGCGGTTCGTCCGCAGCGTCTGCACCGGCGAGGTCGTCAGCGTCGGCCTCAACCTCACCCGCGCCGTCCTCGACGCCGCCACCAAGTACCCCTGGCCGCGCGGCGCCCACCCCACCGACCCCGCCTCCGCGAAGTTCGGCGTCTACGAGGACGACCGCCCCGTCTTCGACTGGTTCCGCAAGGGCGCCCCCGGCCACCGCACCTGCTTCGAGGCCCAGGTCATGGACTGGTCCGACGACGTGGCCTACTCCGTGCACGACTTCGAGGACGGGCTGCACGCCGGGTACATCGCCCCCGGCAGCCTGCACGCCGAGCCGGAGCGGCAGGCGGTCTTCGCCGTCGCCCTCGGCCGGTACGTGCCCGCGGACAGCGACCCAGAGGAACTGGCCGAAGCCCTCGACCGGCTCCTCGCCCAGCAGTGGTGGCCACGCGAATACGACGGCTCCGCCATCGCCCAGGGCCGCCTCAAGGACGCCACCAGCCAGCTCATCGGCCGCTTCTGCCTGGCGGCGGAGGGCGCCACCCGGGCGGCGTACGGCAGCGGGCGCCTGACCAGATACGCCGCGGAGCTGGTCGTACCGCGCAGCACCCGCATGGAGTGCGCGGTCCTCAAGGCGGTCGCCGACCTGTACGTGATGCAGCGCGCCGAGCAGGAGCGGATCCGCGCCGACCAGCGCGTCGTCGTCGCCGAACTGGCCGAGGCGCTCACCGCCCGCGCGCCCGACGGGCTGGACCCGCAGTTCCGGGCGCTGTTCGACGAGGCCACCGACGACCGCGCCCGCAAGCGGGTGATCGTCGACCAGATCGCCTCGCTCACCGACGCCTCGGCCGGCCACCTGCACGCGCGGCTGACGGGGCGCGCATGACCCGCACACGGCCCCTCCATGACCGTACATGACGGGGGCACGTGACGGCCGGTCGTGCCCTTCCGTGGCCTGATCGGGGCACTCCCTCTTCCCGCAGCCCGCTTCCGTGCGGGAGGCTCGCAAGTGGCGACATCCTTACGAGGAGGCATCAAGTGGTCGACGCGGATCAGACATTCGTCATCGTCGGAGGAGGTCTCGCCGGCGCCAAGGCGGCCGAGACGCTCCGAGCGGAGGGCTTCAGCGGCCGCGTGATACTGATCTGCGACGAACGCGACCACCCGTACGAACGGCCTCCCCTCTCCAAGGGCTACCTGCTCGGCAAGGAGGAGCGCGACAGCGTCTTCGTCCACGAGCCCTCCTGGTACGCGCGCAACGACATCGAGCTGCACCTCGGTCAGAGCGTCGACGCCATCGACCGCGCCGCGAAGACGGTCCGCCTCGGCGACGACGGCACGCTCGTCCACTACGACAAGCTGCTCCTCGTGACCGGCGCCGAGCCCCGCCGCCTGGACATCCCCGGCACGGACCTCGCGGGCGTCCACCACCTGCGCCGGCTCGCCCACGCCGAGCGCCTCAAGGGCGTCCTCACCGCCCTCGGCCGGGACAACGGCCACATCGTGATCGCGGGCGCCGGCTGGATCGGTCTCGAGGTCGCGGCGGCGGCACGCGAGTACGGTGCGGAGGTCACCGTCATCCAGTCCGCGCCGACCCCGCTGCACCACGTCCTCGGCCCCGAGCTGGGCGAGCTGTTCGCGGAGCTGCACCGCGACCACGGGGTCCGCTTCCACTTCGGCGTGCGGCTCACCGAGATCATCGGCCAGGACGGCATGGTGCTGGCCGCCCGCACCGACGACGGCGAGGAGCACCCCGCGCACGACGTGCTCGCCGCGATCGGCGCGGCCCCCAGGGTCGCTCTCGCGGAGGCGGCCGGGCTGGAGCTGGCCGACCCCGCGCACGGAGGCGGTATCGCGGTGGACGCCGCTCTGCGCACCTCCGACCCCGACATCTACGCGGCCGGTGACGTGGCGTCCTTCCACCACCCCCTCTTCGGCACCCGGCTGCGCGTCGAACACTGGGCGAACGCCCTGAACGGCGGCCCGGCCGCCGCCCGCGCGATGCTCGGGCGCGAGGTGACGTACGACAGGGTGCCGTACTTCTTCTCCGACCAGTACGACGTGGGGATGGAGTACTCGGGGTGGGCGCCGCCCGGGACGTACGACGAGGTGGTCATCCGCGGCGACGCAGGCAAGCGGCACTTCATCGCCTTCTGGCTGAAGGAGGGCAGGGTGCTGGCCGGGATGAACGTCAATGTGTGGGATGTCACGGACCGCATCCAGAAGCTGATCCGGGAGCGGACCGTGGTGGACCCGGAGGCGTTGTCGGACCCGGGGGTGCCGCTGGAGAGCCTGGCCCCGTGAGACGACGGGCGCCGTCCACTGTCCGGCGGTCCGGACCCCCGGCCGGGTCCGGGCCGGCTCGCCCCAGGCGTGTCGGTTCTGCCCCGTAGAATTCACGCGTGGCAGGACGGATCAACGACGAGGACGTGAAAGCGGTACGGGACGCCGTCCCGATCGACGCCGTCGTGTCCGAGTACCTCCAGCTGCGCAACGCCGGCGGGGGAAACCTGAAGGGGCTGTGCCCCTTCCATGACGAGAAGTCGCCGTCCTTCCAGGTCAGCCCCGCCAAGGGGCTGTTCCACTGCTTCGGCTGCCAGGAGGGCGGCGACACCATCACCTTCGTGATGAAGGTCGACCACCTCTCGTTCTCGGAGGCGGTCGAGCGCCTGGCCGCCCGGGCCGGTATCACGCTGCGGTACGAGGAGGGCGGGTACAACCCCACCCACCAGCGCGGCGAACGCATCCGCCTGGTGGAGGCCCACCAGCTGGCCGCCCAGTGGTACGCCGAGCAGCTCGACGCGAGCCCGGAGGCCGAGGCGGGGCGGAAGTTCCTGGCCGAGCGCGGCTTCGACCAGGCCGCCGCCGTGCACTTCGGCGTCGGCTACAGCCCGCAGGGCTGGGACCATCTCACCCGCTACCTGCGCGGCAAGGGCTTCAGCGACAAGGAGCTGATCCTCTCCGGCCTGTCGCAGGAGGGCCGCCGGGGCCCCATCGACCGCTTCCGCGGCCGGCTGATGTGGCCGATCCGGGACATCGGCGGCGACGTGGTCGGTTTCGGCGCCCGCAAGCTCTACGAGGCGGACACCGGACCGAAGTACCTGAACACCCCCGAAACGGCGATCTACCGGAAGTCCCAGGTGCTGTACGGCATCGACCTGGCCAAGAAGGAGATCGCGAAGACCAGCCGGGCCGTGGTCGTCGAGGGCTACACGGACGTCATGGCCTGCCACCTCGCGGGCGTCACCACGGCCATCGCGACCTGCGGCACGGCCTTCGGCGGCGAGCACATCAAGATCCTGCGGCGGCTGCTGATGGACAACGGCAGCGCGCGTGTCATCTTCACCTTCGACGGCGACGCGGCCGGCCAGAAGGCGGCCCTGCGCGCCTTCGAGGACGACCAGAAGTTCGCCGCCGAGACGTACATCGCGATCGCGCCGGACGGCATGGACCCCTGCGACCTGCGGCTCGCCAAGGGCGACGAGGCGGTCGCGGACCTGGCGGAGCCGCGTACGCCGCTCTTCGAGTTCGCGCTGCGCCAGATCGTCGGCCGCTACGACCTGGAGACCCCGGCGGGCCGGGCGGCCGCGCTGGACGAGGCGGCGCCGGTCGTGGCCCGCATCAAGAACACCGGCGCACAGCACGAGGTGGCGGTCCAGCTCGCAGGCATGCTCGGCATCCTGGACACGCAGTTCGTGGTCAAGCGGGTGGCGCAGCTGGCCCGTTGGGCGCGCGACCGGGGCGGCAGGGGCCCGGCGCCGACGGGACCGCGCCCGGCGGAGCGCTACGAGGCGGCGCCCCGCCCGGCCGCCTCCGGCCCGGCGCTCACCCTTCGCAACCCGGTCTACGCGACCGAGCGTGAGCTGCTGAAACTCGCCCTCCAGCGGCCGGAGTTGGTGTCACCCGCGTTCGACGCCTACGGGGTCGACGAGTTCACGGCGGCGCCGTACGCGGCCGTACGGCAGGCGATCATGGAGGCGGGCGGGGCGGAGTGGGGCGCGCAGGACCCGCAGGAGTACCTGGTCCGGGTCCGCGAGGCGGCGCCCGACGACACGGTGCGCGCGATGGTCACGGAACTGGCCGTCGAGGCGATCATGCGCAGGACGGTGGACGAGGTGTACGCGGGCATGGTCCTGGTCACGGTCCGCCGCCGCGCGGTCGAACGCCGGATCCGCGACATCCAGTCCACCCTGACCCGCCTGGGCACGCACGGCGATCCCGCCCAACTGGCCGCCGTGCAGAACGAGCTGTGGGTACTCCAGCAGTACGACCAGGCGCTGCGGGAGCGAGGGGCGGCCGCACTGTAGGCGGCGTACCGCACACCCGTGCGGCAGCGTAACCACCCGGTCACGGACCGGACTCAAAAAGTGGGCGCACAACCCTCGTGGCGGTGATGTGTCGTACTCCACACTGGGTTCCGGTGCCTGAGTCCTCGGAGCGCGGCCGGCCCGCCCACGGCGGCGGGTCCGACACCCCCGCGGTTCCGCTCACCGACGTACCGCTGCCGCACGCCTGAAGCAGCGACATCCCTGGAGGTCGCCCCCGTGCAGACCCAGACCCTCACCCAACCGGACATCCTGAACGACGAGCCGGACGCGGAGGCCGACGTCCTCCCGGCGGTCCCGCCGCAGAACCGGCTCGCCCACCACCCCGAGACGGAGGCCGAGCCCGAGCCACCGGGACCGTCCGAGCTCGAGGAGCCGCTCGAACCCGTCGAAGCAGCTGAACCCGCTGAACCCGTCGAAGCCCTGCGCGACCGTGCCGACACCGGTGGCCCCTCATCCGATCTGTTCCGCCAGTATCTGCGCGAGATCGGCCGCATCCCGCTGCTGACGGCCGCCGAGGAGGTCGAACTCGCCCGCCGCGTCGAAGCCGGCCTGTTCGCCGAGGAGAAGCTCCTCAACACCCCCGACCTGGACACCCGGCTCGCGCTCGACCTGGACCGGCTCGTCGTCATGGGGCGCATGGCCAAGCGGCGGCTGATCGAGGCCAATCTGCGTCTCGTCGTCTCCGTCGCCAAGCGGTACGTCGGCCGCGGGCTGACCATGCTGGACCTCGTGCAGGAGGGGAACCTCGGTCTGATCAGGGCCGTCGAGAAGTTCGACTACGCCCGCGGCTACAAGTTCTCCACGTACGCGACCTGGTGGATCCGACAGGCCATGTCCCGCGCCCTCGCCGACCAGGCCCGCACCATCCGTGTCCCGGTCCACGTCGTCGAGCTGATCAACCGGGTCATCCGCGTCCAGCGCCGCATGCTCCAGGAACGCGGCTACGAGCCGACCCCGGAAGAGGTCGCGGCACATCTGGAGCTGCCCGGCGAGCGGGTCAGCGAGGTGCTGCGGCTCGCCCAGGAGCCCGTCTCCCTGCACGCCCCCGTGGGCGAGGAGGACGATGTGGCCCTCGGCGACCTCATCGAGGACGGCGACGCCACCAGCCCGGTGGAGTCCGCTGCGTTCCTGCTGCTCAGGGAGCACCTGGAAGCGGTCCTGTCCACGCTGGGGGAGAGGGAGCGCAAGGTCGTGCAGCTGCGGTACGGACTCGTCGACGGCCGCCCCCGCACCCTGGAGGAGATAGGGCGGATCTTCGGCGTCACCCGCGAACGCATCCGCCAGATCGAGTCCAAGACGCTGAACAAGCTCCGGGACCACGCCTTCGCGGACCAGCTGAGGGGCTACCTGGACTAGGACCTGTCTCTCGGATCAGCTCGGCGTCGCGGGCCCTGGCACCTGCGTCTGCGGCGGTGCCGTCGCTCGCCGACTCCCCCTGATCCGAAAGACAGGCCCTGGAGCCGCCCGTGCGGGCGGCCCCCGGGGGGTACCGGGATCAGTCGACCTCGGCGACAGCCTGCGCGAACTGCGCCTTGTACAGGCGTGCGTACGCCCCGTCCGCCGCCAGCAGCTCCGTGTGCGAGCCCTGTTCGACGATGGAGCCGTTCTCCATCACGAGGATCGTGTCGGCGTCCCGGATCGTCGACAGCCGGTGCGCGATCACGAACGACGTCCGTCCGTGCGCCAGCTTCGCCATCGCCTTCTGGATCAGCACCTCGGTCCGCGTGTCCACGGAACTCGTCGCCTCGTCCAGCACCAGGATCACCGGGTCCGACAGGAAGGCCCGCGCGATCGTGATGAGCTGCTTCTCACCCGCGCTGACCCCCGTCCCCTCGTCGTCGATCACGGTGTCGTAGCCGTCCGGCAGCGTACGGATGAACCGGTCCGCGTGGGCCGCCCGCGCCGCCGCCTCGATCTCGCCGCGCGTGACCTTCCGGGAGGCGCCGTAGGCGATGTTCTCCGCGATGGTGCCGCCGAACAGCCAGGTGTCCTGCAGCACCATCCCGATCGAGGACCGCAGTTCGTCCCGGGACATCTTCGCGATGTCGACCCCGTCGAGCGTGATCCGCCCGCCGGTGACATCGTAGAACCGCATCAGCAGGTTGACGAGCGTGGTCTTGCCGGCTCCCGTGGGGCCGACGATCGCGACCGTCTGGCCCGGCTCCACCTTCAGCGACAGGTTCTCGATGAGGGGCTTCTCCGGGTCGTAGCGGAACGACACGTTCTCCAGCGCGACCCGCCCGCGCAGCTCCTCCGGGCGCAGCCCGCGCTCGGGGTCGGCCCCCTGCTCCTCCGCGTCCAGCAGGTCGAAGATCCGCTCCGCCGACGCCACACCCGACTGCACCAGGTTCGCCATCGACGCGACCTGCGTGAGCGGCATCGAGAACTGCCGCGAGTACTGGATGAAGGCCTGCACGTCACCGATCGACAGGGCGCCCGACGCGACCCGGAGACCGCCGACCACCGCGACCAGCACATAGTTCAGGTTGGACACGAACATCATCAGCGGCTGCATCACACCGCTGTTGAACTGCGCCCGGAACCCCGCCTCGTACAGCGCCTCGTTCTGCTCCGCGAACTGCCCGGCCGACTCCTCCTGCCGACCGAACACCTTCACCAGCGTGTGCCCGGTGTACATCTCCTCGATGTGGGCGTTCAGCTTGCCGGTGGTGCGCCACTGCTGCACGAAGTGCGGCTGCGACCGCTTGCCGACGCGGGTCGCGACGAAGAAGGACAGCGGCACGGTCACCAGGGCGACCAGCGCCAGCAGCCACGACACCCAGAACATCACCGCCAGCACGCCGACGATCGTCAGCAGCGAGTTGATGAGCTGGCCCATCGACTGCGACAGCGTCTGCTGGATGTTGTCGATGTCGTTGGTCGCACGGCTGAGCACCTCACCGCGCTGCCGCTGGTCGAAGTACGACAGCGGAAGCCGCGACAGCTTCGCCTGCACATCCTCGCGGATGCGGTAGATCGTCCTGTTGATGGCCCGGTTGGAGAGCCTCGTCGAGACCGCCATCAGCAGGCCGGCCACCAGGAACGCGCACAGCGCGAGCAGCAGGACGTTCCCCACGGCACCGAAGTCGATGCCCTTGCCCGGCGTGAAGTCCGTGCCGGAGAGCATGTCGGCGACGCCGCCCTGGCCCCGCTTCCGCATGGAGTCCAGGACCTGCTCCTTGCTCAGGCCCGCCGGCATCTGACGGCCGATGATCCCGGCGAAGACGAGGTCCGTCGCCCTGCCGAGGATCTTCGGTCCGATCACGGACAACCCGACGCTCAGCACACCGCAGAGCAGCATCGCGATCATGGTGGGACGTTCGGGTGCGAACCGGGTGAGGAGCCGTTTCCCGGACCCCTTGAAGTCCATCGAGCGCTGGTCGGGGCCGCCCCCGCCCATCATCCCCCGCATGGGCCCGGCCATCAGGCAGCCTCCGCTTCCGTGAGCTGGGAGAGCACGATCTCCCGGTAGGTCTCGTTGCCCGCCATCAACTCGTGATGGCGGCCGGTGCCGACGACACGGCCCTCGTCCAGGACGACGATCCGGTCGGCGTCCCGGATGGTCGCCACCCGCTGGGCGACGATGACGACGGTCGCCTCGGCGGTCTCCCGGGCGAGCGCCGCCCGCAGGGCCGCGTCGGTGGCGTAGTCGAGCGCGGAGAAGGAGTCGTCGAAGAGGTAGATCTCCGGGCGCTGCACCAGAGTGCGGGCGATCGCGAGGCGCTGCCGCTGGCCACCGGAGACGTTGGTGCCGCCCTGCGCGATGGGGGAGTCGAGGCCGTTCTCCAGCTTGGAGACGAAGTCCTTGGCCTGCGCCACCTCCAGCGCGTGCCACAGCTCCTCGTCGGTGGCGTCCGGATTGCCGTAGCGCAGGTTCGTGGCGACCGTGCCCGCGAAGAGGTACGGCTTCTGCGGTACCAGCCCGACCGTCTTGGCCAGCAGCTTCGGCTCGATCTCCCGCACGTTCACGCCGTCCACGAGGACCTCGCCCTCGGTGGCGTCGAACAGGCGGGGGATCAGCCCGAGCAGGGTGGACTTGCCGCTGCCGGTGGACCCGATGACGGCCGTGATCTCGCCGGGCCGCGCCACCAGGTCGATGGCCTTGAGCACCGGCTCCTCGGCACCCGGATAGCGGAACCCGGCGTCCCGGATCTCCAGATGGCCGTGCCGGCGCAGTTCGGTGACGGGCGCGGTGGGCGGTACGACGCTGGAGGAGGTGCCGAGGACGTCCTGGATGCGCTCGGCGCAGACCTCCGCGCGCGGCACCATCATGAACATGAAGGTGGCCATCATCACGGACATGACGATCTGCATGAGGTAGGCGAGGAACGCCGTCAGGTCGCCGATCTGCATGCCGCCGCTGTCGATGCGGTGCGCGCCGAACCAGACCACGGCGATCGAGGAGAGGTTCACCACGGTCATCACGATGGGGAACATCAGAGCCAGCGTGCGGCCGGTGGCGAGGGCCACATCGGTGAGCTCGGTGTTCGAGCCCTTGAAGCGCTCCTTCTCGTAGTCGTCGCGGACGAAGGCGCGGATGACCCGGTTGCCGGAGATCTGCTCGCGCAGCACCCGGTTCACCGTGTCGAGGCGGACCTGCATCGTGCGGAACAGCGGTCGCAGCCGTCGCACGATCAAGGTCACACAGATGCCGAGCACGGGCACCACGGCGACCAGGACACCGGACAGCGGCACGTCCAGACCGAGCGCCAGGACGATGCCGCCCACGCACATGATCGGCGCCGACACCATCAGGGTGAACGTCATCAGGGCGAGCATCTGCACCTGCTGCACGTCGTTCGTGGTGCGGGTGATCAGCGTCGGCGCACCGAAGTGACCCAGCTCACGGGAGGAGAACGACTGCACCCGGTCGAAGACGGCCGCCCTGATGTCCCGGCCGACGGCCGACGCGGTCCGGGCTCCGAAGTAGACGGCGCCCATGTTGCACACGACCTGGCCCATCGAGACCCCGATCATGAGGCCGCCGAAGGTCAGGATGTAGTTCGTGTCCCCCTTCACGACACCGTTGTCGATGATGTGCGCGTTCAGGGTGGGCAGATACAGCGTGGCGCAGGTCTGCAGGAACTGCAGCAGCACCAGCAGGGCTATCGGTTTCTTGTACGGACCCAGATGGGTCCTCAGAAGTCGTATGAGCACGCGTGGTCTCTCGGAGTGGTGGACGAAAAGGCAGGCGGTCGGTGGTGCACCACGCCCTATCGTCGGACACTCCACCCGCGTTACCTCAACCGATTAAGCCGACAGCGGTCATACGACCGAGCGGACTCGGCCTTCGGATGTAGTTCTGAAGGGTGGTGACGTGCGTCACCGCCGGGTGGTCACCGTGCGGGTGACGCCGTGTGAGATGGACGACATCCCCGTCTCCACGGCCGCATCGATCGGCGCGTCTACGGGCGGAACGCTCCCGGATGCGTCTGCTCGCGTACCGACACGTACTGCTGCCGTACGGCCTGGCCCACCGCGAGCTCCTCGCCCGGCTCCAGGACCTGGGCCGCCGCGCCCTGCCACGGGGGCGGGGTGCGCGGGTCGAGGGTGCCCTGGGAGACGCCGAGCGACCAGGCCGCCTGGCGGGCCGCGCCGATCGCCGCGTAGTCCGCCGGCTGGGGGACGACGACCTGCGCGCCGAACAGCGAGGGCGCCGCCGCCTGCACGGCGGGCAGCTCCGCGGCGGCGCCCAGCAGGAAGATCCGCCGGACCTCCACGCCGCGACCGCGCAGCACGTCCAGGGCGTCCGCGAGCCCGCACAGCATGCCCTCGAACGCGGCCCGCGCCAGGTGCTCCGGCTTCATCGACTCGCGCCGCAGCCCGGCCAGGGTGCCCGCGGTGTGCGGCAGGTTCGGGGTCCGCTCGCCCTCCAGGTAGGGAAGCAGGACGAGCCCGTGCGAGCCGGGCGTCGACTTCATCGCCAGGTCGGACAGCGACTCGAGGTCCGGCAGGCCCAGGAGTTCGGCGGTGCCGCGCAGGGTGCGCACGGCGTTGAGGGTGGTCACCACCGGCAGGTGCATGCCCGTGGCGTCCGCCAGCGAGGTGATCATCCCGGAGGAGTCGACGAGCGCCTCGGGATGGACGGCCATCACGGACCCGGAGGCCCCGAGCGAGACCACCGCGTCACCGAGCCCGATGCCCAGACCCAGCGCGGCGGCCATGGTCTCCCCGGTGCCGGCGGAGATCAGCAGCCCCTCCGGCGTCGTACCGGCCGCGTCGGAGGGGCCGATCACCTCCGGCACCATGGCCTGGTGGCCGAGGGCCAGTTCGACGAGGTCGCCGCGGTAGGTGCCGGTCGCCGCCGACCAGTACCCGGTCCCCGAGGCGCCGCCCCGGTCGGTGGTCCGTCGCACGGGACGGCCGAGCAGCTGCCACACCAGCCAGTCGTGCGCCTGCATCAGCACGGTGGTGCGCAGGGCGTTGTCGGGTTCCGTCTTGGCGAGCCAGCGCAGCTTGGTCACGGGCTGCGCAGCCTGCGGGACGCAGCCGACGGCCTCGGCCCAGGCCTGCCGGCCGCCGAGCGCGTCGATCAGGTCGGCCGCCGCGACCTGCGCCCGCTTGTCGCCGCCGACCAACGCGGGCCGCACGGTGGCGCCCTGCGTGTCGAGCGGGACCAGCGCGTTCGCCTGCGCGGAGACGCCGATGGCCTGCACGCCCTCCAGAAGCCCGCCGCCGGCCGCCTCCCCGAGTGACAGCAGCCAGGCCTGCGGGTCGATGTCCGAGGGACGGCCTCCCCCACGCTCGGCTCCGCTCGCGCGGGCGGTACCCCCATCCTCGGGGGTCTCCACCGGATGCGGCGCATACCCCTGCCTGAGCACGGCCCCCGTGTCCGTGTCGCAGACGACGATACGAGTGAAATCGGGCGAACTGTCCAGCCCGGCGACTATCCCCATGCCGGAAATTCTGCCGTACGGAGGGGGGCGGACGTGTCGTGCCGGGAGGAGCCGCGGGGCCCCTCCCGGCACGACACGTCGCCGTTCCGCGGATCAGCTGTCGCTGGTGCCCCAGTCGTCCGGGCCACTGCCGTTCGTGCCGCGTTCGCGCAGTGAGCGCACACGGTCGGCGACCGAGTCGGGCATGTGGTCGCCCACCTTGGCCCCCACCGCGTGGAGGGCCTTGCCGGCGATCTCGCGGCCCTGGTGGGCGGCGGTCTCGGCGGTGTTGCGCACGGCAGGGTTCTGCGCGACCTGCCGGGCGGATTTCTTCAACTGCTCGTAACGCTCGCGCCCGGCCCGTGTGCCCAGCACATAGCCCAGCACCAGCCCGGCGACGAACGTGAGCCGATAGCGCATGGCGGCCATCCTTCCCTTGCGTCTGCGTCGTCCCTTGCGTGGGCGCCGGTGTCGGGGAGTACCGGTTGGCGGAGCACCCCCCTGCTTGCGCTAATGTATGTGTCGCAGCGAGCGAGCGCCCCCTGGCGGATACCCGGGGAGGTACGTTCGATGCAACGAGGCATTCCTCCGTAGCTCAATTGGCAGAGCAGCCGGCTGTTAACCGGCAGGTTACTGGTTCGAGTCCAGTCGGGGGAGCTCGGTCCTCCGTAGCTCAATTGGCAGAGCAGCCGGCTGTTAACCGGCAGGTTACTGGTTCGAGTCCAGTCGGGGGAGCATGCTGAACGAGGACCCTTCGGGGTCCTTTTTCATGTCCGGGGGAACCGCCGCGTCCGCGGTGAAGTCCTCAAGGTCATGAACAGCCGCGGAAGACGACCATCCGAAGCAGGAGATCGTATGAGCGGCTATGCTGCGGCAGACGGCGCGCACACATGTACGCGACGCGCCGTGACGGGGCGGTAGCTCAGCCGGTTAGAGCAGCGGACTCATAATCCGTCGGCCGTGGGTTCGAGTCCCACCCGCCCCACCAGGCGCTACACGCGCAGAAGCGTTTCTATCTCGGGAGATGCAAGGGTGGGGGCCGCCACGCCAGCGTGGCGGTCCCTGTTCACCCCCTCAGACCTTTCGGGTCTGCCGCTGTGCTGTCGTTGCCGACGTGGAGCGCGCCCACCCGCCAGTGCGGGTCTCGTGGACACCTCGTCGCCGGCCGCGAACGTCCGGCGTTGTTCGCCAGTGGCCGTGCCGGCCGTGTGCACGGTGCCGCCGGCGCCTTTGAACGCGCGGCGCGCCCGGTGGCCCCTTCCACCCCCCGGGCCGCGGCCGAACCGCTGCTGATCAGTCCGCAGGTGCGCCGCGCCGGGAGTTGCGAACGGCGTGGCAGGCCCCGGCAAGGTGCAGGACCGGTCCGAGCAGCGGCGGCCGCCGGCCGGGCTCGCCGCGAAGCAGGTGGAGAGAGCGTGGCCACCCGTGGCCGCCTGGCGACGGACGGAGCCGTCTCACTGGTGGGTCTGCGGGCGACGGCGGACGCCTCCGGGACTTACGAGTTGGTCGTCCAGGGATGCCGGGGACCGATGCTCGGTCACGGGCGCGTGAGGTGGGTGGTCAGTTCATCGATGAACGTCTGCAGGTGGGGCTGATGGGGTTCCTGGCGGGTGGCGAGGTACCAGGTGCGGGCCATGGGGGTGGCGCCGATCTGGATCAGCGCGAGGTCGTGGGAGTCCGTGTACGGCATGGCCGCCCAGTTGGGGAGGACGGTTGCGCCCTGGCCGCCGGCGACCATCTCGATGACCAGGTCCGTGATGACGGGCATCGTGGTGATGCGGGCCGGTCGGGCCTGCGGTGGCAGGGGGAGCGGGATCGAGGGGATCCGGGTCTGGTCGTAGGTGTCGTAAAGGATCAGGTGGGCGTCTGTGAAGTCGTCGGCCGTGAGGTGGGGGCGTGCGGCCCAGGGGTGGTCGGAGGGGATCACGGCCACCATCTCGTCCTCGAAGAGGCGGGTCAGGCTGACCCGGTCCATCTGCGGGTCTGATTTGGTGACGAGCGCGACGTCCACGCGGTCGGTGAGGAGCGCGGGGACCGGTGCGTCGTCGGGGACGGATTCGATATGGACCTCGGCGTCCGGGTGCCGGTTGCGGAAGGCGCGGATGACCGGGGGCAGCCACTGGAAGGTGGTGCTGCACTGCGCGGTGAAGCGCACCCGGCGGTCGCGGCCTTCGCGCATCTCCTTCAGGTCGCGGGTCGCCGAGCGCAGCTCGTCCAGGACCTGGTGGGCCGCCACCAGCAGGCGACGGCCCGCGGCGTTGGGGACCAGTCTGCGGCCGGTGCGGTCGAAGAGCGGCATGCCGAGCCGGTCTTCGAGGCGGGTGAGGCGCTGGCTGAGCGCGGGCTGGCTGACGTAGAGGCGTTCCGCCGCTGCGGTGAGGGAGCCCGCTTCGGCGGTGGCGGCGAGGAGTTCGAGGTCGCGCAGATCCACGGTCATAAGCGTGGATTATTTCAGACTTCAAACTTGGACGTGGTGTTATCGATCGGTCGCTCCTAGGTTCGATGCGTCGGGATGGATGACTACGAATCAAGGAGTGGCCGGAATGTCTACGAACATCACCGCGGTGGTCACGGGGGCATCGAGCGGAATCGGGCTGGGGATCGCCCAGGCCTTCCTCGCCCGGGGTGCCAGTGTCGTGATCAACGGCCGGGACGCGGACCGGCTCGGAAAGGCCGCCGCACAGCTCGGGCACGGCGAGCGGGTCGCGCAGGTGGTGGGAAGCATCGGGGAAGCGGCGACGGGTGAGGCACTCGTACGGGCCGCCGTGGAGCGTTTCGGGGGCGTGGACGTGCTCGTGAACAACGCCGGCACCTTCGCGCCGAAGCCGTTCACCGATGTGACGGAGGAGGAGCTGGACGGATACCTGTCCGGCAACCTCAGGGGGACCTACCTGACCACCCAGGCAGTGGTACGCCGGATGCGGGACCAGGGCCGCGGCGGAAGCATCGTCAACATCGGTACGGTGCTGGTCGACCACGCGATCGCCGGCTTCCCCGCGTCGGCCCCGGTCATCAGCAAGGGCGGCGTGCACACGCTCACCACGAGCCTGGCCGCCGAACTCGCCGCGGACGGGATCCGCGTCAACCTGGTCGCGCCGGGCGTGATCCGGACCCCGCTGCACGAGGGATCGGACGTGGACTCCTTCGGCGGGCTCGCGCTGCTCAACCGTGTGGGCGAGATCTCCGAGATCGCGGACGCGGTCGTCTACCTCGCGGGCGCCGAGTTCATCACCGGCCACGCCCTGCGCGTGGACGGCGGTCATGTGACGGGGCGCTCGTGATGGCCGCACAGCACGACGTGGACAAGGTGCTCGGATCCTCTTCGACGGCCTCTACTACGGGAACACTGAGCTGCTGGGCCAGGTCTTCCACCCCGGTGCCCTATACGCCACCGCGACCGAGGGCGGCGGTGACGGCGAACTGCTGCGGCTGGACATGCACGAGTACTTCACCGTGGTCCGCCGCCGGGAACCGCCGGCCGCGAGAGGTGAGGCGCGGCGCGACCACGTCGTGTCGGTCGAGTTCGCCGGACCCGTGACGGCGCTGGCCCGGGTGGAGTCCTCGATGGGGCAGAGGCGTTACCGGGACTTGCTGTGATCAGGCGGCCGCCCCGGGAAGGCGCCGTGCTGGCTCCGTCCTTGGGACAGACACCGCGTCAGGGCCCGCCGTAGAGCCGGCCGTCGCCCGGGCGGGCGGCTTCGTCCAGGCTCGGCCCCAGCGTTTCGCGCAGGGCGGCCAGGGCGGGTCCGTCCAGTTCGGTCTGGATCAGTCGCCCGTCGTCCGTCGGTGTCAGGGTCGCGTAGTAGCCCAGGGACAAAGGGTTGAGCACCTCCTCGTAGAAGAGGTCGATCGTGTCGTCCGGGTACTCGTCCATGAACCCGCGGATCAGCGGGGCGAGTCGGTCGAGTCGGTCGTCGGACATGTCGTCGCCCGCGAACATGGCCACCACCCGGTCCGGAGCGACGCGCCAGACGCGCAGCTGCAGGTCGAGTCGCGCTTCGGTGCCGGGTGGCCAGGGGTCCTCGGTCCTCAGCAGCGGCGGGGGAGCCGAGGACGCCGTGTCCCCGCTGTCCGCCGTGGTGCCGGTGTCCGGCGACGGGAGCGCGCAGTCGATTCCGAAGGTGTTCTGGAACAACGCGATGGTGTGGTCGAGGTCCGCGACGAAGGCAGCGACCTGCTGCCGGGCCTGCGCGATCCGTTCGGTACGCCCTCGATCCAATTCGGCCTGTCGCGCCTGTAGCTGCGTCATTCGACGTGCGAGCCGCTGTCTGCCCCACGATGTGCGGGCGCGAGGTACCCGGGCCGTGATCGCCGCGATCCGCTGGGGCAGTCGGGCGAGCTCGGATGCGTCGGACAGTACGTCGTGGACGGCGCTGCGGGGTCCCTCCTGGGCCTTCGCCAGCAGTGGACGCAGAGGTGCCAGGGCCAGGGTGAAGGCGTCGTCGGCCGTGCCGTGACCCAGGGCTCGTGCATCCGTGGCGATGCGGGCCTCCTGCTCGAATGCGGTGATGTACATGTTCCGGCCGGTTTGTTCGAACGACAGCCGGGTGCTCAGCAGTTCGCCTGCCCGCTCGAAGTCCGGTGGGTCGTCCGCCACGGCCTCGGCGACCTGCCGCCAGGTCCGCTCACCGGCGGCGAGGATCCTGCCGAACCGCGCGACGTTTCCGGTGGCGCTCGCCTCGGCCGGGTCGTACCCCCGCAACCGGGCCATCGCGATGGCCGAGTCGAGGGCCGTTGCGATCGGCATCTTGTCCTCGCTTTCCGGGTCCACGACCCCGTACCACGCATCGTCGGTGACCGAAGGCACGTTCACCATGCCCGATACCGCACCGGCCCGAACCCGTCGCACGTCGGCGCCTCGGGCTCCTCGCCGTCCGACCGGCGTCTCCCGGATTCCCGGACCGGGCCGGAGCGGGCCGGAGCGGGGATCTGCTGTCCGGCGTCCGACCTGGGCCGACGCGCGCGCCGCAGGGTTCGACACGAGACGGCGGCCGAGCCTCGCGCCTAGGTTCTCCCACGTTCAGGTGCTGCCTGGGCACCTTCGGGAGCCCGCCGACAGGGAGGCGTCACGGCGGCGCCGCAGTGGTGAAGGGAGTGGTAGCGCGTGCACCCAGGTCAACAGGTGGAGTTCCATGGCTCGTGCGGGCACTTGATCCCGGCCCCGGCCGGCCGCGCCGGGCGCGACGTCAGCTGTCCCCAGTGCCACCAGGTGGTCCGAGTCCCGGCGCCCGGCGTTCCGTATGCTGCGCCCGACTCCGTGCCCGCCGGTGCCGTCGAGCCGGTCGCGCTGACCGCCCTCTACGTGATGGCGCTGTTCGGCGGCCTCGTGGGAGCCTGGCTCATCTACCTGGTCATGTTCGATGAGTTCTCGGAGTCCGACCTGGTCGCGATCACACCGCTGTGGTTCTTCCCGATCGTGTTCGGCCTGTACGGTCTCATCTCCCAGCGGCTGCTTCGTCGTAGCGCCACGCGACGCGCGGGAACCCTGGCCGAGGCAGCCCGTATGTCGATCACCGTTGCCGCTCCCTGGGCGCTCCTGCTGATCTTCCCGTTCCTGGTGCTGAAGTGGCGCAGTTCCCTGCTGGTGTCGCTGGTGGCGGTGGTCTTCTGGGCGGTGCTGCTGTGGCTCTTCTTCGAGCTGCTCTTCCCGATCCTCTGAACGCGGCCCCCGGGCCGAGTGAAGGGCGGAGCCGGTGACCGGGTCGACCGGTTCCACCGTGGTCCGGGGAAGGTGTCAGGACGCGGAGGTCCGTTTCTCGGACCAGTCGGCCAGCAGTTGCTCGGCCTCACGGGTACGTGGATGGTGGGCGCCCTGGACCCGCACCATGTCGTCCAGTACGGCGCCGAGTTGGGCCACTCCGGTGGCGTGGTCCCCGGCGCGGTACAGCAGTTCGGCGCTTTGCTGGCGTATGCGCAGGGAGCGTGGGTGGTCCGTGCCGAAGACCCGCTCGACCGTCCGCTGAAGCCGTTGGAGTTCTTCGACTGCCGCGGTGGTGTCCCCGGCGAGACCGCGCCAGAACGCCAGGTTCGTATGGATGGTCAGAGTGGTGGGGTGCTCGGAGCCCAACGCGAGTTCCGAATCGTCGGCGGCCGTGACGAACTGCTCGACCGCGAGGCCGTGGTCTCCCGCGATCCCGTGCCAGTAGGCGAGGTTGTGCCGGGCGACGAGGGTGTCGTGGTGCAGCCGGCCGAGGACGCGGACCAGTCCGTCCACTGCCTTCCGGTAGGTGGCGACGGCGGATCGCACGTCACCCGTCTCCCCGATCCACCGGCTGAGGTCGGAGAGAACCCGCAGCGTCGACGGGTGCCGGGGGCCGAGGCTGCCCTCCAGGTCCCGGGCGAGCGCGGCGTAGGCGTCGCGGGCGCCGTGGGCGTCCCCGGACAGGCCGCGGCACAGGGCGACGTGCTCCTCGGCTGCTGTCACCAAGGGGTCGTCCGCGGAGAGCGCCGCCCGTGCCTCGGCGGCCAGGGTGACGAAGTCGGCCAAGGCGGCGACGATCAGCCCCGACTCCATCCGCAGGCGGGCCTCGTGCAGCCGGATGGACAGCGTGTCCGGGTCGGCCGGACCGAGACCGTCCTCCGCCTCGCGTCGCAGGTCCGACAGCAGCTGTACGGCCTTGGCCGTGTTCCCCAGGTCGCCTTCGGCCTGGGCCACCTGAGCACGTAGCGTCAGCAGATCCCGATGGCCGGCAGGCAGCCGCCGCCGGGCCCGGTCGGCGAGCTGCCCGGCCATGGCCCGTGCCGCGTCATGGCGGCCCAGGCCGGCCAGGTGCGGACCCAGCCGACGGAGCAGCGGGTGCATGCCGCCGTCGTACCGGAGGTGATCGCCGGCTTGCGCCAGCAGTGTTTCGGCGCAGCGGTACAGCGCGGTCGTCGTCTCGGGGGCGCAGTCGGGTGCGGACCACACCTCTTCCAGGGCATCGGCTGCCGCAGTGGCGACTTCTGCACGGCGGTCCACCGGTACGCCGTCGCGGACCGCCCGCTGGACGAGGGAATGCACCTCGACGACCGGGCCGTACGGTCCTTGGTGGGTGACGAGACTCAGCCGGTGCAGGGCGCGCAATGCGAGCAGATCGCTGCGCGCCGGGAGTTCGCGCCTGCCGGACGGGCGGTCGCCGCCGAGCCAGGCGCGGGCCGCCGGGCCGAGCAGGACCGCTTCCGGAATGCCGTCGGGTGCCAGCACCGAGATCAACTCGAGCATGGCACGGGCAGCCCCGGGTGGAGCCAGTGACTCCGCTCGTACGAGGGCGAGTTCCAGGGTGCTCGTCACCGTACCGCGGTGCTCGTCGGCGGGGGACGACGACGGGAAGAGACCGGCGAGGCTCTCCCGCTCGTCGCTGAGGAGACTCAGGTAGGAGGGCAGGTCCATGCCGGTGTCGATGACGAAGGCCGCCGCCTGCGAGAGGGCGAGCGGAAAGCACCCGAGCGCCGTGGCGAGGGCGGCCAGGTCCTCCGGACGGTGCGCCGCCAAAGGCCGCTGCGGCCCGGCGGCGGGGTCCGGATCCAGCGACAGCCGGTCGGTCAGGTACCCGGTGGCCTCCTCGACGGTGAACACACCGACGGGGATCACCCGGACACCCGGGTGAATCAGCGAGGCATCCCGCCGACGGGTGGTGACGATGGTCCGGCCCGCGTCGCCCACCGGCCACAGCCCGGCCATTGCGCCGGGGTCGTCGACGTCGTCGAGGACCACGAGCCAGGATGTGCCGGCCGACCGCAGCCAGGCGAGGAACAGGTCGGCCTGAGTCTCGTCGTCGCTGCCGGGGCCCGTGCCGGGCGTGGCGCCGTCGCCGCTGACGCTCGCCCGCGAGAGCACGCGCCAGGCCCGGGCGTAACCGTCCAGGACGGACGCACGGTTGTCGGCGGTCACCCAGAGCAGCAGCTCGCACCACTGCTCGGCACGGTGGAACGCTGCCGCAGCCAGCTGCGACTTGCCCACGCCGCCGGCACCGGTGAGCAGAACCCGCCGTACGGAATCGTCCGCCAGGCCATCGTCGATGCGCTCGGCGAACTCGTCACGCCGGCGCAGTGCCGCGGCATCGCTCGGCGGACGCCCGACGACGATCGGCGTGCGCCGGTGCTGCGGCTGCACGCTGGTCCGCGGCGGCGATCCGGTGGCGGGGCGATCGCTTCGGTGATCGCGCGCGGCGCGCCACAGACCCTGCCAGCGTGCCATCGCGGTCCGGTCGGCCGCGGCTCCGCCGGTCGCCTGCTCGATGGTGCGCACCAAGGCCATGACAGCCTCGAACTGGCGGGGCACCGACTGTCCGCTGGTCCACTCGCCGAGCCGACGTGCGTTGACGGCCGCCCGGCGCCCGGAGGGCAGCACCATCGCGCTGGCCCGCCGGGCCAGGGCCTCGTCCGAAACGTCCGGCAGTCGGCGACGCAGCCGGGTGAGCTCCGCCGCGAAGGCGAGCCGGGGATCACCGGTTCCGGTTCCGTGTCCGGCCATCCATGACGCCCTTTCATCCGGGGCGGGGTGCCACTGGCGGGATCCTGCTGCCCTCCACCACCGCCCATCGCCTCCGAGGGGTCGACACGGCCGGCCAACGAATGCGAACGCCCGCGAGAATGCTACGGGCCCAGGCCGATGCGTGGAGTAGTACAGCTCTCCCTCTCGGCTCTCCCGAGTCGGAGCGCTCGGGCACGGCCGCCTCCGGCCCGAGCGGACCGCTCTCGCCGCACGGCCGCCTCCAGCCCGAGCGGACCGCTCTCGCCGCACGGGGCGCCGGGAGGCCCGGCCTCCTGCCGTATGACGGGACTACACGCCCTGGTCGGGGAAGTACAGCGATGCCTTCCGCAGGACGTGGCCCGTGAATCCCCCGCCCCACATGGTCCTTCCCCGGTACATGGTGATCCGGGCGCCGCCCGTGGCCGGTGTCTCCACCGTGATGGGACGGGACATCAGGCTCGTGCCGAGGAGCCTGGCGTCCATGGCCGCCCACTTCGCCGCGGCCGGCTGGACACTGGCACTGACGAGGGCGGGCAGGACCGTCGCCACGTTGCGAAAGCCCGGCAGACCGCTGCGGAGGCGCTTCGCGCGGTCCATGGCCCAACCGGTGAACTCGGTCATCGAGGCGGTGTCGACCTCCGGGACGGCGAGGGCGAAGACGAAGATTTCGGCCTTGGTGCCCATCCACCGTGCTCTGCGGTCGGATCGGGCGCCGACCAGCACCCGGTGACCGCCCAGGTCGGCCTCGGTCACCTTGCATCGGTCGGCCGCCAGCCGCTCGCGGAGCGCCTGTACGTAGGTGGCGGCCGCGTCGGTGGGCGGCGCCCCCTCGGCTCTCTGCTGGGTCATGGAGGAATCGTGGCCCACCACCGCGGCCCAGCGGAAGGCCGGAGCCGGATCCAGTCGGCCGGTGCCGGGTTGCGAGTCCGCCGGGGGATGCGGAAGGGGCTCTTCAGCGCGGTCGACCAGGCGAGTCGGGACACCCGCGTCCGGGATGGTACGTGACCCGTCGTCAGCGCGCAGCTCGGCGGGGTTTTTGCAGGCGCGTCCCCGGTGAACGCGATCCCGCACGTATCTGCACCGCGAATGCGCAACTACGGCACGACATGCCGGGGATCTCCACGCCGGCCGGCCGGGGCGCACGTCATTGGTGCGGAATGTCTTGTTCCGTATCGCGGGGGGAAGCGCCGGTCCCGTCGCCGCTTGGCGAGGCGTGTGGAGAAGCCGCTCCCAAGTCGTGCGCGAGCCTTTACATGTGCGTCGCTTGCGCGGCCAACCGCCCCGGTGGAAGCGCCGGTTGATTGGAGAGCCGGCGCACTCCGTGCTTTGATCTCCAGCGCCGCGGGGTCGTGCGAAGGGTGGCCGGTAACGGATGCCGCACGCCCGCGGTCGCGGCCCGCAACGTGTCCCCAGCGGGACGCTCCCCCCCTTGTGGAACACACATGCGAAGGGAAGTTCCATCATGAACTCCGCTCCCCAGGTTCACACCGCCGAGCTCTCGGACGCCGAGCTCGACACCGTCTCCGGCGGCCTGGCCCCGCACGCCAGCGCCAACGTCGGCCCGACGTCGGTCAGCGACGCGGACGTCCTGGCTCAGGTCGGCACCGTCGAGGGCGTGGCCCTGGGCACCGTCGGCACCCTCGGTACCTACCACCAGGCCGGCGTCAACGTCTCCTTCTGACCGGCAGCTCGGGAGGGGCCGTCCGCCCCGCGCTCCTGGCGCGGGCGGGCGGCCCCTTTCCCGTCGTGCTGCGTCCGGCTCACGCGGGGTAGGGGGCGGCCTCGCGTGCCGCCCGAAGTGCGCCCGCCCACCAGGTGAGTTGGTCCAGCAACGTCTTGGCGTACCCGGCGGCGTCGGGGTCGAGCGGCTGACCGTCCTGCCACGCCGTGAAGTAGTTCGGGAAGGCGAGACCGTCGCGGATCGTCACCGCGTGCAACTCGGTCAGGACGTTCTCCAGATGCAGTACGGCATGCCGGCCGCCTGCCGCACCGCCGTAGCTGACGAACGCGACCGGCTTGGCGGTCCAGTGGGTGAAGTGCCAGTCGATGGCCGCCTTCAACGACGCCGGATAGCTGTGGTTGTACTCCGGAGTGACGACGACGAACGCGTCCGCGCCGTCGAGAGCCGACGTGAGGGGTTCCATCCCGGCCGGACGGGGGTAGTCGTCGCCCGCGAACTTCGGCGACGCGGCGGGCAGGGCCAACGGCACCTCGACGTCGGCCAGATCGACGACCTGGACGTCGAATGCCCCGTGGGCACGGGCCTGATCGGCGACCCATGAGGCCACCACGGGACCGAACCGGCCCTCCCGGACGCTGCCAACGATGATCACCAGCTTGTGCGTGTTCTCCATGCCCACCACCCTCGGCCGGCGCGGCGGCCCCAACCAGGCCGGGCTCAGGCTGGCCCCCGCAGGGCCACCCTGAGCACTCCGCAACCGGGGACGCGCCACCATATGCTCACGACATGGGTACACCGTTGGGGGACTTCATCCGCACCAAGCGCGACAGTATCCAGCCGGACGAGTTGGGGATACCGGATCACGGCCGCCGCCGTTCGCCCGGTCTGCGACGCACGGACGTGGCCGTGCGGGCCGGCATCAGCGTCGAGTACCTGACCCGTATCGAGCAGGGCCGCGACCGCAACCCCTCCGCGGCGGTGGTGAACGCGCTCGCGGACGCCCTCGGTCTCGACCCCTCGGAGCGCAGCCACCTGCGCTACCTCGCGAAGATCACCGGCGGCGAGTGTGTCGCCCACCCCAGGCCGGCACCGCCTCGGCGCGAGGTCCGGCCGTCGGTGCTGGAGACCCTTCGCCTCCTGGAGCCGGGGATCGCCCTGGTGACGAACCGTCTGGGCGACGTCCTCGCCCACACCAGCGGCTACGCGTGGCTGATGGACGGAACCGGGTTGCTGGAGACCGGCGCACCGAACCTCACCCGCTATGTGTTCACCGACCCCCGCGCCCGCACCTTCTTCGCCGACTGGGACGACATCGCGGACCAGCAGGCCTTCGACCTGTGGCTCGGGCCGTCCGTCGAGAACTCGGAGTGGTTCACCGCGGAACTCGCGCCCCTCGCGGGCCCCGACTTCACACGGCGCCTGAACCGGCACATGGTCCCGAAGCGCGGCGTGCTGCGACTGAACCACCCCACCGCACACGCACTCCGGTTCCACCGCGAGACGCTCGAACTCTCCGCGGACGCGCAGCAACTGGTCGTTCACCTGCCGGCGGACGAGGAGACCGCCCGGAGCGTCGATCGGCTCCGCCACGAGTCCTCCGGCCACCGGCCCTACGGCAGGCTCCGCGCCGTCACCTGACGCTTCGCCGCCGCCGCGGGTGCGAAAGGACCCGGTTCGGGGCAGCGGACGTACCGCCACTCGCCCCGAACCGGTCCCTGGGCCTACTGCCTACGTGACCATCGCCTGCGGACTACCGCTCGCCGAGCATCTTCTGCATCTCCGTGATCTCGGCCGACTGCGAGGTGACGATCGACTTCGCCATCGTCCGCGCGGGACCGTAGGCGCCCCTGGACCCTTCGGTCCTCGCCATGGCGATCGCGCCCTCGTGGTGGCCGATCATCATCTGGAGGAAGGCCTTGTCGAAGGCGCCACCCGACAGGCCCTGAAGCTTCTTCATGTCCCGGTCCGACATCATGCCGGGCATCGACGAGCCGGAGTGGTCCCTGCCCGGCATGCTCTCCATGCCCGATCCGCTGTCGTCGGGGACCTTCTCGCCCCACGCCTTCAGCCAGCCCGACATGGTGGCGATCTCCGGGTCCTGTGCCTTCCGGATCCTCGCGGCGAGGTCCTTGACGTCCTGGGAGGCGGCCCGCGACGGGGCCAGACCGGCCATGGCCACGGCCTGGCGGTGGTGCGGGATCATCTCCTGCGCGAACGTCACGTCCTGCGCGTTGTGGCCGCCCCGCGCCGCGGGGGCCGTGCCCGAGGGGCCGGACGGGGACATCGTCCCCATGCCGTGGCCGGAGTGGCCCGACGAGGCGGAGGGCGAGGCGGAGGACGAGGCGGAGTCGCTGCCGCCGCAGGCGGTCAGCACCACCGCCGCCGTCGCGGCCGCGGCCAGCGCGGCGGTACGGCGGATCGGGGAACGGCGCAATGCCATGAGAAGTACAGCTCCTTGGGAAGACCCGCGCAGGCGCGCGGGAAGAACGGATCGTGAGACGGCCCGGAGCACGTCACCTGCAGGGGAGGTGTCGTGCGGGCGCCTCTAGATCCGCAGAAGCTGTAGTTCGGACAGGTCGGGCGGAGCCCGGCCGTCGGCCGTCCCCGCGACCGGGGGACCGTGGAAGGCCGCGGCGCACTCCCCGGGGACCGTGAGCGCGGGCGGCAGGGCGGGCGGGACGTAGGAGGCGGCGGTGCCTCCGGCCGCGCAGGTCCCGCCGGAGTGGTCCATGACCATCCCGCCATGACCGGCGTTCGACAGATGGCGGCACGCGCAGTCGTCCGCGTGAGCGGGCGCGGCTGCGGCCCGGTGGCCTTCCGTGCCCGGCGCCCCCACCATGACGTGCTGTCCCGCCGACGGCGTGCCGGACGGCGACAGCGCGTGCATGGCCAGCACCCCGGCAAGCACCGCCATCACCAGCAGCACCCAGCGGGCGCGGCTCACCCAGGAGCCAGTGCACACGCCGGACGTCATGGCGTCCATCGTACGGAACCGGCCGCCGCTCCCCGCGCAGGCCACCCGGACGCCGTCCCGTTCCCGCCCGAGGCTCAGGCCGCCAGCGGATCCAGCGTCAGCGGCTGGATCCTGCCCTCCAGCATCGCGCCCAGGCCCTGGACCGCGCAGATGTCGGGCCGTTCGGCGATGTGCACGGGCATGCCGGTCGCCTGACGCAGCATGTCGTCGAGCCCGGGCAGCAGCGCGCTGCCGCCGACCATCATGATCCCGCGGTCGGCGAGGTCGGCCACCAGATCGGGCGGGCAGTCCCGCAGCACCTTGCCGATGCCGTCGAGGACGGCGGTCAGCGGGGTCTGGATGGCGTTCCGCACGGCCGCCGTGTCGACCTTCACGGAGCGCGCGAGCCCGGTCGCCACGTCCCGCCCCATGATCTCGGTGGAGGCGGGCCCGTCCGAGGTGAACCCGCCCGCGCACAGGGCGAGCCGCAGCGGCCGTACGGACTGGCTCGGCAGCATCAGCGCGTGCTCGTGCCGCAGGTGTTGCACTATGGCGTGATCGACGGCCTCGCCGCCCACCGGGATGCGCTCGGCGGTCACGATGTTCCCCAGCGACAGCACCGCGATCTGCGTGGCGGCGGCCCCGCACACCATGATCATGGACGCCTCGGGCTGCTCGACGGGCAGCCCGCACCCCACGGCCGCAGCGACGAGCGTGTCCACCAGCTCCACCCTGCGCGCCCCCAGCCCGACCAGCGTCTCCACGGCCGCGCGCTGGGCCAGCGGGTCCGCGTCGTGCGGGGTGCAGGCGGCGGCCCGCAGCCGGGGCTTGCGGCGCAGGCTGCGGCGGAGCTTCTCGCCCAGCAGATGGCGCAGCATGCGCTGGGCCATCTCGATGTCGACGACGGTGCCGCCGGAGACGGGCCGTACGACTCGGATGTACGAGGGCGTGCGGCCCGTCATCTTCTCGGCGAACTCACCGACCGCGATCAGCGCGCCCGTGCGGGTGTTGACGGCCGCCGCACTGGGCTGGTCCACCACCAGGCCGGCGCCCTTGACGTAGACGCGGGTCCTCGCCGCGCCCAGGTCGACGGCGAAGTGGCAGCGGCGCAGCTGGTCCAGGCTGACGGTCATGGCGGTACCTCCCGAGAACGGACCGCGGGCGGGCCGCCGGGCGGCGGGCCTCTTCTCCGCATCCTCCGCCGCGGGGCGGCCCCGCGCCCCTCGGGGTGGTCCGGGCGGGTGGTCCTGGGCGCGTCGCGCGGGGAGGACCTTGTACGGGGTCCGCTCGTCACGTAGCGGTGCCGGCGATCCCCCGCACCACCCCCAGGTCGACCAGGTCCTGGGGGCGGACCCGGAGCTGGTCCGCCGTCTCCCGCACCTGCTCCGGCGGGCGCTTGAGTATCGCGGCGGCGAGCTCCGGGGCGATGACGGAGAAGTAGCTGTCCGGCGTGACCCACGTGTTGCCCGGCGCGGCCAGCGCGAGGGCGCCGCCTGAGCCGCCCTCGCCGATGACCAGCGTGGTGATCGGCGTACGGGCCGTGGCGACCGCGGCGAACAGGTCCGCGATCGCTGCGCCCGCCCCTTGCCGTTCGGCCTCGGCGTCGTTGGCGGCGCCCGGTGTGTCCACCAGCGTCAGCACCGGCAGGGACAGCCGGTCCGCGAGGCGGACCAGCCGGGCGGCCGTACGGAACCCGGCGGGCCGGGTCGCCGTGCCGGTCTGGGCGGCGTAGGCGATGGTCCGGCCGTCGTGGGTGCCGAAGCCGCACAGCATGCCGTCCGGGTCGGTGCCGCCGCACCGGTCGCCGCTGATGGCCGCCCGGCGGGTGAAGTAGGCGTCCAGGTAGGCGTGCGCGCGGGGACGCTTCGGGTCGCGGGCGCGCCGCACCGCGTCCCAGCCGGTGGCCGGGAGGTCCGCCCGGCCGAGTGCGCCGGGCACGGGCGCGGGCTCGGGTTCGGGACCGGGGCAGGAGGGTGCCGTCAGCAGCGCCAGCCACCGGCCCAGCGTCTCGCGCAGCTCTGCGGGCCGTACGACCGCGTCGACGGTGCCCGCTTCGAGCTGCGCCTGAGCGGTGTACGCCGCAGGGTCGGCGTCCGGTGGGCGCACCCGGGAGCCCGCGAAGCCGACCTGGGCGCCCGGCAGGGCCAGCACCACGTCGGCGCCCGCGCCCAGCGTGGCCCAGCCGCCGCCCGTCGTCGGGTCCCGCAACACCGCGAGCTGGGGCAGGCCGGCCGCGCGGGTGAGCGCCGACTGGCGGGCCACGCGCTGCAACTGGGTCAGCGCGAGCATGCCCTCCTGCATCCGGCTGCCGCCCGTCGCGACCAGCGAGACAACCGGCAGCCGCCGCTCACGGGCGTGGACGTGGGCCGCCTCCAGCCGGTCCCCGGTGCGTTCGCCCAGGGAGCCGCCCAGGAAGCCGAACTCGAACGCGATCAGCACGACCGGGGTGCCGGTGACGGTGGCGTACCCGCAGACGACCGACTCCTCCTCGCCGGTGTGCGTGGCGGCGCGGGCGAGGGAGGCGTCGTAGCCGGGCCAGGCCAACGGACCGTCGGACCTCCCGCCGCGCGCGGGGGAGGGGAGTTGGGCGAAGTCGTCGGTGACAAGGGCGAGGGCGTCCCGGGCGGACAGGCGCTCAGGCATCCCGCAGCGCCCGCTTCATGATCTTCCCCATGTCGTTGCGGGGCAGGGCGTCCAGGTACCGCACCACGCGCGGACGCTTGTGCGGGGCGAGACGGCGGGCCACGTGGCCGGCCAGCTCGTCGGCGCCGGGCGGCGCCGCGGGATCCGCGGGCACCACCCAGGCGACGATCCGCTCGCCCAGGTCGTCGTCGGGCTCCCCGGCGACGGCGGCCTCCCGGACACCCGGGTGCTCGAGAAGGGCGTTCTCGATCTCCCCGGCCCCGATCTTGTAGCCGCCGCTCTTGATGAGATCGGTCGCCTTGCGCCCCACGATCCGCACGTACCCGTCGGGCTCGCGGACCGCCATGTCCCCGGTGCGGAACCAGCCGTCAGGGGTGAACGCGGCGGCGGTGGCGTCGGGCCGGTTGAGGTACCCGGTGAACAGGTTCGGCCCGCGCACCTGGATCTCCCCGACGCTCTCCTCGTCGCAGGCGGCGATGACGGACCCGTCCTCCTCGACGAGCCGCAGCTCCACACCCGGCAGCGGAACCCCCACCGTCCCCGCGCGCGCCTCCCCGTCCACCCGCACGCTGGTGTTCATCAGCGTCTCGGTCATGCCGTACCGCTCGACGACTCTCCGGCCGGTCGCGGCGGCGAGTCCGCTCGTGGTCGTGCACC